>OY970358.1:0-881652 GCA_963718575.1 uncultured bacterium | reverse complement strand
GATAATATATTCCCAGGGAAAATCGTCCAAGGAGGGCGAGACCATGACGTACAAGAGAACCCCGCAAAAGTTTTTTCGAATTTCGCCCACCACGGCGGAAATTCTGAAGCGGACGGCGCCTTCGGAAGTGACGAATGAGCAGATCAAGGAGGCTCAAACGACCGGCTTCCTAAGGAAATTCTGGCTCACAGTACTCATCCTCGCAGCCCTGATCGCCATTTGCGTCGCAATAAACTATGGCGGCTGATAATACCGCCCGCAGACAACAAGGGCCCCGCTTTCGCGAGGCCCTTCACTTTTCAATTTGACTAACCAAAACTCATCGCATATAATAGACAACATCATGAAAACAGGAATCCATCCGAAATATTTTGCCAAGGCGAATGTCATCTGCGCCTGCGGAAACACGTTCGTGACCGGCGCGACCCAGGAAGAGATCCGGGTTGAAATTTGCGCACAGTGCCATCCGTTCTATACCGGCGAAGAGAAGTTGATCGACACCGCAGGACGCGTGGAGAAGTTCAAGTCCCGCCGCGCCGCGAAGGTTGAACCGAAAACAAAGAAGGTTCGCGTCAAAAAGCAGTAAATAAAATACCCCCAGGTATCGAGCGAGTGGACGTGCTTACGTCGGAGCGAGATACCTGGGGGTATTTTATTTTTCCAATAGCTTTTTTATTTCATCACCGAGGTGATTCAGGTCATCCGTCTTCTTTAAATATCCTTGCGCGCCGAAATCTTTCGATATCGTGCGGTTCATGTCCTGCATCTCCTGCCGCGCATCGCCAAGGCTCGTGAGAAAGACGACTTTGATATCTTTGATCTCCGGATCGTCACGTAGTTTAAGGAGCGCCGTCGGACCGTCCATCACGGGCATCTTGACATCCAAAAGGATGAGGTCCGGCTTCAGCGCCTTCGCCTTCGCGAGTGCTACCTCGCCATTCTCCGCCGTTTCCACGCGATAACCATCCGCGGTCAGTTTAGCGGTGAATATCTCCCGGAAGGCGGCCTCATCATCGGCAACGAGAATAAGCTTTTGTTCCATCTTGTATATTATGATACCATAGTGAGGAAATTCGATTTTCCCCAATGACCACGAATAAAATCATCGTAGAGATCCGCGCCGGAGCCGGCGGCGACGAGGCATCCATCTTTGCCGGCGATCTGGCCCGTATGTACCAGCGTTACGCCGCAAAACGGGGCTGGAGCTTTTCCATCCTTGACTCGAGCGAGAACAATCAGGGCTATAAAAGCCTGACCGCAGAGGTGAAAGGCGAAGGGTGTTACGAGGCGCTCAAACACGAATCCGGCGTCCATCGCGTGCAACGCATCCCAAAGACGGAAAAGGCGGGGCGCGTGCACACCTCCACCGCGAGCGTGGCGATCCTGCCGATCGTCGAGGCGCGCGAGGTGAACATCTCGCCGAACGACCTTGAAGTGACGTTCTCGCGCGCCGGCGGTCCGGGCGGACAGAACGTGAACAAAGTGGAGACCGCGGTGCGGATCCTGCACAAGCCGACCGGCATCGTCGTCGCCTCGCGCGAGGAACGTTCCCAGTACGCCAACCGCGAGAAAGCCATGGACGTGCTGCGCGCCAAACTCTACGAGCTCGAACAGATCCGCGCGGTCGGCAACATCGCCCAGGATCGCCGCGACCAGATCGGATCCGCCGACCGCTCCGAAAAGATCCGCACGTATAACTTTCCCGACGACCGCATCACCGACCATCGCATCGGCAAAAAGTGGCACAACATTGAAAAAATCTTGGAGGGCGAATTCGATCCGATCGTGAAGGCATTTGCGGGGCAGGAGAAATAGCCTTCTTGAAAGATTAAATTTTAATTAAAAGGTTTTTGACAGCGCGTGTTAGTTTGTTACCATAAAGTAGACGTTTGGGATTACCCACAACGCGCCTAGCATCAAATTTTGGTGCTGGGCGTAGATGTTTTATTGACCATAAAATTCTATAAATTTCTCTTTGAGAAATTGAATATTTTCGTCGTCTAGGGTCATTCTGCAACGCTACCATATTACAGATTAAAGATATCTAAAAAAATCTATGCCCATTACGAATGCACCTCCGAAACCGCAAAATTAAGAATCTCTTTTCCACTGTCATCAAAAAGGAACCTTCCTTTTATTTTTTTCCCAGCAAGCACGAGCGGTACCCAATGTGGATCGTCGACCCACATTGATTCGAACGGTAACTGATTCGTCCGATACCACTGCGGGCGCATTTCCTCGGATTCGGAAGGCTCGCCCGACCATTCGGCGGCGACGAAGACGTGGCAAAAATTATCCCAATCAGGCGTTGCTTGAAAATGGAATTCGAGCGTCCCCGCTTCCTTCAACGCGTCGACCGCAACGTCGACGCAGATCTCTTCTTTTATTTCCCGAACCATTGCGACTTTTATATCCTCCCCCTCCCTTAGTTTTCCGCCAAAACCATTCCACTTTCCCATACCAAAGCCCCGCTTTTTCATGCCAAGCAAAACCTTTCCATCTCTCACTAAGAAGCAAATATTGGTCTGCTTCATTCAGGTTTTTCTACTTTAGATAGCATAATGATCCGCTTCTCGAATCCCCCGTTCTTACTCCGCTTTTCTTCCTGTATCGCACGGATCTCCTCTGCTTTTTTACCCCTCAACCGCATGAGAGTTTCGATAAGTTGATTGATGTCCACTATTTCTTCCTCGAGATTATTGTGTTCGCCAGAATGTTGAAGCTCGATGGCTTCCTCTACTATCTTTTTTAAAAGAAACAACTCGAATTCGGCATCGTCCGACGCAATGCGCTGTTCCGGATCGATGCCCGTGCGCGCTTTTATGATATCAGGGATATTATCCCTTACCAGTTTAGGATACTCGTTCTCGACAGGATAATTGGTCGGAACAAATTCCATGGCTATTGTTTAAGTGTAATACTCGTATACGAAGGGCTATGGGAAACCAGTTCTTCCGGCTTAAACCAGACTGCGACCTCCGTCTCGCCTTCCTCCTTTGAACCAGATGCATGGATAAGATTGAATACGCCAATCTTATGCTCATCAGCATGTTTGAATGAAACGTGCGCAAAGTCACCACGGATCGTTCCGGGTGCTGCGGACTTCGGCTCAGTCGTGCCAACCAACTTGCGTACCACCTCAACTACTTCGACGCCTTCGAGCGCAAGCGCAATGATCGGCCCCGATGAGATCATAGCGATCATAAGATCACGCACCGCCTGACCGCGTCGCTGGGCGAGGTCTTCCGTGTAATGCTTCTTTGCGGTCTCCTCATTTGCCACTACCATCTTTAATCCCACGATCTTAATTCCCGCGCGTTCAAAGCGCTGAATGATCTCTCCGACGATCCCGCGATCCAACGCATCCGGCTTAAGCAACACCAATGATTTTTCCATTTTATGATTAGTTAATAATTTATTTACGGCACTATTTCTTCTCGGGCGACTTCCTGATTTCCAATCCTAGCTCATCCAATTGCTTCTTGTCCACCTCTGAGGGCGATCCCATCATGAGGTCCTTGCCTTCGCCGGTCTTGGGAAATGGGATGACCTCGCGAATGTTCGGTTCGTTCATCATCAGCATCACGATGCGATCGATGCCCGGCGCGAACCCGCCGTGCGGCGGCGCACCATATTTGAACGCCTGCAACATATGGCCAAATTTTTTCTGCACGGTGGCTTCATCAAATTTTAATAGTTCAAACACTTTCTGCTGCATATCGGATTTGTGGATACGGATACTGCCCGAACTCAATTCGTAGCCGTTCAGCACAAGGTCGTATGAGTTAGCGCGAATATTCATTAGATCCTCGCCTTTCATGAACTTATCCACATCCTCCTCTTTTATAGAACAGAACGGATGATGCGCAGCTTGGAACGTCCCATCGTCGGCGTGTTCAAACATGGGAAAATCAACAACCCACGCGAACGCAAGCTCGTTCGGATCGTTCTTGTCTTTGCGCATATCCGGCTTGTCATTGCCATACTTTTTTATGGACTCTTTGAATGTAATCCGCGGGAACGGCGTCGTCGAAATATGCTTCTCCGGGAAGAGCGTCTTCACCATCTCGATGAACATCGGCTCGGTGAAGCTCAAAATATCCTCTTGCGTGACGAATGACATCTCGTAGTCGAGCTGGGTGAATTCCGGCTGGCGATCGCCGCGGAGATCCTCATCCCGCATGCACCGCGCGATCTGAAAATAACGCTCGAATCCGGCAACCATCGAAAGCTGTTTGAACTGCTGGGGTGATTGCGGAAGCGCGTAGAACTTTCCCGTCTCCAGGCGCGACGGCACGATGTACTCCCGCGAACCCTCCGGCGTACCTTTCATTAAAATCGGTGTCTCGATTTCCACAAAATGATGCTTGTGCATATAGTCGCGGAAGAACGTGATGATCGTGTCACGCATGCGGATATTTTTCTGCAAGCGCGGGCGGCGCAGATCAAGATAGCGATACTTCAAACGGATATCCTCGCTGATGTCGCGCCCGTCGCCCGTCACGTCGAACGGCGGCGTCTCCGCCTCGTTCAAGACCGTGATCGAACGTATCTCGAGCTCAACATCGCCGTTTTGTTTATCAGCCTGCACGTTCTTGTCCGGCCGCTTGTTCACTTTTCCGCTTACCTCAACCACCCATTCCGGGCGAAGCTTTGCGCCGACCTCGTGCGCCTCTGCGGCATTCGGCAGGACAACGCCCTGCACGTATCCCGACATATCCCGAAAATCAAAAAAAATCAGTTTGCCCTGATCTCGGCGCACATCAACCCAGCCTTTTATCATGACCTCCTCGCCCACGCGGGCAGCCAAATCACCTATATACGTTCGCTCGTGCATATGATTATGCTAATATTAATACAATGTTGACGTTTGAACAAATGCTCCTGCGGTTCGCGATCGCGCTCGTGCTCGGCGCACTGCTCGGCCTGGAGCGCGAGCTCGTGGGCAAAGAGTCTGCCGGCATCCGTACGACGATGCTCGTGACGAGCGGCGCGGCGATTTTTTCGATGATCGCACTCACCCTCCCCTACATCGTTTCCGCACAGACCAACAACCTGTCGGATGTCATCGCGCGGAACAGCGGATTTCTCACCATGATCGCGAACATCGTCGTAGGCATCGGCTTTCTCGGCGCGGGGCTCATCATCAAAACGGATAATCAGCCTCACGGAGTGACGACGGCGGCGCTCATCTGGACTGCGGCCGCGATCGGCGTGCTCGTCGGCGTGGGACTCACGCAATTCGCATTTGCGGCGGCCATCGTGCTGACCATCCTCCTCTATCTCTTACGGAAACTGAATGTGCGCGAGAGCCTGGAGAAGGAGGTGAGGAAATAGAGTGGCGTTACACTACCTCTCTATCAGATATTCATACTTCCTGAAGAAGAATTTTTTTACGAATTCCACGAGCAGAAGATACGCCGCAACGATCGCCAATATCAGCAGTACCGGATACAGCCCGAACCTTGCGAAGCCGAACGCGGGACCAAGGAACGAGTACGTGATGCCCCAGCCGACGACAACCGCACCGAACGTGGCGAGAACAAGCGCACGGCTCGGCCCGCCATTCTCCCAGAAATTGAACTTGCTCCGGATGATGTTCACGACGAGCGTTTGCGTGGCGATGGATTCGAGGAACCAGCCGGTCTGAAAGGCCATCCCGTTCACGTGCAACACGAGGAGCAGGACACCGAACGTGGCAAAGTCAAAGAGTGAACTGAGCGGGCCAAAGATATACATGAATTTTTTCATGTATTGGATGTTGAAGTTCTTCGGGCGCGCGAGAAAATCCTGGTCCACCTTGTCGAACGGGATCGCGAGCTGTGACGAATCATAGAGAAAATTATTGAGCAGGATCTGCGGCGCGGTCATCGGCAGGAACGGCAGGAATATGGACGCGATCGGCATGCTGAACATATTGCCGAAATTCGACGAGAGCGCCATCATCAGGTATTTGAACGTATTGGCGAACGTCTTGCGCCCCTCCACGATGCCGTCGATGATCTCGCCGAGGCCCTTTTTGAGCAGAATGATGTCCGCCGTTTCCTTCGCGATGTCCACCGCATTGTTGACCGAGATGCCGACGTCCGCCTCTTTAATAGAGAGCACATCGTTCACGCCGTCGCCCATATACGCCACGACATGCTTGTTCTCGCGCAGGATGCGGATGATATGCTCTTTCTGTTCCGGATTCACCCGCGTAAAGATATTCGCCGTCTCCACCCTGGCGTGGAGCTCGTGCTCGCTCATCTTCGCCATCTCGTCGCCCGTCAGCGCGCCGACGATCGGCAGGCCGATCTCATCCGCGATCTTCTTCGTCACCAAAAAATTATCACCGGTGATGATCTTGATGGCCACGTGATACGCCGCCATCTTGGCGAGGGTATCCTTTGCGCTCCTCTTTGGCGGATCGAGAAACGCGAGAAAGCCGACGAATGAAATATCACCCTCGTCCTTTTTGCCGTACGGCGTCGTCTTGTGCGGCACCTCTTTGATGCCGAGCGCGAGCACGCGGAAACCGTCGGCGCTCAGCGCTTCATATTCCTTGTTGATCTTTGCACGCAACGCAGGAGTGATTTTTTTAGGCTTGATCGCCTTACCGGTAATGCTGATATGCCCGTCGTAATGATCCGACATCTTTAAAATCTCTTCCGGGGCGCCCTTCGCGATCAGCACGGTTGCTTTCCCTTTTTTAACGATCACCGATTCCAATTTGCGCTCCGCGTCGAACGGGATCTCATCCACCTTTTCCCATCCGGCGATGTCCAATGTTTTGAATTTCTCGATCGCCTCGTCGAGCACGCCGTGCACCCCGGTCAGGTTTTTACTGCTCAGATAGCCCCACAGGTTCGTCTCGTCGCTCTCGGCGCCCGTGGCGTCGACGCACTTGATGAGCGTGATGCGGTCTTCCGTCAGCGTGCCGGTCTTGTCCGTGCACAGCACATCGACGCCGCCGAAGTTATGGATGGCCGCCAGCTTCTTTACAATGACGCCGTTCTTTGACATCGCGATCGCGCCTTTCGCAAGATTGCTCGTGACGATAAGGGGCAGAAGCTCCGGCGTGAGCCCGACCGCGATCGCAACGGCAAAGATGATCACCTCCAAAATATCGGTGCGGTGGAGCAATAATATATTCGATGACCAGCACCGCGATCACGAGCGCGATAGTGGTCCTGAATATGAAATAGCTGAAGTCTTTCAGGTTCCGGTCGAACTCCGTCGGCACATCCGGACGCTTTAACTTGTCCGCAATGTTGCCGACGCTCGTACGCTCACCGGTCAGCACCGCCACCGCAGTGCCTTTTCCCGAAACGACGCTCGTGCCGAGCAGGACGGTGCGCCCGGCGCTCCCACTGACCCCTGCGCCACCCGCCGTCTTCTCCACCGGCAACGACTCCCCCGTCAACACGCCCTCGTTCAAAAAAAGGTCGTGCGCCTCAAGCACGATCGCGTCGGCAGGCACCAGGTCGCCCGCTTCCAAAGAAAAAATATCGCCGGGAACGACCTCGCGCAATTTTCGCTCCTTCAGTTCCCCGCCGCGCATGATCGCAGCGGTGATCGTCACCTTTTCCTGTAATGCTTCCGCCGCTTGCGCCGACTTATAAGTATTCAAAAAATCGATGAAGGCGCTCCCGAACACGATCGCCAAAATGATGACCGCCTCAATGTGCGATCCCAGAATGCCGGAGATGACCGCCGCGACGATCAAAAGGATCTGCAGCGGATTCCGGAACTTGGAGAGGAATATCAAAACGGGTTGCAGCTTCTTTTTCCCCGCAAACTCATTTGGACCGTAGACTTTGAGTCGCGCGGCGGCCTCAGCCACGGAGAGTCCGCTCGCGGAGGTGTGCAGCGCCGAAAAGATCTCATCGGAAGACTTCCCCGCAAGCACGGTCAGTGAAAGTTCATCTGCCATTGGTATCAGTTTACCAGATATGGAAATTTGATACACTTATATCTATACGTCGGAAAATCATTTATGAAGAATGAAAAGGAGCTGATAACAAGCGTCGCCGCGCGCGTAGGGGTGTCCATCGGCGACCACAATCCATGGGATATCCAGGTGCACAACGAGGAGTTCTATCCCCGTGTCATGCGCCAGATCCACCTCGGCCTCGGGGAGTCGTATATGGACGGCTGGTGGGATTGCGAACGGCTCGACGAGTTCTTCTTCAAAGTGCTTCGCGCAGATCTTGATGCGGAATTGAGGAATTGGCGCATCGCGATGCACCACCTCAAAGCCCGGCTCGTCAATTATCAGACCAAGTCAAAATCGCGCGTCGTGGCAGAAAAGCACTATGACGCCGGCAATGACCTGTATGTGCGGATGCTCGGCAAAAGCATGGCGTACACCTGCGGCTATTGGAAGGATGCAAAGACGCTGGACGAGGCGCAGGACGCGAAATACGATCTGATCTGCAAAAAGATCGGACTCAAGCCCGGCATGACGGTGCTCGACCTCGGCTGCGGCTTCGGAGGATTTTTAAAGTACGCCGCGGAACACTACAAAGTGAGCGGCATCGGGATCAACATTTCCAAAGAGCAGGTGAAGTTCGCACGCGAGGCGGCGAAAGGACTGCCGCTCGAATTTCAACTGATCGATTACCGCGACGCGAAAGGCACGTTCGACCGCGTCGTCTCGATCGGCATGACGGAACACATCGGTTATAAGAATTATCGCGGATTCCTCGAGCTCGCGAATGAGCGGTTGAGCGACGACGGACTATTTTTACTACACACGATCGGCTCCAATAGATCCGAGACCGCAAGCGACCCGTGGACCAACAAATATATTTTTCCGAACGGCCATCTGCCATCCATAAAACAGCTCGGTGAATCCATGGAAGGACTGTTCACTATGGAGGATTGGCACAATTTCGGTGCGGATTACGACAAGACACTCATGGCGTGGCATGAGAACTTTGTAGCCCACTGGGATGAAATCAAAGGCGAATACAACGAGCGATTTTACCGGATGTGGAATTATTACTTGTTATCCTGTGCCGGTGCGTTCCGCGCGCGGCGCATCCAATTATGGCAGGTGGTGCTCTCAAAGAAAGGAGTGCTGGGCGGATACCGCTCGGTGCGGTAGCGAAATCTATATCATATAGATGAACAACGACTACGAATCGCGGAAGTCTCGATTATCCGAGCAGATGCGCCGCGCGGGCGGCGTCCGGCTCGGCAAAACAACGTCAAATCTTTTCCGCGCCCGCGCGGCGGCGGCACAACAGGATCAGTTAAACGTCCGCGACTTCAACCACGTACTTTCCGTCAACACAGACGAAGGATGGGCGGAGGTTGAAGGAATGACCACCTACGAAGATTTTGTGGACAAGACGCTCAAGCACGGCTTTATGCCGGCGGTTGTCCCCCAGCTGAAGACCATCACGATCGGCGGCGCCGTCGCGGGAGTCGGCATTGAAGCGACGTCATTCCGTTACGGCCTTGTCCATGAAACCGTGCTCGAGATGGAAATATTGCTCGCGAGCGGAGAGACCATCGTCTGCAATAAAGAAACGAATGCCGAGCTTTTCTACGGCTTCCCAAATTCGTACGGCACGCTCGGCTACGCGCTCCGATTGAAAGTGAAGGTGGTTCCGGTCAAACCATTTGTGCATATTGAACACACTCGTTACGACGACGCTGCAAACTATTTTTCGGTGCTCGAAAGGATGTGCGCGACCGCGCGCGAAAATAGCGCGAATGCCGCTCGCACAAGCAACGTACCAGATTTCATAGATGGCGTGATGTTCGGTCCGACGGAGATGTATATCACGACCGGCATGCTTGTGGATTCCGCGCCGCGCGCGAGCGACTACACGTACATGAATATCTATTACAAATCCATACGCGAAAAACATGACGACTATCTCTCCGTTCGCGATTACCTCTGGCGCTGGGATACTGACTGGTTCTGGTGCTCGAAGGCGCTCGGGGTGCAGAATCCCCTTCTGCGGCGGCTTTTTGGAAAGACGCGACTCAACTCCCGCACATACGGAAAGATCATGCGGTTCGCCCAACGCCATCCGATTATCGCAAAGTTGATCAGTCCATTTTCGCGAAAAGAATCCGTGATCCAGGATGTGGACATCCCCGTCGAGAACGCTCCGGCGTATCAAAAATTCTTCTTCGACGCGATCAACATCCGCCCGGTGTGGATCTGCCCGTTCCGCGCATACGACGCGACGGCAAAGTTCGATTTCTACTCGTTCGATCCGCACAAGCTTTACGTAAATTTTGGCTTCTGGGATTCCCTTCCGACAACGAAAGAGTCGGGATACTACAATCGGCTGGTAGAGAAAAAAGTTTCCGCGCTCCACGGGAAAAAGGGACTCTATTCGGATTCATACTACACCCGGGACGAGTTCTGGGCGATCTATGACAGGCACACATACGACACGCTTAAACAAAAATACGATCCGGCGAAAAAACTGAAAGGGTTATATGAAAAGTGCGTGGAACGGCGGTGATATATACCCAAGGTGGGATCCGAACCCATCTATTCCAACCGCTCGACTTTTACTCCCAATAACCGAATCGCTTTATACTTGGGATTCTCGCGACGATCGAGGAATGGCATGAACAACCGCAATGCCTGGAATTGAATCGTTTCGCGCGCAGCCGCGTCCGACGCGACCACCGACTTCTCTAATGTCACGACGCGTGTCTTCGTCGTAAAGTCAGCGATCGGCCGGCCCCGCAAGGCGCGGATTGTCCCGCTCTTCCACGGAGGCAAAGAAGGCGTCCATATCGAGATGTCCAATGATGCGCACGGAGATATGATACCCCCCCATGCGACATGGTGATAAAAAAGGCCTTATCCCGAAGGATAAGGCCCGCTACAATTCAATCAAAATGGTTTTATCGCGTTTGCTGCAATGAGCAATACGAGCGTTACAGCCGCAACCGCGACTTCGCCGACGAGTCCGACGACGAACGGTCGCCAGCTCTGCTTTGCTAATTCGCGAATATTGACGCGAAGGCCGACAGCCGCAAAGGTAAAGAGAAATGCCCAGCGCGAAAGATTTGCGAGGCTTTTCAGTTCGCCGCGACCGAAAAAATGCAAACTTGCAAGGATCGAGACAACGAGGAATCCAAGGACGAACTTTGGAAATTTTTCCCAAAGAAATCTCGCCTTGTTTTCGACCTTATTTGCAAGACCTGCCCTCGCATACTGCAACGCAAATGCCAACACCACGAATCCGATAGTGGCATTACGCGCTGTCTTTGCAAGAACCGCAATCTTTCCAGCAGCATCACCATACAACGCACCGGCAGCGATCGCCTCCGCAGTATTGTCAACCGCAAGGCCAGCCCACAGGCCGTACGGATGCTGACCGAGCGATAGCAGGTGCCCGATCCACGGAAAAGCGAAAAGAAAGATCGCTCCCGTACTCAGAATGACCGCCATCGCCGTCGAAGTATCCTCGTCGTCGGCATTGATCGCTCCTTTTGTTGCAATGATCGCCGAGACCCCGCAGATGGATGAACCGACCGCGAGCAAGGTAATAAGCTTTGGCGCAAGGCCGAACTTCTTGCCAAGCCACATCATAATAACAACGGCAAGAAGAAGTTCGATCGCCACCATCGCAAGACTGATCCCTCCGAGCCCCAAAATATCCGCAAGGACAAATCGGGAACCGAGAAGAATGATGCCCACTTTGAGAAACAACTCGTAGGTATCATCAATCCCGGGCCTGAAGATATCAAACCACTTGAAGCCGCCAAACACGTTGGCGACCACGACGCCAATCACAATTGCCCAAAGGACATACTCGATATTCGGAAAAACGGCGTGGTGCGCTTTAACATAGACTGCGATGGATTGTTCGATGAATTTTCCACCGCAGCCAACGGCTGCCAACAATGTAATCCCCGGCAGAAAACCGAGCCATCGTTTCATTATTCCCTCTCTTTCAGATGGATTGTTACTACCAGCCAATCGTGAGCTTGCAGATACAAATTACCGCAACGATCCCGAAAGCGATGATCACCACCCACCAATCAGTGGACAACTTTGGTTTTAGCATACACGAACACTCCTCAAGCCCTTTCACAACGAGCTATCTTCTTTCTATGCTTACAAAGCCGCATTGTCAATTATTCCCCTACGGGATCAGCTGATGATATCCGTGCGCATAGGCTTCGGGAAAGGTGTTCTTTTCAAGCGAAAGCCACCTGAGCCACGATGGTTTGAGAATAAACGCACCGTAGTCGATGTGCGGGAGCGCAACGATAGGGAATTCCTGGTGATTCACCGTTCCCGCGCGCTTGAAGACGCGAGCGATAATATCATTTGCTTCCGCAACTTTTTCCACTCGATCAACGCGATAGACCCTTCCTCCTCCCTGCACCGTCGAGAGTGCGGAACCCGCACCGATCACGATCGCAATCTGGCCGTTCTGCCCAAGATTCTGATACTTCTTACTGGTATCGGCAGTTAAAAAATAGAACGTAAAATCGTCGTCAACGTCAAAATAGATGGTCGCCGCTTCCGGAATCCCCGAAGATGACGCGGTCGCCACGACCATCGTCGTCTGGCTCCGGATGAATTCCAGCGCGTCGGCTTTTATCTTATCCGCATCATCAGCGGCCGTGGACATATAACCCTATGATACCACGACGGTTTTTTACCACTCCCCCAGCGGATTCGGACGTTCGAACTGCGAGGACTCCGCCTGAGCGACGACGCGCGCCATCATCTTGAGCGATTCGAGCGGATACGTGCCGCTCGCCGTCTCGTCGGAGAGCATGACGGCGTCCGTGCCGTCCCAGACCGCATTCGCGATGTCGGACACCTCGGCGCGCGTCGGGCGCTGGTGGTCGATCATGGACGTGAGCATCTGCGTCGCGGTGATGCTTCCCTTGCCGTACCAGCTCGCGTGGCGGATCAGATTCTTTTGGATGAACGGGATCTTCTCCGGCGCGATCTCGATGCCGAGGTCGCCGCGCGCGACCATGATGGCGTCCGCCGCGTGAATGATGCTGTCGATGTTCTCGACGCCGAGCGCGGTCTCGATCTTTGCAACGATCGTCGCTTTCGGTCCGACGATCCTGCGCAATGCTTCGACATCGCCCGCCGCCTGTACGAACGATATCGCGAACACGCGCACGCCGTTCGCAAGCCCGAACTTCACATCGCGGATATCTTTTTTCGTGAGTCCGGAATTCGAAAGCTTCGTGTTCGGAAGATTCACGCCTTTCCGCGAATACAGCGTGCCGCCGCGCGCAACGCGGGCGGTGATGCGATTGCCCGCGATCTTTGTGACGACAAGTTCCATGTCGCCGTTCGCAAGATAGATCAATTCACCAACCTTCATATCGGCATGAAGCTTCGGGCTGTCCACAAAGATGGTGCGACCGCCATTCTTATCGGCGTCGTCTTTTGTTGTGGAGAATGTCACCGTCTCGCCTTCCGCCAGCCTGCGGCCTTCGGCGGGAAGTTCGCCCACGCGGATGCGCGGCCCCTGCAGGTCCTGCATGATCGCGATTTTCTTCCCCGCTTTGCGTCCCGCCGCAGCGAGGCGTTTTTTATACTTCAAAAAGTTCTCGTCCGTGCAGTGCGAGAAGTTCACACGGGCAATATCCATCCCCGCATCCACAAATTTTTGTATCATCTCCGCGGAGTCCGAAACCGGACCGATCGTCGCTATTATTTTTGTACGCATGGGTACTATCATAACAAAAACCATCCCATTTGTGAATATCATGGAAATTTTTTAATAAAAATTTTATACTATGACCATGAAAATAACTTCCATTCGGGCGAGACAAATCCTTGATTCGCGGGGCAACCCGACGGTCGAAGCGGACGTGACATTAGAGAATAGCGTGATGGGCCGCGCGGCGGTTCCGTCGGGCGCTTCCACCGGCAGCCACGAAGCGATCGAGCTTCGCGACGGCGATCCAAAAAATTATGGCGGAAAAAGCGTGCAAAAAGCCGTAACCAATATGAACGGCGAAATTGCCGCAGCGCTTGTCGGCATGGACGCCGACGACCAGGCAGCGATCGATAAAAAAATGATCGCGCTCGATGGAACACCGAACAAATCACGGCTTGGCGCGAATGCGATTCTCGCGGTATCACTCGCCGTCGCGAAGGCGGCGGCGCTTTCCCAAAATATCCCGCTCTTTATCCACATCAACAATCTGTCGGGTGGTGCCGGCGATGCGGTAACGCTCCCCGTCCCATTGATGAATGTCATAAACGGCGGACAGCACGCCGCCGGCTCCACGGATATTCAGGAATTCATGATCGTACCTGTCGGCGCACGATCTTTTTCGGAAGCGCTCCAAATGGGTGCCAATGTTTTTCACGCCTTAAAAAAAGTACTGGCGGCCAAAGGATACGGCACGACCGTCGGTGACGAAGGCGGCTATGCCCCGGCGGTAAAAGGCGGCAACGCCGAAGCGATCGACCTCATCGCAAGCGCGGTAACCGCCGCCGGCTATGCGCTCGGCACGGACATTATGCTTGCACTCGACGTCGCCGCATCGGAATTGCGCGACGCCGCTACGGGCACCTATCGCCTCGCCACCGAAAACCGCTCGCTCACCACGATGGAAATGATCGCATGGCTCAAGAGCCTTTCGGAAAAGTATCCGATCATCTCCATAGAGGACGGCCTCGGCGAAGATGACTGGGCCGGCTGGACCGCCATGACACAAGAAATCCCCCGCCAGCTCGTGGGCGACGATCTGCTCGTGACGAACACCACCTTCCTCTCTCGCGCCATTGCGGAGAAAGCGGGCAACGCGATCCTCATCAAACCGAATCAGATCGGCACGCTCACCGAGACCATCGCCGCGGTCGCGATGGCGCGCGCCGCAGGATGGCACAGCATCATCTCGCACCGCTCCGGTGAAACGGAAGATACGACGATCGCACACATCGCCGTCGGTCTTGGCGCCGGCCAGATCAAAACCGGCTCCCTCTCGCGCACCGACCGCCTCGCAAAATACAACGAACTGCTTCGCATCGAAGAACAGCTTGGCACAAAGGCGACCTATCCGGGAAAAACGATTTTTGGAATATAGCGACAATGGCAAATCATCTCTTTTTGATCCGGCACGGAAAATCGGAGTGGAATGCGCTCGGCCTCTGGACCGGCTGGACGGATGTCTCGCTTACCGAAGACGGGCTCAAAGAGGCCCGGCAAGCGGGCACATCTCTACAATCATTCACGATCGATGAGGCATACGTTTCAAACCTTGTGCGCACCCATCAAACGCTTGCTGCCGTGCAGGAAGGATACGAGAAGGAAATTCCTTTTACAAAGCATGCCGCGCTCAACGAGCGCCACTATGGGATCTATACCGGCAAGAATAAATGGCAGATAAAAGAGCAAGTCGGCGAAGAAGCATTTGAGAATATCCGCCGCGGATGGGATGTTGGGATTCCCGAAGGCGAGACGCTCAAAGTCGTCCATGATCGCGTCGTCCCCTATTATACCGAGGTGATCGTTCCAAAGCTTCGCGCAGGAAAGAATATCCTTATTGTTTCACATGGCAATACCCTCCGCGCGCTCGTGAAACATATCGAATCGATCCCCGAGAGCGAAGTGCCCGGACTCGAGGTTGCGACCGGCGAGATCATCGCATATGAAATGACGCCGGAAGGCATTCTATTTCGGCTGCCACTCGGTCGCCTGGAGTAATCCAAAGACATTGCCTTCGGTATCCACCGCGCGGGAGAACCAGCCCAAGCCCTTCATCTCCCACTTCTCTTTTCCTTCCCACGGCTGAATAGTGCCGCCATTCGCCTTGATCGCGGCGATCACCTTATCCATATCGTCCACCAAAATAGTGCAGTCAAAGCTGTTAAGCGCGCGCATCGGATTGTTGGCACGCTTATACATTCCCCCGTCGATGCCCGGGCCTTCGCCCGTCATCACCATCCAATAATCCATGCCGACACCGGGCATCGTGGTCTTTTCTATTTTCCAGCCAAGCGCGTTCTCATAAAATTTCTTCGCCCGCTCCGCATCATCCGCCTGCACTTCAAAATGGATCGGTCGATTGCTCATTGGTTTCTTTTATTATTAGTTTATATATGACCATTATACCCTACCGCACCGAAAGGCAAAACGTATGTGTAACACATACAGACCTCCGATTTTATAATTTTCCTTAGCAATAAAAAAAGCCGCCGAGAAAAGTCCGTGTGGACCGTCCTCGGCGGCTCTGTAAGTAAAGGGCTAGAACCCAAAGGCATTCTTTATGTCTTTGGTGGCTTCCGGAAGCCACGCCTCCGTACAATCACGTTGTGGATGGCGCTTCTTAAATGAATCGGAATCGAGCAATTGCAACTCGATAAGATCTTCCTCGACGGCATTTTGGGTTTGGCCCGGTGCCGCCATGCATCCGCCTTCGGTCAACATCAGCGGGACATCGCCAGTCGATGTAGTGATAAAAACCATTACCTCGACTCTGTGTCGGTGCCGGGGATTCCCCATATCGACATACCTCATGCACAGTACCTTGCCGCGCTCGCAGGGGTGACTTCCCTGGATAAATCCCTGCATATCACCGCGAGCGAGAGAATCCTTAATCATCTCCTGGGCCAGGTTCCAGCCGAGAGCGGAATCGCCAAAATCAACGGCGATCTTTGCCCTCGAGAGGTTCTCGGGGCGCATCGGTTTTGCTGCGGCCAACGCTGACGAGATGTCAGCGCAGAAAAAGAGAGCGAGACCAACCAACCATACCGCTTTTTTCATTCTGTTCCGTCCTTTCAAGATGCTGCTACGTAAGCATTATAACATTATAATTGATATTCTGTCAAATATTACCGCACGCGCGAGCGGACTGCCCCTAAGGCTTGATTACAACGGATGCTGGTTGTATTGAACCAAGAATAAAAGTGCCAAACCCGTCATTCGCGAGAACCTGCGCCGATGAGGCAACGCCGATTGTTGCGGCTCCCGGAGCGAGCGCAATAAAGGTAAATCGCGCGAGCGGAACAAGTCCCGTGATCCCCGGATTCATCTGCCCCTGTATCACGTAGTTTAAAATACTCGGGTCTCCTAAGGAGATGGCGAATAACGATACCGAATCATCTCTTTTTACAAGTTTCAGGAGATCGCTCGGATAGGTAATAAGGGCGCTAACGGCATTGATAGGGGTCGCCGTCGCATCGACCTCAAGCAGCACCGAGAAGGAATCGCCGGCCTGGACGGACGATGTCGCCGGAAGCAGGATAAGACTCGCACTTCCTTTCACCGTCGGCAGCACGGCATGGTTTTGAATGGTGCAAGGAACAAGCAATGACGGCCTGACGCTGAAAAGGACGATCGACAAGGTTCGGCACGGATCTAAATTTATAAAAGAGATCACCAAAATTGCTCCCAACGCAAGACCGCCGCCCAAGCAAACGAGCACCGCCTTCTTCATCGTTCAAGTATACCATGTTTCGCATGATGGGAGGGAAGACAACTAATTTTTATGGGGACCGAAGCTAAAGCATAATTAAAAAAATGCTTCTGTGTTAAGATATGCATATGAATAAACGACCCCTCTACGTCTATATCATCGGAGTTATCGCTGCGTGGGCGATCGTGCTCACATCCTCATGGTTCGGAGTCATCTGGGAACCCTTTCATGACGTTGTCACGGTATGCGTAGGCTTCGCTCTTGGGATGCTTGCGATGTATATCGCCGTGCATCTGTATCGGTGGAAATAAGCAAAAGCCTGAGAAACAACCCGAAAGGGCTGTTTTGTGCTGGCAATCCCACAAGTATAAAAAGAAACAGGCAGCCCGTGTGAAGAACTGCCTGCGATACGGCCAACATGGCCGCTATCAAATTTTATTCAAATAACATCCGTCAATGGCTGATTCACCCTTGTTCTCCAGAACGACATGGAATCTCCCAAGACCGCGATTCTTGGTGATCTTCCCGCATTGCCCACGGAGCTCCGCCGGTCCCGGATACGTATCGCGCACCTGCACGCGGTCGCCCTCATTGAGACGCAATGACCCGGCGGATTTTACCTGTTGCCCGGAAATTTGGTGTCCGGCAATGGTGAACGGTTGTGAAACTCTCATCGTAGCGCTCCTTTTTATACCGTAAATTAAGATACATAAATTAATAGAAAATGTCAATCAAAAACGCCCCTGCGGGGTTTCGTAAATTCTCGTCTGAGACGCTCTCCTACCGCTTAGCCCACTTTAGTTTACTTTTTAGATTTCCTTCCAAGCATAAATTTTTGTGAAGGACTTAATGGTTTGTCCGTTCGGTGCATACAGCCCGGCCAGCAGCATGGCCTACGCATGCCCTCCTTCAGTTCAGAGCACACCCTTTCCACGTGTTGCTTTCTGGTTTCAGCCAGCTTCACGGAGGTAGTCGGGACGTTTAAGGCTGGCAAAAGAAAAAGGGCGCCCAGTTATTGCTAGTGCGCCCATTATAATTTTGTCAGTCGTTTATGTCTAAGGTAACTGGAATTTTTGCAACAGCAGCGAATTCCAAAAAAGGGTGCGGGATTTCGAAGGTCGCTTGGCTTCCCCACCAACCGATATAAATATCGGCGTTATTCGGGGAAATGCGTATTGCCTTCATCTGTTCTACAAACTCGAGAAAAGCGGCTTGGATTTCTTCCTTGGGAAGATATTCCTCACCACTTCGTCGGAGAGATGAGAAAAATATTCTGAAGCTCAGAGCACGGGGCTGGAAAGTAATCACGCTATGGGGGTACTCTCTTAACACTTCGCCCACTACAAACAAAAACAGCCCTTTCGAGCTGTTTTGTGCTGGCAATCCATAAGCCGGATTCTGTCGACCATGCGCCTTGCGACGCATGATGGACGGTCATTTATCTGTGCCCTTGATCGCTCGCGGGCTCGTGCCACGCGCTTGCACGCGCGGCGCTGCGGCACTCTCTCGCGCCGATCTTTGCGAATCATCGCGAGAGCACGGCCTTGCACTCAGTAAGGATTTTGCCGTTTCACTTCCGCTTTGTTGTCCCTATGGCGGAATTGGACCATCGAGCTCGGGATGGGGTCCTCCATACCGTTTCCAGTATGAACGTCGCTGCTCGCACCTCTATTCTTACGAACGGCGGCTGTTAGCCGCTACTATTTTATCTTTCCACGCGACACTTTCGCGTTACGCAGAAAGAGAGTGTCCGGACTTTCCTCTGCGCGACCCATCCCGGGCTGTAAGGCCGGGGGTGATAGTCGTACAGCGACCGCCTGAATGACCAGCAAAAGAATTCTAGCACGCAGGGCATAATTTGACAAGTATATCTCTGGTGTTGTATGATAAAATCAGAAGTTTTGGCAAACAATGTACGGGAAAGGAAAAGAGTAAATGCCGAGCATTACGGAATCCCCGCGAAGAAGTTGGAAATATTTGAACGAAAGAAAGCCGCTCTCACCAGTCTTCCGGAAAAAAATCTCCGAGGCGATCGCCGCCGCGTGGAAAAAAAATCCGACACACACGAGGCTCTTTGATCTTCGTAAGATGGTCGGGTTAAGCCTCCTGAGCCTCATCAACCTTAAATGCGGGAATGAAACCCACGAACGCGTGACGGGAGAGAAGCTCGTCAGACTTTTCGCGGTACTCGGATGTACTGTTGGCTATTACCAAGGGAACACCCGAGAACCCGTAACAGATCTGTCACTCACCCTTGAGCAATTGCACGAGGAAGGCGCATTTTTATCCTTCCCGGAGTAAAAACCCGCTCTTGTGCTGTTTCACTCAGGCCGACGCTCCCCAGCGCCGGCCTTTTCTTATTGACAAAATAACAGGACATTATATCATGAAAAACAGTTCATTAGGCATTTTAAAATTCATATAGAGACGGATGCGATGACGGAAATCAAACCATTCTTGTTCAGTTTGAGGAATAGCCACCGACATAAGGAGGAATATCAATGCCGGCGACCGCGACCGCAGTTGTTGCCTTCAACCCTGATGACGTACCTACGACTCCGGAGGGAGAAATAGGAAGGAGAATTAGGCGTCTTCGTGGTGAAAAAATTCACCAAAGAGAACTGGCATTTAGCGCAGAAATCACCCGTGCAAAACTCAGTAAGATTGAAAGCGGATGTGATGGCGATATTTCAAAGGAGATTGGGATCCTTAAAAAGATCGCAGAAGAATTGGGATGCACCATCGAATATCTTCTCACGGGAAAATAAAAACACCCGGCCCGGCGACACAGGCCATTATGGTAGGTGTCGCCGGATTTTCTTATTGACATGCACGCATGATGGTTTATTATAAAATCTGCTCCACTATTTCTGCAGGACGAAGGAGAAAAAATTGTCCACGATGACTATCGAGGGGCTTGGTCACGACGCCGGTATTCCCGTTGATCATGTCAGAGAGTTCCATCCACGAATTCAACCTCCAAAAAGCGCTCAACAAATCTCACTACAGGCGATCGGGAAGCAGATCGCTGAAGAATGCAAAATCCGCAATCTTTCAGCAAATGCGCTCGCAAAAAAAGCTGGCGTCAGCCAACGAACCGTGGAAAAGATCATGGAGGGCGAAGCGAGGCCATCATACGACAGCCTCTATCAATTGGCAAACACGCTCGAGATCACTTTCCTCATCGGCCCCTCATAACAATTGTTTCTCTACGTTGATCCCGGCGCCGCGTCGTTCACCGATGCGCCGCCGGCTTTTTTTATCTATACATCCGTTTTCATCTATGAAATCCTAAATCCGCGGGATTGAAATCGCCGGAGATGCGCTCTACGATGCCGCCTGTTTTTTCAAAATCCGCGCGCGCGCGGGAAACCTCATCCGCAAGCGCGACCGTCTCCTCCGGCAGATTCTTCCGCTTGATCCGCCACTGCGACCAGAATTCAATGACGAGCTTGCTGTCGCCGAAGACCTTTTTTATTTTTTCTTTCCGCGCGATCTCGAGCGCAAAGCTGAGCGCGAGCAGTTCGCCGTAATTGTTCGTCGCGTCGTCGTTGCCCACCAGATGTTTGCCGAACTTGTTCAGCTCCCTTGCCGCGATCACTTTGTGAAGAAGATTCTTTCCGTGAACGTCGGTGACGCTCACTTCGACGCCCTTGCCGCGCCCGGTGCCGGCGTCGAAATAGACGCCGGGCTCGAGCCTCGGGCGCGGCTGCACGGCCTTCGCCTCATACATCGCGCCTTGCGCCAGCCACGCTTCGGCAGAGCGCTGATCATCGAACGCCTTGAATCGCGCGCCGGTTTTCCCTGACACAAATTTCTCACACACCGCCCAGCGGTCGGTCACGCCCTGCTTCGCCGTCGACGATTTTGCGCCAAAGGCCGGAACAAAGTATGCATAGAATCTTTTCTTTTTGGCGGGCATGGCGAGTATTAAGAGATGCGCTCCTTCGAACGAGCCGCCGGCAATAATTTCCACGGCGTCTTCTCGCCGACCGGGAAGGAAAATCCGGACGATTGCTTGTGCCCCCCGCCGCCATATTTCTTTGCGATCTTCGACACGTCTATCTTCCCCTCCGAACGGAGCGAACACCGGATCCTCCCGCCGGATTCGTTCCATAACAGAGCGAACGAATGCGTTTTGACCGCAAGCGCATGGCCGAGATCATCGGCAAAATAATACGGGCAGTTGAGCGCGTAGATCTTGTGTCCGGCAAACTTCACGAGCTCCGCGTTCGGCAAAAGCTTTTCGTAGAGCGATCGGTAGTGCAATTCGAGCAATGCGCCTTTCTTGAGGTATGTCGCATGGACCTGCGGATCATCGAGGTCTTTTGCGAGCCGGCTCCACGCTTTGAAATCGAACGGCGCAAGGTCGATCATCATCAGCATCTCGCGCGCATGCGGCAGGTTCCACTTCCAAATATCCCGGTCCTCCACATAGCGCAGAAGCATCGGCGGCTTCCTGAGCGGATGGAAATACTTCCACGCGAGCGTGGCGCCGGAGTGCTTCACGTCGTACAGATAATGCTCGGTGAGCTCGGTCCCCTCGCGCTGGCTCACGTGATGGTCGATCGCCGTCACGCGGATATTATCCCTGATGAGCTTTTTTATGATGGGCGTGTCGTAGGTGTAGTCGATAAGATAAACGATCTTGTTCTTGAGCGGCACCGGAAGCGCATTGCGATCGCGCGCGCCGATATACGCCGCCTTCGCGCCGAACTTTTTCCACGCCGCCCATGCGCCGCCGAATCCGTCGGGACAATTGCCGTGATAGATCACCACGATTTTTTGCTTGGGAATCTTTGAGATGTTTTTTTTCATATTATTGTAACGGTCGTCGCAGGGCTTCGATCCCCGGCAATCTTTTTCCCGCAAGGAAATCCACCATCGCGCCGCCGCCGGTCGAGATGAAGCTGAATTTTTTATCAAGCTTATATTGTTTGAGGAACATCACCGTCTCTCCCCCGCCGGATACGGAGAATGCACGACGATTGCGGCCGATCGCGCGCGCGATCGCAACGCTCGCTTTCGTGTATCGCTTCTTCTCGATAAGTCCGAGCGGACCGCTCCAAATGATCGTCCGCGCCGTCGCGATTTTTTTGGTGAACGATGCCACTGTTTTCGGACCGACGTCCAAGATCCTGTCACGGGCGCTCGCATCGCCCCAGACAAAATCACAGGGCAGGACCACATTCTTATACGCGGCGATCTTTTTCAGGGCCGGAAGTTCTTTGGGGTCATTATCTTTTACGGACTTCTTCATATCCATCCCCGTGAGCGATAAGATCGTATTCGCCGAGCCGCCGCCAAGCAAGAACCAGTCCGCCTTATGTTTAAAATATGCGATGACGCCGAGCTTGTCCGACGCTTTCGCGCCGCCGAGGATGAGCACCACCGGACGCTTTGGTTTTATGACCGCCTTACTGAGCGATGTGATCTCATGCTCCATTTCGAGTCCCGCATAGCTCGGCAAGAACTTCGTGACGGCGACGACCGATGCATTCGCACGGTGCGAGACCGCAAACGCATCGTTCACATAAAAATCCGCAAGCGAGGCAAGCCGCCTTGCCAACTTTGGATCGTTTTTTTCCTCGCCCGGCAAAAACCGCAGGTTGTCGAGAAGGAACACCGAACCGCGCGGCGCGGCGTTCACCTGACGCCTTATTTCCGCAAAGCGGAAGCGATCAATGAATGTGACCTTCCTTCCCCCGAGCAGTTGAGAAAGTTTTAACGCATCGCTACGCAGGCTGAGCTTTTTATCAAACCCCACCGGCCGGCCCCGGTGGCTCACTATTATGATCCGATCGCTTGTCTTTAATAAAAGTTTAATGGTCGGCAGGACCGCGCGCATCCGCCAGTCGTCCTCCGTATTGAAATCAAGACGAAGCAATACCGTTCCCGCGAGCGCTTTCGGGGTCACGGAACTCAGATAGTTAATCATGCTCTTATTTTAGCAGAATCCCGCGATATTTCATAAAAAAGAAAACGGGCCGCTCGTGATGAGCGGCCCGTTGGTTGGCGGTGATCAGGCGACTTCGCTTAATCCCGCAAGGGATTTCTTCCAGCGCGAATCCCGATGCGTGCGGCACGAGCAGTTGCTGATGGACAAACCATCGAGGAGAGAACCGATGACGACCATCAGATCGAATGCCCGCCGAAGGTCAAACTTTTCCTGAGAGGTCAATCCGAACATCTCCCTCAGGCTTTTCCTGACCACTCGACGCGCTTCGACTTCGAACGGATCCGGATGAATCACCGCTCGATTGAATCGCTCGATCGCATCGCGACGAAATTCGATAAAGAAGACTGCAAGACTCCCCTGCAGTTCGTTGAGCGCGGACGCGTAATACTCGGCCGCGCGATCAAGGAGTTCGGGATCGCTTCCTTCTTCCCCGCATTGCTCGATCAAACGGCTCGCCGCGGATTGTGCGATAAGAACCTCTGCCGAGATCTTGAACCCGGGCAAACGGACGGCAATATCGTAAAGATTATCCCAGCAGGTCAACTTCTGTGGGAGTGAGAATAATCCAAAGAATCCAGGCTTACCCATGGTCGTTCCTCCCGCGCCATAGCGCACATCTAAATGTCCTGCCGATATTATATCCTTATTATAAGGATAAGTCAAAGCACCGTATAATGGGCGTATGGAGAAGAACCATATCGTAATCCTCGGCGCGGGCTTCGGCGGACTTCGCGCGGCGATGGATATTTCGCGCGCACTACGACGCCTGAGCCTGCTTGAAAAATATGACGTCGTGCTGATCGATCGCAATGACTGTCATATCTTCATCCCCCTCCTTTATAAGGTTGCGGCACGGCCGGAGCCGGAGCACGAGGGCAACTGCTCGTACGAAATCGCCATGCTCGTAAAGAATTTCCCGATCACGTTCATGCAAGGCGAGATCATCTCTCCGGATGTTGCGGGTGGAACGATCGCATTAAAAGATGGCCGCGCGATCCGTGCGGATTACCTCGTGATCGCGCTCGGCTCGGAGACAAATTACTTCGGCATCGCCGGACTGCGCGAGCACGCATTGCAGTTGAAGACGATTGAGAGCGCGTTACAGATCCGCGCCGCCGTCTCTGCGGCGTTTGCAAAGAGCGGCGACGTCCGCATCGTCGCCGGCGGCGGCGGCCCGAACGGCGTCGAGCTCGCGGCGGAATTGCGAGAGTGGGCAACCATCGAGGAAAAAAAGAATCCGGGTCTGCACGTTTCAATCTCAATCGTCGAGGCGATGCCGACGCTCCTGCCCGGCTTTGCGCCAAACGTCATCGCGATCGCGATGCGCCGCCTCAAGCGATTGAAGATCTCCGTGATGACGGGAATGAAGATCGCATCCGTGACGGAAAACGAGATCATGATCGCCGCCGATCCGGCAAAGCCGGGCGAAGCGACTCCCGTGAACATTCCTTTTGATGTCCTGATCTGGACCGGCGGAACGAAGACGCCCGATCTTCTTTCGCCCGTGCCGCTCCAAAAAGAACCGCGAGGCAAACCGATGGCACAGAACGACATGTCGTGCCTGCCCGGCACGCCGGATTTAAAGCTCGCACCGATGATCTATGCCGTGGGTGATGACGTCTGCTTTATGGACCCAAAGACGAAACGACCGGTGCCGGCCGTGGCGCATGTCGCAATCCTCGAGGGTGAGATCGCCGCGCACAATGTGGTGGAAGAAATAAAAAAAGCCGAAACGGCTTCCTACGTGCCCCGCAATAATTCATTCGTCCCCCAAGAATATCCATACGTGATCCCTATCGGCGAGAGCTGGGCGGTAGCAAAACTTGGTCCTTTCATCTTTTCCGGATGGCTCGGCTGGGAGTTCAGCCGCCTCGTGGAATTTAATTATCTTTTAATGATCATGTCGCCGTGGAAAGCGTTCAAGGCGTGGATGCGGATGTAGTCTGATAGTTTATAAAAATAGTAGTGGCCCAAGATCTTTCGATCTTAGGCCACTGGTCTGCTCTTGGAGGTCTGCGGTCGTCTACTTGTTGATGGCTGCTCCGGTCTGGGCGCAGGCTGCAGGGTTGTCGGGGGTCATCGCGGCGCAGGTGGCTTCGAAGTTTGCGCAGGTCAGGGTGGCGGGGGCGTTGAGACAATTTTTCATTGAGTTCGTCCTCGTTTTTTGGATTGCCCAGATCTTGAGCAAACAACCTCCGAAATGGGCTTCCTTAAATATACTAAACTCCCTTTACGCCCGCAAGCGCTTGAAGATGTCGTCCTCGATACCTTGACGATCCTGGCCATATTTGGTCCGCGAATACTCCTTGAGCTTTTCCGCCAGCTCTTTGCTGCCGCCGCCCCACGACGTGGTGCCGATCCTGAGATTGAACGGCTTGGACGTCTGCCCGTTGATCAAAATCTTCGCGTAAGCGTTGAGATTGTCGATGTTTATGAGGTCATTCTCATTGAACGCAGGTTCGAATTGCTTCACGAGGAACTCGGCGTCTTGCACCCCCACGCGGAAGACGAGCTCGGAACCGACGTTGCCGAAGACGGCGTCTTTGATCTTGTCTTCAAGCTGGGCGATGAACTGGTGCGCCATCGTCAGGTTCAGGCGATATTTCCGCGCCTCGGATAAGATCGTCGCGATTGAATCGGTGGTGAAGTTTTGGAACTCATCTATATATAAATTGAAATCGGGGCGCTTGTCCGCATCCGCAATGTCCACGCGCGAGAGCGCCGCCATCAATATTTTCCCGGTGATCACCATGCCGAGCAATCCGGCGTTGATGTCCCCTATCTTTCCCTTCGAAAGATTGACGAGCAATATCTTCTTACTGTCCATCACATCGCGGAAGTTGAACGCCGACTTCGGCTGGCCGATGATCGGCCGCATGTAATCGTTTGAGATGAAGTTATTGAACTTGGATGTGATGTACGGCGTCATGTTCGCGAGCGACGCTTCGCCGCCGGCCTTCACCGCTTCCTTCTCCCAAAAATCGACGACGACGGGATTGTGGATGCGCGCGAGCTTGCGCTTGCGATAATCCGCGTCGGTGAAGATGCGCGGCACCTCCACGAGCGTGGCCGGCTCATTCGGCATATCTTCCATCAAAAGCAGAAGTGCATTGCGCATATACTGCTCGAACATCGGACCCATCGTCTCCTGCGAGAACAATTTATTGAAGATGCTCTGCATCTCGTTCACGATGAACGTTTTTTCTTCCGGACGGTCGGCGTTGAAGTCGAGCATATTGAGGCCGAGCGGGCGCGCGAGATCGCCGGGATTGAAATAGATGACGTCGTCCAGCCGCTCCTTTGGCACAAAGCCGAGCGCGTTCTCCACAAGATCGCCGTGCGGGTCGATGATCGCCACGCCTTTGCCTGACTGGATATCCTCGATGATCATATTGCCGAGCAGAGTGGATTTACCGGTGCCGGTCTGCCCGATCACATAAATATGGCGACGGCGATCGTCATCCGTGATGTACACCGGCTTGCCCGCGCCGCGAAACATGGCATCGCCGATGAGCAGGCCGCTCGTCGGAAGATTTTCCGGCGGCGCAGCTTCTTTTGATTTAAGCCACTTCACGCGCGGCGTCTCCGTGGATGAGATCGGCAAGTGGTAGACGCTCGCGATCTCCTCGCTCGACAAGATCATCTTCTCGCTATCGTCGAACATGCGGTAGATAAAATCGTTCACAAGATTTTTCGGGTTGCGCGGTTTCACAACTTTGAAATCGTTGCGCATGGGACTGCCAAACTGGCTGAATCCCGCCGTGAGACCGTCGAGAATATCATTTGCCTGGAACGACGACCCGGCTGACGCGACAAGGCGAAGATTCACCTCAAACAATGGCTTTGCCACCTTGAGTTGCAACGCCTTTACCGCCTCGTCATCCACCACGCGCTTCGCCTTCTCCTCTGCGACCTCTTCTTTTGACTTTGGATTGAATACTTCCGTGACGTCGGAGACGCTGACCCCGGAAATTCCCACGCCAAACACTTTCTTGAGCGGCTCGCCCTTCTTTAAGGAGTCGATATAATGATAGATCTCTTTTTTGTAACCGCCCGATGCCGCGCGCACGATGAGCTGAAGCGACGCACCCTCGCCAAGCTCGTTGATCTTTGCGAACGCGCCCACGATGGATTCAAATGAGTCTAAGCCCAGCTCGCGCGTACGTGCGGATCGGCAGCGCATAGTGCTCCTTCTGCGCCACATACGCCGCGCTCGTCGCCCCGTTCGCGTTGAAGATATTGAAATCGTCCTGCACGAGCTCCACGCTCGCCCCATTCCATAGTCCCTGGATCTGTTTTATAGCGACCTCAGCGGACAACTTTGGCACGCCGATGTAAAAATGGATCTCCTCGCCGATATGCGGCACGGCAACTTCGAACACGATCGGCTTCTTGATGGCGGTCAGGCCGTTCAATAGCTGTTCAAAGTGCGCAAGCTCGGTTTTAAAATCGCCGCCTTCCCCGCCGCCAGCCGACCGGTCCGCAGGTGCGGCCTTCGGGATTTTTATTAAAAATAGCGACATCTGCAACGAATCGAATATCCGCCGGCGGGCAAATGCGCGGATGATGAAGTACGCCGCAAGCACGATGACCGCGCCGACCACGATCCCCGCAAATAAATAAAATGACGCCATAGTATGTTACTACTTCATTAAGCCCCGCTTCTGTAGCTCCGGATATAATTTCCCCGCGAGCGCGTCATGGAACGCGTCCTGCACGAAGTACGGCGACTTTGCGGATTCGGCGAGCGCCGGGCCGACCCCTTTTTGCAGAGCGATGTCGAGCAGATATTCTATTTCCAAGCGCACTTCCGGAGCGGCGTTTTGCGCATATGCGGGCAGCGGACTGTTCGCGAACGCCTGCGTTCCGTCCGTTGCCGCAGCGGGCGTACCGTTGCCGCCCGGAGTCTCATGGCTCAACTGCGGAAACGCGCGGATGGCTTCCTTCACGGCGTCCAACCCTTCCGCGTTCTTCACGTCCTTCATTTCCGGCCGTGCGATGAATCTCCGCCGCAAGCGTCCTCATATCCGCCTCCAATGCCTGTTCGAATGATGGTGATGGATCCATTTTGATATAATAGAAGTAATGTCAAAAACTCAGCGGAACGTTCTTTTGTTCGGCATCTTGATTATAGCAATCTTCCTCCGCTTCTACCATTTTACAACGACACCGCCCGGACTCTACCCGGACGAAGCGATGGACGGGAATAACGCCGTAGAAGTCGCGGAGACGAACCATTTCCAAGTATTCTATCCCGAAGACAACGGCCGCGAAGGGTTGTACGTAAACATCATCGCGGTGATCCTTAAAGTATGGCCGGTCTATGAGCCGTGGATCATCCGCCTGCCTGCGGCCGTCGCCGGCGTGCTGACGGTCTGGGGCCTGTACCTCCTCGTCGCCGAACTCTTCGGCAACGGCCCGGGGTTGCTCGCCGCATTCCTGCTCGCCACGAGCTTCTGGGGTATTATTTTTTCACGCATCGGCTTCCGCGCGATCCTCGCGCCGCTCGCGCTCGTCTTCACGCTATGGCTGCTCGTGAAAGCGTTCCGCTCCGCTCGCGGCCGCACCGGGCTTGTATTCGCCGCGCTCGCCGGCATCGTCTACGGCCTGGGATTCTACACGTACATCGCCTACCGCGTTACGCCGATCCTCTTTTTACTCTTCATTCCGTTCTTCTATACACTGACCGGATTTTGGAAACGCACGGCGTTGTTCATCGTCGTCACGTTCATCGTCGCCGCGCCGCTCGGATGGTACTTCGCCACCGTCCCCGGCAGCTTTTTTGGCCGCACCGCGGAGATCAGCGTCACGAGCGCGGCAAACCCGGTTCACGACCTTGCGGTCAACATCGTGAAAGAAGCATTGATGTTCAATTATCACGGCGATTATAACTGGCGGCAGAACGTGAGCGGCGCGCCGGAGCTCTTCTGGCCCGTCGGGATATTGTTCCTGATCGGCATCGTGCTCTCGATCTATTTCATTGTCCAGCGTGCGCGTAAAAAATATATCACCGCGGAAAACGAAAAGTTATTTCCGCAGTTCGGCATCCTGCTCACGTTCGCGTGGCTGATCTTCGGCATCCTGCCCGCCGCGGCGTCGGACGAAGGCATCCCCCACGCGTTGCGCTCCATTCTCGCGCTCGCGCCGGCGCTGATCTTCGCCACGCTCGGCGGCGTATGGCTCTATCGTATCATCGAAAAACACTGGAACGCTGCGTGGGCCAAATCGCTTGCCGTCGCCTTCATCATCGTCGTCGCCGGCTGGGGCTACTACGACTACTTCATCGTGTGGGCGCAGAATCCCAACGTCCCCGGCGCGTTCAGCGCAAACTATGTGACAATCGGCCAGGAGATCAACGCGCTCCCCGCGAGCACGCCCGAAGTACGTGGTCGTGAACGCCGGTGGCGTCCTCGCGCGCGGAATCCCTGTGCCGGCCGAGACGACGATGTTCATCACGCACTCGTTCACCACCGCCGATGCGGCGAAGGCGAACATCCACTACTTACTGCCAAATCAGACAATGAGATTCCCGCCGGAACGCCGGGCGCGGATGTGTTTGATATAAATTAAATATAAAAAAATATCACAGAATTTAATTCTGTGATATTTTTTACGGGAAATTCTATTTCTTGAACAATTCCGAGAACTTCAACTTGCACACCGCAAACAAATAAATGATCTCCAGAATGCCGATGGTATTCACGATGAGCATGACCACAAACCACCACGGCTGGCCGCGACGGCCGGAATGCCACAACGCGAGACCTTTCCAAAATAAGCTCCAAAGAACGAGTATTATCAGCCATGGGCCAAACAGCACCCCGTACCCCGACGCCATCCCCGAATTTAATATGTTCATATGCTTTATTGTACCATATCATAACAAAACACCCGGCACGCGCCGAGGTGTTTTTAGACATTATATTTTGATGATCTCAAGCTCCGTGTATTCCTGCTTGTGACCCTTCTTCTTGCGCGCGCGGGTCTTGGAGTGATACTTGAAGATGATCTGCTTCTTGCCGCGGCCGTCGCCAAGCACTTTGGCCTCCGTCTTGGCTCCCGTCACGTACGGCGCGCCTACCTTGACCGCGTCGCCGACGGACGTCAAAAGGACGGTATCAAAGACCACTTTATCCCCCGCGTTTACATCAAGTTTTTCCACCTTGAGCTTCGTTCCGGCGGAGACGCGGTATTGCTTGCCGCCCGTTTCAATTACTGCGAAATCGTTTGCCATAGGTGTAATGCGTTTTTAATTGACTTTGATTATAGCCGCGAAGGCCAAAAAAAGCAAGACCGCCATGATGAGCGTCATCGCGGCGACGATCTTCCCCAGCGCCGGGTTACGCGCCTCAAGGTCCAGTGCGATGAAAAAGTTCACGACCACGATGACAATCCCGAGGATGCCCATCAGGATAAGATCGCTCAATCCCCCGATACTCGTGATTCCCTGCATATCGTTGAAGTGTAAAATGAGCGGGCCGGAAGCGACGCCGGATAGCGCGCCGAGCGCCCAGAAGAATCCGCCGGCGGCGAGCGCGAGCGAACCAAGCGAGAGCAGGCTGACCAGGCGGTACTTTTTTATCTTTTCGATCATGGCGAGTAAATGCTCCGCGCGTTATTTTTTCTTTCCGCGCAAAATTGCGGCGGCGTTATCAGGGTCCACGACGTTGATATCGATCCGGGTGGAAAATTCGAATCCTGCTTCGAACGAGGTTCGCGGGATCACCTCGATATGCCAATGGTGATGGCGATAATCCTTATGATCGAGCGGCGTGTCGTGGATGAAGAAATTCAGATCCGGGTCGTTCACGTATTTTTTCATCCTTTGCAGTGCCGACTGGAGTGCGAGCGCGATATCACGGACTGCCGCAGGCGACGTCTCGCGGAACGAGGCCCAGTGCTTCTTTGGCAACACGGTCACTTCGAACGGGCGCTTTGAGGCATACGGCGCGAGAACAATCGCATGTTCATTCTCGATGACAACGCGCGTCTTTTTTTTCTGTTCCACTTTTATGATGTCACACCGCACGCATCGCCCATATTTCTTGAAATATTCATTCGTGCCGCGGAGCGAACGGACATTGTGCGGCGGGATGATCGGAAGCGTGAGCATCTGATAATGCGGATGCCAGACCGACGCGCCGGCATCCGGGCCGTAATTATAGAACGACGAAACATATGCGGCGCATTTATCATCCGCCGCCATACAATGGAGCGCTTGGAATATCTCGAACAGCTTTACCACTTCCGACCCGCTGAGGTCAATGAAATGTTTATTGTGATCGCGGGTGACGATCAGGTTGTGCGTCCCCACCGCGGTGCGCGCATGATAGATGCCTTGGCGGAACGGCACAGAGCATACCGCCCCGCGCTCGAGCGCAGGATATTTATTGGGGATGACCGCGATCTCCCATTGTTTCTCGTTTGGAAGGGCGAGTATCGGCGGCCAATTACCGGATTTTTTAAGATCCTCGAACGGACACCTGTTTTTTGGCGTCGGTTTGCGCGCCGGTTTTTTCTTGTCTAAAAATTTCGGCCGCGCAGCGCGCCCCGGCGCCAATAATACCCAATCGCCCGAGGTTAAATCTTGTCGCAATTCGCTCATAAAAATATGATACCATGCCCGCAAATAGCTGCACGGTGCAGCTATTTGCTGACCGCCATTCTGTTTTCGTAGTACCAATCGAACACATTTTTTGCGATGGGGACAGCGTTAAGACTTCCCTGTTTGGAATTTTCAATAAGGATAAGCAATGCGACCTGCGGATCGGTGCACGGGAAGTAGCCGACGAAGAGCGCGTTCTCCTCCTGGTTGTTCTGTACCTGCGCGCTGCCGGTCTTTGCGCACGCCTGTGCGGGAAGGTCGTCCATCGTGTATGCGGTGCCGCGCGGGTCGGCCACCGTCTCGAGCATCCCCTGTTGCACCTGCTGGATCTCCGGCAAAAGGTCGGTGAGATCCTCGCTCACGACCGGGGTCGTGCTGGCATTCAAAAATGGCTTATAGATCTTTCCGCCGTTCGCGATCGCATCAATGTAGCTCAGAAGCTGGATCGGCGTGACGGCAAGCGAGCCCTGCCCAATGGAGACGTTGTAGGTGTCGCCAAGCGACCACGGACGGGTGGAGACAGTGCTCCACCATGCGGGCGTCGGTAAGAATCCGGCGGCTTCGTTCGGCAGATCGATGCCCGTCTTTTTCCCAAGACCAAACGTGGTCCACCAATCATATAACTCGTTTGCGCCCAACCCTTTCACGCCGTAATCCACCGGATTGTTGAGCGGGGGCGTGGTGTACTCGGGCGATCCCCCGCCGACGATATAAAAATACACGTCGGACGATTGCGCGAGCGCGGATGCGAGATCAATATACCCGTGAGATTCCCAATCCGCGTACCTCGTCGGCGTCGATGAATCATAAGGATCAGGCACCATGAGATAACCGGGCGAATACAATTCCTGATCCGGCGTGATAATCCCCTCCTTCAGTGCCGCAACGCCATCAAGCGGCTTGATTGTCGAACCCGGCTGATACTGACCAAAACGACGCGGTCAAAGAGCGGCTTATCCGGCGATGTGAGATAGTTTTCGATCTCCGCACTGCTGCTTGCCGGCGACTCGAACGCATTATTGTCGAACCCCGGCAAGTTGACGAGCGAGAGCACCGCGCCGGTCTGCGGATCGATCGCAAGCCCGACGCCGACCTGCCGGCCGAGCACCGCAAGCTCCTGCTGGATACTGTCGTAGATCTCAGTCTGCAATCCTCCGTCGATCGTAAGATGTACGGATGATCCGATGGTGGACATGGACTGCTGTTCTTCGCCGAGCACCTTCCCTTGCGCGTCGGTGAATTTGATATCAACGCCGGGCGTTCCCTGCAAAACCGTGTCATATTCCTCCTCGATGCCGCTCTTTCCCACGAAATCCTCGGCGGTGAGCTTTGCATCGCCCGTGAGATCGGCCTCGCTCACGCGGCCGACGTATCCCACGACCGAAGAAAATATCGGACCGTTCGGATAATATCGCTCAAAGTCGCTCTGGATCTGTATCGTGGACGAACCGAGCGCCTGAATGTCCACGAGCTGTGATTGGTCGATGTCTTGCGCGAGCACCACTGGCGTGGAAAAATCCTGTGCCTCGCTCTCGCTCAGGAGCGACCACACGGTGGATGACGGAACGCCGAGGATAGTTTGCGCTGCGGCAAGCGTCGAACTCTGCATTCCTGGGTTCGAGATGAACAGATTCGCATTGAGCACCGCGTCGAACACCGCCTTGTTCTGCACCAGCGGATCACCCTCGGCGTCGTAGATGATGCCGCGCGGCGCGGGCGTCGCCTGCGACAGCTTCCGCGTTATCCTCCGCCCGCGCGGCGTAATATGCCCCGCCCGCCATGTTCAAATACGCCACGCGGCCGATGATGACGAGCGCGATGCAAATGATGATCACGCCGAGCACGATGAGCGGGCGGGATCCGAATGGCACCTCCACCATATCAAGATCGTGCCCCCAGTCGTCGTTCAATGAATCCTCAAATGGGATATCCGGCTTTCTTTTCATGGAAACATTATTGCGTCTTCAGCCGATCGAGCGTGAAGAATACCAGGCCGCCGAATACCAGGCCGCCGAATATGTCCATTAGGAACAACGACCAGTCGGTAAGAAATGCCACTGGCGCGATGGAAAGATAGAGCAGAAAAAATCCGCAGACGATCGCAACGGGGGCCGCCACCCATGGCGTCCACGCAAACACCTTATGGAATGCGTACGCCGCGACGGGAATGATGCCGAAAACAAAGACATCGACGCTTATTGCCGGTTGCCAGTTGATCACGAGAATCGCAAAAAGGATGAATACGATCAGTTCCCAAATATCGAAAAAGAACGCGAATACGATGAGCGTGGCGAGAATGAAATTGACGAACGTTCCCGCAGATGCAAACCAGAATTGCAATGCGCACGCGAGAAGAAGGATAAGGATGGCGAGGATGAATCGTAATCGCATATTATTGCACGATAAGGACCGTTTCAATATTGTTCACGTCGTAGGGGAAATCGAGCGTCGCCTGCTGAAACAAACTGTCCGGCGACGTGCTCGTGGCAACCACCTGCGCGATCGGTATCGCGTACGGGATGCCCGGCGCGGCGGAATAGACGATGGCGTTTGGATCGATCGGCGCATTGCTCGCGATCGATCCGACGATCGGGTACGAACCGCCCTGCAACAGTCCGTTTACCCCGCCGGAGCCGATCCGCACCGGCATCCTGATGTCGTTATCGAAAATTGTCTGAACAAGCGACTGTTCTCCGAACACCGTCATCACCTGGCCGATCAGCATCCCCTGAAATACGACCGCATCGCCGTTCGTGACGCCGTTCTCTGACCCGGCGTTCACCAAAAGCTCGTTCCTGAAGTTCATCGGATAACGGGAATATACCATCGCACGGATCTCGTTTGCCGACGAGGTTGGCAGCTGTGATGCGACCACCTGCAACTGCGCAAGCTGCGCCTGAAGCGCATCATTCTCCGCAGCGAGCGCCGGCATCTGACCATCCGTCGGAGACATCGGTGAGTCCGCGCCGTTCTGCAGGGCGGCCGGACCGCCGAGCGCCGGGCTCAACCACGCGCGCAATCTTCCATCCATACGAGGGCGCAAAAAAAACAATACCGGCAAGGATGACGATGAGCGCGGCGGAGACCCAATGATTATTCGAGATGCGCTGTCGCCCCATTGCAGATTGATGCCATTAGAGATTGATATAGAGCGGCTTCAGGGGATTGTCGAGCAGTTCGCGATGTGCGTCGAAATCGTCCACCATCTGGCCCAGTCCGCGCACCACGCACGTCAGCGGATCGTCGGCCACGGTCACGGTGACGCCGGTCTCCTTTTCAAGCAATTCATCGAGGCCGCGCAAAAGCGCGCCGCCGCCGCACATCACGATGCCGCCGCGCAGGACGTCGCCCGCCAGTTCCGGCGGCGTTTCCTCGATCACCTCGTGCACCGAATCGATGATCTGGCGAAGCGATTTTGCGATCGCCATGCGGACATGATTGTTCTTCATGCCAACCTCGCGCGGCAGGCCGGTCGTATAATCGCGGCCGCGGATCGGCACCTCCATGCGCTCGTCGAGCGGGATCGCGGAACCGACCGCGATCTTGGCGAACTCCGCCGTCGGCTCGCCGATCGCAAGATGAAACTCGTCGCGCACATAGCGGATGATATCCTCGTTGAACTTGTCCCCCGCCACCTTGAGCGTGCGCGAGACAACGGTACCGCCGAGCGAGATGACCGCGATGTCCGTTGTGCCGCCGCCGATGTCGATGATCATGCTCGCCGACGGCGTCATGATCGGCAACCCGGCGCCGAGCGCTGCCGCCGTCGGCGATTCCACGAGATATACCTTCGAGCAACCGGCGTTCAGCGCCGCATCCTCCACGGACTTCCGCTCCACTTCCGTAAGATTGTTCGGGATCGCAAGGATCGCGCGGCGATACGACATGATCGGACTCGCCTTCGGACGGCTGAGCAAATGGCGAAGCATCTCTTCGGTCATCTCAAAATCGGAGATCACGCCGTTCACGAGCGGACGCACCACGTTGATGTGCGGCGGCACGCGGCCCAGCATTTTTTTCGCCTCATCGCCGACCGCGAGCACATGGTTTGTCTTCGTATTGATCGCCGCAACGGACGGCTCGTTCACCACGATGCCTTTGTGTTTCAAATAAATAAGAGAGTTCGCCGTGCCGAGGTCAATACCGATGTCTTTGAAAACATTGTCGAAGAGTGCCATTGTTGTCCGCTGAGTATGTTAATTATTTTTTAATGAGTGCCAGCGCTTCGTTCAAGTCCACGATTTGAGGCTCCTTTTCGGTCCGGCGCTTGATCTCCACCTGACCGCCGAGCTTGGCGCTCACCACAATCCTCCAGGGAATACCGATCAGATCGGCCTCCGCGAATTTCTCGCCCGCGGACATTTCCCTATCGTCATAGAGTACTTTGATGCCCGCTTTTTGTAAAGAATCGTAGATTTTTTCGCCATCCGCACCGCCAAGTGCGAGCAAATGTACCGCGAACGGCGCAACCGATTCCGGCCAGATGATACCGCGCTCGTCGTTATACTTCTCAACGATCACGCCCATCGCCCGCGAGATGCCGATGCCAAAACACCCCATGACCGGATACTGCCGCTTGCCGTCCTTGTCCGCATAGGTCACATCAAAATCCTTGGCGAATTTTTGCCCGAGATCAAAGACATTACCCACCTCCGACGCGCGCGCCTTTGCAAGTTTGCCTTTGTCACATCGCGTGCATTTCTCGCCCTCCTTCTCTTTTGCGATCTCCACGTTCACGCAAAAATCACATGCGTCGCAATATAAAATATCATCCTCGCCGGCGTCCGTGAGCACCATGAATTCATACGAAACCTTTTCCGTGAATGCGCCGCCGGACGCCTCCGTGGCCTTCGCCACAAGCCCCATCCGCCCGTACACGCGCAGATACGCCTTCTTCATCTCCGCATAGAACCGATCAAAGTCTTCCTGCGTCTCGTGGAAACTGTACATATCCTTCATCAAGAATTCCACGCCACGCATCAAGCCCGACTTCGAGCGAAGCTCATCACGGAATTTCCAATTAATCTGATACACCGCCTTCGGAAGATCTTTATAGGTATTCACGTATTTCATGACAAGCGGCGTCACAACTTCTTCCTCGCTCTGTCCGAGCGCATATTCTTTTTCCGTGCGACTCTTTACCTTGAAGAGCACGTCGATCTTGTCCCAACCGCCGGTCGTCGCCCAGATGCTCTTCGGGTGGATCATTGGCATGGAAATTTCCTGGCCGCCGACGGCGTCCATTTCCTCGCGGACGATATTCTCTATATTGTTCAACACCCGAAGACCGAGCGGCAGATAGCTGTACACTCCCGCCATCAATTTGGAGACAAACCCCGCCCGCGCCAAAAGCTGGGCATTTACCGTCGCCTCGTCCTTAGGCGCGTTCCGCTCGGTCTTCGTGAACAATTGAGATTGGCGCATATAGGCCAATTTTAGCACTGACGGCTGTCTGAATCAATTGCCGAAATCACCGTTCGAGCACCTCCGCAATCCGTTCCAACACCTCTGCGATCCTGCCGAAAAAGTTGTAGAACTTTTCATCAAGGACATCGAATTGCGTATCCAGATACGTCATAAGGATATCGAGCACTGGAGATACTTCTTCGCGGACGACCATCCGGATCTCTTCGATTAACTTTTCTTTTTCTGATTGTTCCATAAAACAATCATACTCATCGCAGATTAAAAATGTATTAACTTTTTCTCTTCGCTCACAAGGCGATTTCCCTGCAAAAACGCCACGAGTGGCCCTGCACAATCATCGCAAAATCGATATTGCGAAAGCATGCCCGGCCATTCGATTTTGATATAGTGATTCCAGGTGACCTCTTTTCCGCACAGATCGCATTTTCTCATGAATTTATTTTATTAAATTTGATTAAAATGACCTTTCGTAGAGAAAGTATGTTTCGGTCGCGACCGGAAGTCAAAAAACTTTTAATTAAAATTTAATGTCCTATAAAATAATGCCTCCACCGAGCATCTCACGATCGCTTCCATAGAACACCGCCGACTGGCCTTGAGCCACAAATTTCTGCGGCTTGGCAAATGCGAGCTTATAATTGCCATTTTCAAACTTTGAGAGGATCGCATCCGAAAGCGGCTGACGATAGCGCACGCGGGCGCGGACGGGTAACTCCGCCTTCGGCAACGTGCCAGAAATAAAGTTCATCTGTGCAAGCTCAACTTCGATACGATAGAGCGCCGGATCGTCGCTCCCTTCCGCAAGCGTCACCGTATTCGTTGCCGCATCCTTCGACGCCACGTAAAGCGGCTTGCGCTCTGCGCCCGCGACGCCGGCCTTCGGGAATGCAAAGTCCGCGTCGATATGCCGCTGGCCGATGGTATAGAATTCCGCGCCGGAATGTTCGCCGATCTTCTCGCCTGCGATCGTCACGAGCGCTCCGCGATGCTCCGGAATATATTGCTTAAGAAAATCATCAAGCGAGAACTTTCCTAAAAAGCAGATACCTTGCGAATCTTTTTTCTCCGCGGTGGGCAAACCGGCGGCGCGCGCGATCTCGCGCACACGCGGCTTTTCATACGCGCCGATCGGGAACAGACAATACGCGAGCTGTTTCTGTCCGAGCGTCCACAAAAAATATGACTGATCCTTGTTGGAGTCAGCGGCCTCGAATAATTTAAAAACGCCGTCTGCAGATTTTTCGATCTTTACATAGTGTCCCGTCGCCACATAGTCCGCGCCGCTCGCGAGCGCTTTCTCTAAAAATAATCCGAACTTGATCTCGCGATTGCACATCACATCCGGATTCGGCGTAATCCCGGCGCGATAGCCCTCTATCATGTATTGCACCACGCGATCCTTATACTCCTGCTCGAAATCCCAAACATAGAACGGGATGCCGATATGCTCCGCCGCGCGCCGGGCGTCCTCGGCGTCTGCTTCTGCACAGCCGTCGATGTTATAGCACTTCATAAACACGCCCACGACATCGTAGCCCTGTTCCTTAAGCAAATGCGCCGCGACGGAGCTATCCACCCCGCCCGACATCCCGACGAAGACCGTTCTGTTATTTTTTGACATTGTATAAAACTTGTCGTATTTTTTTGTAGAAAGAAAGGGGTGGCAATGATATCAATAACTGCCAATGGTTTTGTATTCACACTGCGTGCCACAAAACCGCATCATCAAAAATTTTTGGGAGCAATTCGCGGGGTAATTATGGATTATTTCCCTCCTCACTCGTGTCCAAAGCCTCCCGAAGACCCACACCTCATTCAAGTTATTGGTCTGCAAGGTGTGCAAAAGATGGGCTTAAAGAGCTTACCATTCGCTTGAATTTCGTCAAAAACGCCTAACTAAGGGCGGGAGCATTATAGATTCTATGATGCTCCGTTTTTTTACACCCGCTCCACGTAATCCCCTGTCTGCGTGTTCACACGGATCATATCGCCTTCGTTCACGAACAACGGCGCGGCAATCTTTGCGCCTCCTTCGATCGTCACCACCTTGTTGCCGCCCTGCGCGGTGTTGCCTTTGAGCGACGGCGGCGCTTCCACCACTTTGAACTCCATCTTAACCGGGATCTCCACCTGGATCACCTTGTCCTCGAACACCATCGTCTGCACGCGCGTGTTCGGCTTGAGGAAGCGGCCCTGCTCGCCGACGACGTCGGCTTCCAACGCAAAACGATCCTTCGGATTGTTCTCCGTATGGAACCAGTACTGGCCCTTGCTCTCATAAATGAAAATCGCGTGCTTGCGCTCGATCTCCGCCTCTTCAAACGAATCGCTCGCCTGGAAGTTGCGGTCCAAAAGCTTGCCCGTGATGAGGTTGCGGATGCGGGTCTGCACGACGGCCTTGCGCTGCTGCATGCGCAAAAAGTGCGTCTCGAGCACCTCGTACGGCGCGCCGTCCATGATGAATAAAACTCCCTTAGTGAGATCGGTGTATGCGAGCATATCGCTAGTTATTGTAGCAAAAATAGGAACGTTTGCAAGCATTATAAAAAGCCCTAAAGGGCTTTTTATAATCAGTCCAACACGGCGCTGAAACTCGGCTTGCTACCCGTAATCTTATTATAGATACAACGGAGTGCCCGTCAAATTATTTTTAATATTTATTTAACATTTATTGAGTGGCGGAAGTGCGGGGAGTCGAACCCCGTGGACTCGGGTAGCAAGCCGAGCCCACCAGCCGTGCCGCTCCCACCACGGATCCGATTGTACGCTCTGCAAATTAAATATATCTAAAATAAAAAAACCGCCCAACCAGGCGGTTTTTTTTATTAAGAGATGCTGGAAAAAGTATTAGTTCTCGGCGCGCCCCTCTTGCGCCGATGCCTGCTCTGCGCGCGGAGCGCGGGTGCCGCCTTCCGGCTCTTCGATCTTGAGATTCACGCGGGCATTGTTCTTGATGCCGACAATCCTCAAAAGCGAACGGATGGCCTTCGCGGTCGCGCCCTGGCGTCCGACGACCTGGCCCATGTCCTCTGCGTTCACGTGAAGCGAGAGCAAGACGCCCATCTCGTCGACCTTGCGGTCGACCTTCACATCATCCGGATGGTCCACGAGCGACTTTACCAAGTACTCGAGGAATTCCTTATCTGCGGTAGATGTATTCGACATAGCTGTTCAGTATATTCTTTTTTTCAAACTCGCGACCTTTTTATACAGTGGCCTCTGCGTCCACAGCTGCTTCGGCAACCGGCGCCTCTTCTGCCGCAGGTGCGGCGGCTTTTACTTCAACCGGAGCTTTGGCAACCGCCTTCGGCATCTTGATCGCGATCTTTACGCCGGTGAGCGTTCCCTGTTTTACCAAAAGATTGTGCATGGTGACGGTAGGCTCTGCACCCATCTTTATCCAATGCAAAACACGCTCACCTTTCACGGTCGTCGCCTTGGTGCGCGGGTCGTAAGCACCCAAATCTTCCACGGGCGGTGCCGCCATCTTTGAACGTTTTTCGGCAACAACCACGCGATAGCTCGGCTGGTGCTTCTTTCCGATGCGTTGTAACTTAATAGCCAACATGCGTTCCATTATACTAAATGGACGCGAAAGGTCAAGGGAATAATATATGAATGAAAAGCGGCCCCACAAGTGAGGCCGCACGGCAAGAGGTCGGACCATCAAAAAGCGATCTTCGTCCTTTCCTCCGCATAATAGCCAAATGCCGGCACATTGCCTGAAATGGTGTTAACGATTTTTATATGCAAGGGCATCGGTCCTTCAAGCCGTTTAGAAACCCACCGGACCAATGGCCGATCCGGAATAAAGATCTCCTTGAATTTTGTGCCGCAGTTGCTGCAGGTGTCAAAGATCCCTCCGAGCACCAGACATATGCCAATCGCCGGGTTGGGATCGGGGCGATTGAAATGCTGGCAGTATCCACATCTGATCAGGAATGGAACATATACCCTTCTTTTCATCTCACCCCTCACCTGAAAATTAGTACTTCTGCTGAATAAATAATAATATAAAATAAATAATAAGTCAATACAAATAAAAACCCCGCCAGTAAGCGGAGTTTTTTATACACCGACGAAAACAAGATCTAATGCGTCTCCGTCCGATCCTTCAGCTTGTTCAAGAGATGATTCGCGTAGTCCTTTCCGCCGAGGCCGAAGGCCAGACCGCCGGCGAGGGCGAGCATCGCAATGAATCCGGTGACGATCGTCTGGATGATCGTCGATGCGATGTTCAACTGCGAAAGCGCGGTCAGCACGCCGAACACGGCAATCGCCCAGTATGCAACCGTGCCGAGGAACGGCCCCGAGTGGAGCTTTGCGCTCATCACTGATGCCGTCACGATCCTGCGCGCGAAGTGCGCGAGCACGAACGCCGCGAGCATGATGAGCACCGCCGCAATCACGTTCGGCAGATAGTTCAGTACCGCCGTCAGGAATTCCGACAATGCATAGAGCTGCAGACTATCCGCGACCGCGAGCAGAAATGCGATGATCACGAACCAGTACACAAGCTTGCCAAAGAAATATGCCGCGCGGAGCTTAAGCCCGGCGCGATCGAATATCGGTTTCAATCCGATCTTCTCAAGGAACACATCGAGACGGATGCCTTCGAGAATCTTCTCCACGAGCGCACCCAATCCGGCCGCCACGATCAAGCCGATGATCAGCACGATGAGCGCGCCAATAATGTTCGGCAAGTAATTGACAACTCCCCACCAAAGGTTCTGAAGTGAACCTACCACCACATCTGTCCAACTTTGTACAACCATAGTAATTAATTAAATCTTTATAAAATCCCCTTTCTCGACCTTTTATTCGTTACTTTAAGTATAGCAAAACGGGATGGGAGAAAATATTTACTTCTAAAGAATCTTGTAGTTTAATGACCGGCAGGAGGATATAGAATATGGGACACGCAGAATCGGTAAACGGTGGGCAAAAGAAGGCCGCTTTGCGCAAGGCACACAATCAGACCCAGCGCATCGCAGCCGAACAAGCCGAAGCGGCCTCATCAGGCATCACCGTCACGCAGCTCGGCGTTCGAAAGTGGCGAGAATGGCAAGCTATCTACGCAACCTGGCTACGTGAGCAACGGTCGCGCCCAACGCAACCCCAACCCCGCTACTCTTGGAACTGGTAATATTCTCATGAGAATATCCAGCGTTCCCCGGCGAGCAGACATCATTCGATGCCTGCTCGTTTTTTATAAAGACCCCTCCCTTGAAATTCTTCACTGTTTCTCTATAATCAGTGAGCAAAGAGCGGTTGTTGTTCGCTCACGTTGGGCCCATAGTAAAGTGGTATTACGCGGCATTCGCATTGCTGAGGCGGGAGTCCGATTCTCCCTGGGTCCACTATAAAATTTTTACTTGACGCACTACGTTTATTTTTATTATTATAGCCTCAGCGTATCCGACATAAGGGGGTTTTTATGGGCGTCTACAAACCACAAACACCATCGTTTCACAAGGCGATCTCCTTCATAGAAGAATGGGATGTTAGCCTTTTACCAGAGGACTGCGGACTTCTCTGCTGTTTCATCGCGACGTTGATAGATTGCAGCCCCGAGAACTCGCGGACTGCTCGTCCTAACCGATATGCGCTTCTGAAGACGAGACAAATTCTAGATAACTGGGAAAAAGGAATTGATTTGCGCCTGCCACTTGCGATCACCGAAGCTCAACGTTCGTTTTTTATGGAAAAAATGGGGAAGATAGTGAGCGGATTGGACTGGAAAATCTTTGAGGCGGCGCATACGGCGATGACGCAAAGAGTGGTTCAATAAGGCTTGATAAGAGAGAAACGACTATGTTGTTCCTCTCTTTTTTTATTTAGATATTATACCTATGCCGCCTCCCCTTCCGGCTCCAATTTGAGCGATACTACCTTCGAGCTCCCGTCCTCCGCGAGCGTGACGCCGTAGAGGATGTTGGCCGCTTCCATCGTGGCGCGGTTGTGCGTGACAACGATGAACTGCGTGCGCTTGGAAAAGTCCTTGAGCATGGTGCCGAAGCGGCGCGCGTTGCGCTCGTCGAGCGGCGCGTCGATCTCGTCGAGGACGAGGAATGGCGGCGGGCTCACAGACACCATCGCGAAGAGCGCAGCGATGCCGACGAGCGACCGCTCGCCGCCGGAGAGCATGTCGAGCGATGTCGTCTTCTTGCGCGGCAACTTGATCTCGATGTCAACGCCGCCGTTCTTTTCCTGGTAAAGCTCGTCCTCGGTCTGCTCTATTATTTCCTTCGCGTCGCCGCCTTCCGCGCCTTCTTCTTCAGCGTCATCCTCCGCGGTGCGCTCCCCTTTCGGCTTCAATACTTTCAATTTCGCCGAGCCGCCATCGAACATCGACGCGAAGAATTTTGCGAACTCATCGTTGATCTTGTGGAGTGATTTATCGAACTCGGTCTTGATCTTCTCGTTCAGCTCGTGCATGAGCGCGGTGAGGTCCGCGACGGCCTTGTTGAGATCTTCGGATTCTTTCAATAAAAATGCATGGCGCGCGGCGGTGTCTTCGGCCTCTTTCATGAGCGCGTGATCGACCTCGCCGATGCTCGCGAGGTCGCCGCGCAGACGGAAGATGCGATGCTCCATATCCGCAAAGTTGCCAGAGAAACCGCTTGATGCGGTGGCCGAAACGGCATCCTCGAGCGAGACGCCTCCGTTTTGATCGGCACGGAATTCCTCGGCTTTGCGCCCGGCCTGATCGATCTGGCGAAGCACTTCGTCGCGGCGCAGATCAATGCGCTCCTTTTCGAGCAGCAACTCGCGGTTGATCTTTTCCCACGCGTCGAGTTTGCCCTGCGCTTGCTGAACGTCCGCAACTGCACCCTTGAACGTGGAATAGAATGTTTCCTGGCCGGACTCGAGCTCTTTCTCTTTTGTGCGGAGCGAAGCGATGTTCCGCTCAAGCTCGGCGAGATCTTTTGCCGCTTGCTCAAAATCGCGGCGCAACGATTCGGGCACGACCGCACTGCCGGCAGCGCTCTCATCGTCTGTCGCTTCCTCAGACTCGCGCGACCCACCTTTTTCCTCGAGTGCAAACGTGATCTCCTCCAACACCGTCTCGATCGCGGCCAACACGGCAAGTGGCTCTTCATCAAGCACGGACTCCAATTCCGCTTTTATCTTTTCCAAGACATCAATGAAATGTTCTGATGAGGAATCCGCCTGCGCGCGGCTGCCGCTTCGGCCAGTGCTCGCGCCGGACTGCTTTTTCGCCATCTCGATCTGCGCCTCAATGCGGCCGACATCCTTCTGCACCTTGCTCCGCGCGTCCATGAGCGCAGTCACCTCCTCTTTTATCTTCGCGAGCCGCTTGCGCTCCTCCGGCTGGCTTTCCTCGATCGCCGCCTGGCGCGTCTCCGCCGCCTTCTTTTCTTTTTCTAAAACGCCATACGCAGTGGTGTGCCCGGCGATGCGTGATTCCACCTGCTCGCTCTTGCCGCGCAACTCATGAAGCTGCGAACCGAAGAACTGATTCTCGAGCGAACACAGTTCTTCTTCCAGCGCGCCGCGGCGCTCCCAACGGCTCGTCTGACGCTTGAGCGATCGCAGATGCGGCTCGATCTCTTCGATGAGCGCCGTCACTTTGTCAAGATTTATTTTACTGTTTTTTAATCTTCGCTCGGCATCGGCTTTCTTGATCTGATATTCACGGAGGCCTAAAATTTCCTCTATCATTTCGCGGCGCTCAAGCGGCGTGGAACGAATAAAGAGATCGCTATCGCCCTGCCCGATGATGATGAGCCCTTTCGAACCCAGCCGCGCCTTTGCAAGAAAATCAATGAGGTCGCGAAGCAATATCTCCGACTTGTTCAAATAATATTTACTCGCACCGTCGCGCGAGATCTGACGGGTCACCACCACTTCCTCGAAATCCACCGGAAAGAACTTGTTCTTGTTTTCAAAATAGAGGCTCGCGGTCGCCATGCCGACGCGGGCGCGCTTCTGCGTGCCGGCGAAAATCAGATCCTCCACCTTCGCGCCGCGCAGGTTCTTCGCGTCACGCTCGCCGAGCAGCCATCGCAAGGCGTCCACGATGTTCGACTTGCCGGAGCCGTTGGGCCCCACGACCGCGACGATCCCCGCCGGAAACTCCAGCACCGTCTTTCCCGCGAAAGATTTGAATCCGTTCAACTCGAGCCGCTTGAGAAAATGGGATTCCGACATGTTATTTATGCTTCTTCAGCGCGTTCTTCGCCGCCTCGAGCTCGGCCTCTTGCTTCGACGGGCCGCTGCCGTTCGCGATCAGCTTGTCGCCATAGTAGACGCCCATCGTGAACACGCGCTTATGCGCGGGACCGATCTCGTCGAGCGTGCGGTACGTCGGCGTCAGCTTCATCTTTTCCTGAACGACCTCCTGCAGCTCGCTCTTCGCGTCCTTATAGCTCTTGTTCTTCAACACTTCGGCGAGATTGTTCATCACGAAATCGTGCACGAACGGCCGCATCTTCTCGAATCCCTGATCGAGATAGATCGCGCCGATCAGCGCCTCCATCGCGTTCGCCAAAATGACCTCGCGCGCCTTGCCGGTATCCTTCTTTTCGCCGCGCGACATCAGGATGAATTTCTGCATGCCGATCCGCTCGGCCACCTTCGCCAGGATCTGATAGTTCACAAGCGCCGCGCGATAGACCGTGAGCTGCCCTTCCGGCTCTGTCGGAAATTTTTTAAAAAGCTCCTCTGAGACAAGGAGTTCGAGCACGGCGTCGCCAAGGTATTCCAGCCGCTCGTTATGCGGAAGTGGCCAGCGGGGATATTCGTTCAAGTATGAACGATGCGTCAACGCCTCCGTCAAAAGATCCTTGTTTTCGAACGTGATGCCGATATTTTTTTCGAGTTCTTCTGATGATGTCATATCATGCGCCCTTATGGTGCGGTATTATTTCGCTGCCGGTACTTTCTCCCGATAGACCGTTCCCAATACGCCGTTCACGAAACGCGCCGCGTTCGGACCGCCATAGTTCTTTGCAAGCTCGATCGATTCGTTGATCGCCACCTTTGGCGGCACTTCGTTCGGATCTGCGTAGAGCAGTTCGTAGAGCCCGATGCGTAAAATATTGCGATCAATCACGGCGATCTTCTCGAGCGGCCATTCCGGCGCGGCGCGGCGGATGACGGCGTCGATATCCGCAAGATGCACCGCCACGCCCTGTAATATTTTCCAACCGAACTCCGGCTCATCCACGCCGGGCGCAAACTCCGCAAGATTTCGCTCAAGGATCTCGGTGATATCCTTTTTTTGGTTATAAAAATCCCACTCGTAGAGTGACTGGAGAACGACGGTTCGAATGAGATGCCGTGTGGCCATGATTAGGAAAGAACAATTTCTGCAAAGAGCGACCGATCCATAGTTGATGCGTAGGTTACATTTTTCCGCATTGGGCGCACGTCCGGTGCGCGCGGCGCGGAGCTCCGCAATTCTTACATACGAGCAATTTCTCTTTCTTCATCGCAAGATGCGAGCGCCTTCGGCCTGTCTTGCTCTTGGTATGATGCTTCGTTGGTACGCCACCCATGATGTTAAATAAAGTTTAATTTATCTGTTTATCATAAGCTGCTTGTTCAAAAAAGTCAATCGGTGTGCGGCGCAGGGACCGTTCTTTTTGATCGCGCGGAAGTGTGCGACGGTGCCGTATCCTTTATGGACGTCAAAGCCGTATGCCGGATATTGCCGCGCGAGCCGCACCATGAACCGGTCGCGCGAAATTTTTGCGATAATAGACGCCGCCGCGACCGCCGGGAACTTCTCATCAGCTTTTACGACGGTCTTTGCATTAACCGTTGCCGATCCGCCTTTTAAAACCAGCGCCTGCTGGATCGCCCGACTGCCGAGAAAAAGTCCGCCATCCAGATATACCTGAGTATTTGCCGGGATGTTATGAAGTTTTAATGATCGTGAAAAGGCCCGGAGCGCCGCGCGGTTCGCGGCGGCGGAAATATTCAACTTTTCTATTCCCCGCGGATAGACCCGCGCGACCGCAAAGCGCACGCCGGCATTGCCCTTGAATTCCTTCATCCAAAACTCCCGCTGGGCGACGGAGAGCTTTTTAGAATCTTTTAATCTCCTGAACGGCGCGTGTGCGATGCGCCCGCGCGAGTCGACGGCAAGGATGGCGGCCACGACCGTCACCGGCCCCGCGAGCGCACCACGCCCGACTTCGTCAATACCGACAACCCATTTTGCATACCCGCGCGCGCCCATCAGAGACCGCTCCCGAAACTATTTATATTATTGACATCGTTCAACGATGACTGAATCGTTCCCTGTATCCACACCGTACTCAGCCAGAAGAAGACGATGCTCGACGCGACAAGCAGAATGAGCGCAATGAGGCCGATCTGCCGCGCCCTACTGCTCGACGCGCGAAGATATTTTATACCCTGCCATTTTGTGATCGCGAGATAGACGATCCACGGAAGGATGAGACTGAACGCATAGAGCAGAAGCTGGTCAACAAGTCCCGTCGGGAGCGGCGGCTCCGAGAGCTTTGCGCCGCAATTCGGACAATAATAATATTCCGGCTTTACCGGGAAATGGCATCGCGGACAGATGGTCGGCCCAAAGGACGTGGGTGCCACTGCGGGAGTCGCGGGCGAAGTCTCAGAAACGACGGGTTGCGATGGCAACGGCGATTGCGGCGGCGTAGGCAACGGTACTTGATCCATGATGGATTTATTCTACCATGAACCGGCACGGCGACCGCCCGGGCGCTAATTTACCCTTCGGATCTCCGCCACTTTTAAATGGGGAATCCCGCGATGCGCGGACGATGGCGCGCCCTCAAAAAATGTCTGGAGTATCTGCAAGGCGTCCCCGTGCGAAACAAGCAGAATATTCTTGTGATCGTATTTATTTTCCAAATCGCGGATAAGACCCGCGACCCTCCGCACAACCTCGCTCGTGCTCTCTACTTTTGCATCGTTATGATCGGGATCGACGATGTCCTTATCCCAAACATTCTGATAATGAATATTGCTCTTCCCTTCCCAATCGCCAAACCATCGCTCGCGCAACCGATCGTCGAAAACAATTTCCATTTTTACGCCGAGCACTTCCTTTGCAATCTGCGCCGTTCGCTTGCATCGCGAAAACGGCGAGGAATATATTATCGTATGCTCATCCAGCAACCCGCGCTCCTTCGCATCATACGCGGAATCACGAGCCTGTTTTTCGCCGTTTTCCGTAAGCGTGTTCTCTGCCTTCTTCCCTTCGGCGAGGTCACTCAAAATAACGCCGCGAATATTCGGCACGCTCTCGCCATGACGCATGAGGAAATAATGATTTTTGAATACAACGGATTCCATATGCCGCTAATCTTTTAATACCGCAAACAATCGATCTCGCTCTTCCGGCGAAAGATCTCTATAGAGCGGGTCGCGATACACATCTGCTTTTTCATAAATCTCATCCTTGAATTCCCTCGGCTGAAGATGCCAGTGCATGTGATTCACGTGCGTCCGGCTGTTCTTCACATACGGCTTAAAGTTCTGGCGAATATCACAGCCCGAAGCGACCTTGTCGAGGATCTTCGCCTGGAACTCCGAAAGGAAATCAAAAATCTCATCGCGCTCATCTTTTGAGAGATCACCGACGCGCCCATCGATATGCCGTTTCGGAATGACCAAAAGATGCCCCGGCATGAGCCGTGGATTGCTGAAGATCACATACGCAAATTCCCCTTCCTTGAGAATACGGCCTTCGGTTCGTGCGCTTCCGCAGAACGGACATTCATTGTCCATGACAATTTATTCTAACTTAAAAATCTACCAAGATAAAATAGGCAGCCTTAGTTATGTTTACTTGAGGAGAAAATTCACCACCGTCTGGATATGGTCCTCAAAAGAAGCTGCTTTTGTGGCATCGAAATATGCATAACCGAGCTTCTCAGCCTGCAGCTTAATTTCATCACTTCTCTTAATATCATTTTTTATATTTTCTCTTACATAAGCGTCCCCCTTACCACTTCGCAGCATTTCTCCGTAGATATAATCGTGCGCTTCCTTGGCATGTGCGATGATATTGTCCGCGTGAGATTCGTTGTTATAACCGACGAATACGACTTTGAGAATTAAATTCTTGAGCTTCAACGCGTTAACTTCCTCGGGCGTGATGGCGACACCTTCAAGAAGAACATCGTGCCGATTTGCGGCGTCATAATTATTGATCAAACTTACGGCGCAACGCCATGCGAGAGCGTCCTCGTTTAAATTATTTACTTCGATTGGCCATGACTGATGTTCCCCATAGGAGGCTGCACCATTAAAAGCAAACGCTCCAACATTGATCGGCGCATTGCCAATAAGCGCACTTCTGATGATCGAACGGATGAAATCGGTCGGCAATATAATCAAATCCTGCCGCGCCATCCTGTTTGCGCTCGTTGACTTTCCTGATCTTGGAACGCCACCTATCAGATAGAGAGTGTGTTTAGTTTCCATAATCAATTTCGTGCCCCCACCTGGATAGCAAATAAGAATTTGTGAATTGGTTCGTTCGCTGAAAATGAGAGTCGACTCTCATTTTCAGCTCACTGCCAATTCCGAACCAGGGACCATCTCCTTACCGCCGGCGGCGAATTGAAAATATGAATGGATGCCTTCCGCGCGGCGTGCCCCCACCTGGATTTGAACCAGGGACCATCTCCTTAAAAGGGAGCTGCTCTACCGGACTGAGCTATAGGGGCACGCCGCGTACAAGCGACATCCATTCATATTTTCAATGAGCGAACCGGCGGGGATTTCCAAAGGGAGCTTTCCTACCATGGCCGAAGTGATCCGGCGCGGACTGAGCTATAGGGGCAATAGAACGCTATTTATCATAATAAAAATTCTATTTTTTTTCAATTGACATATCAATAAAATAATAGTAATATATATTTAGAAATTCAAAAGAAAGGTGGTGATTTGATTGCCGCAATTCGTAGTGTTGTACGGAGGCGCTATCGAGGCGGGCGCTCTCAACAAGGATTCTACGGCGCGATGCACTACCGCGCTGCGCGTTGCTCACCGCCTGCCGGATGCGATCATCGTCTTTTCGGCTGATGAAAGCATCCCCGATCTTAGGCATGTTACTCTTGCCTATCTTAGGAACTGGGGATGGCCAACTGAACGGTTGATAACCCCGGCAACAGCGCACAACACGTTCGGCGAAACAAAAACCGCATTCAGCGTTCTTCGGGAACACCGGACAAATTCGGTGATCGTCGTAAGTTCGTGGTATCACATGTGGCGAATCCGCGCCATGTGGAGATATCTGGGATTTCGCGGCGAGATCGTCTGCCACGCAAGCAAGGAAACCCTGGATCCCGTTGGCTCCCTGCTTTGGGAGGTAAAGGGATTTATAAAATTCTTCTGGTATGTTCTTCTTCGGAAGATCTAACGAGACCCGGCATCCGCATAGGATGTCGGGCTCTTTTTTATTTTCCTTATGCGCGCCCTATGCTTTCTTTCGAAACACAGTGAGTCCGCCGCGCTTCGCATATCCGCACTTTGCGGCGAACGCGAAGTTTTTGCGTTCCGTCTCGAAGTAGATCGACGTTCCCTTTGCCGCCGCTGCGATCTTCTTCATTATCGCTTGCCCTAAACCTTGACGCTGATATTCCGGCGCGATGATGAGATCGAGAATTTTCGTATCGATCGCAAAGTCGGAAAGAGCGCGGCCGATGCCGACGAGCTCGCCGCCGGCGTTGCGCGCGGAAACGACGATGTCGCAATGCGCGAGCGAGCGCTTCATGCGCGCCACGGAATACTCGCGCGACGTTCCCCAGCCAAGCTCAATATAGAGCGCCGCCACTTCGGCAGGCGTTACGGATTTTTTATCGAGAGAAATGGAAATATCACCGCCCATGCACCTATTATACCTTAAGCCCGGCCATTTCCTCGCGAAGCCTATGAAGTTCTTCAAAAACAACTTCGAATTGGTCATCGTGAAGTTCTAAATGCTGATTTATCTCTTCAAACCTCCTGCTCATTTCCGCTCTCAGGTCATTGATTTTCTTATCGAGCGCCATGTAGCCGTCGATGAGCAAATTGAACTTCCCGTCAAAATATTCGATGAGGAAATGATCTGCCGCAATTGGTTTTTTCTTGGCCATATGCCCACCCTACCATAAAGCACATTAAATTTAGATTAAAAACTATAAAAAAAACCACGAAATGGCGGACATTACTGCTCTTTTTCGAGTTTCTCCAGCAGCTCTTTTTCGCGAGAGCCCGGTTTCTTCGGCGCTTTGATCACAAAATTCACGAGCAGATCGCCGCGCGCACGGGAACCGATGTGCGGCATCCCCTGTCCGGAGATCCGTAGATGTTCCTTGAGGTTAAAGCCTGCAGGAATTTCCACCGTCGTCGTGCCGCCGGAGATCACGGGCACCGCGATCGTCCTGCCCAAAAGCAGATCGATCAATTTCAATTCTTTTGAAACAATAAGGTCGCTTCCGTGCCGAGCAAAGACCGAGTGCGGCCGCACGCGCACGCGTACGTAGAGGTCGCCCGCGGCGGTGCCGCGCTCGCCGGCCTCGCCCATCCCCTTCACTTTGATGACCTGATTGTCGTCGATGCCCGCAACGATATCGATGTTGATGTCGCGATTGGATTCCACGCGCCCGGCACCCTTGCACACGCTGCACGGTTTCTTCGGCACCTCGCCCGAGCCGTGACATTTTGCGCACGTCTTCACCTGCGAAAAGTTGCCGAAGAAGGTCCGGCGCTGTTCGCGCACCTGGCCCTGCCCGTCGCACGTCGTGCATTTCTCAAAGCCACTGCCCGGCTCCGCGCCCTTGCCGTCGCACTTTGCACACCGAACGAACGTCTTCAAACGGACGATCTTGACCGTGCCGCCGAATGCCTCTTCCAAAGATATTTGTTCCTGGATCTCAAGGTCGGATCCCTTCTCGTACGTCTTGCGTCGCGGCTGGCCGCCGCCAAAGAACGTTTCAAAAATATCCCCAAGGTCGCCCATATCGCCGAATTGCGACGGATCGAAACCTCCGCCGGGAAAACCGGCACCCCATTGCACGTTCGCGCCATCAAAGCCGCCGCCCGCGCCGCCGCCGAATCCGCCCATCGGATCCGCCGTGCCGAAGCGGTCGTACTGCGCCCGCTTATTCTTATCCGAAAGCACCTGATAGGCCTCGTTGATCTCTTTGAACTTTGCCTCATTGCCGCCGGCCTTGTCCGGATGATGTTTGTGCGCAAGCGTGCGATATGCTTTTTTGACCTCTTCGTCCGAAGCGGTCTTTTGAATGCCTAGCACCGAATAATAATCTTTCATAAAAATGTAATGTATTGTGCGACAATTAATAACTGATGACCTCGCGTTTCCGTGTCTCTTCGGACACTTTCATGAATCCCGATGCGAGCAGGATCTCATAAAAGACGAGCGAGACGAACTGACCGAGCCACACGAAGAGGATGCCGAGCGTGCGCAAACCGATAAAGAGCACCGTCACCCAGCCGACGTCGAACCATCCGGACGACTGGCTGGCCCACGCTCCGAGCACGCCGTCGAGGACATTGTAGAACGCATCGCTCGTGGGCGACGAGGAGGCGACAGGCTGTGCCGCGGTCTGCAGGAAACTTTGCGTGAACTGCGTGGTCTGCTCTGCAAGCGCCGCGCTCTGCTGCGCGGCGTTCAGACTCTGGAAACTTGGATTGTTCGTCAGCTCCATCTTTGAGACGCTTTGCGCAAAATTGCCGAACGAACCGTTGAGCGACAGATCCGGATAAAAACTGTTCACAAGGCCGGAGGTCCAGTCGAAGAACGTCTCGAAAGCTCTGCTGTGAGACCACGAGCGCGTTCCCGCCGATCTGCGGAACGTATGCAAGGATCATAAAGAGAAGGAGTGCGGTCGTGAACTTGCTCAACATGTCCCCGCTCGCTCCGAAGAACGGGATCTCGATCCCGTTCGCGCACAAGCGACCGCGAGGAGAAATGCCCCCACAAGAGCATGACGATCATGATAGCCGCGATGCTCCCGAGGATCACCGGATCATCCCTCCAAAAGAATCCGAGCGACGCGGCAGTCTCAAGAACGATGACAAACATACTTCGCCACCCGTTCTTCGCCAGAAACACTTCCATGACCGACGCGACGCCAAAAAACATCAGTGCAGCAAGGAGAAACCATACGGACAATCCCTGTGTGAGGTATCGGTAATAGAGATACCCGAAGAGCGCGGCGGAAAGCACCGCTACGACATCAAGACAAAGCGCGCGCCACCTGCCCGGCGGACGTGCGCTCGTGTCGATCTTAGACGGATTGATCAGGTTTTGATCCTGGCTCTGGCTCGGCAGCGGTACCGCCGGGCTGTTCCCCGTCATTATGTCCCTGAGATTCATCTTGTTTATTATACGCCGCAGTGCCCGATCTTTTGTATCTCCGTGGACAGCGCTTCGACAGCCGCCTTGATCGCCGGCTCGTCCTCGCCGTCCTTCACGCCCTTCACCGCCGCTATTTTCTCTTCAATGCCCGTCTTCACGTCAGCCGGCAATTTGTCTCCCGCATCCTTTACGGATTTTTCCGCAAGATAGACGAGCGACTCCGCCTGGTTGCGCGTCTCGATGAGCGCTTTCTTCTTCTCGTCTTCCGCCGCGTGTTCGGCGGCGTCCTTCTTCAACTTCTCGATCTCATCCTTTGAAAGATTGCTCGACGCCTCCACTTTGACGGACTGCACCTTGCCGCTCGCCTTGTCCTTTGCGGAAACGTTCAAGATGCCGTTCGCGTCGATATCGAACGTGACCTCCACCTGCGGGATGCCGCGCGGCGACGGCGGAATGCCATCCAAAATAAATTTCGCGAGCGTCTTGTTGTCGTTCGCCATCGGGCGCTCGCCTTGCAAGACGTGCACCTCGACCGACGTCTGATTGTCTGCCGCCGTGCTGAACACCTGCGACTTCGCCGTCGGCACGGTCGTGTTCTTCGGGATCATCGGCGTTGCCACGCCGCCATAGGTTTCGATGCTGAGCGAGAGCGGCGTCACATCCAGAAGAAGAATATCTTTCACTTCGCCTTCGGTCTTGCGGCCCTCCGCTTTCGCCGCAAGGATCTCTCCCTGAATGCCGGCGCCGAGCGCGACCACTTCATCCGGATTGATGCCCTGGTGCGGCTCCTTGCCGAACAGCGCCTTCACCGCATCCTGCATCGCCGGCATGCGCGTCTGCCCGCCGACGAGGATCACCTCCGCGATGTCCGCGATCTGGAATCCGGCGCCCTTCGGTGCGGGCGACGTCACCGTCTCCTTCGTCAGTTGGATGGAGCGGTCGATGTATTCCTGCACGAGCGATTCGAGCTTCGCGCGCGTCATCTTGATCTGGAAGTGCTTCGGCCCGTTCGCATCGCTCGAGATGTACGGAATGTTGATCTCCGTCTCGACCGCGGTCGAGAGCTCGTGCTTCGCGCGCTCGGCGGCCTCCTTCAGGCGCTGCACCGCGAGCGGATCCTTCGAGATGTCGATGCCTTCCTGCTTCTTATACTCTGCGACCAAATATTCCTGGATCTTTTTGTCGAAGTCGTCGCCGCCAAGATGCGTGTCGCCGCCCGTCGCGCGAACTTCCACCGTCTGCTCTTTCGATTCGGCATCATATCCCATTTCAAGGACCGACACGTCGAACGTGCCGCCGCCGAAATCGTAGACGACGATCTTCTGATTCTTCTCTTTGTTCACGCCATACGCGAACGCCGCCGCCGTCGGCTCGTTCAGAATGCGGTCAACTTTCAAGCCCGCGATCTCGCCGGCGTTCTTCGTGGCCTGGCGTTGCGAATCGTCAAAGTACGCCGGCACGGTGATCACCGCCTCGGTGATCTTCTCGCCGAGCTTCGCTTCGGCATCCGCCTTCAGCTTGCTCAAAATGAACGCGGAAATTTCCTCCGGCGAAAACCACTTATCGCCCATCTTCACTTCCACGCCGCCGGTCGCACCCGCGCGGATCTCGTACGGAAGCCACGTTTTGTCGCGCTGCACCTCCGGATCGGTGAACTTGCGGCCGATCAAACGCTTCACCGAAAAGATCGTGTTCGTCGGATTCGTCACCGACTGGCGCTTCGCGAGCAATCCCACCAACCGCTCCCCGCCTTTTGAGAGCGCCACGATCGACGGCGTCGTGCGATTGCCCTCGGCGTTCTCCAAGATCTGCAACTCGCCGTTCTTCATCACCGACACGGCCGAGTTCGTGGTTCCCAAATCGATTCCGATAATTTTTGCCATTGTTATTTTTAATGATTAGTTAATTTATTTATCCTTACTGATTATTACTCTCGCCGGCCGTAACACTTTCTCATGGAGCCGATATCCGGGCTCTATCTCCTGGACGATCGCTCCGGGCGGCTGCTCCGCGTCCACTTCGGAAAGCGCTTCCGCAACTGCAGGATCGAACATGTCTCCCGGCTTCAGATCGATCTTCACAAGTCCCCGCTTTTTTAAAATATCGTCGATCTGCGTGCGGATGAGATAGATCCCTTTCTCCACCGGGCCGGCTTTCTCCAACGTGCGCAGCGCGAGATCGAAGTTGTCCATCACGGAAATCAGATCTTTTATCAAATCCTCATTTCCGTACCGCGCAATGTCCTCCATCTTTTTCATCTCTTCCTTTTTATAATTGATGAAGTCCGCCTTCGAACGCTGCCATCCGGCGAGGTACTCGTCGCGCTGGGACGTCATCTCCGCGATCTGATCCTTCAGATCGGCGAGCGTCGGTTCTGATAACTCTTTTTCTTTCTCTTCGTCAGCCATGGGTTTGTTAAAAATTAATTAAGATTTTTGAAAATGCGTATGACCTTTTTGTAATCCATCCGCTTCGGGCCGATCGCAAAAATGGAAATGGTGGCTTCGCCGATCTGATAATTGCCGCCCACGACGGACAGATCATCGCTCGTCGTCAACGGGCTTTTCTTTCCGATGAAGATCTGCGGACTCGCGCCCATCTTCTCCGCCGCGCGCGGCGCGCGCTCGTCTACATCCTCAAAGTCGTGGATGACGGCGCGAATGCCGCTCTGATCCTGCCAATCGAGATGATCGATCAAGTGCTGGAGCCCCGCTTTGTACACCGACTCGCGCGCGAGGTCCGCGGCGACGGAGAGCAACCCGAGCTGTGCCGAAAGCTCGTTCAAGAGATCCGGCCACGCCTGTTCCTTAAGCAGCAAGTGTAGATCATTCTGCTTCGCACTGCCGGTACCAGCGCTGCGCTCGCCGGATGTTTCCATCCCGAGCAGCCGCTTCGCAAAAAATTCATAGCCGGTATTCGTCGGCACGCGTCCCGCCGAATGATGCGGCTGTTCGAGATATCCCCGATCCTCAAGCTCATCAAGTTCAAGCCGGATCATCGCCGGCTTTATTCCAAAATCATATCGATCATAGAGCAGACCCGAACTCACCGGATCGCCGGTGTTGATGAATTCCTGGATCGCCGCTTCTAATATTTGTGCCGTTCGGTCGGTCATGCACTACTATTTTAGCCGAATTAGCAATCTCGTCAAGAGAGTGCCAGTACCAGGTTTTTTGGGCAAAATAAAGCGGCCGAGATGTGGGGTTCTCGGCCGCAGGGTTGTGGGTTTTGAAAATTGGAGCTGGCCGCTCTACGCCATACTTTCTGACAAAATAAGATCCGGCGGTTGAATGCGATGCTTCTTCCAAAACAAGACATTTTCCTGAGTAATGTCAATGTCCGGCGCCAAAGGAGCTTCTCTCCCGCGTAAGGCAAGAGATATCTGGAATGGACCTTCGATCTTACTGCGAACATGGTCTTGAGTGCTGGCGATAAACAGGTCGTACATACTGACCGAGCCCTTAAATCGACTTGCAGCATCCACCCCGGCAAGATACGCCGTATCGGTCGTGGTCCGTTTCCAATCGACACTTCCGGAACGGAATGCTTCCCATCCGGCGCTAAACGACTCATCCACTACTTGTTTTTCCAAGTCTTCCTCCGATAATTGGAAATTATACTACTAACACTTCCAGTATCATACCACAATGAAGAAATCATGAAAAGGGGGCATCGCGGGGGGGGAATTCCGTGCGTATGTTAAAATACCATTATGGAAATAAAGAAAGGGAAAGGCGTCGAGTGGGTCAATGTCGGCAAGCCGTCAGAGAAAGATCTCACGTGGCTCGGCAAGGAATACAAACTACATCCGGTCATCGTGGAAGAGTTGCGCGGGCCGTCGGCGCGCGGAAGGGCGGAAGCATATAAAGATTATCTTTTTTTCATCTATTATTTCCCGGTCTATGATCCCGAGGACGAGGCGTCGGCGCGCACCGAGATCGACTTCATCGTCACAAAGGACAGCGTGGTGACCGTTCATTATAATGGACTCAATAATGTGCTGGATGGGTTCGACGTTGCGGAATGCGATTCATCGCTCGCCGTCATGTATAAGCTCATCGAACATCTCATCAGCTTTGAGGAACGGCAACTCCGCCACATCCGCGAAAAAGTGGAGTTGGTCGGCAAAGAGATTTTTAAAGATAAAGAGAAGGAGGTGCTGGAGCGCATCACCTACCTCAAGCGCGACGTTTCGGAATACCGCATTATCGTACGACTCCAGGAACCGATCCTGCGCTCACTCGCAATAAAAGGAAAGAAGTTCTGGGGCGACAGCGCCGAGGTCTATCTGAACGACCTTATGGGCGATCAATTGAAAGTGGTGAATCAGCTCGAGGATTATCGCGAGGCGATCGCGGACTTCGAGGACACGAACAATCAACTGATGAACCTCAAGATCAACAGCGTGATGAAGACGTTCACGTCGCTCTCGTTCCTCACATTCCCCTTCCTGCTCATCGCCGCGCTCTTCAGCATGGACACGCGCGACACGCCGATCATCAACCTGCCGGGCGCATTCTGGATCGTGCTCGGCATCATGGTACTCGGCATGATCGGGCTCGTGACATATTTCAAACGAAAGGGATGGTTTTAACGCTCTATAATACGCTCTCGCGCGAGAAGGAGCCGCTCAAACCGATCCACTCCGACTGGGTCGGCCTCTACACGTGCGGCCCGACGGTCTATAATTTTGCGCACATCGGAAATCTGCGCACGTATATTTTTGAGGATATCTTGGAGCGGACGCTGCGTTATGACGGCCACATCGTGCGGCGCGTGATGAACATCACGGACGTCGGGCATCTGACCGGCGACACCGACGCGGGCGAAGACAAATTCGACCTTGCCGCAAAGGCAGAAAAAAAACCGCCGGAAGAGATCGCGCAGTTCTATACCGAGGCGTTCTTTGATGATCTCGCCAGGCTGAATATTTTAAAGCCGGATATCGTCGCGCCTGCGACCGCGCATATCCGCGAACAGATCGCACTCATCCAGATGCTTTTTGAAAAAGGCTTTGCGTACGATACACCGACCGCAGTGTATTTTGATGTGAGTAAATTTCCGAACTACGGCGCACTCTCCGGCCAATCGCTCGACGAAAAATCCGTAGGCGTGCGCGAAGAAGTGGTGATCGATGAAGAGAAGCACAATCCTGCCGACTTCGCGCTCTGGTTCAAGCTTGAAGGAAAATTCAAAAAACATCTTTTGCACTGGCCATCGCCGTGGGGTGAAGGATTCCCCGGATGGCACGTGGAGTGCTCAGCGATCTCGCGACATTTCCTTGGCCAGCCGTTCGACATCCACACTGGCGCGGTTGACCATATCGGCACGCACCACACAAACGAGATTGCGCAGTCGGAAGCGGCATACGATGTTCCCCTCGCCCATCTTTGGATACACGGCGAGCATTTACTCATCGACGGCGGCAAAATGGCAAAATCGGAGGGCAACTTCCTCACGCTCACAGAACTAGAAAATAAAGGATATCACCCCCTCGCCTTCCGCTACCTCACGCTCGGCGCGCACTACCGCACGCGGTTGAATTTCACATGGGAGAGCCTCGATGCGGCGAAAATCGCCATAGAGCGGCTCTATGAAACAGTGAACGACCTCTATGAAGATTCTCACGTGACGACTACCGGGGGGAAATCAGCGAAGTATGCGTTGGGATATTATGAAAAGGAATTTCACGCCGCAATAGACGACGATCTGAACACGCCCCGGGCGCTTGCCGTCCTTCACGAAATGTTGGCTGATGGCGACGATCCAAAAGAGAAACTTCTCCTTGTCAAACAATTTGATACGGTATTGGGATTAGGCCTTGAAAGAGCCATGGCCGACGCGGCAGTGACCCCGGACGATGCGAAGATCGCCGAAATGGCGCGCATATACGCCGAATTACGAAGCAATAAACAGTTTATCCAGTCCGACGCTTTGCGAAAAGAAATAGAAGGATTAGGATATTCAATAAGGGATTTGAAGGACGACTCCCGAATTCGGAAAAGATTCTTTTAATCATTTCGATTTAATAAAAAATGGCGGTCAGCAAAAAATCACAACTCAAGCTTCCGCCCCAGAACCTGGAAGCGGAGCAGGCGGTGCTCGGCTCGGTCCTCATCGACAAGAACGCGATCTATCCGCGTGGCGGATATTTTGGTGCCGGAGGATTTCTACACGCCCGCGCACGAGCGCATCTATAAAGCGATCCTTTCGCTCTACGAGAAGCACCAGCCGATCGACGTGCTGAGTCTTACCAACTTCCTCAAGGAGAACGAGTGGCTGAAAGACGTCGGCGGATCGGCATATCTTGCGGACCTCACGAACCACGTGTCGAGCGCATCGCACGTCCAGCACTACGCCACGAACGTAAAGGAGAAGAAGATTTTGCGCGACCTCATCAAGGCGTCGGCGGAGATCGCGGAAAATGTTTTTTCGCAAGGCGGCGAAGTGGAAGACCTTCTCGACGACGTCGAGCAGAAAATCCTTTCGATCTCGCAAAAATCCCTGCCGCAGAATTTCACATCGCTTAAAGATGATCTGACGACCGCATACGAGCGCATCGCAAACCTTCACGCCGGCGGCGGGAAATTGCGCGGCGTGCCGACCGGCTTCCCCGCGCTCGACGACTGCCTCTCGGGACTCCATAAATCCGAGCTCGTGATCCTCGGCGCGCGGCCGTCGGTCGGAAAGACTTCGTTCGCGCTCGACATCGCGCGCAACGCCGGCAAGGCCGGATTCAGCGTCGGCGTGTTCTCGCTCGAAATGTCGCGCGAGTCGTTGCAGGACCGCATCATCTCCGCAGAGTCGCAGGTGCCGCTCTGGAACATCCTCACCGGCCGCATTCGGAACGACAGCGAGTTTTCCATGATCCAAGAAGCGCTCGACCGCCTGTCGGCCGTCAAAATATTCATCGACGACTCGCCGTCGCTCAACGTCCTCCAGATGCGCTCGATGGCGCGGCGCCTGCAGGTGGAGCACGGCCTCGACCTGCTCGTCGTGGACTACCTCCAGCTCATCCGCCCGCGCACGAACAGCGACAATATGGTGAACATGATCACCGAGATCTCGCGCGGCCTGAAATCGCTCGCGCGCGAACTCAAAGTGCCGGTGCTCGCGCTCAGCCAGCTCTCGCGCGGACTCGAACAGCGCGATCACAAGATCCCCCGCCTCTCCGACCTTCGCGACTCCGGTTCCATCGAGCAGGACGCGGACGTCGTCATGTTCCTCTATCGTGATGAGCGCAACCCGAACGACACCGCCTCGTCCATCGACAACACCGTACACCTCCGCGTGGCCAAGCACCGCAACGGCGCGCTCAAGGACATGGACTTCTTCTTCAACGGCGAGCTCGCGAGTTTTAAGACGATCGAGAAGAGATACGAGGAACTGCCGGCGTTATGATTCTAGTGTTATGCAAAAGGCATAAATAAAAATATCATTTAAATGCCACTTTTTTGGAATATCGTGACCGTTGTCTTGAGTGCTCTGCTCGGTTCTTTGCTAACTTATTTTTTTGCAATTCGTACGTTACGAACAGAAACCGAGCTACGTTTAAAAGCAGAGAAATATAGTAATCTTATAAAATATCTGCGCGGATTTATTGGCAATACTGCACGGAAGGAGTTAAAAGAAAAATTTATTACCGAGTGGGAAGCTTCTTGGCTTTACTGCTCCGATGAAGTGTTTAGAAATATAAATCGATTAATGGAACATGTTAGAACGGTTCAGGACGATGCAAACCATGAAGATGGTAGAAAAATTTTAGGTGATATCATTATCTCAATGAGAAAAGATCTACTCGGTAAAAAAACCTACCTATCAAACGAAGATTTTATATTTTGGGAAGTTTATCCAGATAAAACGACAATCGCTTCTCGTTAAAATTATTTGGGCATTGATGTATATCTCATCGGTCTCAACTCAAACCCCCGCCACTGGTTCATCACCCCGCGCGCGGGTATAATGGTGGGATGATGAAACTCCCGGACCCGGTGCAGAAGGTGGTGGATGAGCTTGCGGAGCTCCCCTCCATCGGGCCGCGACAGGCGGTGCGGCTGGCGTTCTATCTGATCGGACGGCCCAAAGAGGATCTGCGCGTGCTTGCGACGAGCATCGACGCGCTGCGCGGCATCAAAATCTGCGAGCGGTGCTTCTTCATCCATCAAAATGCCGGCATGCTGTGCGACGTCTGCGCGAACCCTGCGCGGAACCAGCGCATCATCATGGTGGTGGAAAAAGAGACGGACTATCTTTCGCTGGAGAACACGAAAAAATTCACGGGGCGCTACTTCATCATCGGCCCGGTGCCGAAGACGGGATTTTTGGAAGCGTGGCAGAAAACGCGCCTGTTCAGTTTGAAGAAATATATTGCGGACGACCTCGGCGGCGCGGCGGATGAGATCATTTTCGGATTCAGCCCGACCGCGCTCGGCGACTTCCAGGCGTCGCTCTTATTGAAAGAGCTCGCACCACTGGCCAAACGGGTGAGCCGCCTCGGGCGCGGCTTGCCCACCGGCGGCGAGATCGAGTTCGCAGACGACGAAACGCTCGGCTCGGCGCTTGACCGAAGAAACTAAAATCGTTATCGTAGAGGCAGCTCGGACGCTTGACCAGATTGGTTCCAGGGGAGGGGCCACTCTGGCTTGCGTTCAGGTGCGCCGGGGAGAGAGCGATTACGCCCACCCGAAGGGGGCCCAGTGTGTATCCCGCGCACGCTGGGCCCATTTTTTTATTTCCCTTTTTTCCACTCGATGATCTTGCCGGCTTCGATCTCGATGGGTTCTGCCGGGCGCAAGCGCCGCGCGCGGCCTTTTCCTAAAATATCAACATGCGGCGATCTATCGAGCGCGAATGCAATGTCATCAAGATCTTCTTTCGCGGTCAGCCATGCCGCACCGCACCGCGAGAGATCGAATGGCTCCGAATAACCGCGCAGCGTTTTTTTGCCGTCTTCATTTAAAAAATATTCGTTGAAGTACGACATTGCGATCTCGCGCGGGTCGCGATAGATTGCGTCGCGGTACCGCAGGACCGCGTGGTTCGTCTTGCTGATCGCGCCCCAACGATTTCCCTCTTTGAACAGCGCGACCACGTGATCGATGTCGCGGTTGGTGGTCTTGAGATCCATGATGATCGGCGGACGGCCGTGCAACCACAGCGCCGCGGCGGCGAGCATCGCCCCCTCCATGCAATGCGCCTTTTTGTTCTTCAGCACCACGACCGGCGACCAATACGTCTCCCCGCGCTCTTCAAAGTTGAACGGCATCGCGTTCAAAAAATCCTGGATGGTCACAGGTGTTCGCAACGCATTTAGTGTTTTAAATTCCTTTGGGAAATCTTTAAACTGTGCCTTCGGGAAAAGTCGCATGAACCCATTATACCAGCTCTAGCATTAAATCTTTATTAACCATGCCGGACTTCCACCACGTCGCCATCCGCCACCACGTACTCCTTCCCTTCCACGCGAAGCCATCCTTTTTGTTTGGCCTTGCTCCAGCCGCCCGCCTCCAGCAATTTGTCCGTTGGCACGACCTCCATGCGAATGAACTTCGTCTCAAAATCGGTGTGGATGACGCCCGATGCCTGCGGCGCCTTCATGCCACGCTCGATCGTCCATGCGCGCGTCTCGTCCTCGCCGGTCGTAAAGAAACTGATCAGGTCGAGCACGTGATACGCTTTTTTCACGAGCTGCGGGATGCCGTTCGCCTCGGCTTCGGGCGACGCGAGATCGGCAATCAGATATTCCGCACCGAGCGCGGCGATCTTATCGAGCAATTCCTTAGAAACATCCGATTCTTTCCCGTTGATAAGATAGAGCTGGCGCTTAGTGGTAAGCAAGCGCAAGTCGTTCAAACGCGGCTCGCTCTTGATCGCTTCGGAGAGTTCTTTGTCGGTTACGGGCAGGATGCCGCCCTCAAGCGAGCCTTTCAACCGCGTGAGCAGTTCCTTATCCTGCAGCGCCTCTTTTTTTCCGGCGCGCGCCTCCGCCTCCACGCGCGTAAGGCGCTTATCCACCGCCGCAAGATCTTTCAATATCAGCTCCAGATTAATGATATCGATGTCGCGCACCGGGTCCACCGAATTTTCCACATGGATGATGTCCTGATTCTCGAACGCGCGCACGACCATCACAATCGCCTGGGTGAGGTGTATATCATCCAAAAAATCGCTGCCCAGTCCCTCGCCCTTGTTGGCGCCCTTCACAAGCCCCGCGATATCATAGAATTCCACGACGGCCGGGATCTTCTTTTTGGATTTGCTGAGTTCGTTCAATTTTTCAAGACGCTCGTCGGGAACGGCAACGACGCCCACGTTCGGGTCGATCGTCGCGAACGGATAGTTCGCGATCGTGATGTTCTGCCTGGTGATCAGATGGAATAATGTCGACTTGCCCACGTTCGGAAGCCCGACGATGCCGATGGATAGTTTCATAACAGAAGATAGTATATGGCCAACTGACGGAAAAATCTACTGCGTCGGATCCGCCGTCATATCTGCCGGGATGCTGCTGAGGTCGATCGCCGATTTTCCGCCGGCGTCAAAGATGAAGGTGAAGCCGAACGGATCCACCGGCACGGACGGGATGATCCCCTTCGCCACAAGCTCTGCGGTCGACGTGGGATACACGCCGAACGCCGCTTTATATTGCACCGCGGCGGCGTCCAGATAATCAAAATCCTCCAGGTGATCGATGTACGCCTGCGCGCGCAACTGCGTCTCCGGATCGTTTGTGGAATCTTTTATCGTCTCCCAAAGTTGTTCCGTCTTCTGGCGCTGATTGGTCTCGATGCCAAAGTTCAGCGAGAACCGCTCTGCATACTGCGGGACGCCCGGCGTGTTCGCCGCCAGATTATAATATTCCGCCGCGGCCACGTCGTCCTTTGCATAGAGGAATTCGTTCGTCGCCATATAGTACGGGATGCGCCAGTCCGGATCGCCGTTCGCGATCCCCTGCACACCGATCGCATCGGCCTGCGCGACGGCCTGCGGATCGTTTTGCGCGGGCACCGCGGGCAACGTCAGCACCGCGAACGCATACGGATAGCTGAGTTTCGGATCGACCGCGTTCACGAACGCGAGGTCGGTAAAGAATTCAAATTTTTTATTCCATACATCCAAGATCTCCGGCATTGTGGTGGCCCACAGAAACGATGCCACCGCGGGATGGAATCCCATATCGATCAGCCGCACCATGAACGGCGACGCGGACTGCCCGCTCGACGCCGGAAGTGTAATTTTTGTCGCGTCGTACTCGAACTGCAAGAGCGCGACGAGCGCGAGTAACAACGCCAGTACCGCTATCTTCATATAACCATTCAGGCGCGTCATCCTGATAGTTTTTAGATTTCTTTCTTATCAAACACCCATATTGCGGCAGTAAGAAGAAAGATGATATACACGGCAGCATACGCGACGGCGAGGCCGAATGAGATCCACGGCGTGGCGACCGCATGGATCGCGAGGTCGCGCGCATCGAACTTTTCGAGGTTCGGGAAGATATAATAGAGGATCTCAACGAGCAATAATTTGATGCCGCCGAGGCCGATCGCCTTCGCATCGGAGACAAGCTGGCTCACGATGTGGCCGAGGAAGAATACGCCCGAGGTGTACACGATAGAAAGAAGCGAACTCGCGAATGTGGATACGAAGATCGCGAATGCGAGGAAGAGCGCCATCTCCAGGAATTGCATAAGCGATGGCGAGAAGCCCGATCCAGTCGAACCCGGCGTGCTCAAAAAGCACTACGCCAACATATGCCACGCCGAGGATCGCGCTCGTAAGCAGGAGCACCATGCACAGTCCGAAGAACTTTCCGAGCAGGAATTGCGCGCGCGACACCGGCTTCGAAAGAATAAAGTAGACCACTTTGCGATCCACATCCTTAAAGAACGATGTCGTGCCAAGGAAGAGCGCGATGATCGCGTTGAAGAAATAGATGCCGGTCAATCCGAACGCCTTGACCATCGAAGGCTCTTTCAGTACGAGGTCCGCCAAAAAGAGCATGAAGAAAATATAGAGCAGGCCGAACACGATGATACCGTAGAGGATCTTGTCGCGGATCTCGAGCTTGAGCGTATTCTTTGCGATGATGAAGATGTTTCTCATGTGCGTGACTTCTGTGTTTCTCGTGCGCCTCGACGACCTCCATGAAACGTTCTTCAAGCGGCTTGCCCGCACAAAATGCCTTCACGCTGCCCGCGTAGAGAAGTTTTCCTTTGTGCACGACGCCCACTTCCTCGCAGATCTCTTCCACGTCGGCAAGAATATGAGTATTGAGAAATATTTTGCGGCCCTCGTGCTTGAGCGTGAGCATCACCTCCTTCATCTCGCGGCGGCCGATCGGATCGAGGCCGTCGAGCGGCTCGTCGAGAAAAAGATATTCCGGATCGTTCACGAGCGCCTGCGCAAAGCCGAGGCGCTGGCGCATGCCTTTTGAGTACGTGCGAATTTCCGCGTTGCGCGCGGCAAAAATGCCCACTTTTTTTAGAATTTCTTCATAATGCGCCCGGCGCGCCGCCGGATTCGCGCCGCTGTTGTTATTATCAAAAAGCTCGTCACAGAATCGCAAAAATTCCATGCCCGTCATGCGCTCATAGAAGTACGGCGTCTCCGGCATATAGCCTAGCTTCTTCTTAAAGATCGGGTGCGACGAGAGCGCCCCATCGATCGTGATCGTGCCGCTCGTGGGCTCGAGCAGGCCGACGATCATCTTCATGATCGTCGTCTTCCCGGCGCCGTTCTGCCCCAAAAACCCGAAGATCGGCACATCCACAGAGAGGGTGAAGTCGTCCACGACTACCTTCTTTTTATACGCTTTCGTCAGATGCGAGAAATCCACCATGGGGAGATTATAGCAGAAAAATGGAAGGGATTAAATCTGCCAGCTACCTATTTTCTCCCTCCTTATATCTTTTATACTTATCACGAACCGTCCAAGCGGCGACGGTAAATATAACGGAGAGTGGATCGTTAATATCTCTAAGAAAAAATTTCCATTCTGCCCACGCAAAAATGGCCACGACAATAAAGACTGATCCAAGTTGATTCGGAGTTATCCCAAAATAGTTAAGTAAAGCAATCATACTTAATGTATATTTGATTGCACGACTACTGTCAAAACTTGTTTAATTAAAGTTTTAACTTTTATAAAGAGCTTTCCTCTATGCGTACTCCACCGGCACACTCTCAAACTTGTTCTTAGTAATGATGACATGATCGAGGAGCGAGATGCCGAGGATACGCCCGGCTTCCACGATCTGCCGCGTGATCGTAATGTCCGCGTCGCTCGGCTTCGCAACGCCGGAGGGATGGTTGTGCGCGAGGATCACCGCGGACGCGGAGTATTCGAGCGCGGGGCGGAACACTTCGCGCGGATGGATGATGTTCGATGTGAGCGTACCGATGGAAACGACCTCGTCGTGGATCAGCTGATAATGCGCATCGAGATATAGGCCGCGCAAATGTTCTTTGGGGAGATCCTGCATATCTTTAAGGTACGCGTAGACCTGGCTCGCGGTACGGATCGTAAGCGGCTTCTTGCCGGACTGATCCTTGAAAAATCGCCGGCCGAGCTCAAAGCATGCAACGACCTGACACGCCTTGCCGAGCGGGATGCCGAGCAGTTCGGAAATTTTCGCTGGATCTTTCTGATTGACGATCGCGCTGTCGCCATATTCTTTTAACAATCTGCGTGACATTGTGAGCACTTCCTCTTTCTTAGTGCCGACATTCAATACCACCGCAAAAAGCTCAGCGAGCGAGAGCACCGACGGCCCATACTTCACGAGCTTCTCGCGCGGTTTCTCGTTCGCAGGAAGATCGCGCAGTTTCAATATATATTTTTTATCGCTGCCGGCGCCATCGTTATCGAGGACGAGGTCGCCCGACGACGCCTGCAGATAGATTTTTTTGGAGGCCATAGTGGTTTGATTCATGAATTTATTATAGCAGAAATGCCGGGGGGAGCAGGGCTTTTGCCAGGCGGCGAAGGTGCCGATAACGGCAGGGAAATGATGAATCGGCTCCCCTTGCCCAGCTCGCTCTCTGCGGTGATCCTCCCTCCATGGGCCTCTACGATCTCCCGGCAGATATTCAGGCCGATGCCCGTGCCGGGCATTGCATGGCCCGCGCTCGCGGCGTCGCCTTCTATCCGATAGAACCGCTCAAAGATATGCGGCAGATCCTTCGGCGCGATGCCGGTACCGGAATCTTCGACCATGACGCGCACCATGTCAGCCGATCGCGCGGCATGCAGCGTGATCGCCCCGCCGACGTCGGTGTGCTTGAGCGCATTGCTGATAAGATTGAACAGGACTTCTTTCAACCGGTCGCGATTGCCGCGCACAAAAAGATATCCATCCGCTATGACATCGTAATCCTCGATCTCCAGCAGAAGCCGGATACCTTTGTCTTCCGCCAGAAGCAAACAGTCCTCGCGAGTCTCGCACAACAACGCGCCGATCGCGACGTCTTCTTGGAATGATATCTTTTTGGAAAACTTAAGCTTTGCGCTGAGAAGCACGTTGCCGATCAGGCGCGACATGCCGTCGAGCGTCGTCAGGATCACCCGCTCGGCCGTTGCGCGCTCCGCGTCCGTAATGCTCCTTCTCTGCAGCACTTCCACATTGCCCCGCAGGATCGCGATCGGCGTCTGCAGTTCGTGGGAAATATCGGAGATGAATTTCGCCCGTTCATCACGCGGAGCGCGGGCAAATATCCGGTCAGTGACACGGTCGAAGAAGCGCCTGCACCACGCAAATGAAAGCGCGCCGATGATCGCGGCGAGAATATCCACCACCTCGTCGTTCGGATAGAAGTATTTTTCAGTGATAAACTCGACACTGAAAAAGATGACCGCGACCGCGACAATCGAGAGAAAATAGGAAATAGTGCGTACGCGCGTGCTCACGCATCAACCATACCAAGGCCTCGTTAAAGAAAAGTTAAAGATGCAAAAGCCCCCTCCGGCAATAGAAACGGCCTTTATTGCGTTGATTCGATATGTTCCTCGCTATACCGCAAACCCCCGCCCACTTTTTTGCCCGGATTGAAGATGTTCAACGGATCGAAGATCTTCTTTGTCTCCATGAAGAGCTCCTCAATTTTGGATCCGTACATTTCCTCAAGGTATGGCGTGCGGATCAGGCCGTCGTTATGCTCCGCAGTGATCGAGCCCTTGTATTGGAACACCAGCCGATACACCTCCTCGGAAATGATCGGGATCAGCGCCTTCACGCGATCGTCCTTGAGATCCATAAGCGGAATGATGTGGAAATTGCCATTACCCGGATGACCGGCGATCGTATAGATAAGATCGTCTTTATATTTATCCAGGATCGCGTTCACCTTTGGTAAGACCTCCGGCATATATTCAGGCTTTACAATGAAATCGTCGATGAACGGCGCCGTATCTTTGCCGGTCGTGTTGTTATGTAATAGCGCAAAGCTCTGGCGTCGGATCGTCCAATATTTCTGTTCTTCTTTTTCGCTCTTCAGCTCCAACACCTGGATGCCGGAGTGGGCCTTCGCGAATTTCTTTACCGCATCGCCCAACGCCACCAATTGTGCCGTGAGCGCTTTCTCGTCATTACCGCACAATTCCACGAGCATGATCATCTTTGGCATACCGCCGGTGAGCACCATCCACGCCTCCGGCAGGAATTGCAGACCGAGCGTGATAATATTGCCCTTCATAGAACCTATCACCTGCCGCCAGAGCTTGACCGCAAATCCAAGCGTCTTGTCGTCGTACGATTCGATGCTCTCCGGTTTGAACGGTAAGACCGCCTCAACGAGGTCGGCGACAGGGGCGAGATCTTTCAGAAAGACCACGCACAGACGCGAATGCTTCTTCAGCGGCACGAGGCGCACCTTTGCCTCGGTGAGCATGCCGAACGTCCCCTGCGAACCGACGATCACCTTAGTGATGTCGAACACTCCGGTTGTCCGATCCCACACGTTCCATAAATAGTAGCCCGCCGAATTCTTGGAAACGTCCGGTTTGGCCGCTTTCACAAGATCATAATTGTCCTCAAGAAGCTTATAGAGCGAACGGAAGATATCCCCCTCAAAGCTCTGCTCGGCGAGCTTGGCCTTGAGCGCATCGCCCGAGAGCGGCCATAGGGTGTGCTCCTCACCGTCACCCAGGACGATGTTCACCGCTTGCACAAAATCCTCCGTCTTCCCGTACGCGAGCGTCTTTTCGCCCCCGGAATTATTGTTGACCATTCCGCCAAGCGCGCACAGATCCTTCGACGCGGGATACGGCGGATAGAGCAGACCGCGCGCAGTAAGCTCCTTCTCAAAATCGCGGAAATACACGCCGGGCTCCACCTTTGCCTCATCGGAACCGATCTCGACGATGTGATTGAAGTATTTCGTGAACGAAACGATGATGCTCTGGCTGAGCGGACCGCCGGTCATGTCCGTTCCTGCGGAACGGCCGGTGAGCGAGATATCTTCCCCTGCCGCTTTTTTCTGCGCAACGAACTTCACCAGATTTTTTACGTCATCAACATCCTTCGGAAAGACCACCACCTGCGGCCGCACCTTGAACATCGAATAATCCCGGCTGTAGTGCGTGAGCGTCGTTTCATCCACCGCCACGTCCCCGTGAAAGAACTGTTTTATGTCGTCGGCGATCATTATGATAATGGTACAATAAAATCATGAATACGGCACCTGTGCGCTGGAAACTTATGGGGTGGATCGGGGGCGGGCTGGCGGTCATCGCACTCATCACCGCACTGATCGTCGTGTCCTCGGATCGGCACGCCATACAGGCAGAAAATGCCGGGACAACAGGCTCGAGCACTGCCGCTGCGGTCACGACGGTGACGGGCAGCGCGACAACCGCCGGCGGCGCATCCGCGCCGTCACCATCATCCGGTAATGGCTCGTCAAACGTTCCAACCCTCCCCGGACCATCGATCACCATCGACCTCATCACACCTATCTCCAATAACACCTGGACGATCGGCCAGCCGAATCCCATCGCGTGGGACCACCCTGCGGGCGTGACCGGGGAGATCGAACTCGTGAATGCCGTCACCAAAGCATTCGTTGGCGTCATCCTCTCGCAGACCGGCCCGAACCAGACCTCGTACAGCTGGGATGCCCGATCGATCTACCTTTCCCGTTATGGTGCCAACGAGCTCGATGTCGTACCCGGCACCTATTCCATCCGGATCCACTTTGACGGGAACGGGCTTGGCGATCTGGTGAGCGGCCCCATCACAATTACAAACTAAATACCCCCTTTGGTCTGTTAGCTGAAGACACGAATCCGCCGGAGAACCTTGTGATAGCTAATGGCGAAGCGGTGTGCTTCGTCACGCACCTTGATCAGCGTTTCTTTTCGCACACCCTTTGGGATGAGGCCTATAATATCATTACGATCCCGCTTCGGACCCTTTGCGATGCCGACGACGGGTACCTTGACGCCGGCGCGGAGCAGGACGCGGCGCGCGGTGTTCACCTGCGCAAGGCCGCCGTCGATCAGCACGAGATCCGGTATCGGCCAGCGCGCCGCTATTTTCCCCGCAGCAGGATCCGCTGCATTCTCGAGGGGGGCGCTGTGCGCAAAGCGCCGTTCCAAGATTTCTTTCAACATCCCGACGTCGTTCGGCTGGAAAATACTGCGGATCTTAAACTTGCGATATTCATTTTTATTCGGCGCACCGTCCTCAAACACCACCATCGAGCCGACGGCGCTCGTGCCGGAGATGTTCGAAATGTCATAGCCCTCGATGCGATATCCCGCGCGAAGCGCGGTGATCGCATCGGCTCCCGCCGCGCGCGAGCCACCGACCGCCACGAGCGTCTCATTGTCGGAAATGAGCGCCGTATCGCGAATATGTTTGAGCGCGAACATCTGACGGCGCAACGCCTCCGCGCGCTCAAATTCCTGCTTCTTGCTCGCCGCCCTCATGTCCTTCTCGATCGCGCGGATAATGCGCGCTTTTTTTCCTTCAAAGAACAGTTTCAACCGCTCGATGTTCCTCATATAATCCTCGTGCGTGATCAAACCGACACACGTCCCCGGGCAAAGCCCGATCTCGTAATTGAAGCACGGCCGCTTCAGCCTGCCGATCTCATCGGGATCATGCGTGCTCCACGGGAATAGTTTTCTGAGGATACGCAACGCCTCGCGCGCACTTGATGCCGACGTGAACGGCCCGAAGCGCTTTCGCTCGGCGACGACACCCTTACCCGCGCCGCCACGCGCGCCGTCCCCGCCTTCATGGATCACCCCGCTCCCGCGCACCAATAGCACGCGCGGAAATTTCTCGCGCGTGATCTCGAAATATAAAAAGCTCTTGTCATCCTTCTCGCGCACATTGAACGGCGGCGTGAGCGCCTTGATGAGTTCCGCCTCGCGGATCAGCGCCTCGAGCGCCGTATCCTTCTGCTCGAAGTCGATCGTTGCGATCTTGCCGACGAGGGTCTGGATGCGCACGTCGTGCGGCCGCTCGAAGTAGCTTGACACCCGCCGACGCAAGTTCGCCGCTTTGCCGACATACAAAATACGCCCGGCGGCGTCTTTCATAAGATAAACGCCCGGTGTTTCGGGAAATTTCTTGTACGGAACGGAGGTTTTTATCATTAATCTTCCATCAGCACGTGCACCGCACACTTCTCAAGCAACGGCGCGGTCCCTTCTATCTCCTGATTGATATGTTCCAACCGGATCGATTCGCCGCCATTCTCGAACCTCAGCTCATTCTCAAGGATATACGCCACTTTGCGTCCTTCCATGTTATAGACGATATTATTCTGAAAATAACCGAGTTTTTGGTCGCCGTGGTCACGGACGTGATTGCCGTCGATCCACCCCACTTTTTCTCCGTCCCGCCAGATCTTGTTGTCGAAGATTTTCATAGGATCAGTATAACAGAAAACATGCCCGAACGCCCTACGCAAATACTTGACAATAATACATATATAATGTCACAATAACAAAGCACATTAATAACTCAATAGATTCCCCGTTCATTAAGGCCGCAGATAGCTTTGTTGCTTTAATGAACCGGGAATCCCCCCGGTCAAATCCCGCTTGACGAATTCAACCAACATGGAGGTTCTATTTTATGGAGCAATGGATTTCTGATCGAATCGACAACGCGATAGTGTTCGCTCACAAAAGAACATGGGCGAGAGGCTGCGCGTTCGGATTGTTTTTCACCTGCCTGCTCATCGCGTTTTTTCCGGGGATGCTCCCCGGGCAAAGCGCGCCGCCGACAAACGTCGCGGCAGTGGTATTGCCCGACAACCCAGTAGCGAACTACTCAAGCGGTATGGAATTGGTAAACGCGCCTCTTTTCGCCGCGGCCTTTAAAAGGCCAACGCCGGAGAAACCGAAAGAGAGTCTCAGCGAATCAATCATGTACCACAGTTCGCAAGTGGCCCTCGTGGTCGGATTTTATAGGGATATGCGCTCGACACTGCGATTCATGGAATGGCCCCAACATGTTCGCTACCGTCTCACATGTGGGGCGCTGAATAATGGAGTGTTGACTTACGGCGATTGTGGCCAGTGGTACTACTCCTACTTCCCGGATAACTTTGTTGAAACCGGATGGGCGGTGAAGCTTTTGGGGATCAATAATCGCAACACTGTCGGGGTTGTATCGGCAAATCTTGGTTACACCATGGCCGTTCTCGGCACGAGCGCCCTGCTTCATAAAGCGGGCGGCACGAGACTAAAAAAATTAGCCACCGGCCTGAATCTTTGGAAGGCATACGGAGACTTTTACTTGACCTACAAGAATAACGCCTCTACCGACAAAGAAGTAGGCACCGCGTTACTACCAGGGGGAGCAATGGACGAACAATGGTATAACCCATAAGGAGGGGTTACAACCTTCACAGAACACAGCCGGATTCGCAAGGATCCGGCTTTTTATTTTCATATTCATTCCTGCAACAGCGGCCGCAAATATTCTCCGGTGATACTCACTTTCTTGCGCGCGATTTCCTCCGGCGTGCCAACGGCAATGACAGTCCCGCCACGGGCGCCGCCTTCGGGACCGAGATCGATCACCCAATCGGCGCACTTGATGACGTCAAGATTGTGTTCGATCACGACGATCGTGTTGCCGCGATCAACAAGGCGCTGGAGCACTTTGAGCAGCTGATCAACATCAGCGAAATGCAGGCCGGTGGTCGGCTCGTCGAGCAGATAGAGCGTGCGGCGCGTGTCGCGCTTGCCGAGCTCGGCGGAGAGCTTGATGCGCTGCGCTTCGCCGCCGGAGAGCGTCGTCGCCGACTGGCCAAGCTCGAGATATCCCAAACCAACCTCCTCTAATATAGTAAGCTTATCCATCAGCCACGGGATGTCCTCGAAGAACTTGACCGCTTCTTCGATCGTCATCTGCAGCACGTCGTAGATGTTCTTGCCCTTGTATTCCACGGCGAGCGTCTCGCGATCGAAGCGCTTGCCTTTGCAGACATCGCACGTCACGTACACCGTCGGCAGGAAGTGCATCTCGATCGCGATCGTACCATGGCCTTCGCAGTTCTCACATCGCCCGCCGGGGACATTGAAGCTGAACCGGCCCGGCTTGTAGCCGCGGACGCGCGCGTCCTCCGTGCCGGCAAAGAGATCGCGGATATGCGTCCACGCGCCGACGTACGTCGCCGGGTTGGAGCGCGGCGTGCGGCCGATCGCGCCCTGATCGATATTGATGATGCGCGTGATGTATTCCAAGCCGAGGATCTGTTTATAGCCGCCGGCTTTGAACGTGGCGTGGTTCAACTTGTCCGCGACGGCTTTATAAAGTACGTCGTAAATAAGCGACGATTTGCCGCTGCCGGAAACACCGGTCACCGCCGTAAAGCGGCGCAATGGAATATCCACATCCACATCTTTAAGATTGTTCGCATGCGCACCGCGGATCTTCAAAAATTCCTGTGACGTGCCGCCGTTGCCGCCCAGCTTGGCCTTTGCGGTCTTCACCCCCCGCTCGGTCGGCAGGACCACCTTGCGCCGCGTCTCCGGCACTTCGATGAATTTCTTGCCGCGCAAATATTGCAGCGTGAGCGAGTTCTGCTTCATGTCTTTCATCAACTCCGGCATCGGCCCCTGCGCAACGACATTGCCGCCATGCACGCCCGCGCCCGGCCCGATGTCCACCAGATAATCGGACTCGCGGATCGTATCCTCATCGTGTTCCACCACGATGATCGTGTTGCCGAGGTCGCGGAGGTCCTTAAGTGTCTGGATCAGCTTTGCATTGTCGCGCTGATGCAGACCGATCGTCGGCTCGTCCAATATATAGAGCGTGCCCACGAGGCGCGAACCGATCTGCGACGCGAGCCGGATGCGCTGAGCCTCGCCGCCGGAGAGCGTCCCCGCTTTGCGGTCGAGCGTCAAATATTCCAAGCCGACGTCCATCATGAACTTCAATCTGTTTTTAATCTCGCGAAGCGGGGCTTCGGCCACTTCATTCAACGAACCCGTAGTGAATTTCAACCCGCTGAAAAACGCGTGAGCGTCTTCGATTGATAGCGCCGTGACGGTATGGATGCTCTTGTCGTCGATCAACACGTTCAAACTCTCCGGGCGCAGGCGCTTACCTTCGCACACCGGACAGATCTCGTCGGACCAGATATCCTTCGTTCCCAGGCCGTGACATTCCGGACACGCGCCGTACGGGCTGTTGAACGAGAACAGGCGCGGCTCGATCTCCGGGAATGAGAATCCGTCGTGCGGGCAGGTGAACTTCGCCGAAAGCGAGACCTCCTTGTCGGTGATGAGCGTCACCACCGCGTTGCCGTATTTGAGCGCGCTCTCGATCGCCTCGGACAACCGCAAGCGATTGTCCTTATCTTTGAAGTTCATCCCCGACGGCAGGCGATCGACGACGAGATCGATGTCATGCGTCTTGTAGCGCGAGAGTTCCACGCGGTCGCGCAGTGAATGATATTTGCCGTCGATGCGCACCTCGGAGAATCCGGCGTTCAAAAAGTCGTAGAGCATCTGGTAATACTCGCCCTTGCGGCCGCGCACCACCGGCGCGAAAATGACAAAGTTCTTCTTATCTTTATTCTCGTCCGAGATCTGAATTGCGACATCCACGATCTCCTCGTTCGTCAGTTTTTTGATCTCGCGGCCGCAGGTCGGACAATACGGCTTTCCCGCGCGCGCAAAAAGTACGCGGAGGTAATCGTAGATTTCCGTGATCGTCGCGACCGTCGAGCGCGGATTTCCGGAATGCGATTTCTGGTCGATCGAGATGGCCGGCGAAAGGCCTTCGATGTCATCCACGTCCGGCTTGTCGAGCCGGCCCAAAAATTGCCGCGCATATGCGGAGAGCGATTCGATGTAGCGCCGCTGGCCCTCGGCAAAGATCGTGTCGAATGCGAGTGATGACTTGCCGCTGCCGGACAGGCCGGTAAAAACGACCATTTTGTCGCGCGGTATCTCAAGGTTCACATTCTTAAGATTGTGCTCGCGCGCGCCCTTGATGATGATTTTATCGTGTTTCATGTTGTGGTTGGTGATTATAACACGGCATCCGCATTTCCGCTCTGTTCTTTCCATAGCGCCGAATACAATCCGTCCGGATTCTTGAGCAATTCCGTATGATTCCCCTGCTCCACCACGTTTCCTTTGCGCATCACATAGATGCGGTCCGCACGGGCGAGCGTCGAGAGCCGGTGGGCGACCATCACCGTAATGAGGCTCGGTCGCGACCTTGCGATCTCGTGAATCGTCTCCGTGATGGATTTTTCCGTGATCGAATCCAGGCTTGATGTCGCCTCGTCGAAGATGATCAATTCCGGATCGCGCAATAACGCGCGCGCGATGGCAAGGCGCTGGCGCTCGCCGCCGGAGATCTTGATGCCGCCCTCGCCGATCTTCGTATCAAGGCCCAGGCCGCCACGCTCGGCGATGGCCTCCACCGATGCGTTCCTTAGCGCGCTCCAGCAATCGTCGTCGGTGGCGTCAGGTTTTACGAAGGTAAGATTGTCACGCAACGTGCCGGCAAAAAGCTGAGTGTCCTGCGACACATAACCGATCTTCCGCCGAAGCGCATCGTAATCGATCGTGTCCCCGTTCACCCCATTGAGTAAAATCGTGCCCTTGATCGGCTTGTATAATCCGACGAGCAACTTGATGAGCGTCGTCTTGCCCGAACCGGAGTATCCCGCGAACGCCACCGTCTCGCCGCTTCTGATCGTCAGGTTCATGTGTTCGAGCGCGGTGAGCGCGCCGCTCTGGTAGCCGAACTCCACGTCCTTGAACTCCACCGTCTTCAGCGACTCGATCGCGACCGGGTGCTCCGGCTTTTTCTCCGACGGAATGGCAAGGATCTCCTCCAGTTTCTCCATGCTTCCGCGTGACTCCTGATATTGCGAAGCGACCGTGCCGATGTCGCCGAGCGGCGAGAAGATATAGAAAGAGTAGAACCACAGCGCAAGGAATTCGCCGAGCGTGATCCTGCCTAAGAAAATAAGCCAGAGCATCACGAAGAGAATGATAGAGCGCATCGCGTTCACGATTGTGCCCTGCGTAAAGCTCAGCTTGCGGATCAGCGTCAATTTGGAAAGCTCAAGCGAGAGCACTTTATTATTCACCTCATTCAAACGCTTCGTCTCCTGATCTTCAAGCCCAAGGCTCTTCACGAGTTCCACGTTGCGGATCGTCTCCGTGGTGGATCCGGCAAGGTTTGCGGACTCGATGACGATGTTCTTCTGGATCGCTTTTATCTTTTTTCCCAAGAAGAATAACGCCGTCCCCATGATCGGGATGACCATAAAGTAGAGCAGTCCGATGATCCAGTTGACGAAGAATGCGTAAATGAGCACGAGGATGATGCCAACCAACGAAACGAAGATAACGTCAACGAAGCTGATGATGAGCTGCTGCGCATCAAGCCGCGCCTTCTGTAGTTTTTGGAGCAGTTCGCCCGAGCGCTGATCCTCGAAGATAGCGTATGGAAGCGAAAATGAGTGCGCAACGCTGTGCGCGTAGAGCTCCGTGCCGACGCGCTGAGCCACCATATTCTCGTAGTATTGCTGGAAGTTCTTCGCCGTGCGCGAAATGAGCGCCGCGGTGATGGACACGAGCAATAATAATCCGACGCCGCGCAAGAAATCAGCGTTCGACATTGAACCGATCTTCGCGACGTAATCATCAATGATCAACTGAAACACCTGCGGATCGACGAGTGAGAACGCGATGTTCACCGCCGCAAACACGAGCGTGAGGGTGAGCGCTTTCTTATGCTTTTTTACATAGTCGAAGAGTAATTTCATATTATTTCTTTTTGAGCTTCGCGTCCTTCATCACCTCCGCCACCGTCGCCGCTTTTTTGTTCAACTCGCGGATCTCGTCGCGTAAAATTCCCGCGAGTTCGAAATTCAAATCCTTTGCGGCAAGCTTCATCTCGCGTTCCTTTTCCGCGATCAACCGCTGGAGCGCGGTCTTCGACCGCGGCACCGGCGCCGTTTCCAATCGCAATATCTCGTCGATATTCGGCAAGATGTCAGAGATTTTTCTTACGATCGTGCGCGGCGTGATGTTGTTCTCTTTGTTATACGCCATCTGGATCGCGCGGCGGCGATCGGTCTCGCGGATGGCACGCTCGATGGAGCCGGTGATGTTGTCCGCGTACATCACCACCTCGCCTTCCACATTGCGTGCGGCGCGGCCGATGGTCTGAATGAGTGAAACCTCACTGCGCAAAAATCCTTCCTTATCCGCATCCAAAATTGCCACGAGTGAAACTTCGGGAAGATCGAGGCCTTCACGAAGCAGGTTCACGCCGACGAGCACCTCTATTTTGCCGCGCCGGAGGTCGGTCAAAATTTTAATGCGGTCCATCGTCTTCACGTCGCTGTGAAGATAGTTCACTTTTACTTTTTTCTCCTCGAGATAACTTGAAAGATCTTCCGCCATGCGCTTCGTGAGCGTCGTCACGAGCACGCGCTCGCCTTTCTTCACACGCTCCTGGATGCGCGGAATAAGGTCTTCCACCTGGCCGCGCGCGGGCTTGATCGTGATCTTCGGATCGACAAGGCCGGTCGGGCGGATGATCTGCTCCACGATCTGGCCCTTCGGCGGCTGGCTCACTTTGATCTCATACGGCGACGGCGTCGCGGACGTATAGATGACCTGACTAATACGCGCGTCGAATTCCTCGAACCGTAGCGGGCGGTTGTCGACCGCCGACGGCAGACGGAATCCATACTCCACAAGCGTCTTTTTGCGCGCCGCGTCGCCGTTGAACATGCCCTGCAACTGCGGCACCGTCATGTGCGATTCGTCGATGATGGTAAGAAAGTCCGGCGAGCCGTCTTCGCGGTGCGGGAAATAATCAAGCAGCGTTGCCGGCGGCTCGCCTGCGGCGCGGCCGGAAAGATGGCGCGAATAATTCTCGATGCCGTGGCAATATCCCACCTCCGCCATCATCGCGAGATCGAACTTGGTGCGGCGTTCCAAACGCTCCGCTTCCAAAAATTTCTTCTCCTTGTCAAACTTTACGAGCTGATCTTTTAACTCTTTTTTAATACTCTCGATGGCACGCTCGCGACTCGCCGGCTCCGTAATAAAATGCTTCGCCGGCGCGAACAGGATGTCCGGGATCGCCGGCGTCTTGCCCGGCTGAAATCCCTTCACCGGATCGATCTCGTAGATCGCGCGAATGACGCCGCCGGACACCTCCAGGTTATAAATAATCTCGCGATCAGCGGGCATGATCTCCCAGTTCTCGCCGCGCAGGCGGTACGTCGCACGCTTGAGGTCCGCCGTCGTGCGATTGAATTGCAACGAAACAAGCTTGCGCGAAAACTCGCGTCGCTCCACCGCATCACCCACTTTGAAGCGAATGATGTTCTTGGCGTATTCCTCCGGCGCGCCGAGGCCGTAGATGCACGACACCGACGCCACGATGATCACGTCGCGCCGCGTGAGCAGCGCCATCGTCGCCGCGTGGCGCAACTTGTCGATCTCGTCGTTGATCAACGCCTCCTTGTCGATATATGTATCGCTCGACGGCATGTACGCCTCCGGCTGATAGTAGTCGTAATATGACACGAAATAATTGACGGACGAATTTGGAAACAGTTCGCGGAACTCGTTGCACAGCTGTGCGGCGAGCGTCTTGTTGTGCGCGATCACGAGCGTCGGCTTGCCCATCTGCTGGATCACGTTCGCCATCGTGAATGTTTTTCCGGAGCCCGTGACGCCAAGCAGGGTCTGATCGCGCAGCCCCTCGCGCAAACCCGAAACAAGCGATGCAATCGCCTTCGGCTGGTCCCCCGCGGGCTGGTTATCGGATTCGATCGTAAAGTAGTTCATAGTACGAAATGCCCCTTGCCCGAGGGCTATAGGGGTTACTCATCCAAATCTCTGCCAGACCAGTTTAATGGAAATTTAATGGGGAGTCAAAAAACCAACAAGGTCTTATGGAATCCTATATCTTGAAGAGGTCGTAGTAGACGACGCCCACAATTGAGCTATCTCGGCTTCAACAGCGAGTACATCAAAAACACCTATCAAACTTGGCTCCAAAAGCACGTCGTCCCTAATAATATTATCGCAGGCGATAAGATATAATAACTTGCTTTCCATAGCTATACCATAAACTATTCAAACATGGGAATACAGAGCTTCGCCAAAAAACGAAAAACCGCGTTCCAACCTCACATCGGAAAGCGGTCTTTCTTCTAACTAACAGGATTCATTATAGCACACCTTGGCGCGGGGCAAAATGGGGATATCCGCAAAGAAAAAAACCGGGGCGCTTACGCGACCCGGGCCAGTTATCCTATCAAATGCCAATATTCACTCCTTGGAATCGCGGTAGCGTTCTCCGCGTTTGTCTTCCGGAATAACCGCCCATCCAGCACTCACCGCTCGTACTAATTCCCGTGCCCGATCTACAGTGGCGCAAATACTACGCCATCCAAATTTCGGCTTATCCAACGATGCGTCGCCGATAAGGGTAAAGCTGTCGCGAAGTCCGGGGTTCCTCTGATTGGGAGCTTCAAGCATGATCGTAATGCGTCCGCACATGAACCAGCTCTTCATCTCTACCCTGCTGAAATACCCCGACATGCCACGGCGTTTCGAAGCCATAATGATCTCGGCGAGGCCTTTTTTATAAACCTCATCCTCAAATTCGCACGCGATGACTTCCAAGTGATCGGCGACGCGATTGTAAGCATCATCTCCGGCAATTACGCCATTGACCAAAGCGCCGTCAGTCAATCCAACATTGCTCGTGAGATTGGCATTGTGAAGCAGCCATAGAAATCCGTCTTGCCTCGGAGGGAGATACACCGTGTAAGAAATATCCCACCCAGCAGGTTCCCCGAAGATAATGCCCAGCCCCTCCGCCTCCTCGCCAGGATCCTTAAACCATACGCACCGGGTTGCCCAAACAATGTAGCTGGGCATATCACTTCGGAGCTGAATAAGAGCCTCCCGTATTGGATGCAATCCCACGCGAGACTCGATGACGAGAGGCTTGCCATTGAAACAGAACGATGGATGGGTAACAATCGGCCACATGAATTCGAAGCGATGACCCCTCTCCCCATTGGCGGCGGTAAGAAAATCGTTGTCACTGCTTCTTTCATCCATCTGCCGGAAGATCATGCTAGTATCAGCAATCTCCACGTTTATAGAAATCGACCTTGGGTCTCCTTCTGTACGTTCTACCATCGATTCGTGGATCTCGGCGAGTGCCGAAAACTGGCTGATCAGCTTCTCAACTGCTGCTTTCGATTGACGCCTCATAGTACGCTCCTTTCAGCATTCCGCTGAACGATGTCTGGCTTTCCGCCAGTAGGAAATTAAACAACTGCGAATACTATATTGTTTTTATATCTATTCGTCAATTTTCTGAAGCCCTATCCCAGTACCTTCGTCAGCGGGCACAGCTCGTGCTTATGCGGGCGCGCCACGCAATAGGCGCGGCCGTAATCGATGATCATATAGGTGGCGGTGAACCAGTCTTTTTTGGGGATGATCGCCATCAAATCTTGCTCGATCTTCTCCGGCGTCTTCTCGCGCGACAAGCCCAACACGTGAGAGAGCCGCATCACATGTGTGTCGACGGCGATCCCCTCCACCACGCCATAGGCGTTGCCAAGGATCACGTTCGCCGACTTGCGCCCGACGCCCGGCACTTTGATCATCGTGGCCATCGTGCGCGGCAGTTTGCCGCCGCACTTCGTCTTGATATACTTTGCGGCTGCCAGGATGTTCTTGGTCTTTGCGCGATAGAAGCCGCAGGCGTGGATCATATTCTCAAACTGGCGGATGCCGGACGCGGTCTTGCCCGCGCGGACATACGCATCAAGCGTGGGATATTTCTTGAAGAGCGCCGGCGTCACCTGATTCACCTTCTTGTCCGTGCACTGCGCGGAAAGCTGGACGGCCACGAGCAGCTCCCACGGATTGCCGAACGTGAGCGCAATCTTGGGATGCGGGAAAAGCTTGTGCAGGGTCTTTGCGATCTTCGCCCAGCGTTTTTTGTAATACGGGAGGTCGTTCGGGGAAATCATAATCATTCCATTATAATCCATTTGCAAAACATATACATTTATGGCATAATCATTATCAGTAACGATCGCTTCGAAAGGAAAAATTCGTGAATCAGAATGTTCCGACAAAATCCGAACTCATTGCCGAAGCGCAAAGCAAATACTGGAAACAGCGCACAGAAGATCCTGACAACAAGACAATGGTCCCGCTCGTGAAATCCGTGCTCGACAATAACGGCATGGCGAACGATCCGGCGTACTGGCAGATAATCTCCGACATCTGTTCCGCTCTCGCCTCGTATGATCACCGACAACTCAGCCTCCCGTTCTCTTAAAGACCCTGCCACACATTACATTCGTGACGGGGTTTTTCTTTTATCTATCCCCCTGCTGATTCTGTTTATGAAGAATGGTCTCCCCCTCTAAAAATTCGACGTTGTCAGTCCCGTCGAATATGATAAGGAATCCGCGGCCGCTGCTTTTGAGAAGATTGTCGCCTTCCGTGGGATCGATCATCTCTTTGGGAGGAATGAATTTCCCCTCGTCTTTTATTTGAGCGGTCGCTTCTTCTTTAGTAAATCGAAAATATACTTTTACCCGCTTCGCCTCATTCTCTTCCTGCGCTTTGCGGATGCGCTCCTCATAATTATCCTCACCGTCTTTTTTATCGATCCCCAAATTTCCATGGATGGTCGCATTGGCTACCGCCTCAGCAACGGCAAGCGAAAACTTATAGGCAGCCTCTTCCGGCCATCCTAACCGAACAAGCTCTTCTTTTGTCATCTCTGCCGCGCGCTCGGCATTCTCCGGGTCGTTGTCCCAGGAAAAACTCTCCTCAAAAATCTTAGCATCCTCTTTTGCCTCACCGGAATGTTCGAATTTCATAACGTGTTTGTTTATTGTGATTGCGCGGTCGGCGCGGAACTGGCACCCGCCGACACCTTCGCCGGATTATAGAAAAATAGCAATCCAAGCAGGATTACGACGATCACGCCGAGCACAATCACCACGATCCAGGCCATTTTCATGCCTTTATTATACCAAAACGGACTCAGAGTCGCGCTACTTGAAGGGATACGCGCCCTCGCGGCGCAGGATCTCGATCTTTTTACGCGTGCCGCAGGCGTAACCGCCGGGCTTGCCGTCGGAACGAACCACGCGATGGCACGGCACCTTCGTAGTGTCTGGATTATTGTGCATGATATTCCCCACCGCCCGCGCGGCACGCGGATTCCCCGCCCGGCGCGCCACTTCGGCGTACGTCATCACACTCCCGCGCGGGATCTTTGCCACGACAGCGTAAACTTTTTCAGCGAAGGATGTTGGTGAACGTTTTCGCATCGTTGTTCTATTATACTACACCGCAATCAGTGGTAAAAATGAAAATGGGCCGCCTGCTATTTGCAGGCGGCCCATGCTATTTGATGTTATCCAACTTCACGAAACGCCGCGCGCGTTCTTTCGGCGTTCAGCAGATCCATGTGAAATGTCCTGACGCGAAGCGGACGAGGGGCGGCGCACTCCACCATCCTTGAGAAATACCCAAGATCCTGCTCTTGGCGAGCCTTCAGCGTGGGGCATCGATTGAGGAACTCGGATCCCCAGTTGGCGAGCGCGTCAGCGTATTGCGCACATAGATCGTGCCCGATGCCGACGGCCAGCTCGATGGTTGGAAATTTATCCGCAGAGAAGGCAATTTTGCGTTCAAAATGCCTAAATTCGAAAGGCAGCCTTTCTTTCTCGGTGGCGCAGAATACTCCGCCAAAGCCAGGAACGAGGACGCATTCCTCGAGCCCAAGATTCAGCTCATATTTGATGAACGACTCTGTTGCAAGTCGAATCTTCGGATCGCAACAGAAAAAAACGATTGCGACCGGGGATACGGTGGGAGATACGCTATATACGGGAGATTCCGTATGTTCTTCGGTGGGAACGAACGATTCAATGATGGTCGACACTAGACCTTCTCCGGATTGGATTTGTACTATAAAAGACTATACCACAGTTATTATACCGTGTACAGTCCGCTGAAGTCCGCAAAGTATGCATCCACCTTTATATCCGGCAACTCACCTTTTATAAAATCCGCGGCGTGCTGCAATTTTTCGCTCAGCTCCTTTTTCTCCGCATCCGCATCCGCAAAGTTCTTTGAACCGCCGAAGGCACCGCAATCGCGGTGAAGCATGAGGATGATATGGTCCGTCCCATGAAGTCGGACCGACGTCTTGATCTGGTTTAAAATGAAATCGCGATCGGTCGAAGCATCCCCTGCGAGCGCTTTCGCGCCGCCTGCGACCTTCACGAGGTCGATATGGGCAAAGCCCTCGTGTTTGCCGAAGGCCTTCAATAATTTATAAAATCGATCGTCAAAACACCACACGACGCATGCGTTCGCGGTGTAATGCTCCTTCGGCGAATCAAACTTAACGATCGGTTCCGTTGCGATGTTCATATGGTTATATCTTATTTTGCTTCCTCCACCAAAATCCTCATCTGGCTCCCGGAATCCACTTCGAGAAACCCCGAGCTGACAGGAATAAAAACTTCCTGCTGATTGCCGTCCACGATCGTGATCGTCCCCTTTTCCAGGATGGAGATGAGCGGCTCGTGATGATCGAGGACGGTGATCTCGCCGGAGCGCGTGTTGCAGTTGACCGACTTGGCGTCGCCCTGGAAGAGGATTTTTTTTAACGAGTAAACGCCGAGCTTCATAAAATTGCGTATAGATATTATTTCGCTGTCGCCGCTTGAGCCAGCGCGGTCACCTGCTCGATACTGCCCTTCATATAGAACGCATCTTCGGAAAGGTCGTCATATTTTCCGTCGAGGATCTCGCGGAAACTCTTGATGGTGTCTTTCAATGTGACGTACTTGCCCGGAACGCCGGAGAATACTTCGGCCACGAAGAACGGCTGGGAAAGGAAGCGTTGGATCTTGCGTGCGCGGTAGACCGTCTGGCGATCGATGTCCGAAAGTTCTTCGATGCCAAGAATGGCGATGATGTCCTGCAGCTCTTTATAGCGCTGGAGCGTTCCCTGCACGTCGCGCGCAACCTCGTAGTGCTCCTTGCCGACGATCTTTGGATCGAGCGCGCTTGAAGCCGACGCGAGCGGGTCGACTGCCGGATAGATACCGATCTCTGTTAACGGACGCGAGAGCACGATCGTGGAATCCAAGTGCGCAAAAGTCGTCGCCGGCGCGGGGTCGGTGATATCGTCCGCCGGAACGTAAATGGCCTGCACCGACGTGATCGAGCCCTTCGTGGTGGACGTGATGCGCTCCTGAAGCTCAGCCATCTCCGACGCGAGCGTCGGCTGATAACCTACTGCGGACGGCATACGGCCGAGCAATGTGGAGACCTCGGAACCTGCCTGTGAATAACGGAAGATATTATCAATAAAGAGCAGAATGTTTTTGCCTTCCTCATCGCGGAAATATTCCGCCATCGTGAGCGCGGAAAGCGCGACGCGGGCGCGGGCGCCCGGCACTTCGTTCATCTGTCCGAAAACGAGCGCGGTCTTGCTGAGCACGCCGGACTCCTTCATTTCATTATAGAGATCATTGCCTTCGCGCGTGCGTTCGCCGACGCCGGCGAATACCGAAACGCCTCCGCCCACCTCTGCAGTGTTGCGAATGAGCTCCTGAAGCAACACCGTTTTGCCGACGCCGGCACCGCCGAAGAGTCCTACTTTTCCGCCCTTGATGAACGGACAGATAAGATCAATCACTTTAATTCCCGTTTCAAACACTTCCGTCTTTGTGGATTGCTCGGTAAAGCTCGGCGCGGAGCGATGGATCGGCAGATGCTTTTTGAACAGCTTCGCGGACGGAGCGAGCGGATTGCCAAGTACGTCAAAAATATTGCCGAGCGTTTCCTCACCCACCGGCACTTCGATCATCTTGCCCGTGTCCGTGACCTCCGCGCCGCGATTCAGACCGTCGGTCGGCGCCATCGAGATCGCGCGAACCTTGCCCGGCTCTAAATGCTTCACCACCTCTGCAGTGATCGTATGCGCCGCGGTGCCGTCCTTGGTGGCACCCATCCTGATATGCACCGCGTTATAGATCGGCGGCAAAACGACGCCCTCACCAAAATCGATGTCGACGACCGGCCCGATGATCTGCGTGACTTTTCCTGTTTTTGCTACGTTTGCTGAAGCCATAATAATTGGAATTGTAGCAAATTCTTACGATGGCTGCAAACACTACGAATGTTCAAGCTTGGCGACGCGGCTCTCTAAAACAATAAGATCTTTCTTATCGGCTTTATCGCGTATATCCGACCTAATTTCGTCCAGGGTATCGCCCACTTTCTCCATATTTACTTCGATCTTTACTAATCTGCCATCAAATCGATCCATGAGGGAAATGTAAGAAAAAAACCGAAGCGTGCGATTTGGATTCATTTCTTTAGTAATATCATAAAGCAATTAATTCTCCATTCGTCACTCCTTTTCATTACCCTAATAATAGCATATCGCTGCAGTGGCCCAGGCCTCAGGATTGTCTTTGAGGGGAATCGCGGAGGCACGAAGGTGCCGAGCGTTAGGGCGCGGCTAGTAAGCCGCGACCCGTCCCCGAAAAGACAATCCTGAGGCCTGGGCTACTGCAGCGACTGCGCCCCACTCGTGATCTCGATAATCTGCGCCGTGATGGCCGCCTGTCGGGACTTGTTATAGACCATCGTGAGCGACTCGGAAAGGTCGGAGGCGTTGTCGGACGCGTTCTTCATCGCCACGCGGCGCGCGGAGTGCTCTGAAGCGTTTGCCTCGAGGATCGCGTGATACAAACGAATTTTCAACAATTTCGGCGCGAGCTCGTCCAGCACTTCCTTCGGCGACGGCTCGATGATATATTCCTTCACCTCGCCGTCCAAAAATGTCTCGGACTTTGCGTAATCAGCATACCGGCCGGCGCGCGGAATCGTTTCCTCGATCGAACCCTTGATCGCCTCATAGCTCACCGGCAAGAATTCGCGCACGACGGGATCCTGGCGGAGCGCGGTCACGAACGTCGTAAAGAATGCGATCGCGCTGTCGAAATCGTGGCGTACGTATCCATCGATCAAAAAGTCTGCGATCGGTTCCGCATCGAGGATATTGCTCGCATCGCCGATGCGATTGAACGACGCGACCACATTCGCTTTACGCCGTTCAAGATAGCTCTTTGCCTTCTGCCCGATGGCGATAAATGAATAACGCGAGTCCAGAATGTCGATAGTATTCGTCTTCATATATTTCTCAAACTCGCGGGTGACGGCGCCGTTGAACGAACCGGCAAGGCCGCGGTCGGACATCATCAATAAGAATACGGTCTTCTCGATTGTGCGCTTTTCAAACAGTGCCGGCGTCGGAACATCCGTGAGCGACGACAAGATGCCAAGCAGCTCAAGCGCGGTGTATGCATACGGGCGCGACGAGAGCGCGAGCTCCTGGCTCTTGCGCATCTTGGTGGCGGAGACAAGCTCCATCGCCTTCGTGATCTGCCCGATATTCTGGACGCTCTTCATGCGCCGCTTGAGGCTCTGTCCGGATTCCATAATGGATTATTTTATGAGGAAGTGCGCGATCGCCTCTTTTAATTTCGCCTCGGTGGCGTCATCAAATAACCCTGTTTCGCGGATTGGTTTCAAGATATCATCCTCGTGCAAAGAAGCGAGGTATTCCACGAAATCGTTCTGCGTCTTCTTGATATCCTCCACCGGGATGGATTCGAAATAATTGTTGAGCACCGCGTAGAACACGCACACCTGCTTCTCCACCGGCAGCGGATCCTGGTCGTCCTGCTTAAGGATCTCGTTGATCTTCTGACCCTGCAAAATGCGCTTGCGCGTCGCCTCGTCGACGTCCGTCGCGAACTGCGCGAACGCCTGGAGCTCGCGGAACTGCGCGTGGGCAAGCTTGAGCTTGCCCGCGACTTTCTTCATCGCCTTCGTCTGTGCGGCGGAACCGACGCGCGACACCGAGATGCCGACGTTCAACGCCGGGCGCTGGCCCTGGTTGAAGAGATCGGTCTCAAGGTAGATCTGGCCGTCGGTGATGGAGATGATGTTCGTCGGGATGTATGCCGTGACGTCACCAAGCTGAGTTTCGACGATCGGAAGCGCGGTGAGCGATCCCCCGCCAAGTTCCTTGGAAAGCTTTGCGGCGCGCTCGAGTAAGCGAGAGTGAAGATAAAACACGTCGCCCGGATACGCTTCGCGACCCGGCGGACGACGGAGCAAAAGCGAGATCTGACGGTACGCCCACGCGTGCTTCGAAAGATCGTCGTAGACGACGAGCGCGTCCATGCCCTTATCGCGGAAATATTCGCCGATCGCGGCGCCGGCATACGGCGCCAAATACCACATTGCCGCCGGCGACGATGCCGATGCGGAAACGATGATGCTGTATTTCAACGCATCAAACTTTTTCAACGTCTCCGCAATGCGCACCACCTTCGATTCCTTCTGCCCGATCGCAACATAAATGCAGATCGGCGTGCGGCGGCCGGTATCGTTCTTCTGGTTCAAAATAGTGTCGAGGGCGACGGCGGTCTTGCCCGTGCCGCGATCGCCGATGATGAGTTCGCGCTGTCCGCGGCCGATCGGGATCAACGCATCGATCGCTTTGATACCGGTGTGCACCGGCGTGTTCACCGACTCGCGTTCCAAGATGCCCGGCGCGCGCTGTTCGAGCGGATTGCGCTGGACGAGTTTGCCGCCGCTCTTTCCATCCTTGAATATCGGCCCCAAGCCATCCTGCGGCTCGCCCAACGGATCGACGACGCGGCCTATCAACTCGTCGCCCACCGGGATGGAAAGCACATCGCCGGTGCGGCGCACCGTGTCGCCCACCGCGATCGAAAGGAAGTCGCCGAGCACGAGTCCGCCGATCGATTCCTCCTCCAGGCTGAGCGCCAGCGCGGGGAGTTCGCCGTGCGTGGTTTCAATGATCAATACTTCCTGGCTGACCGCGTTGCGCAATCCGAGAATCCGCACGATGCCGTCGCCGACCTCGATCACGCGGCCCATCTCGGCCCATTCGGGCTTCTCTTTATATCCTTCGATATCCTTTTTTAATTTTTCGATTATTTCGTATGACATATATATAGATGGTGGCGACGGGCGCTATGCGCTCGAGAGCACGTGATTCAATTTATTTTTCAGCGACCCGTCAAACTGCATCTCGTCGTTCAGGATGATCCGTATCCCTGCGATGAGCTCCGGATCAATCCGTTCGTCCACCACATCGCCCGGCTTTATGAAATGTTCCACTGCTTTGCGCTGTGCTGGTCCGAGAGCGCGCGCCGACTCGACCGTCACCTTTCGCACTCCGCTATGCACGCGTGCAAACCGACCCGCCTCTTCCAATATTTTTTTTAAATGGGCTTCGTCGTTGTTCCTCCGCACGAGCGCGAGAAAATTCTTTGCGATCACGGCATCGTCTTTCCCACTCGTTCGCTTTGTATCGCTCAATACCTCCACGAGCGCCTTTGCATAAATGTGCGGAGCGTACTTCATGCGGCGTGTTTGGCCTCGCTTACGGCTTTTGCGATTAATGCGTCATCGATCTTTTCCGGCGAGAGCTCGACTGTCTTCGTGATGGCAAGGCGCACGAGCGCCGCCGCCTCCTTATCGAGCGCCCGGCGCGACTCTTCCTCCTGCGAGCGCAGCCGAGTGGCGGCGCTCTTCATCGCCTCCTCTTCGTGGCGCTTCGCCTCCGCAAGAAGCTTCTCTTCGAGCGTCTTCGCATCGGATTCCGTCCGCTTCAAGATAGCGATTGCCTGATGCTCAGCATCTTTGATCTTTCCCTTGCCGATCTCGTCCACCTCGCGGAGCCGGCGTTCGGCCTCTTCGGCCTTCGTAAGCCCCTCTTCGATCTTCGCCCGCCGGTCGTGCAGCAATTTCAACAACGGCTTATACACAAAAATGCGCAGCACGATCAAAAGCAGAATAAAATTGACCGCCTGACTGAGCAGGAGCTGCCAATTGATGCCTAATTGATCCAATAATTGTTGCATATGAGTTTACTGCACGAGCGACTATGCGACGAATTTGATGATGAGCGCAATGACGAGCGCATAAATGGCGACCGCCTCTGCGAACGCGATGGCGAGGATCGCCATGGTCTGCACTTTGGACGATGCTTCCGGATTCCTTCCGATCGCATCGACCGACTTCGAACCGATCCAGCCGATCGCGAGCGCAGGTCCGAGGGCGCCGACGCCCATCACGAACGCCGTGGCAATAAGCCGTACACTGACATCAGATAACATGGTAACTAAGAAATTTAATTTATTTTTAATGATTGTTTCGACCTTGCCCCTCTCTCTATTGCCTTTATTCGCGCATCAGTGACCCGCCTCCTCACCTTCGTGAGGGGTGACCGCCAACGCAACGAATACGAGGGTAAGCATTCCGAAAATGAATGCTTGTATGAATCCGACGAATATTTCCAAAAACATGAACGGCAACGGAACGAGATATGGCACAAGGAGCGCCATGATCGCGAGCAGCACCTCGCCGGCGAACACGTTGCCGAAGAGACGGAACGTGAACGAGATAATTCTAGCAAATTCTGAGATAAGCTCAAGTATGCCCACGAAAAACTTGAGCGGACTGCTGAAATTGAAAAAAACCGAGACGCGCTCTTTCATCCCCATCGCCGCAATACCAAAGATATTCACCATCGTGACAGCGATCAATGCGAGTGCGAGCGTAAAGTTGAGATCGCTTGCAGGCGATCGGAGCAGGGGTACCGCGCTCGCGCCGTGGCCAATCACGATCGACCCGACGCCCGGCACAAGTCCGAACCAGTTTGAAAAAAGCACAAAAAGGAAAATGGTGAGAACAAGCGGTAGATATTTTTCTGATTGCTTACGACTTCCCAATACCGAATCCATCAAATCCAGTGCACCCTCTATGATCGCTTCAACGATGTTCTGGAGCATCCCCGGAATTGTCTTAAGCCTGCTCTTTAAAATAACCGCGAGCATGGTAAGCAATACAAGAACGAAAAATGCCAGGAGTACCGCATTCGTCACCGGCCATGAGCCAATGTGGAAAATGTCTTCGGCACGAAGGGAAATGCTCAACATATATCGGAATAGTAACAAAAATAAGCCCGTATTGCCAGCTGCGCCGCTATTCCTTCGGTCCTTCTCCCCCTTCCCTCACATCGTCAACAACGGGCTGAACGATTTTTTCGAGTTCGGGCTGTTCGGCTAAAAGGTGAGGTCCGCCGAGATCCCCGCTCAATATATCTTCGAATTTTTTCAATACTTTCGACGAACGCTTCTTCCACCGTAGAAGATGATAGATAAAACCGTATGCCACGATAAGAAGGATGATCAGCATGAACACCATCAACCAGCTCCACTGCACGAAGAATTCGGAAAGTGCGCATAACGTCGCGGCTCCCGCACATGATGCCTCCGGCGCGAGCACGCGGAAACTGATCGAGGCATCGGTATAATTCCCTGCCTTGTCGAACGCCCGCACCGTGAGCCAGCGGCCGGCCGTCGGTGACTGAACCGGCAACGCATACAATGAATTTCCACTCTGAAAGTTCGCAGGATTGAACCAGTCACCGTCGCCGATCTTCGCTTCGTAGTGGTCGATGCCAGACATCCCGTCGGTCGCGAGCCACGAGAACACCGGCTGGGGATCCGTTAGGTCGGTATCTTCCCGCGTGATGACAAATGAATCGGGCGGGGTGCGATCAAGCATCAGCTTCTCCACCGCCGGCGGCGACCATACACTGCCATTTTCGAAGCTCACAAAAAAGTACCAGACGCCGTCGGCAAAGTTCGAAAGATCATACGAGGTCTGCGAGACCAATCCTTGATTCACGTCCGGGAGGTGGAGGTTGGGGTCGGTCGATATCATGTAATTGATGCCGTCGGCGCCCGCCGGAACATTCCAGTTAAAGGTGACCTGGTTGATGTTGTACCATGCTCCGTTTGTGATGAGCGGGCTCGAGGTAATGACGGTCGACGGTGACACCGTACTCGATGCCATATCCATATTCACGTTTCCCGTGGCCGGGGGACCCGGCACCGTAGAAAGCGGAGCCATCGTGAACGAAGCGCCCTGCGTGGCGGTCAAGATATCCGTTCCGCTTCCGTCATTCGCAAGCACCGACGCCGGATCGATCGAGAGCGGAGCGACGCCGGCACTCTTCGCTTCGAAGGTGATCGTAATTACATTTCCGGCGGCGCCTTGAAACCCGGGACTCAGGACGACTCCCGCAAAATCAACCGTACCATCCTGGTTTGAAAATGTCGGATCCTGCACCCAGAGATTCAGAACGGAATTCGCTTTAGAGACCGAAAGCACTTCGAGATCATTCTTCGGGAAAGTGACCTCGCCCTGTACCGCATTGATCGCCTCTCCGGGCGAGGAAACTTCCACGGAGACGCTGAAGCTTCTCCCGGTAAAATAGGTTCCCGATTGCGGAGAGAGGGAAAGCATCGCCGCGTGGGCGTCATGGGCACCCCAAAGAACCACACACAGCGCGACGGCCCCAAGTGCTACGCAAAATTTCCTGCGGATCGTTTCCTTTTCCATGTTCGACGCTTGCGGATAAGTCCTATCACTAATAATAGTAACACTATGGCTACGGCGGACATTCCGATATCCCCCCACGGGAGCGACCCCCCCGGCTTTTTATGTTTTGCGGGGATCTCTTCCGTGCGGAAATTTCCCGACTCGTCGAACGCACGCACATAAATATCGCTTGAAAGCGTCTGATCGCGGAGAAGATAAGGGGAGGTCGCCCATTGCCAGTCGGATGATGTCGATATCTTCGTCCCTGCCGGCACCTCGAGCACATTGTAGTGGTCGATACCGGATCCCTGGTCCGTGGCGGTAAAGGCGACGAAATACTGTCCGTTGAAAATGCCCGGATCCCGGCCGACCTGTGGCGTGAACGGATCGGGCGCGAGTGAGTTCTGGCCTATCAGCGGAACACTTCCGGCCACGAGCGGAAATGGCTTGCTTGCCACGGAAAGGTCCGACGGCGTCGCGTTCCCGTCATTCAAAAGTGCCTGCGCGGAAACGAGCGCAAAGCCCGACGTCGCAACCGATCCCCGCGGGGTGATGCCGATCGTGGCAATGACTCCATCAGCTGTCACTTCCCCTCCGGGAATGATCCCCGCAAAATCCAACGTGCCGGAGGTGTTTGAAAACGCCGGCGCCTCGACCCAGAAATTGACGATGGAATTTCCGTCACTCACCTCATTCACAAAAAATGCGTTTGTATCAAATGTAAAATGTCCCTGTATCGCATTGATGGAATCCCCCTGCGTATCAAGGCTGACCACGATCATATCGGAGTTCGTGGGCGATGGCGCGATGGTCATCACGGACGCGAATGAACGCCAGGGAAACATGAGCGCGATCGCAAACACTATCACCGGGAATGTTTTTTTCATGTCAGCCGGTCCAGTAATATGCCATGATGCTGAAATCGGCAAGGTCGATCTCCGGTTTGCCGTCGAGCCGCAACGTCGCCGGCGGATTCGACTTTCCCCACCAATAGGCCATGATCGAAAAATCAAGGAGGTTTACTTTCCCGTCTCCGTTCACATCGCCTTTCGACGGACCCGCCGATACCGGCGGCGCAGCAACGTCGGTATTGCCGACCGTGAATGAGAATATTTCCGAATCCGGCGTCACGTTGCCGTCGGCTGCTTCCCACACATGCGCCGTGTGCCCTCCCATCTCCAGCTGGTCGGTGCTCACCGGATAGGTCCATAGCCCCGACGCGGTCGATGTCACGGTCGCCGAGATCTCATTCAGGGAATTGACCATCACGGCAACCTGCCCTTGTGGCGCGGCGTATCCGAATAATGTAAGCACATCCCCCCGCTTCACCTGCACTTTATCTGCGGTGATGGTAGGCGGGAAAAATATCCCGCTGATCACCGTCTCCGCGCCGGGAGTGAGGGTGCTTGAAAACGTCTGGATGGCCGAATGGTTTCCCTGCGGATCCTTTGCAGAGACCCCAAAGTTATATGTTCCGGCCGGAAGATTCGCAAGGTTTATTTGGAATGTTGCATCAGGCCCCGATTGCGTCACGGCGGCAACCTGGCCATTTTCAAGGAGCGTGACCGTGCTCAATGGATATGCGATACCGCTGAACATCGCCGACGTCTGGAAGACCGGCGGCACATATGACGATCCGCCTCCTCCTCCACCGCCACCGGAAGAACCGCCGGCACCCGATCCGCCGCCGGTATTGCCCGAAGGAGCAGCGGATGTCGTTGCGGCGGCTTCGTTGGACGGCGCACTTGAACCCGCGCCATTATACGCCCTCACCCGATAGAAATAGGTCGTGCTCGGCAAAAGTCCGGTGCGTGAATAACTCCTGGCCGCCGGCCCGACCGTGTCGATCGGTGTAAAAAGAGCATCGTTCCCCACCGACTCTTCTATGGAAAATCCGGCCTGATTCGTACTGGTAGTCACCCAAGAAAGATCGATCTCCGAACTCGATGTTGTCGTGGCATTAAGGTCAGCGGGAGCGACCGGAGGATATACCACCGTGACCGTCAACTGCATAGAATTCGCCGCATTATAAATCTGGGCGCTCGCAATGAGAACCGGAAACAATGCCCCGAAGAATATGGCGCTGCATATTACCTTCTTCACCTTCTTACTGTATCACTTTACCCGCACAATCTTGAAATTCTTCTTCCAGGTCTTAAAGATAAAGAAAAGGACAAGAAGAATGACGAGCACGATCAGCGTCTCCTGCCATGGAAAGGCAAAGAATGTGATGGTCTCGACCACCGTGCTCGTGTTGTCGGGTATGGTAAGCGAAAGCGTCGCCGTGATGGGGCCGAACGCGTAGCGCCCCGGCCAGCTTGCGGTGAACGTCCGATCATAACCGGGGAAAACGATTCCGGAGGTGAATGGCACCACGGCATTGCCAAAGAACGGACCGCTCAACGCGATCTGTCCCTGTGGAGTAAAGTGCGTGTTACCGGTGTTGTTCACCGTGAATGTGAACGGGAACGGACCGTGGGAGACATACGCGGCAGGGCCAGCGAAACTCGCCACATTTCCGGTGGCATAGGATGCGCCCGGCACATTCAAAAGAATGACCGTCCCCACCCTGCCGGAGATACCGACCCCGGCATTGGTCGAAGATCCCGCAGAAAGTCCGCGGAAAAGGATCGCGCCATAATGGCCGCCCGGCTCGCCGTCAGCCGGCACCGTGATTGTGAATGGTATCTGCAGCTGTTGTTGCGGAGCAAGCGTGAATTCCGCCTCATTGAGGTTGATCCACGCGGAAAGTCCGTGCGGGATGTCGGTGTCGGTCAGATCGATCGAACCCTGGTTGCCGCCTGCGATGTTCTCCACCTCCGGCTGGACGCCGATCGGGAAATTGTTCGGATTGATGACGGTGACCGTATCGGAATAGGTCTGACCCGGCGCAACAGTGACATCGAATTTTATCGGAAACAGGGATATTCCTACTTGCGCGTGACTTTGATTGGGGAACAAAAAAAATAAGCTTAAAACCGCGGCGAAGGTGAGAGACAGAACCCCTGCGTTCTTTTTCATATTGGATAAGGATACCACACCACACCCGCCTTACGGAAGCGCTATCGCTGTGACAGTGATCGTTCCGGTATAGTTGGTGGCAACCTGTGTGGCCGGTGCGTTGGCATAGACCCCGTATACAACGGTCTGTGCGCTACCGATATATGTGCTTGTGCTCACCGCAACAACGGTCGAGGTGGGAAAACCGGCCCACATGGCGCTTGCTGCATCGTTTGCTCCCCAGGTTGTCGCATTGTAGATACCCGCGCTCGTACCCGTCTGATAGGCGCGGAATGCGAGCACCTGTCCGCTATTCGTAAGGTTCGCTGTTGTCGTTGCGTTGGAACCGTTGAAGGGAGTTGCATCAGGGAAGGTTATGGTGCCGGATGCGATCGTCGATGTGGCACTGTTGCGGTTGAAATCCAACTGCCATCCCGCAGATGCGTTTGTGGTGACCGTCGCGCTCGTCGTTGCGGTGACCGGAGCGCCCGGCGTAAGAGCCGGCAGGCTTAACGTGGAGGTACCAAGCGAAAGCGTGATGACTTGATTGACCGTCACATTGATCGTTTGCGTGGTCGAAGTGGATGTCAATGCATGCGCCGTCGGCGTGAAAATTTTTCCTCCAAAATTTGCAATGACACCGACCAACACCGCTATAGATACGACGAACGAGAACACTTTCAAAGAAGGCCCGACCAGTGATTTTTCCATTACTTAGATAATAGCATATTCTCAATCCTTCAAACTATCATACCTGTGGATAACTACGGGTTCGCAATCGCAGTGATGGTAACGCTTCCCGTATAGCTTGTCGCTTCCTGGCTCAATGGCGCATTCGCGCTATATATGATCGTTACCGCAGTGGTACCGTTTTGCGACGCCGACGATGTGGAGTTGACGATGATCTTGGAGGAAGTGGGCACGCCCGCATATAATGCCGTTCCACCGGTGTCACTCGCACCCCACCAGAACGAGCAATAGTTTGCGGTGGTACCGGAAGACGCCACGCGGAACGAAAATGTATTGCCGGGCGTCGTCGTGCCATTCCCCTGTCCGGATGCACAGCTCGATCCCGAAGGGTTCCATGCGGAAGCGTCGGGGAATTGGATCGTGCCCGAAGTAAGCGTCGAGGTTGCGGAATTGCGGTTGATGGATAGCGTATATCCACTCGAGGCCCCGGTCACGCTCACGGTCGCCGTGGTCGTCGCGGAACCGGCGACCCCCGGAGCGAGCGCCGGCAAGTTCACGGTCGCAGTATTGAGCGTGAGCGTTATCGACTGACTGGAAAGCGTCGCCTGCGGATATTGCGAATATGAAAAGTTGGTTGCCGAACCGGCGTTGGTAAGCCGGAAACAATAGGTGGCACCCGCCGTGGAACTGGAAAGCGCCTGGATATCGAACTCCATCTCGATGAACGAATCGCTTGGCACGGAGATCGCGCTCACCGTGCTCGTCGTGGTCTTCACTCCGGCGTTCGCTACGATAAAGGTGTGATTCGCGTCTACCACGCCGCCGGTGGAAGTGGCAATGTTTGTGGTATTCTGCCCGTCGGTCAGATTGCCCGAGTTATACATCGCCCATACCGCGCTCGCGGTGCCGACCCCCGTCCATGACGAGATGGCGGAACAGGTAGTGCTCAACTGACCGTATTGCAACTGAAACGACTGCGACGAATAGGAAAGGATCGTACCGCCGGAATTCGTTATTTCCATCCGGACGCGGATACTGGAATTCTGTGCGAGGCCGGTGAGCACAGTATCTTCACTTCCTCCCGTCGCGGAAGTGGCGGAGGTTTCGCTGCCATTATCGTTTCGCCATTGATAGTGGATCTGCGCATAGATCGGCTTCACCGGCTGGAAGATCGGCTTGATGATCCCGGAAAAGATCTGAAAATCGGCCGATGACATGAGCGGGAGTGAAAGCGTCTGCCCGCTGTTAAAAAGACCGAAGTCCGTCGACTGCGAATTTCCAACGATGCTTTCAGTCTCCGCCCTGAGGAAAAAATCCGTGGAAGAGGAGTTGATAAGGACCACCTGCGCATGAGAAACGCCGGAGAGCAGTCCAACCGCTATCAATATGAAAAAAAATATTCGTTTTTTCACAGCCGCAGACAATGACGATCCACCCGCTCGACGATGCGTTTGGAATTATTAATGGAGATACGGGAGCGCGGGATCGTCCGGCGTCACGAATTTGAAATAAAGGACGGCGGCGCGATTGATGAAAAGCTGAGGGGTGTCACTTATGGGCACAAGCAACGGCTGAGCGGCAGGCGCTCCTGCCGCCGCCCCCATCGTGATGCCGGTCGAACTTGAGATGGCGGGCGTCGCGGGCTCCGGCGATATCTTGTCCAAAAGATAGACATCGCTCAAGCCAATCGTCGTTCCGGTCACGCCGGAAAGATGCCCGTAGAGGATCTCTCCATCCGAAAGCTGCACCACCGACCACTGCCCCTGAAACGGGTTGTTCAGCGTTGCCCACATCACAAGATCGTTGAAATTAAAAAACAGCAGACCCGCCACGACGATCGCCGCCGCCGTACCCCATGCGACCTTCCACAAGAAAATACTTTCACGCTTCATGCTTATCTTGGATTATACCACGCACCGCTTTTCTCCTGATCCGCAACAATAAAGTAATACGTTCCGAACGGCGCGGTTGCGATGTCGCTTGTCGTGATCGCGAGCGTGAATGTCTGGCCGGCGGTGCACGGAAACGCATCGTTGTAGACAGCGGCATTGATATCGCTCCGGTAATCGACGGCAACGGGGAAGATCAGGATCGCCATGTATGCCGCATTGCACATTGAGGAGATCGAAAGCGTCGACAGCTTGTTAAACCCGTTCTGATTGTACACAAATGTTCTGAACTGTGCAGGCGGAGGAAATTTTGCAAAATCGGGATCGATCTGCTGGCCCGGCGCGACGTTCGCGGACTGGACAGAAACGGCCGGTGCGGGCGCGCCGGCGGACGGCGAAGAATGTGAGGTTGGCAACGATGCGTCATGCCAGAAAAATATTGCGCCGGCGATGAAGAAAACGATCGCGATCGCAAGGATGCGGTATTCCCTATTGGTGCGATCAGAAAGCTTCATTTAATGACTTTGAGTTCGACGCAGATGTCGGAGACCACGTTCCAATAATGCTGCTGCGCGAACTGCCGCGCCTCTTCCGTTTTTTTATCCCACGGCGGTGCAAAGAACACGGTCATCTGCTGAACGCCGAAATCGCACGTGATCGGATAATGATCGAGCTTGTTCATTTTCCGCCAATCCTTGTTGTAATAAAGCCATGTCGCTTCCGAAAGCACGCGGGTATGTGTCGGATCCTGCCATGCGCGGATGGACGTGTAGTACGGCCCGACGATCGTCACCTTGGCATCGTTCTCGCAAATACGCCAAACCTCGTTCATGAACTTCATCAGGTCTTTCGTATGCTCGGCATAATGGCTCACATAGATCTCGTCGAAGGAATTATCCTTGAACGGCTCCCACGGATATTTCTCGAGGTCCCACACAAAATCCACGCTCTCCCCCGGCGCGATGTCGACCCCTTTGAATCCTTTCTGCTTGTTCTGCCCGCAGGCAATGTCGAGTTTCATGTTAGTTATTAATGACGTATTGGTAGGTGGCTTTGGATACCTGCGAAATGAACTGATCTGCCGATTGTTCGCTCGCGCCGCTCGATCCCACGCACAGGATGTATGGACGCGACGGAGCATACACGATACCACAATCGGAATAGGTGTTATTGTCGGCCGAGGTGCCGATCTTATGGGCCACGATAGTGCTTGAAGGCACGCCCGCGACGATCTCATCGCTAAATGGCGTCTGCGTAAGATATGAAAGGATCGCCTGCGAATCGACAGGACTGTCGTAGCTCGCATTATAAAGAGCAAGGAACATGTTGGAAAGCGTATGGACGTCGATGTTTATGTAATCCGCATAGTTGGTGGACTGACCGATTGTGGGAAAATTATTCCACCCCATCTGCTGATAGACGTCCGCGAACGGATCGGCTACCCCGATATTGTTCAGCGCGGAAAGAAGCGCATTCATGGCGGTATTGTCCGATTGTTCAAGCATGATGGAAACGAGCTGCTGGATAGTGTACGTCGCTCCGGCACCGGCCTTGTAGAGCGTGCCAAAATTGCTGTCAAGGTCGGATTGTTGAAGGGTGTAATTGGAGTTCATGTCCAATTTTCCTTCTTCCGCCATTTTATAGACCGCCATTGCGAGCGGAACCTTGACGGTGCTGGCCGCCGTAAAGAGCATTCGCGCGTTGGTGCCAAAGTTGGCCGAGCTGTTCAGATAATCAAAATAGATATAGGTGTTCTGGGGATACTCCTGGGTGATGGAAGCGATCTGGGCACGAAGCGGTTCGAAGTTGACAATGAAGTGCTGACCGCTCTGCCAGGCGACGTCGCCATTCAACAACCCGTAGCCCGTCGTGGAGGTGGAGAGCGGCTGAACCATCGGCACTGGAGAAGGTTCTTGAGGCACCGCGACGACCGGCGATGGCGGGGCGACGAGCCCGTTCACAAAGTATCCCACCGCGACGCCGACGACAAGCGCGAGAATGACGATCAGGATGACGCGAAGATTTTTTTTCATTGATTTATTGTATCACCATACGACGTCCATCGCCGCATCATAGTGGCCGACCTTCACGCGCGTGTCGCAGGCAAATTTATAGCCAAGCTTTCCGGCATTCTCGTAGAAGTATAAATCCTGCGTGTAAGCCCGCGCGCCCTGCCCCGGAATGAATTCCTGTACAGTGCGGAACCACGGGCGCGGCAATTTAGGGTCTTTGAATAGTTCCATCTTAAAAAGATTGAATCCCATACCGAGGCCGTTCGCCGGCTGAAGCCCTTCGGTCTCGGGGATCTGCGGAATAAAGTTGATCGGTTCCACGGCGGGATCGCCATAGATCATCGGCTGGCCGCCCTCTCCTTTCGTCCAATACAATCCGCCGACCACGTCGTACTGATCCATGTCTTCGTATAGCTTAAGAAGTCCGTCCGGCGGCGGCATATTGTCCTCTTCGATCGTCAGGATATATTTCCAAGTGGAGAGCTCCGGATTCCCGAGTATCATTTCGATCATGGAATTGTATGCCTCCCCCACTTCCATGGCGATCGCAAACAACGGCCCGATCACTTTTTGGTTCATCGGCTTCATGAGTCCCATCCAGCTCTGCACCACCTTGGCCGACACCTGCCCGCGCGTGGGGCAGATGATGATCGTGGAGAGATCTTGATATGCCTTGGACTGTAATAGCCGCTCTTGCGATTTCCCGATGTCCTGGTTGTGTCTCCCTTTGTAATCAGGGACGATGATCTGTGGTTGCATGGAATTTAGTAGTCGGCGAAGTTGAAGTATTGAAGCTGCATGGTGGCGTTAGAGGCGCTGATGGTACTGATTGGCATTGTGTTGTTAGTAACAACGCCTCCAACAAGGACAGAGCCATAACCTTGACCGCCGTTGAAAAGGCTTGCGCGTGAACCCGCCGATGTATTGCCAAGCACCCCGAATGTATTCGCCCCGATACTGGAACCGATCTGGTTTATGGATAAGATGGTTACATTGACGTTTGCATTCGCAGTCGTACTCGACATTCCATACCCCATCCAGTATTCGCCGGCGGTAAGAGTTGTCGCCAGCGGTACGGGAAAATATTTTGCGGACATCCAATAGCTCGATAAGTTATTGGAGTTTGATGTGGTCCCCCAGCTCGTCGTTCCACCGGTGCTATTAGTTACCCATGTCGCACTTAGCATTTCGGACGTTGAAGTATAGGAAAAGAGCATCGTGAATCCCATACTCGCCGTGGTAACTACGCTCATCTGGGAAGTGGCGCCGCCAGCCGTCACTCTACTAAAGAGCGATATTCCCTGAGAATAAGAATACCGTTGCGATCCTGACGATGCCTGGCTTGTTGCGGTCGGCATTCCAAAACTGAAACTCTTCAAAAGATTTATATTACTCACTGCGACCGGAGTGGGAAGAATAAATGGCTGGAAGTAGGCATCCGCAGGAGCAAGACTTATTGCCGTCGTGTTGGTACCCAACAGATAATCCTCCCATCGCGACAGCGTCGCGTCGCCTCCCGGCGCCGCCGCGGAGAAGTTGATCGTCTGCCCGTTCTGGCTCAGCGTAAGGTTCGCGTATGCGGAGAGAAATACGTTATTGAGGAGTATCGTGCTCGTGCCGCTCGTGCCGATGCTCGTCACGCTCGATGTGCCGTTCGAGAACGGCTGGATGATATCGTTCGCGCACACGAGCGCCTTGTTGAGCGTCGAGTCGTACCACAACGTGCCGTTCTGCGTGCAACTCCCACCGACGGCCTCACTGGAACCATGCGCCACGTCGAGGGAAAGCAAGGTCCATCCCGAAACGACGCCCGCGCCGGTGCCAAGCTGTACGGTGTTATTCGAGACAAGAGTGCGAAGTTGATTGCCGTACACCGATTGCGAAGTCTGCGACCATGCGTCGGCCGTGATCTGCTGGCGGGGAGAAAGCGTCTCGAGCCCCGTTGCGCACGTGAGCGAAGAGGTGCTCACCTGCACCTGCAAAAAATATGTCGAACTCCCCGTGGTGTCCGCGCCAAAGTCGAGACTGCCGAACGTGTCCGTGCGGCCAAGTTCATCGCTGAACACGCCGTCGGTCACCGTCGTCGTGGAATTCGACGGCGTGGTCGATGCATCGCCGAGCGCGGGCTGAGGCCACAGCTGGCTGCCGCTCGTTTGCGAATCCCAAATGGAATAACGGAAACAGTAGGCCGATCCCGCGCCGCCGAGCGGATTTCCCGACGTGTCGGTGAGCATGCCTTGATACGCGATGAGACCAGGGACTCCCGGCGCGGCGGCGGCGGGGATCACCACAAACACCTTCTCCGCAAGCGACATATAGAGAAAAACGGAGAATACCGCCTCGAGTACGATGATGAGCGCCGCAATCCCCCGGCCGGTTTTACGGGCCGGCCTCAGCCGTACGCCATTCTTTGGATCGATCGATATGCTCATGAAATACTTGGCGTCGCTATAATTTTAATTTCGCCGCAGTGCGGTTGGTGGCCTCATAAGCGTCTTGAAACATTTCCTGCAGATCCTTCTTTGACGGCAACTCTTTTGCGGCGATATGCGTATTGTGATGCATCGTGAACTCGAGCGGTGCCGTCACTTTCAGAAAATACCCATTCATCATCTTCCCGTTCTTTTCGGCGACCGTCCATTGCCATCCGAAATCCATAAGTCCGGTGCCGAGATCGAGGAATGTCCCCGCGATCTCGTTGTAATGATCGTTGATGCGGATGACGTCGGCCGTCTGATAATAGACCTCAAAGTTGAATCCGAACGAATCCAGGAATATCTTTCGCGGGGCAACGAGCGTTTCGTAGACCATCACCGCGTCCTCGACGAGCGTCGAGCTCTCGGGTTCGACGGCGCGCATATCCTCGATGCGCAAACGCCGTGACTCCCACGCCACCTGCAGGCCGCGCGCAGGGACATCAAGCACTTTCATCCGCACCATCGGATCATCCACGAGTTGCGCCCCCTTCGCGGCCGCGCCGGCATAAAGTCCGACGATCTCATGGTTTTCCGGCGGCTGAACATTGTGTTCTCTGAAGACGAAAACGATGTTGCTTTTGTGAAGCGAGTGGGATTTTATCATTGCGATGATGAGGCACTATTGGACACGCCGCTCAGTTGGATCGGATAGGTTTCCGGATAAGGGACCCATGGTCCTTTCACTCCCTGATTTGCCACCACGAGATAGTAGATGCCGCTCGCGAGTTGCGGCGGAAGATCGAGGTCGGTGATCATTTGCGTAAAGCTCCCGTTCACGCACTTGTTGGCGTTGTTATATAACGCAAGCGACGGATTGCTTTCGTAATCATTCTCGTCCGGAAATATAAGGATGGTGTAGTACGCCGCAGAACATGATCCCGACACTTCGATCGTATTGGTGGCAGGAAGGCTCACGGTAGGGGCAAGCCCTGCCCGTCCCACCGGCGCGCTGCCCGAAGCATCGTTGTGCGGATACCACGCAAGCGTCCCCACCTTTATGGACTGCGGACCCTGAAGGGTGAATGTGTACTGATGCTGAGGAATCGGCGGGGGTGGAGGCGGAAGCGGCGCAGGCGCGGGATTCTGATCGGTGGCATCCTGCGGCGTGAGGGAATTCGTGGGCGCGGTGGAAGTGGAGAGCGTATCCGTCGGCAAGATGTCCGATATCACATTCTCAATATCGTTCAGGATGGAATTATTGTAATCCACCTCCAGCCACATGCCATCCAAATATATAGTGGGGGCATCGGAAGTGATGAGCGGGCTCAGCTGAACTTGCAGGTTGTTGATATCGCTCCACGAACTTATCGGGATCGTCACCGAATAGTTCTGCCAGTCGGACTCGCTTACCGGTCCGAGATCGATCCATGTCGTCCCGTCGAGCGAGTAGCTCACATCAATGAAATCGTCTGCGGTATCGACGGAAGAATCGTCAGTGGTCGTGGAAGCATCCATGGTGACAGTGGAGCTATCGTCGGCAGCGGAGGTGTCGACCGTAGTGGAATCATTATCAACCGATTGAGCAAAGGTCTTTTGGATTAAAAGGCCGAGCGGGTCGCTGAGAATGGTTTGCAGGAATGACGTGGAGCTCGTATCGGAATCCGATGAATCGGGCGCGGGCGGAGACACCGTCGCCGGCGGAGGCGTGGAGGTCGCCACCGAGCCGTCCTGCGAACCGCCGGAGTTGTCCGAAGAAGTATCGGCACTCGTTGCGGACGGATCGATGCTTTGACTCTGATCGTCCGACGATGATGCTGTCGTCAACGGTGTCGGTGCAGGAGTCGTGGTCGTGGAGGTGGCAGTGCTCGTCGCATCAAGTACGCTGCTCCATTCGGGATCACCGGGGTCATTGCTTGTTGCATTCGATACCTGGCTCGAAAAGATCACATTCCAGGAAAAATGCAGAGTGACCGCGGTCGGCGTCTGGGATTCATCGCTCGCCTGGAAGGACCCGCAAAATATCTGCGCTTGTGCCTGATCGAGCACGGCGGAATTATCACCCGTAAAAGAATCGTCTCCCGGCGGCACGTCCGGCGGGCCGGAAGCATTGCTGGGATTCTGCCATCCTCCGAGACAGACGCTCGGATACGCATCCAGCGAATCGGCATCGGCCTTTTTGGGAACGCCGATCTTCCCCAATGGTGAAAGGGCGAAAAATATGAGCAACGCAAAAAACCCAATGGCAATACATTTTATGACCAGTCGAAGATGTTTCATGACATAACTATCAATAATAAAAAAGGTACGCGGAAAAATCCGGATTCGGACGGAACTTTCCTCATTTAGTATAACAAATTAAAAAATCGGTGTTTTGCGCCGAATGATCATCCGCCCGGAGGCGCAAAACACCGATTGTCTATTCGGAAAGACAGGCATTGAATGCAGCCACCTCCGCGTCATATCCCCCGATCGCCGTCTGGGTCTGCGCCGCGAGATCGTTGTACTCCGCCGCGAGATTGTTGTAATCCTCCACCTGGGCATTATAGGCAGGCCCGGATTGCGGGGACATGGCGTCGATGACAGCCTTGTCGGACTGAAGCTGTGTCGCCATCGCGGTGATTTGATTTTCGGAAAGGTCTATGGTGGTCTTTAAATTCGGGTCGGGAACGGTGCACGCAGAGGCGGGCCGGCCGAATACCTGCACGGCAATCCACGCTTCGGATCCCTGGAACATCCCCTCGCGCACGGCGACGCCGATCTCCGAATAATGCGTATTCAAAATGTTCGCGCGGTGGCCGGGACTCGCCATCCACGCGGCAACCACCCCGGCGTCGCCGGCATAATTTCCCAGCGCAAGATTCTCCCCCAGCGCAAGATAAGAATATCCCACACTGCTCGCAACCGTGATCGCGCTTTCCCCCGTCGAGGAATTGACGTGGGCAAAGTATTGCCCGGCGAACATGTCATCGATGCGAAGCGTGGCGATGTCGTCGAGCGTGGCATTCTCGGTGAGCGGCGGAAGATCGCCGTTTTGCGCTCGCTGAAGGTTTGTCTGCATGACGATCCCGGCATCGGTGAGCGTATTCGCTCTTTTCGGCGCGGTCTTCGAGATCTGCTGTAACGGTGACGGTGCGGAAAAGTTCTGCGCGAGCTGACTGTTCATCGATGTCTCGACGGAGTTCCCGAATGCGGCAATATTCCTCAACGGCAATGAGAACGATTTTTGAAAATACCAGAGTATGCCGCCGGCGAGCACCACGACGACAGCAATGATGACCAGACGCCGGCGCGCTTTCTTTTTGCGCGACGCCGCCGGCGCGTCGTGATGCGAGGGCGGCTGACTGGATTCCTCCGCCGGCGGCACGGGCGGCATATCTTGTGAGGGGTTTTCGTTCAAGGCTAGTTCTTCAAATAGCGGCGGACCGCCCAGAAGCTAGAGAGTCCCCCGATGACCACGCCGAACAGAAGTTCATAGACAAACAGCTGGATGATATGGGTATAAAAATACTGGAACACATTCATGCCAATGCCGAATTCACTGAGGTAGGGCGAGACAAAATAGAGCGCAGGCGCGAACAGAATGAGGCTGATGACCGCAGCGATCAATCCCCATAGCATCCCCTCCACCACGAACGGCCCGCGCACCAGGCTGTTCGAAGCGCCCACCACGCGCATCACGCCGATCTCCTCGCGGTTGGAATAGATCGCAAGACGGATCGTATTGAAGATGACGAGCCCCGCGACGAGCGCAAGGAAGATCGTGACGATCCATCCGCCGATCGAAACGTCGCGCACGATCGCCGCAAGCCGGTTGATCACATCCTGATTCTGCGAATAGCTGATCGTGTCGATATACGAGGCAAGATCGGGAGAGGTGAGATAGTCGTTGATCGCGCCGTACTCGCTCGGATCCTTCGCGGTGATGTTCAGCGACGCTTCGAGCGGATTCGTATCGAGCTCGTTCACCGCCTGGCTGACCGTCGGATCGTTCGCGTGATTCTGCTGGAACGTCGCGAGCGCCTGGTCCTGGGAGATATAATTCACGCTCGCCACCTGCGACAATCCTTCGAGCGACTGCTGGATGTTCAGGATCTCATCCTCCGATGTATTCGTATTGAAATAGACGCTGATATCGATCTTGCTCTGAATGGCGTTCGCCGCCGCGTTCGTGACGACACCGAAAATGATGAGGCCGAGGAATCCGACGGACGCAAGCGTCATGATCGCGATCGTCGCGGTCGAAAGCCAGCCGTTCCGCCAGAAGTTTTTGAAGCCAAAATGGAATATGCGCGAAATAATAGTGAACATTATATAGATAGTTTACACCAGGATGTATTTCCCCTTCTTTTCATCGCGAATGAGGCGGCCCTTATCCAATGTTATCACCCTTTTCTCCAGATTGTTGATGACCTCCTTATCATGCGTGGCAAGCACCACCGTAGTCCCCAGCTGATTGATCTTTTCTAACAGCTTGATGATCTCGAAGGTGTGAAACGGGTCGAGATTGCCGGTTGGCTCGTCGGCGATCACGACCTCCGGGCGATGGATCATCGCACGCGCGATCGCGACGCGCTGGCGCTCGCCGCCGGAAAGCTCGTGCGGAAAGTTCTTCGTCTTGTCACCGAGTCCCACCATATCGAGCACCTGCGGCACGAGTTCCGCGATCTCGCGCTGGGGACGACCGGCAACTTCAAGCGCAAACGCAACGTTCTCGTACGCGGTCTTCGTCGGCAATAAACGGAAATCCTGGAACACGACGCCGATATGGCGGCGGAATGCAGGCAATTCGTTATCCTGCAATTTATTCACCTCGTACTGTCCAAAAAAAACGCGCCCCTTCGAGGGTTTTTCTTCACCGATCAGCAGTTTTATAATAGTGGACTTTCCAGCGCCCGAACGGCCAGCGAGAGAAACGAATTCCCCCGGATCAATTTGAAAGTTTACGTCCTCGAGTGCGACCCCATGGCCCGTGTAATGCTTGGAAACTCCTTGAAAAACAATCACCAGATAATATTACACTATTTTAAAAAAAGAATCATTACACAGCCCGAATAATAGTTATATATAAAACCTATGATTTCACTTTCCTTTCCAACTTTGCAACGCGGAGTTGAAGGTCTACAACGTCAGCGCGAGTGTCACCTTCTTTGATCTCGATTCTAATTTCTTTCAATTGCTGAAATACCATATCAAAATTTCCGTGCATGCCTTTCATTTCTTTTTCCAGGACAGTTACCCGCTCGGTAAGCGCCAGTAGATCCTCCTGTTTTGCGGTCGCCGCAAATCCCTCTTCAACCATAATAGCCAAACGGCCAACGGCAGTGTGGACCTTCTCATCTATTTCGCTATCGATTTTCATCACTGCGTCGCCAAGCATCTCCTTCGTTGCCAATCCATCCATTTTCACCGCCAGATCATCCATCCTTGCATCAACCCTTATTGTTAGATCTTCCATTCGCGTATCAAGCCTTCCCGCTAGATTATCTATCCGCGCGTCAAGTCTCACCGCCAGATTATCTATTCGCGTATCAAGCCTTCCCGCTAAATCCTCCATCGTCATTCTCTTTTCCGTTGGTTTTTTATTTTTCATGTTACAATAATATGCCTTGCAAAATGAAAGTCAAAAACTTTTTAAAGAAGATTTAATCTCCTTTTCTAGATGCTTTTTTCTCCAGCATCGCTTCGATAAACATGTCGATATTTCCGGCCAACACCTCATCCACGCGCGAAGTTTCCGCATCGGTGCGATGATCTTTGACCATCTGATATGGATTCAGAACGTACGAACGGATCTGACTCCCCCACTCGGGCTTCACCTTCGTTCGTAACGCGCCGACCTCTTCCACTTTTTCCTGCTCCATCAATTGGAAAAGCCGCGCCTTCAAAATTTTCAGCGCCTGCTCGCGGTTCTGCTGCTGTGAGCGCTGGGCGCGCGAACTGATCGCGATGCCCGTCGGAACGTGTACCACGCGCACGGCGGTCTCCACTTTGTTCACGTTCTGCCCGCCGGGGCCGCCGGCGCGGGAAAATTCAAATCGCAAATCGCTTTCCGGAATCTGCAGCTTTGATTCATCGAGCGCGGGCAAATCGGGCACGACTTCCACGAGCGCGAATGATGTTTCGCGAGAATGCTTTGCATTGAACGGCGAGATGCGCACCAAACGATGCACCCCTTGTTCGTTTTTTAAATAACCATATGCGTACGCGCCAGCGATTTCGATCGTGTACGAGCGCGGATTGTCGTCCACCACGCGGGTTTTCCATCCGCGTTGCTTTGCATACCCTTCGTACATCACGCCGAGCATCGTCGCCCAGTCCTCTGCGTCCTCGCCGCCCGCGCCCGGATAGATCGCGAGCACGGCAGATTGTTTATCGTAGCGCCCGGTAAAAAGCTGGGTCAGCTCGAACTCGCGGAACGCGCGCTTCACTTCGTGAAAGATATTTTCATCGAACTGGAGTTTGAGACGCATCAATGCCGCCGCGCACGATCTCGTATTTCGAAACCACTTCATTCAGTTCGCCGAGCTCACGAATTTTCACATCCGCATTCTGCCGATCGTTCCAAAAACCCGCGGATGACATTTCCGCCTCAAGTTCCGCGATCTTTTTTCGTTTGTCCGCGAGGTCAAAGACGCTCGCCCAGTTGGCGAGCTTCGGCATCCAATTCCTTAAGTTGTTCGGCGTAGTCCATGATGTAATTTTAACGTAACATCTGATCGAGAAACTTAGTCTTTGGAGTGACACTTTTTCTTCGGACTTCATTGCCAGCCGGCAATTCTTTTTTCTTTACCAGCACATATCTTTCCGGACCCCCGTCCTGACGATCAATAGCGCGCTCATAAACATCTCCTACGGCATTAATATATTTCCCGTTACTTTCGAGAGTAAGATCCTGAGTTATTATCTCCTTCCCGGGCGGCAATGTACTGTCAAAGCATAGCGCACCGTGGATTGTTTCAAAATCCATCTCCATTTGAGGATTCTCGAATGCTTTTTTAGCCATGCTCTAATTATAGTATATTCCTCACTTCTTGTTTCAGAGCCACCTCCCGGATTCGAACCGGGGACCTTTGCTTTACGAAAGCACTGCTCTACCAGCTGAGCTAAGGTGGCATGGCGACACACGCAAAACCGTGCGCTATCCCAAGAAAATATAGCGAAAATAAAGAGATTGCGCAATAAGCAACTATTTTCCCCATTTGATAGTATTACTCCATATGACAGAACTGCCACAACGGAAAAGCATTACTTTGTTTGTCGCGGCGATATTCATATTGCCGTCGTTCTGTGTGCCATTGATCACGAACGCGGCGGGAAGCATCGCCCCAAATTCGTCGGTAAGCGCAGGAACCTCACTTAACTGGGCCGGCTATACCGCAACCGGCGGAACATATACATCGATCGGCGCAACCTGGATCGTCCCGCAATCTGCCGCGCCTGCCGCAAGCCCCGATTCCCTCTCCGCCGACGCGACGTGGGTCGGCATCGGCGGCGTATCAAGCAAGGATCTGATCCAGGCCGGCACGCAGACTGTTTTTCAAAACGGGACTGCAAGCGAGGAAGCATGGTACGAACTTCTCCCTGCCAATTCGCAGGACATCGCACTCACCGTTCATCCCGGCGACACAGTGACCGTCTCGATCGTCCAACAGTCGCCCGGCGAGTGGAAAATATCGTTCCTCGACGGCACGACCGGTCAGAGCTATAACACATCGGTCTCGTACCAATCATCGCTCTCGTCCGCCGACTGGATCGAAGAGATGCCGAGCGCGACGGGCGGGTATGTGGCGCTCGATAACTTTGGCACCGCGTCGTTCACGAATGGCTTTACCGTGGATAATGGAGTTCAGCTGACGCTCTCCGGAGCGGACGCAGAGCCGCTTACGATGATCAATTCCGCAATCCAGGCGCTCGCGGTGCCGTCCTCGCTCGGCGCCGACGGTGCGAGCTTCACCGTCACACGTACGAGCGTCGCGGCCTCGACCGCGTCGCTTGCGTCGCCGGGCGGACGCAGCGGATATGGCATCGGCGCGAGCGGTGGACGCGGGCGCTGGACGCGCACCGGCGTAGGGGTGCAAGGATACACGGCACCTGTCAGAACTTCACGCAGCGCAACGACCACGAGAACTCAAAGCGGCTATGGATATTTCCGCGGCGGATTTGGAAACTTCCCCGCATTCTTCAGGACCTTCGAGAACAATTTCCGGAACGGGCGCGACCGATAATAAAAAAGATCCATCGCTTTCCGGCGAATTCGTCTTCGCACGAGCCGGAAAGCTATGGGTCTTTTTTATCCCACGGACAATAGGATATTTTTTCAATGCGGAAAGGGTGGGATTCTCCCGCGACTCAAATGCTCGCCGTCGCTCGCATTTGGTCTGGGCACCGCCTCGCAAGAATTTTCAGCAGAAAATTCTTGCTCCGGCGTTCGAATCCGCACTATCAGAAGTTGAAAAGAGGGATGGCAAAAGCCATTCCTCTTTTCAATGCGGAAAGGGTGGGATTCGAACCCACGGTACCCTTTCGAGTACACCGCATTTCGAGTGCGGCGCCTTCGACCACTCAGCCACCTTTCCCCCATGACAGTTAAGACGAAAATCAGAAAAAAGGCAATTTTAAGGCGCCGCTTTTGGGGAGAGTGCGACGCCTTAGTTTTAGATGAAACAAATGTCCTACACTTCGGTTTGCTGGGCGCGCGGAAGGTAGGTGGGGTTGTGGTATGTGGCGAACTCGCCACGAGTACCAAGCTTTGGGTGAACGTGTTGGTGTTCACCCGTTCCAAATGGCAAATAGCATCCCGTGCAAACGTTTGCCCGAGACAATTTACCGTTAACGGTAATGGGAATGGTTAACCCTGGCGATGATGACGCCAGAGTCGACAACGGAACAGCAATACTCGCCATGAGATCTACCCCAAGGGTTGACGTTAACAACTCTTATTACCATACCACTTCCGCAAAAAAAAGAAAGTGTGGGGCATTCCGCGGGTGGGTGTGCTTACGTCGGAGCGAAATGCCCTATGGTTTCTTTTTGTGCCCTCGGGGAGAATCGAACTCTCATCTTATCCTTAGGACGGATCTGTTCTATCCATTGAACTACGGGGGCGTTGCAGAAACTATAGCTGATTGACGCATTGGTCGCAAATATTAAAATTTGACTAAAGAAATATTGGATGAAGGGTATATATTAATAAAATGGAAGTATGCAAAGCTGTATCCGATTTAAAGATGAAGCGATGGCGTTGCGCCAGCGCGGAAAAACATATACCGAGATCCAGGAGATATTAGGTGTCGCTGTGCCGCCAAGCACGCTTTGCACTTGGTTCAAGGAACTTACGCTCTCTCCTCAAGAACAAGAATGTATTATCCTCCATGGAAAAGAGAAAATTAGAAACGGGAGCATTAAGGCGGCACCATCAAAAAGGTGGTAACAAAAAATCGACTGGAAGCTATTCGCCGAGAAAACCTCTACCTTAAAAAGATCCTGGCCCATAACGATATTGCGAAAATCAGCTTAGTAATGCTATATTTGTGCGAGGGTTCAAAGCATCAAAGCGCGTCGTTATGTTTTGGAAATTCAAATCCTGGGATTGTTAGTTTATTTCTCCAACTGCTGCATAATAGATGAAAAGAAATTTCGCTGTACCGTGCAATGCCGCGCGGACCAAAACAGCGAAGCATTGATTTCTTTTTGGTCAACAACAACCCTTATTCCACAAAATCAGTTTTATCGATTACGCATCGATAAAAGGATTATTGGAATGCCAACAAAAAAGCCGATTATAAAGGCGTTTGCCGCATAGATTATTTCTCAGGCACAATTTATAATGAGTTAAAGACCGTTGGTGCATTATTATTAGAGGGCCTATAGTTCAGTGGTAGAATACCTCGATGGCATCGAGGGGGCGAGAGTTCGATTCTCTCTAGGTCCACAGAGGTGAGGTGGCCGAGTGGTTTAAGGCAACGGTCTTGAAAACCGTCATACGGCAACGTATCGTGAGTTCGAATCTCACCCTCACCGCACGACTTGACACAACTTATAAAACGTGATAGGATAGGTCTAGCAGCATAGCACGGAGGTGCGGAATGTTTGAAAGCCTTGGAAGTTTTGGATTCGCCTTGATATGGTGGATTCTTTTAGCCATTGTCGCGGTTCTCACGTATATGGAGGTAAAGAGGGGCACCACACTGGGACTGTTCCTTGTGCCACTCGTGCTGGTAACGGTTATTATCTATCTGAAGTTCCCCGGGGCATCAGAGTGGCTCATCACTACCATCCCCGAGAAGCTCTCCGAAACGGCACACTGGATCAGCGTTTATTGTTCCAGATAATCCATAGCGAAACTTACATCAATCAGGGGGTACCCAGCGTACCCCCTCCAAACCTAAGCTCATACGATCACTACGATCTTAGATTTGGAAGTCATTGCGCCGAATCAGGTATAATACTCTCATGCCCAATCCCAATGCCTCGCACGAAGCGGTGATCATTCCGGAGCCGAAGCTCGCGGAGTTTTTGTTTGCCGACACGCGCGTGGCGTGGGTGTGGCTCTTGCTCCGGCTCTACGTGGGATACGAATGGGTGATGGCCGGATGGGAGAAAGCGACGGGCGGCGCATGGATCGGCCCGCAGGCCGGCACCGCGCTCCGGGGGTTTTTGACAGGCGCAGTCGCCAAGGCGACGGGCGCGAATCCGGCGGTGGCGTCATGGTACGCATGGTTCGTGAGTGGCATCGCACTCCCGCACGTCACAATCTTCTCGTATATCATCACTTTCGGCGAACTTGCCGTCGGCCTCGGCCTTATATTCGGCGCATTCACCGGCATCGCCGCGTTCTTCGGCGCGTTCATGAACCTCAACTATCTTTTTGCCGGGACGATCAGCGTGAATCCCCTTTTGCTTCTCATTGAATTGTTTTTGATCCTCGCATGGCGCAACGCCGGATGGCTTGGCATCGACCGGTGGCTGCTCCCCTGGCTCGGGGTGCCGTGGAAGCCGGGAAAGATAGCAAAATAATTTCATAGTTATTGATGTTTGAGCGACCAAATACTCCAGAGAAAAAAGAAGATCCGGGGATTGCGCGGATAAAGTTCCTTTTTGAAAAGCAATTCAAAAAAGTTGAGGTTGTCGGTAAGGAAAATATCGGGGAAATTCCCCAGGGCAAGAAGATCATCGTGGTGACCACCCACCTTTCCCACAGAGACCTGCCGCTTGCAATCGGGATGTTGGGAAATGAATTTCCTTCGGTAGGCTGGGGAGAGGCTTCAACCCATGAACGCTTTTCGGAAAATCCCGGGGGATATATAGGGAGAAAGATGGTCGGAGAAGAACATTCCTTCTCGGTAACTACAAATCGAAACAACGGGCAAGAGCAAGGCGCGTTTGATCCGGAAGATTTCGAGCCGATGAAAGAAGCCATGAACGAAGGGAAAACTATATTCATGGCGGCATATTACCGAGGGACGGAAGACGTTCAATTGCCTGACCATGGAGGATATGGCGCAGTCCTGCTGGCCCAAGCCCCGGACACGATATTCCTCCCGGTCGCAATCGACATAAAAGAGGAAGAGAATCTGGAAAGAAGCTCGGCGATTATTCGATCTCTCGCTCACAGGCCGGAAGCCCGGGTTTCTATCGGCAAACCGTTCGATCTCGAAAAAATACCGGAGGGAGAACGGATCAATGAATTAATGAAACTTCGCAAGGAAAGAAAATTAAGCACTGAGGAGGTAAAGGAGTTTTCCGTTCTCTCCAAAGAACTCCGCGCACGCTCCGACGAAATCATGGGACACTTGGCACCGCTGCTTCCGGAAGAGAGACGAGGCGTCTGGGCCGAGAGAACAGAACAATCTTCAGAAGGATAATCGCCGCAGGACTTTTTGATAAAACGTGCTATATTATCCTCATGAAACCACGACGTTCATTCCACTCTGGACGCTCTCAACGCCCCGCACAGCGGGACCGCGGTTCACGCGGCACGCGGCCGCAATATTCGGCGCACGGCTCGCGCGAGAAGATCTATATCTACGGCAAGCACGCACTCATGGAAGCGCTGGCGCATGCACCGCATGCGGTGCGGAAGGTTTTTTTGTCGCCGGAAGTGAATGACGGCGAATTGCGCGCGCTCTTGCGGAAGGTCAACCTGACCCCCGGCGTCCTGAAGAACAACGAGATCGACCGCGTGGTCGGCCGCGAGACCGCGCACCAGGGCGTGATCGCCGTCACCGATCCGGACGCGCTGATGCTCGACTTCAAGGAGTTCGCGGCGGCGCTGCGGCCCACCGAGCACACAATGCTCGTGCTCCTCGACGAGCTGACCGACCCGCATAACGTCGGCGCAATCATCCGCAGCGCCGCCGCGTTCGGCGCCGCTGGCGTGCTCATCCCGGAACACAACCAGGCACCGATCACGGGCACGGTCGTAAAGACCTCTGCCGGCATGGCGTTCCGCATCCCGCTCGTCTCGATCGGCAACGTGAACCAGGCGGTCGATGCGCTCAAAAAGATCGGATTCGTCACGTATGGCCTCGTGATGGGCGGCGCGCAAAATATCATGGAAGAAAAATTTGCCGCGCCGGCGCTCTTCATCGTCGGCAACGAAGGCGACGGTATCCGCCAAAAAACGCTCGAGCGATGCGACGTCTCGCTCCGCATCCCGATGAACGCGCGCGCGGAATCATTGAACGCGTCAGTGTCCGCCGCGGTCGTTTTGTATCAATGGAGCATGCGGCATCCGGACGCACTTGGGAAATAATCCACATATATGAATCACATCGATCTCGCAACGGACGGCTGGCCGGATTACGAACTCCTCGACTCGGGCAATAATAAAAAACTTGAGCGGTTTGGGCCGTTCGTTTTGATCCGCCCGGAAACGCAGGCGATATGGAAACCGCTTCATCCGGAATCATGGAAAACCGCACATGCGGAGTTCATCTTTGATGGCGGAAAGGGATCATGGCATTCTAAAAACGAAGGCGGCGCGGAAACGTGGGATATCACCTGGAACAGTGATGCGCGATTCACGTTACGCTTGACGTCGTTCAAGCATACCGGCGTTTTTCCGGAACAGGCGCCAAACTGGAAATGGATCGGCGAAAAAGCGGGCACGCTCGCAAAGCGTGGCGGCGATGAAGATAAGCCAAAGGTATTAAACCTCTTCGGCTACACCGGCATCGCGAGTATCGTAGCCGCAAAGCACGGCGCAATGGTGACGCACCTGGACGCATCCAAACAAAGCAACACGTGGGCAAAAGAGAACGCCACGCTCTCGCAAGTGCCGCCCGACTCACTACGCTACATCACCGATGACGCGCTCAAATTTGTGGAACGCGAAGCCCGGCGCGGCTCCATGTATGATGGCATCATCCTCGATCCTCCCGCATTCGGCCGCGGACCGGATGGCGAAGTGTGGAAAATCGAGGAAGATATTGGTCCCCTGCTCGACGCCGTCAAAAAAATCTTTTCACAAAAGCCCGGCTCGTTCTTTTTATTGAACGGCTATGCCGCAGGCTATGCGCCGCAATCGCTCGTGCAAGCCGTGGAGAGTTCGTTCGACACTATTGAGAGCGGCGATTTCGGGGAACTGCGAGTAAGCGAGAAAGGTTCCGACCGCGTAGTGCCGTCCGGAATCTACGTGAGGTTTGTGAGATAATCCATGTTTTCATGTTAGAATAATCCCATGGACGATAAACGCGTCATTAAGGTCATCAAGAAAGTCATGCCTTCGGTGGTTTCAATTGCCATCGCGGAGAAGTTCGAGGACCTGCAAAAGCAGTTCCCAAAGGGATTCAATCCGACGATCCCGGACGGCACAGTGGACGATCGCGGCATGGTGCAGACCGGCGGCGGATCGGGATTCATTGTGGCATCGAATGGCTTGATCCTCACGAACAAGCACGTAGTGAGCGAGCGCAAAGCCGAGTACACCGTTATTTTGAGCGACGGCCGCGCATTCCCCGCCACCATCTTAAGCCGCGACCCGATCAATGACGTCGCTATATTGAAGATCCCGGTGGATAGACTCCCCTGCGTGCGCCTCGGCGACGCCACAAAGCTCGAACTTGGCCAGTCGCTCATCGCGATCGGCAACGCGCTCGGCATCTTCCGCAACACCGTTTCCGTCGGCATCGTCTCCGGACTCTCACGCTCGATCACGGCGCAAGCCGAGCGGAACGCGCCGCCACAGGAAATGCGCGGCCTCATCCAGACCGACGCCGCGATCAATCCCGGCAACTCCGGCGGCCCGATCGTGGACCGCGACGGATGCGTCGTCGGCGTGAACGCCGCGATCGTTTCCGGCGCGCAGAGCATCGGCTTCGCGATCCCGGTGAACGCCGCGCGGCGCGACATCGACGACATCAAGAAATACGGCCGCATCCGCCGGCCGCTCCTCGGACTTCGCTACGTGATGATCGATGATACGCTCAAGAAAAAGATGAATTTATCCGTGAATTACGGCGCGCTCGTCACGAACGAGAGTGAACGCGACGCGGCGGTCGTCCCCGACAGTCCGGCAGAAAAGGCAGGGATCAAGGAAAAGGATATTGTTTTGGAGATAAACGGGAAGAAGCTCGATCACGACCATCCCATTCAGGATTTCCTCGAAAATTCGAATGTCGGCGACGAGGTGGAATTACTTGTCCTTCGCGACGGTAAACAATTCCCCGCAAAGGCCTCCTTGACCGAGCGCAAATAAGAAGCCCACACCGTTGAGCGAGTGGGCGTTCTTACGCTGGAGCGAAACGGTGTGGGCTTCTTATTTGCTGTTAGTTAATAGGTGTACAAATCTACCAGCAGTCCGTTCCGATCGAGCAGTTTTACGGTATCGTGATACTGGTCAACGACATTGCTGCCGGTCCACACCCATACCTGATTGCTCAGGAAATTCGGATCGCTGTCGTGCTCATCAAAGCATGATTTGTAAGTGAAATTATTCTCCAGATAATCCTGGCATGCATAATCGGTGCGCGGGATCTGCGGGCTCGACATGTTCGGCGATTGGCACTGGCCGAGCGTCTCGATATAATTCTGGCACTGGCCGGTAAAGTTCTGAATTTGCGACGGGTCAATATAAGGGCACGAATCCGGCAACGGCGGATCGAAGTTCGCGACCTGCGCGATATATCCGATACACTCGTTCAATCGCACATTGAACGGTGCGGATGACGAATAGAGATACACCGTATCCCCGTTCTTTACGAGGATATCGCTCGCCGGGGTGAGTCCGGACGGGTCATATACGTCGATCGCCTGCGGGATGTATTCGCCGCTGTCCATCGTCTTTATCTGCCATCCCGTGATATCGATCGTGCCGGTGGTATTGAAATATGAGTTCAGCGTGATCGTGCCGTAATAGTACGACGTGCCGGCGGAAACGCTCCCCAAGAGTATTTGATGGAAGTATGGCGAAAGCTCTGCGGCAGTGTACCCGGCCGGAATGTCGGCGGGGTTAATGGTGGTCGTCGTGACGGAGGCTGGCGGCGGCGCGATCGTCGTTCCCTGGGGCGGGGGCGGCCCGATGGGCGCCGACGGTCCGCGCGCGATCGTGGAAGAACCAAGATTAAAGAGCGAGAAGGTAGAGCTCGTATCGATCAGCGAATCGAATCCTTTTACCCCATTTACAAACGCACCGGAACTATAGAGATACAGCCCGAGTCCGAGCCCGATGATGATAATGATGATAAGCCAGATCCTTGCTCCCATTTAAATGACGATGTTCACTAGTTTTTTATCCACGTAGATAATGCGCTTCGGCGGCGCACCCGCTGCCAGGCCGCCTGCCGCGAGCGCCGCCTTCACTTTTTCATTCGCGAGCGCCATTTCCTTTGCATCAGCCTCTTCTATCGTAGCATCCACCGCCACATTGTCTTTTGTCTTTCCGTTCACCTGAAACACGATCGTGATCTTCTCTTGCGCAATGAGCGCCGGATCATACGCCGGCCACGGCTCGAAATCCAGATAATTCGCGTTGCCCATGAGCGACCACAATTCCTGTGCCATGTGCGGCGCAAACGGATGGATGATCTTCACCAACGCCACGGCATCTTCCTTCGCGAGCGGCGCGGACGCCTCCAGCTCATTTAAGAGTATCATAAGCGCCGAGATCGCGGTGTTGAATTTGAACGCCTCGATGTCCTCCCCCACCTTTTTGATGGTGCGATGGAGAGTAGCGCGCGCGGAAGATTGTTCGGGTGCGTCGGACGATTTTTCCAAAGCACCACCGCAATATTTCCAAAATCGCTTCAAAAAACGCTCCACCCCCAAAATTCCTTTTACATCCCACGGCGCGCCGTCCTCGAACGGCCCCATGAACATCAAATACATGCGGGTCGCATCGGTGCCGAACTCGGCGACGATCTCATCCGGGTTCACCACGTTGCCGCGGCTCTTGGACATCTTCGCGCCGTCGGTGCCGCATGATGAGTCCTTGATGCCGAAGCTTCGCGAACGGTTCGGTAAATGAGAAATATCCTTCGTCATGCAGGAATTTTGTGACAAAGCGCGAGTAGAGTAAGTGGAGAACGGTGTGCTCCGCGCCGATCACATAGATATCCACCGGCATCCAGTGCTCCACTTTTTCCTTGCCAAAAATTTCCGCCGCGTTGTGCGGATCCGGATAGCGTAAGAAGTACCACGATGAATCCACGAATGTATCGAGCGTCTCCGCATCGCGCTTGGCATCGCCGCCGCACTGAGGGCACTTTACGTTGATGAAGGCCGGCGAACTCGCGAGCGGCGGCATCCCCTGCGGACGATAGTTCTCGAGGTCGGGCAGGACCACGGGCAGATCCTTTTCCGGCACCGGCACGATGCCATCCTTTAGACAGTGAATCATCGGGATCGGCACTCCCCAATACCGCTGGCGCGACACGGACCAGTCGCGGATCTTGTATTGTGTCTTTAATTTCCCGCCGGCAAACTTTGTGATTTCCGCTTTTGCCTTTTCGGAATCCATACCGGTAAACGTTCCGGAATCGATCAACACGCCATAGCCGGTTGAAAATTCACCTTCGCCGGCAATCACTCTTTTTATCGGCAATCCGAACTTCTTCGCAAAATCAAAATCGCGCTCGTCGTGTGCGGGCACCGCCATGATCGCGCCGGTGCCATACGAGCCGAGTACGTAGTCCGCAACCCAGATCGGAATTTCCTCCTTCGTTGCCGGGTTGATCGCCATCACGCCCTTCAGCTCGACGCCGGTCTTGTCTTTTACATCCTCCTGACGCATGCGGTCGGTCTTGTGCGATGTCGCTTCTGCATATGCCTTCACTTCATCTTTATTTAATAACACGTCGTGCTGGTCATCGAGCGCGAGCGTGACCCACGGATGCTCCGGCGCGAGCACCAAATACGTGGCGCCGAAGAGCGTATCCGGACGCGTCGTGAATACGGTCAGCGCGGCGCGCTCGCCATCCGGTCCGCGACGATCGTTGTCCGCCGGATTTTTTTTGAAATCGAGAAGGAACGAAATTTCCGCCCCTTCGCTCTTTCCGATCCAATCCTCCTGGCGTTTGACCGTCGCCGAGGGCCAGTCGAGGCCTTTCAGGTCGGCGAGCAAACGATCCGCATAATCGGTGATCTTCAAGAACCACTGCTCCATCATGCGCTCCTCGATCTCACTGCCGCACCGCTCGCACTTACCGTCAACCACCTGCTCGTTCGCAAGCACGGTCTGATCCTTCGGACACCAGTTCACTTTTGCTTCCTTGCGATACGCCAACCCTTTTTTATAGAAGCTGGAGGAACAGCCACTGCGTCCACTTATAATATTCCGGCGAGGATGTGTCGATCTCCCGATCCCAGTCGTACGAGAACCCGAACATCTGCACCTGACGACGGAAGTTATCCGTATTCGCGAGCGCAACTTCCTTCGGCGGCTTCCCTACCTTGATGGCATAATTCTCCGTCGGGAGTCCGAAGGCATCCCAACCCATCGTGTAAAGCACTTCGCGGCCGCGCATGCGCATGTAGCGCGCGTGGATATCCTCGGCGGTATAGCCTTTTGGATGACCCATATGCAATCCCGCCGCGGACGGATACGGGAACGTCTCGAGCTGATAATATTTCGGCTTCGCGGAATCGTCGGCGGCCTTGAAAACCTTGTCGGCCAGCCATTTTTTATTCCACTTTTCTTCGATGCTCTTGGGGTCGTAGGAAGTCATAGATAATACTTATTCTACGGCGCAGCAAGGAAATAGTCCATTTTAAATAGATTTAATGACCCACTTGTTATGGCGGCTGGATGGAAAATGAAAACCCAAAGAAATTATATGAAAACATCGGAGAAACATGGTGTCAGGTACTAAAAGAATGTATCACTTTCAACCGTCTCGGATTTCAACATCTTCTTAGAAAACGAGGCATCCCGCGCACCAAAGCAGAAAAGGAACGGCATTTTGCACCGCTGCCTTTTGTGAAAGAGATTATCGAGGATCCGTCAAATAATGCTGAATTTTGGAGATTGTCGAAAGAAATTAACGGGAAAAAGTATTTCTTTAGTGTGTATTAGCCGCAAAAGACCCATTCAACGAATGGGTCTTTTGATCATGCCCGCTGTCAGCCTGAAAGCCGAGCCGGGGCAGGAATTGCCGACGCCCCACGGACATAGTTCGATAGTAATTGATTCGATATTTTCGTCAAATAAAATTTAATGCTTTTTTAATATACTTCTAGATGCTAAAAATCCGCTTTGCGTTCGCCCAAATCTGCGCCTTCATCTCGTCCGGCGAAACGTGTTTAAGTTCAGCAAGCCGCGACACGGCGTACACAACATACGCCGGCTCGTTGCGCTTTCCGCGAAACGCTGCGGGCGCCACGTACGGCGCATCGGTCTCGGACAGTATCCGGTCGAGCGGGATACGTGAGATCACTTCATCATATGCGCCCTGCGCCATCCCCTTCCGCGGCGGGAACGTGATCGCGCCGCCAAAGGTAAACGAGAATCCAAGCTCGAGCAATGCCCGCGCATCATCAGGCGTGCCGGTAAAGAAGTGGACGACGCTCGGCGGAAGCTCATGCGCGTGTGGCCGCAAAAATTCGATAAGGTCCGCAAATGCGTTCCGACAATGGATCATTAATGGTTTTTTAACATCTTTCGAAAGCTCGATCTGCGCCAAAAATGCCGCTTTCTGTTTTTCTACCTGCACCTCGCGCGCCTCATCATCATTGAAATGGAAATAGTCGAGGCCGCATTCGCCGATCGCGACCGTGAGCGGATCGAGCGCGAGCGAGCGATAATAATCCGCGTCGAACGCCTCGCCGCGCGAGGTGAACGCCGTTGCCGCTTCCCCGCCGCCGAGCTCCTGCGCATCGTGGAACGACGCGCTCGTGTGCACCGGATGAAGTCCGACCGCCGCATACATACCGCCGCCGGCCCCGGAATATTTTCGCGCAAGTTCCACCGCCGCGCGCGAGGTGTCCTTTTGCGTGCCGACGTTGATCATCCACACATTTGCTTCGCGTGCGCGTTGAATGACCGCGTCGCGGTCGGCGGCGAAGCCGGAAAACTGCACATGCGTATGAGCGTCGAAGAAATGCAGATTACCGGCAAGGTCTTGTTTCATGGATAGAACTATCTTATCATACGGGCAGCTGTTTTCACTTTTCGCTTGCCAGAGGAGGGCTAATGCGATACAAACTGGGTTTTTTTGACTGGAATGGGACGGTTTTCAACGACCTGGAGGCGACATACACCGCCACCGTTGAGACTATCAAAGAACTCGCACCCAATCCTCGCATTCCCACGCTCCGCGAGTATCGGGAGGGATGCTCTGCGGAAACCATGGCCGAGTTCTACTACGCGCATGGCGTTCCAAGGCAATATACCAGGGAAGCTATCTACGCAGCATGGGAAATCCACTACAATAAGATCCGTGGAGATATGCACCTCCACAGAGGAGCTGCACAAACCCTGAACTACTTCTGCGAACAGGGTCTTCTCATGGTGATGCTCAGCGCCGCGCCGGAAAGCACAATCGAACTCCTGAGAAAATTCGATATCCTTCATCTTTTCAACGATGTGCGCTTTGGAGCCAACAATAAAGGGCTAGCGATCCTCGAATTCCTCGAGCGATATAAGGTACCGCCGCGTAACGCGTTCTACGTGGATGATTCGGCAAGCGGAATTATGGAAGCGCAAAAGACGGGGGTCTTTACCATGGGATTCACGGAGGGTACAAGCTCTCCGGAGTACATCCACGCAGCAAAGCCTAATCATGTGATCAGCTTGCTCACGGACACTATGCGCATCTACCGCACCAGCCGCAATTAGCCACCATGCCGCATCCGAAATTATCCGGATGCGGCACTTTTTTGTTACAATACCAATGTATGAACTCACGCGCCGAAAAGAGGGTCCACAAATTCCTTAAAGATCGCGGCTGGGACCAGCTCCGTCCGGCGGATCTCGCAAAGTCGGTCATGATTGAAGGCGGAGAGCTTTTGGAACTTTTCCAGTGGGAAAATCTTTCGCTTGAGGAAGTCAAGAAAGATAAGGAAAAACTTGCGGAGATAGAAAAGGAGCTCGCCGACGTGCTTATTTATGCGCTGGAAATTGCCGTCCTCCTTGGCCTGGGCACAGAAAAAATCATTTTTGAAAAACTTGCTCGCGCGGAAAAGAAGTATCCCGCAAAGCTCATGAAAAAGAATGCGACGACGGGAGCGGGCTCCGGCCGCGATCCGCTTTATTGGAAGATCAAGAAAATCTATCGGCAAAAAGGAAAATAACCCCGTCACCATTCACCATGAAACTCGTCATCGGTATCATCGGGGCTCCGCTCGCCGGGAAGGAAACCTGCGCGAATGTGCTTGACCAGCTGCTCGTCGAGGACGGCTATCGCGTGAGCCGCCACACGTTCTCGGATATCCTCCGGGACACGCTCACCCTGTGGGACATCCCGCACACGCGCGACAATCTGCAAAAAATGGCGATCGTGATGAACGCAGAGACGGGCTTCCACGACGGAGCGCTCTCGCGGGCGATGCGGCGGCGGCTGATGAGCGACGACGCCGACGTGGCGATCCTCGACGGCGTCCGCTGGCTTGGCGACGAGAAGATGATCCGCGGCTTGAACGACGACGGCATCAAATCCGTCTTCGTGTACCTCACCGCCGACCCGAAGGTGCGCTACGCGCGGCTTATCTCGCGTAACCGCGTGGGCGAAGCCGCAACCACATGGGAAGATTTTTCCCGGCAGGAAAAAGTGCGCACCGAAGTGGATATTCCCGACATCGGCTCCCGCGCCGAGATCACGCTCGAGAATAACTATGACGACATCGAACACTTTAAGCGCGACATCAACCGCGTCTACGAGAATCTATTTGATCAGGCGGGAAGGTAGATAAATACGCTACATCTTTATTTTAATCCCTCCCACTCTGCATAGAATTCCTTGAGATAAACTTCAATAAACTTATGCCTCTGTAGGGCCATTTTCTTCCCGGCTTTTGTATTCATCAAATTCTTTACATAAAGAATTTTTTCATAGAAGTGATTGATAGTCGAATCGGATCCTTTCTTATAGGAGGAGAAATTATTATGCATTTTCGGAGCCACCTCAGGATTATAAATCGGCCTCTCTTTATAACCACCATATGCAAATGCCCGGGCAATGCCTAGCGCGCCGATAGCATCAAGTCTGTCGGCATCCTGCACTATTTTTCCTTCGAGACTTTCCATTTTCGACTTCACACCGAGCCCTTTAAAAGAAACATTGTCCACGATATGGACTACCTTCTGAATTGTGACTGCATCTGTACTAATTTTTTTGAGCCATTGCGCCGCAACTTTGCCACCGATAGTATCGTCACCGCCATGGAATTTAAAATCCGCGACATCATGCAAAAGCGCACCAAGCTGAACAATAAAAATATCTGCACTTTTTTCTTTCTTGGCGATAGTAATCGCATTATTTAACACTCTCTCAATATGCCACCAATCATGACCAGTTCCCTCTTTGCCAAATTCGGCTTTGAGATGAACCTTCGTTTTATTAATAATTTGGTGCTTGTCCATTTGATAAATTATTTTATCCTCGGGAAAAGAATCTCCGGCTTCTTCGTCTTCAACGCGCCGTCTTCGTGCACGATCGCTGCTTTGATCTTGCGCGATGTCTCCGGCAAGAACGGCACAAGCTCGGTCGCAACGGCATTGAGTAGTGACACCAGGTTGAACAGCGCAACCGCACGCGTCGCGCCGTCTTTTATCTCCCACACCTTGCGGTCGTTCACATAGCGATCGCCAAACGAGATTGTAGCCCAGATTGCGCCGAGCGCCTCGGGGAATTTATATTCTTTTAACTTTGCGTAGACCAAGCGTTTCATCGTTTCGATCGTGATATCGAAATCGCCGTCGAGCACGGCGCCCGACGTGGATAATGTCTCCTTCTCTGCAAGCGTGAGCACCCGGGCGGCAAAGTTGCCAAGCCCGTTCGCTAAGTCCGCGTTGTACCGTTCCTTCATTTTCTCCTCCGAAAAATCACCGTCTTCACCGTAGGAAATTTCGCGAAGCAAGAAATAGCGCAGGCCGTCATTGCCATAGCGCGCGGTGAGTTCAAGCGGATCAATTGCATTGCCAAGCGATTTCGAGATCTTCGTGCCATCGATCGTAAAGAATCCGTTCGCGATCACCTGTCCGGGCAGTGGCAAACCGGCAGACATCAACATCGCCGGCCAGATCACGGCGTGGAAGCGCAAAATATCCTTGCCCACTGCGTGCACATCCGCCGGATGCTCTTCCCATCCCTCAACGCCGACGACGGAAATATAGTTGACGAGCGCATCCGCCCATACGTAGATCACCTGATTCGGATCATTTGGCACCGGGATTCCCCACTCCTTTTTTTCGCGCGAGAAGCTGATGTCTTCTAGACCATTCTCCACGAACGCGCGCACTTCGTTGAACCGATGCGCGGGTGCCACAAACTCGTCGTGCGTTTCGTAAAAATCCAAAAGCTTCTGTTGATAGTTAGAAAGCCGGAAGAAATAATTTTCCTCGGTGACGAGCTCCGGCGCCACTTTGTGGTCCGGGCAAAGGCCGTCGGGCGTCAGCTCGTCTTCCTTCATGAACGCCTCGTGCCCCTTGCAATACAATCCCTGATATTCGCCTTTATAAATATCGCCAGCGGCTTCCATGCGGCCCCAGATGTCTTTAACGACTTCGATGTGCCGCTCTTCGGTGGTGCGGATAAAATCCGTGTTTGAGATGCCAAGCTTTGACCACGTCGTTGCCCAGACGTCGGCGAGCCGGTCCACGTACGCGTGAATTTCTTCGTCGTTCTTCTTTGCGGCGTCCACCGTCTTCTGCGAGTTCTCATCGACGCCCGTCGAGAACACCACGTGTTCCCCGCGCGCCTCGCGCCATCGCGCGAGCGTGTCGGCGACGATCGTCGAATACGCATGGCCGATATGCGGCTTGTCGTTCACATAATAGATCGGGGTCGTGATGTAGAATTCGTCTCGTGAGTCCATTGCAATAGCCTACTATTATTTACCGCGCTTTGGCAACCGGAGAATCTTCTTAAATCGCGCTTGCTCTTTATACGGACCGACAATAGCAAGATTCAGTCCAGCGTCCTTGAAGATCGCCTTCGCCACGGCCTGCACATCGCGCGCGGTCACTTTTTTTATCCGCGCGGCGAGCACCGCCGGCGGCGTGGTGCCTCCGGTCAGCACTTCCTGACTGCCATGAAAGCTCGCGAGGTCATCGGATGTCTCAAGCCCAAGCACCAGGCCGCCGATCATGTGATCCTTCGTCTTTTGCAATTCCTTTTCTGTGACTGCTTCATCGCGAAGCGCTGCGCACTCCTCGAGGATGGCGGTGATCACCGGTTCGATCTTTGACCGGTCGACGCCCGCGGAAATCGAAAGTAGCCCATGATCGAGTGAGAGGTCCGTGCCGGCGCCGATATAATACGCCGCGCCCATCTTCTCGCGGATGCGCGTGAAGAGCCTTGAGCTCATTCCCCCGCCGAGCATATCGGCGAGCACTCGCGCCGCATAGCGCCGCTTATCGAACATGTTGAACGCGCGAAATCCGAGCACCAGATGCGCCTGATCGGACTCCTTGAAGTGCAGTGAGATCTTCGGCGACGATTGCTGTTCGGTTGTCTTCTTCTTTGCCGGCGCCGTGCGGCGTGGGAGTTTGCCGAAATACTTTTTGATCTGCGCGCTCGCGCTTGCGGTGCCGAACTTTCCCGCAACGACGACGACCGTCCCCGGCATCACATACCGGCGCGCGCGGTACGCAACGAATTCGGCGCGAGTGAGCCGCTTGATGATCGGGATCTCGCCGCCGACGTCCCATCCCGCGGGCTGATCGCCGTACACGAGCCGCGAGAAGTCCCGCGCCGCGCGCGCCGGAAGATCATCCTCGTACATATTGATCTCCTGGATGATCACGCCGCGCTCCTTTTCGATCTCGGCCTCATCAAACAACGGATTGAGGTACAGGTCGGAAACGATCTCTAAAATCTTCGACAGTTTTTCCGCCTGCACCTTTGCGTAATAGCCGGTATATTCCTCGCCGGTAAACGCGTTGAACTGCGCGCCAAGCGCGGTCAGCTCATGCGCGATCATCCCCGGTTCGGGTCGGTCGGTCGTGCCTTTGAACATCATGTGTTCCAAAAAATGCGAAACGCCGTTCTGAGCCTTCAATTCATATTCCGATCCCGCCTTCACTAAAATAAGGACCGTGGCGGCAAGATTCGCCGGCTGGGGAACGAGCAATATGCGCAACCCGTTTTTTAAGATAATTTTTTTCATGATCTTTTAATTATGTATTACTGCCGTTTGTGATCGTCTGGATGTCGGATGAGAAGCCCTGCGTCTGCTCCACAACCGCCTCGCCGTACGTCCAAAGGTAATTCTTCCAATCACCGCCCGCATAGTACTTTGCCGCCGTACACCGTTCCTGACTCAATACCGCGCTATAGACCGCCTGGCATCCCGTCATATTATCCTTCAAATACAACGCCGTCGCCACAAACGCATCGGAATTGTTCCACGGCGAAGGCGGATTGTCCTTTGTGATCGCCGCAACCGCCGTCGAATATTCGTCCCACGTCGACGGCTCGAACTGCGCGGGACCCATCGCGCCGCCATACGCACCATCCGCGTTCGGGCATGAAACCGTCATCGTGCTTGGATTGAGATTGAGCGATTGCACGATGTTCAAAAAGAGCGGCTGGTCGGCCGGGTTCATCGCGGTCTGATAATCGCACTGGCCGACATTCTGCCCGAGCGCCGATTCGCGGTCGAGGATCGCAAGGATGAATGCCGGATCGATACCGGTCGCATTCGACGCGAGCTGCGCATATTGATACGCATCGCCAAAGGAGAGCTGGCCGCCGCCGAGCAATTGGAAGATGCGGTCGCGGATCTGCGCGGCGGACGCCTGCGTCGAAACGAGCAACGCCTGATACTTCGATTCCTGTCCTTGTGTCGCGGCGAGGAGCTGGGTCTTTTGCGTCACCGTGCTCGCCACCTCCTGCGTCTGCGCCGCCTGATATGCCGCCACGCTCGCCGCATCGGATTTTGACGCTATGAATTCCTGCTCTTGATCTTGCAACTGCGTCTGAAGGCTCGTGATCTGCTGGACCGTCAGTCGCAGACTGCTCTGGAGCAGGGTCAGATCCTGCGTATCGTCCCAAAAATCAGAAAGTTGGGGGTTTTGCAAAACCGCTTGAATAAGACTCGTCTGATCATTCTTATAAAGATCTTGCATCAACGCCGTCATCGCGGTCTGCTTATCGACGATCTCCGCCTGGAGGTTTGTGATCTCAGTCTGATTATCGGCGATCTGCGTGTTCAGTTGCGTGAGCGTAAGACCTGTCGCCTGGATCTGCAGATTGAGCGATGCGATCTTGTCATTCAAAATATCAATTTCACCGTTCAAAGATTTTCCCTGCGTCTGATAGCTTTGGATCTGCCCCTGATATTGATTGATCTGCATCTCAAGCTGGGCAAGCTGGCCTTCCAGCTGGCTGCGCTCGGCGGTGGGATCGGTGCTCGTGGGCGTCGTGCTCGACGACGCATCGCCGGAAGCTTTACTAAAAAGCGTCGGCGCGAGTGCGGAACCGAACACCAAAAAAATCGCCGCCGTGGCGATGATTGCAAACCGCAACGTCTTCGTGAGCGGGATGCGGATGATCCGTTCCTCCACCAAATTGACGCGCGCCGCGAGCGGACCGAACGAGCTCCAGCTCCGACCGTTTGCCTTTTGGACGGAAACATCCCCTAACACGCGAGGTTTCAAGAGCCTTTTCATTGCTCTTTTAGTATAACGTAAAAAGATAGGCAGAGTCAGCCCTCTCGGGGAAATGGCTACGCCCCCAAAGATCCGGATCCGCAGTTCAACAGTAGAACAATCGTTTTTGACAATCGACAGATTCCGGGGCGACTCCGGACGGATCCACAAGGGGCGTTAAATTAAAAAACACCCCGCGCGGGGTATTTTTCACTGCTATTCCTCTTTCGTCGCTTTCTCCGCGTCTCTCTCGGCTTTCTTCTCTTCGCCTTCGGTCTTGATGGCGGAGACGTCTACGGTCTCGGCTGGCGCGGCCACTTCTTCGGCGGCGGGCGGGGTCGCGGTAGCGATCGCGGTCTCGGCGTCAATCAGGAACGTGACGCCTTTCGGACGCTTGATGTCCTTCACATAGATCGTCTTATCAAGCTCATCCAAAACAGAAAGATCGATGACGAGGCTGTGCGGAAGATCCTGCGGGAACGCCTCGACTTCGATGGTGGACATGGACTTGTTGATGACGGCGCTGAACGCCTTCACGGCCGGCGCTTCGCCGACAAATTCCAAAGGCACATCGGCTTTGACAAGCTCGTCCATGCGCACCTGATGCAGATCGACGTGGATGACCTCGCTCGTGACCGAATCACGCGCCACTTCGTGGATCATCGCGGACTTCGATTCCTTGCCGAGCAGGAGCGTCACGACCGTCGTGGAACCGGCCGCCTTCAGCACCTTATTGAATTCCTTCGCCGGAAGCGCGAGATGGATGTTCTCGAACCCGTGGCCGTAGAGCTCTGCAGGAATAAGACCCTCCTTGCGGAGCGCCTTCACCTTTTTGCCCAATACGTCGCGCGTTTTGACTGCTAAATCCATAGGGGAAAGTATAACAAATAATATAAAAAGAGCAAGTCTGATAAAGAAATGGGCCGCTTGCTGTACAGCAAGCGGCCCATGTTTCACCGTCCAAGAAATCCGGGAATTTGTTTTGCCGCAATCAACAGATATTCAAACAGCCGGGGATGCGCGTCCGCAATCTCTTTGCCAAGATCTTGCCAACGCCATATCCATATCCGGGTCTCCGAGACTTCGGTTTCGCCGAGAACCATGATTGCGAGTTCCGCCTCGGAATCGACTTGTAATCTCGGCGGTAGACACCCGCGATCAAATATCAGCAATAGCTCACGTCCAAATACATTGTACGCGTCGTAAAAAAGAATATGCCACGCCTCATCATTAAGGAGCGGCAGACTCTTCACGTTATTGATGTGACAAACGTAGAAGAAGGCAAAAAGGGCCTGATAGAAAGGGATCCCTCTTACCAAAGACTCCGGAACAGACTGACATGCTGCCATAAATCCTCCAAGTCAAAGAGCCGTGCTAACCGAAATACCGTAACACATCCGCTCTATTTTGAGAAGCGATCTACGCCAGCCCGTTGAACAGCTTCAAGCGATCAGTGACGATCTTCTGGATGGCGACGACCGACGGCGCGACGAGCTTGTACGGCGCGATCTCGTTCGGATCTTTCAAGCCCTCCTCCACGCCGCGGCGCCAGGCAAGACGCAGTTCGCTCGAAACGTGGATGATCGTCATCCCAGCTTTTGCCGCGGCGATGAAGTCGGCGTCCTCCGTGCCGGAACCGCCGTGCAACGTCATGAACTTGCAGCTCGTGGACGCAAGCGCGGCTTTGAGCGCGGCGATCGTTTCAATATGCAAATGTTTGTGCACTGCGCCGCTCGCCATGCTGGCGAGAAGTCCGTGCATGTTCCCCACCGCCGGCGCGAGCACGTCGACGCCGGTCTCCGTCACGAACTTCAACGCCTCTTCCGGCGTGGAGAGCGCTAGGTTCGCGGGCGCGGCGGCGATGATCTCCGAGTTCGAACCGATGTAGCCGATCTCGCCTTCGATCACGATGTTCGGATTGATCGCGCGGATCGCGGCAACCGCCTCTTTTGTATTCGCGATATTCTGATCCATCGGCAGTGACGAACTATCAAAAATGATCTCGTCGAACCCCGCTTCCGCCGCTTCCTTCGCCTTATCGAGCGAGTGCGTGTGGTCCGCATTCAAGAAGATCGGATAATCGTACGCGTCGCGCAGGCTTTTCACGAGCGCGGCGGCGGTCTTCACGCCGATGAACTCGCGCTCCCCTTCCGAAACGCCGATCAACACCGGCAGGTGCATTTCACGCGCAGCGGCAAAAATCGCCTTCAACGCACCGAGATCGGAGATATTAAAGTGGCCCACGGCAACATGGCGCGCATCGGCATCGGCAAGGACTTCGCGGAGGGTTTTCATATTTTTTAATGTTCCGGCTAAATCCTTTTCGGCGAATATCCTTTCGGCGACCTCTTTAAAAGCTTGATGAGCGCGGACTTTGACAGCAATCCCGTCTGCGCACCGAAGAACTGCACGACATGCATGGATTCGATCGGCGCCCAGCGCAAAGCATCATATACGGAGAGCCCATAGACCAGGCCGCAGAAAAATCCCGTTGAGAATGCATCGCCCGCGCCCGTGCGCGAGATCGGCGGCTTCGGATCCGGATACGGCGGCATGAAATATTGATTTATTCCGTCAGACGCATAGGCGCCGGCCGGCCCGTCCGTGATCACAACGACCTTAGGTCCCAGTTTGTGGAGCCCCTTAAAAAGGAATTTGATATCTTCATTTTTTGTATGAAGGATATACGCGGCTTCCTCGCGATTCACGAACAATACATAGGTGTGTCTATAGATCTCGCGCAGTTTTTTTGCACCGAAGCGAAGCTGGAATGTGCCAGGATTGAATCCCATCTTGATCTCCGGATGTTTTTTAAGATACTCCCCCACTTTTTTATGGAACGGAAGCGTATGTTCCGCGATGGACGAGAAATAGATCCAGTCGGTCTCCGAATCCACTTTGCGCGGATCGTAATATTCATACTCCTGATGTTTGATAAGGATCGTCCGCTCGGCTTTGTAACTTAAAACAAAGTGATAATTGGTAGGTTTGTTCTTATTGATCTTTACGTATTCCGTACTCACGCCCTCTTTGTGATAGCGGTCGATGATCTCGGTGCCGTAATGATCGCCGCCGATCGAGGTGATGATCGCCGTGTTCAGCCCGAGCCGGGCAGCGCCGACGGCCACGTTCGAGGCGTTCCCCACCGCGGGCGCCACGGTGAGATCCTTATACGGGATCTTGTCCGCAAACGACATCGAGAGCCGCGGGTGCTCATGCGACGCGTCCCAATCCACGCGCGCCTCTTTTTCCTCCAGCGTGATGAACGCATCCATCACCACGTCACCGATGCACACCACGTCGTATTTCTGTTTCATGAGATTATTGTATCATAAATCTCTCCTTTGGCAGCTCGGATTGCCGGATAATGGACCGCACCGTGCCGAGCGGTATCTCTTTTTTGCCCATAGGCACGTCATTAATTCTTGGGTTTGAATACCCGGTTGCCGAATTTTGGCAATTTAAGATGCCGGAGCGTCCTTCAGGTAGAGCTCCAAAGCTTCCTTTAAGTCTGCAAGGGCAATTGATTTTGTCTTTCCAAAGCTTGAAATATCCACATTCAAACACTGAGCAATATACTACTTGCCCTCACGCCACACCGCGCTTACCAATTCTATCTTTTTCATACGTTTAACCTTACGTTTTTCAACGCGCAACACAAGTTTCTTTTTAGATTTTTTTAATCCTATTTTTGCGCTCATTTTTTCCTCCGCAACGCCCGCTTTGCCGCCGCAACGATATCCTTCGGCATCATGCCGTACTTTTGGAGCAATTGAGCCGGCGCGCCGGACTCGCCGAACATGTCCTGCATGCCGATGAACTCGATCGGCGCCGGCGCGTACTTCGCAAGCACTTCGGCGACCGCGCCGCCCAGGCCGCCATCCACCTGATGCTCCTCTACCGTCACCACCGCGCCGATCTTCTTTGCCAGCTCGACGATCTTCTTGTCATCGATCGGCTTTATCGTGGAGCAATTCAAAACGACCGTGCCGATCTTTTCTTTCTCCAGCTCGCGCGCGGCGAGAAGCGCGTTATAGAGCAGGCCGCCACAGCCGATGATGAGCGCCTCGGGTTTTTTGGATTGCCAGAATATCTCCGCTTTCCCAGGAATGTACGGCGTCTCTTCGGTCGTCATGATCGGCGTTTTCTCGCGCTGGAAGCGCAGATAGACCGGGCCCCACACGTGCGCCGCGGCGAGCGTCGCCTTGCGCGCCTCCACGGCGTCGCACGGCACGAACACTTTCATGTTCGGCATCGCGCGCATGATCGCAATGTCTTCCGTCGCCTGGTGCGTCGCACCGTCCGGCCCGACGGAGATGCCCGCATGGTGTCCCGCGATCTTCACGTTCGCGTCGTTGTACGCGATCGTCGTGCGGATCTGCTCCCAGTTGCGGCCCGGGGAGAACGTGGCATACGACGCGATGAACGCGATCTTTCCGGTGACGCCAAGCCCGGCGGCGACCGTCGCCATGTTCTGTTCGGCGACGCCCACCTCAAAGAACCGCTCGGGGAATTTCTTTGCGAACGCTTCCACGCGCGTGGATTCCGTAAGGTCCGCACACAACGCGACGACGTTGCGATTCGCCTCGCCCGCGGCGACAAGCCCCGTGCCGTAGCCATCGCGCGTCGGCGCCATCTCGATGTCGTCATTGAACATCTTCGGATTCAGTTTTGCTTCGGGGTTCAACATTGCGTGATAGATTATTTTGTGCCGAGTCTCTGGCGCCGCTGGATCAGCCACATGCTCCCGCCGATCATGATCACCGCGATCACAAGACCGATGAAGAACTTCGATTGATCACCGACGCTCCCCCATCCGCGCACATAGCCGTAGATGATGCTCCACAGTCCCGCGAGCATGATCCCGACGGGCACCGCGTTCGACGCGAGCGCAATGCCGAAGACCAGCCAGAATCCGAGCGCGAAGAACATGATGCCAATGACGTTCGCGACGATGAAGAGGTTCCTGTCATAGACGCTTATCGCGCTCCCGTACGCTGTTTCCGCAATGTTGTACTGATCCTGCGCCGCCTGCTGTTGGGCTTCGATCCGGGCGTTGTTCTGCATGCACGCGGTGTCGGCGGATGCGCACGGCACGACAGGGGTCACCCCATTGTCGGGATAGCTCGGCGCGACCGGCGCCGGATAGAATGCCGCAATGCCGAGCGCAATGAGCGCCGCGAGGATCACCGCCGTTGCAAGCCCAAGTACGAAATTTACGACTTTCATGGATTTTTTAAAAAATAATTATTGATGGTTGCTTTCGATCTTTCCGCGCAATGTCCGCAATTCCTCGAGCGCCTTCTCCGCCTCGCCGGGCTTGAACGGCTTCGAGTGCCAGAGATAATCATTCTCCATAAAGTCCACGTCTTTTCCCGGGATCGTGTGCGCGATGATCACCGTCGGCTGCTCGTGGATCGCGCGCGCCTCCGCCGCGGCGGCGACGATCTCCTCAAAGTTGTGTCCGTCGATCTCAAGCACGTGCCAGTTGAACGCGCGATATTTATCCGCGAACGGTTCGAGCGGCATGATTTTCTCGGTACATCCGTCGATCTGGATGTTGTTGCGATCGACGACGACCGTCAGGTTGCTCAGCCGATTCTTTCCGGCGAACATCACCGCCTCCCACGTGTTGCCTTCCTGGTGCTCGCCGTCGGAGGTCAGGCAGTACACCTGATATTTCTTTGCGTCGAGGCGGGCCGCAAGCGCGATGCCGCTCGCCTGCGAAATGCCGGAGCCGAGCGGCCCGGATGTGGTCTCGATGCCGGGCAACACCGTGCGGTGCGGGTGACCCTGCAGGCGCGTGCCCAGCTGGCGCAGCGTTTTCAATTCCTCCACCGGGAAGTATCCCGCGTGCGCGAGCGCCGCGTACTGGATCGGGCAGATGTGTCCATTCGAAAGCACCAGCCGATCGCGATCCGGCCACTCCGGCCTCTTTGGATCGTGGTTCAAAATATGAAAATAGAACGCGGTGAAGATCTCCGCCATGCCGAGCGGCCCTCCGATATGGCCGGAACCCGCGTGCGAGACCATCTTGATGACGTCCTCGCGCAAGCGATTGGCCATCAACTCCATCTCCTTCAGTTTTTTTTCAGTGAGCGATTCCATAAAAATAGTAAAATGTTATTCTTCTAAACGGCCGAGAGTTCCTGGTACGCCCTTTTTGGATCGGGGCTGTTAAAAATATAGCTCGACGAGACGATCGTGTCCGCGCCGAATTCCTTCACCAGCTTTGCCGTCTCCAGATTGATACCACCGTCAACCTCAATTGTAGCATCCGGATGTTCTTCCCTCAAAAAACGGATCTTCTCCAGAACGGACGAAAGGAACGGTTGTCCCGAAGGACCGGGCTGAACGGCGAGCACTTGGAAGAGACGGGAGTGCTTCAGGTAGGGGTTCATTTCTTCAAGCGCGGACTCCGGCTCGGATGAAAGCATGATCTCCGCATGATATCGCTTTGCGGTATCGAGGATCTCATGCAACGACTGCGCCCCGATCGTTTCAATATGAACAATCAACCGCTTCGCACCGGCGGCAAGCCAGTTGTCCGCATATGCTTCCGGCTGTTCCACCATGAGGTGCACTTCGAGCGCGAACGGCGACCTGAGCGCCGTCCACTCCATCGGATCGGCCCACGTCTTGTGCGTGGCGAACAAACCATCGGTGACGTCAAGGTGCAACAGGCTTCCTTCCGGCAAAAACGTTTTCGCGACTTCGATCTTTTCGCGGACGCATTCAAGGTCCCGACAGTTGAGCACGGGGATCACTTTCATGCTTTTTCAATCTCGGAGATCATGTTCAACCGGCGCGTGTAACGTTCCTCGCCCGCCTCGAACGGGGTTTCGAGGAACACGCGGACGATCTCGAGCGCGAGCGTGGGATTCATAAAGTCTGCGGCGATCGCGAGCACGTTTACGTCATCGTCGTGACGACCGACGCGGATATGTTCCGGCGACATCGCGAGCGCAGACCGGACCCCTTTGAACTTGTTGGCGACAACATCCACACCGAACCCCGATCCGCAGATCACGATCCCGCGCGTGTCCCCGCCAACGGCGGACACCTTTTCCCCGACCGCGCGCGCAAACTCCGGATAGTCATCCGCCGGATCGAGCGTGGTCGCACCGACGTCCACGACATCATTACCACTACCGCCAAGCTCCGCTTCGATGATCGCTTTCAAGTTGAATCCCCTGTGATCCGCACCAATATAAATGGTCATAGTATAAGGATAGCATTTTTGATAGCGCGAATATATTTATTGACAGACTGTGCGCGAATGCATAGAATTCACGACAGGAGACGAATATGTTTGATATGTTGTGGCGGATACTTTCCTTTTTCTGGCTTGGGATTTCAATAGCATCCCTCCTCGGAGTATGGGGCGATCCCCAACTGAGACTTCGCTATGCTAGTAAGACGGACATGAGTTCTCGGGTCGCCTTAACTCTGGTCACCATCATCCTGGTGTACGTCCGAACACTTGATGCAATAAGTGTCTGGATCTTGCTCATATCACTACCCATTATTCTCACGACGTGGTATCTCGGATACCGTCATCGCAAACTCGTGATGAATATCCACTAATCAAAAGGAGCCGCACATCGCGGCTCCTTTTTTCATGCATTGAAAACTTACAGCAGCGCTGCCACTTTCTCCACGTGCTTGATGAGCGTTGAAACGTAGCCGGCCTCGTTGTCGTACCAGCTCAACACCTTCACCATATCGCCGTCGATCACTTTAATGAGGTCGAGCGGAACGGTCGCGCCGAACGGCTGGCCGATGATGTCGGACGAGACGAGCTGGTCGCGCGTCACCTGCAAGATGCCCTGCCAGCGCGGCGAGTTCGCCGCGTCGGTAAGGATCTGCACGATCTCTTCGACGGTCGTCGCGCGCTTCGCGATGAAGGTGATGTCGGAGATGGAACCGGTGATGTTCGGCACGCGGAACGAAAGCCCGTCGAACTTGCCCTTCAGCTCCGGAATCGCGCGCGCGACGCTGATCGCGGCACCGGTCGTTTCGGGAACGGTGTTCATCGCCGCGGCGCGGCCCTTGCGGAAATCGTGGCCGCCGCGGATCGGGCCATCAACGAGCGCCTGCGTGGCGGTGTATGCGTGCACGGTCGAGAGCGATGCTTTCACGATGCCGGGATTTTCGCTCAACACTTGAATCACCGGCGACGCGGAATTCGTCGTGCACGAACCGTTCGACGTGATCGGCGCGATCTTAAAGTTGTCTTCATTCACACCCACCAAAACCGTCTGCCCGGCCGCACCGTCCTCATCCTTCGCCGGCGCCGTGATCACGACGCGCTTTGCGCCCGCCGCCAAGTGCACCTTTGCCTTTTCATATTCATCAAACAATCCCGTCGACTCGATCACAAGATCAATGTTCAACGCTTTCCACGGAAGCTGCGTTGGGTCCTTCACCTGAAGGAAATTTATTTCCTTTCCCGCAACCGTCAACTTGCCGTTCGGCAAATCCGCCTTGATCTCTTTCTCAAACCGACCATACACCGTGTCGTACTTCAAAAGATACGCAAGGTTTTCCACGTCGCCCAAGTCGTTAATCGCCACAATATCAATGTTCGGCAATTCGTATGCCGCCTTAAAGAACAACCGACCGATCCTGCCGAAACCGTTTATCGCAACGCGCACATTTGCCATGGGTTTATTAAAAATAGTTAAAATTTATGTTGGGGTGACCGTTCCCTCTATTATATAGTGAAAAGCGATGGAAGCCCAAATCACGGCCACTTGTATATACATTGACAATTGCGATGCGTGGAGTCATTATTTGGCAAGGCATAACAAAACAAAGGAGGCTCTATGTCACTGGATCTTACGCTTCGAGAAATAGGCGATGTTGTTATCGTGGATTGCCGTGGACGCATCACGTTAAACGATGGCGCGATCGTTCTCCGTAATGCCTTTGTTGATTTGATCGCACGTGGAAAGACGAAAGTCGTTCTCAACATGGCAAACGTGGGATATGTGGATTCTTCTGGTCTTGGAGAACTCTTCGCTGGATTCACAACAATCAAAGAGCGTGGAGGGAATCTAAAACTTTTAGCCATCACCAAAACATTCCGGGATCTCCTTCAGGTCACACACCTCCATGCGGTATTTAGTATGTACTTCGAAGAAGCTGATGCCGTCAGATCGTTTTTGTAACCAGTAACACCCAAAGAATAAAATAGCTCCGAGACCCGGGGCTATTTTTTTACCCCTCCCCTCCTCCCGGCAATTTACTGAGCTCCGCGAGTGCGGCGTCGACCTCGGCTTGGTTGCCACGGGCTTCGGCGTTGCGCACGGCGAGCGAGAGGATGTGACGCCGCTCTTTATAATATTCTTTGGCGAGGCCCTCTTTTAATACGGCGATGTCGTCGTCGGAAAGTTCGCCGATCGCGGTGGGATCGCGGAGCACGATGAGGTTTACGATCGCATCGAGCGCGGCGTCATCGCTCTTTCGCTTGCCACTCTTTAGTAATGTAAAAATTTCTTTTTGCGCGGGCGCGAAAAAGATCACACAGTCTTCGATAAATGCAAAATCATTGCGCGCGAGCGCGAGCGCGAGAAGATCTTCCGCGATGAGTTCCTGCCGCGAGACTTGGCGCTTGGGCGCTTGATCATCTTGGCCGCCGCCATTTGTAGTCCCATTGTTTGCGAAATTGTTCGGCGTTGCATACTGTGTCGTCGCGGATTTCTCCGCCTCGTCCTTAAGCGTCGCTTCATTCACGCCCGTGCGCTTCGCCAATTCCTTCAGCCAAAAATCACGCTCCACCGGGCTCGCGATGTTGCGCAGTTTTAACAGCACCGTGCGCAGCTTGTTCAATCCATCGCGAGTGGTCACCGCCGCAGGATCGGATGACGTCGCACCCGCGGGCACCGGCGGCAAAAACTTTTCAAAATAAAATAACGGCGCGGACACTGCGGCGGCAACCGTGCGCTGAACATTCAAGGGATCAGCCTTCGCCGCCTCAGCCGCGTCCTTGAAGCCGCGATACGTTGCCACCTTTACGGAAAAGTCATTCGCTTCCGCAAGATCGATCGCGCGCTCGGCGGCGTCGGAACCGGCAACGTCGGAGTCGAAACATAAAATAATTTCGTCAGCCAAGCGCCGCACGGAGCGCAAGTGGTCGGCGGTGAGCGCCGTGCCCGACGACGCGATCACGTTGCGCACGCCGCTCTGGTAGCTCATCAAAAAATCCATCTGGCCCTCTACGAGCACCGCGGCTTTCGCCTCGCGGATCGCGTCCTTGCTTTTCCAAAACCCGTAGAGCAATTTTGATTTCTGGAAGATCGGCGTCTCCGGGCTGTTCACATATTTTGCAGTGACGTACGTTGCCTTCGGATCATTCGATGTGTCGAACTGCGGAAGGATGCGGCCGGTGAAGCCGACCACTTTGCCAAGATGATTATGAATCGGGAACATGACGCGGCCGCGGAACCGGTCGAGCATCATCCCGCGCTCCGTCTTTATAGAGAGCCCGGCCTGCAAAAGATCTTGCGGCGCGGCGCCGCCATTTAATAGATGCATGGACAGCGCCTCCGGTTCGTTCGGCGCCCAGCCGAGCTCGAACTCTTCGATAGTCGTCGGCGCGAGCCCCCGCTCCGCCAAGTATTGCTTGACGATCGGCGCCGACGCAAGCGAGCGCTTATAAAAATCCTTGGCACGATCGTTCAGATCATAGAGCAATCCGGTAAAGCGATACTCTGCGGGATTCTCGTGCCGCAGCTCCACGCCCGCTTTTTCCGCAAGCATGCGGAGCGCCTCGCCGAACTCCATGTTCTCGTACTTCATCACAAAGCCAAAGATGTCGCCGTCCGCGCCGCACCCAAAGCAATGAAATCGCTGCCGCTCCGGCGAGATGCTGAACGACGGCGACTTCTCGCTGTGAAACGGGCAGAGCGCCTTGAAGTTTTTGCCCGCCGGCGTGAGCGTCAAATAGCCGCGCAGAAAATCCACGATGTCGAGCCTGCTTTTGATGAGTTCGGTGGTGGTGGATGGCATGGTGGGGAAAGCTGACCGCGCGAGGATGGTTGTCTGAATCTTACGGCAAAAAAAATGGAGCCGCAACCGGCGGGAAAGTATTCACAAATCCTTTTTATTCGGTTAACATAAGTTCGGTTCTTAGATTGCTCAGGAGGACAATGTATGTCACTGACAAACAACCTCGCCCCCGTCGCGCCTTCATTTGGATCCGAGGAGGATACGAGAATCTTTCTGGATAAGTTGAAGAGAACGGGTCCTCGGCCTTCGACCTATTACAAACCCCCACCCAGCAGCGTGCTCGCCCCATCGTTTTCCGCCGAGGATATGAAGGAGGGACATCTTCCCGCCGCAGACGAGTGCTCCTAATACCGCAAACCCGCAGGACGCTTTCAAACCATCGAACGCGTCCTTTTTTTATTTACAGCACTATCACGTGCAAGAACCCGATATTCTGATTCAGCACAACGCAGAGTCCCGCCACCACAATGACGAGCAACCCTCCGGCGATGAGCCGCGGATATTGCACGCGGATGTTCACAAAGATGTTCAGCGTGAGGGCGATGAAGAACAACACCATCACAAAAATATAGAAATCATTGGCGAGCGCTTTCGGATCGGAGAGGATCTGCTGGATGACATTGCTCTGCGCGGGAAGCGGCGTGTCGGCGGCGGTGACGCCGACGCTCGCGGCCGTCGGAACGGTCTGCGTTGCCGTGCCATTCTGCACGGCGATGAATGTCTGCTGCGCTCCGGGCGCGGATGAACTTTGCATCGCGACGATGACCGGCACGGGCGTGACGGAAACCGGCGCCGGTTTTGCCACCGGCTTTTTCACCGGAGGCGTCGCGTATAGGAGCCGGCGCTGTCACGGGCGCCGTCGCCGCGCTCGCCGTATCCACGAACGGCGTGGGAGCCGCCGCCGGCGCGGGCGTGCCGAATTCCTCCACCACGAACGTGGTCTCCTGGCCTTCATAGACGCCTTGCGCAGTGGCCATGCCGATCTGCGTAAAATCGGCGCTTAAAATATTCGCGCGGTGTTCCGGCGAGTTCATCCACGCGGCCGTCACATCCTGTGAATCGGAAAAATTCACGGCAAGATTTTCACCGGCATAATCAAAGCTGTAACCGACCTGCTGGAACCAATACCACGGCGTGAGCCCCTGCGGACTCGTATGCGCAAAATATCCCTTGCTCGCTTCGTCATTCGCCTTGTCCTGTGCCGCCGCTGTAAGCAACGGGCTCACCTGAAGATCCGGCAAACCGTTCGCCACGCGCTGCTGGTTGGTCTCATCCACGAGCACGTTCGCATCAATAATGCCGAACAATTTCGATTGCGGAACGATATATTTTACGCCGAACACGAACGCCGATTCCGCCACGAGCGCGATCGCCACCACGAACGCGATCGTGCGCGGACGCAGGATATGCGGCCGGTTGTCATTGCCCTCATGCGGGACAAAATAATTTCTGAAAGCCTCCCTCGCACGTGTCATCATGGAAATATTATATCATAACTATCCCGATAACACAACACCCCGCGCAATGCGCGGGGTGTTGTGTTATCCAAGAGAAGATCACTGCCGAGGGCGAAGCCCTTTCCGGAATAATCAGCTATTCTCCGTTGTCGACATGAAGCGTCGGCATCGGGATGTTGAGCGGAGGGCACATGATGAGGTTGATCCACCGCTGTGTCGTTTGATAAACATAGCTCGTCGGAGTGAACTCCGTCGGAAGTCCGAGCGGAAGCCATGGTTTAAGCACTTCGTTATAGTACTTTACCTGGAATTGATTCACTGCGGCGATCGTAGAGTCGCCATAGTAACCCGTGATCGGCAAGTTGATGCCCAATTCCTGATTGAGGAATGTCTGAAGCTTATCAACTTCCGTCGGATCGTTCAGGTTCTTGCGGATGGGATGGATGTACTGGTCAAGGTAAAGTCCGCAGCTTGCGCCGAGAACCTGGCCCGTACTCGTGCTTGCGCCGAGTACCTGGCCACCACCGCCACCGCCTCCCCCGCCGCCACCCGATCCACCAACATCAATAGTTACACTTGATGTCATGGGTCCGGTAAGCGGACTGATGACGGTCGGTGATTCGTGACACCGTTCCGGTGTTCGTGATCGTCGTACCGTCAGGTGCGGTCACCGTTGCGGTGATCACCAAGGTCGCGCTTTGCCCCGCGGCCATATCACCAATCGTCCAGATCCCCGTCGAGCTCGCGTAGGAACCTTCCGAAGAGGATGCTGAGTCAAAGGCGATTCCCGCAGGCAACGTGTCTGATGCCACAACGCCGAACGATTCGCTCGGCCCGGTCGCGTTCACGGTCAATGTGTAATGGATGATGGCGCCCGTTTCCGGGTCGGCGTTATCCACCGTCTTCACAATGCCGATCTGCGCGCTCGGGGTTCCACCACCGCCGCCGCCACCGCCACCGCCTCCGCCGCAATTGCTCGTGCAAGGAGCGGCCTGGACGTTGAGCGTCACCGACGAACTGTTGTTCGCAGGATCTATATCAACGAACGATGAGAGGGTCGATGTCACAGTCGCGGTATTTGTGACCTGAGTCCCGGCCGCTGCCGAAACTTCTGCCGCGATAGTCAAGGTCGTCGTCGCCTCCGGAGAGAGCGTTCCGATGTTCCAGATGCCGGTCGACATGTCGTAGGTCGTGCTCGCCGTCGTCGTCGCGGAGATCAATGCCAATCCGATCGGCAACTGGTCTTGCGCCACAACGAACGTCGTCGTCGCGGTACTGTCGTTCGTCACGAGAATCGTGAAGTTGACCGTACCGCCCGTGACCGGGCTCGCGTTATCGACGGCCTTCAGGATCTGAAGGTCCGTCCCGGTGGATGGAGCAGCCGCAACCGTCGTGGTCGCTTCTGCCGTCGTCACCGGATTGGTGTTTGTGAGCGTCGGCGATTCGCCGATGGTCGCCTGATTGGTGATGACCATGCCCGCGGTATCGCTCGCGTTCACAAGCGCCGCGATCTGAAGGGTCGCAGTGGCGTTCGGCGCAAGCGTGCCGATCGTCCATGTGCCTGTCGAGCTCGCGTAGGTCGTGCTTGCCGACGTCGTCGCATTCACGAACGTGAGTCCGGAAGGCAACGTGTCGGTCGCGACGACGCCAGTCGAAGGCTGAGGGCCGTTCGCGGTCGCGGTGATCGTGTAATTCACGACATTACCCGGAAGGGTGGTCGTCGCATCCACGGTCTTCGTGATCGTAAGGCCGGCATCATTGCCGCCACCTCCGCCGCAGTTCGTCGTGCAAACAACCGGCGGGATCAATACGATGACAGTCGATGACGTGTTCGGATTGTTATTCACCGTACTCGTCGATTCCGTTATTGTTCCGGTATTCGCGATCGTCGTGCTCGCAACGCCGCTGTTCACGACGGTTGCGATGGTCAACGTTGCGGTCGAGCTTGCGCTCATATCGCCGATCGTCCAGATCCCCGTCGAGCTCGCGTAGGAGCCTTCCGAAGAGGTTGCTGAAACAAAGGTCAATGTGTTCGGCAAAACGTCCGTCGCCACGACGCCGGTCGACGTCGCAGGGCCGTATGCGGTCGCGGTCAACGTATAGTTGATCGTGCCGCCCGCCACGGTCGAAGTGACGTCCGCGGTCTTTACGATCGCGAGGTCAGCAACAGGCGTTGACGTCGGTGTGGACGTCGGGGTCGAGGTAAACACCGGGATTGTCACCGTGGAACTGTTGTTCCCAAGGTTGTTATCCGTCGTGCTTGCCGTTTCACCGACGATCGCAGTGTTCGTGACGGTGCCGGAGGCATTCGCATTCACGAGCGCTGCAATGTCGAGCGTCGCGGTCGAGCTAGGCGAGAGATCGCCGATTGTCCATGTGCCTGTCGAGCTCGCGTAAGAACCGACCGATGCGGTCGCGTTCATGAACGTAAGGCTCGTCGGCAACGTGTCGGTCGCCACGACGCCGGTCGAGGTTGCCGGACCATTGTCCGTCACCGCAACCGTGTAATGCAACGTATCACCTATCATGGTCGACGTCGCATCAACGGTCTTGTTAATGGAGAGGTCGGCCAAAGGGATGGTCGATGTCGGCGTGGACGTCGGCGCCTGCAGGACGACGATCGTCACTGACGAACTGTTGTTCGTAAGGTTCGAATCCGTCGTGCTTGCGGACACCGTTGCCGTATTCGTGATCGTAGAGCTTGCGCTCGCGTTCACGAGTGCGACGACATCGAGCGTCACAGCGGCGTTCGGCGAGAGATCGCCGATCGTCCAGATACCCGTCGAGCTTGCATACGAAGTGCCGGCCGAAGCCGTTGCATTTTCGAAGGTAAGCTGAGAAGGCAACATATCGGTTGCCACAGCGCCCGTGGACGTCGTGGAACCGCTGTGATTTTTTACCGTGATCGCGTAGTCCACCGTATCGCCCACCATCGTCGAGGTCGCGTCAGCGGTCTTGCTGATCGAGAGGTCGGCTGATGGAGTGGTTGAAATAATGGTCACCGGAGAAGGTTGCTGAGCGACAGTCATACTGTCCGTGCACTGACCTCCATCGCTATACTGGAAGGTCGGAGCATATTCGATCGTTCCGGTGGCATTAACAGTTGCGGTAACAGTGAAAGTAATCACTCCGCCCGACCACGTACCAGAATACGGTCCGCCAGAAGTCGACGAGGAAATAAACGTGAGTCCTGTCGGCAATGTACCGCTCGCCATAACAATGGTGACCGAAGTTGATGCCGGAACTCCCGCTCCGCCGAAAGTGTTGGTGTCGAAGGTATAGGTAATCGTATCTCCAACATTAGGAGTTGCATTACTTACCGAACCCAAGATGTTCGCCGAGAGAGAGCAACTTGTTTGCGCATGCGCAACCGGGACCGAAGGAACCATTCCCCCGTTGAATGCGACAAAACTAAAAGCGCCCACAGCAAATGCGGCAAGGAGCACGATAAAGTGAAATCCCTTTGCCACACTCCGCCTGGGTGTGAAAAACTGATGAATGAATGTATTCATTCGATATTTAGATGTTATGTTATTTTTTCGACTCTTTAGTGGGTGTAAAAAAAACAAAAGAGCCAAAAAAATGTATTTGACAAGGTGCTATAAACGGAACTAACTCCCATGGTTATACAACAAAGCAGGATAAAATGCAACAAAACGCGTTGACTTTTGTATTAAATTATGCTATACATCTAGCACCGCAGGGGGCCGGAAGTCCCCGCAAAAAACGAGCGGCACCTTACCAAATCAAAATACTAGGAGGGTTTTGAGATATGAGAACTATCGTTGGCACACTGCTTTCGACCATTATTCTTTTGACGATGGGCTCAGCCCTCGCCAACGCCCAGAACAGCAATAACAACCCCGCTTCGCAGAGCCAGGTCCACGAGCTTCAGCAAAAAGTTAACGCCCAAGGACACAGAATTATCGGCACGGAGAGCGCGATCAGCGCCCTGAAATCCCAGATAAAAGCCCAACAAGGAAATCTGGGTGGACAGATCGCCGCCACAAACAAGCAGGTCACCAACCAAGAGGTGGCACTCGAGACAACACAAAAGGCTGTGATCGATCTTCAAAGATCTTCCACGGACAACGACAGGCGCGCATCAACCCTGTCGTATGTGATGATTGCTCTTACGTTTGTTGTAGTGCTTGCGATCGTTATTGGCATTGCTTTTGGGATACGATCGTTCAAAAAGGAAACGATCCTTGTGAACCCGGACGTGATGACACTCCGGGCTCTCTGGAAGGAAAAACGCCGGCCGATCAAATTTATCGTCCGCCTCCACGCAAATCCTGAGAAGGGTTTCATGAGCGGCGGCGATGTCAGTGATTACATCGCAACGTTCGATGATTCAGGCGGCAGCACTCCGATCGATACTTCATTCCCGAAGATCGAATTCCGGAACGAGAAAGGGCTACGGCTCGACAAACTTCCACAGCATGCTGCGAAAGTACTCAGGCTCGGCCGAGTATCTTCGTCTCCTATCTCCATCCAACAAACCAGCTAAGTTTGTGTATTCAAGATATCTGAATGTTCCATAATGAAGATATCCGCGGGCGAATCGTCACCTTTTGAGGGATGGTTACGCAACGGAAGATCGCTTTATGGAAATGCAATATGGCATTCATTGAGAACACCGCTCGGGCGAATCGTCACCTTTTGAGGGATGGTTACGCAACGGCGGCATAAAGCTCAGTGATATGTTCTATTGTCGGAGATCATGATGCCCGAACAAGAAGGAAAGAGGACGCAATGAAAAGATTTGTGCACGTTGCCCTTCTTCTGCTTCTTGGTGGAAACTCCTGCTTCGCTCTTGAAGCAACGTTTTCAAAGGAGCACGCGTGCGTCCCCGCCGGTGAACATATCTCGAGCTGCGAGATCATCGGAGGTGATTCACTTTCCAAAGATGCGATCGCTGTTTACGGCGATTGGCATCTTTACCCGGCGATCAAGGATGCGAATCCAAAGATCGTCCACGAAGACAAAATCTACGCGGGCGACCGGATCAATATTCCGGACATGCCCGCGGAGACGGCGAAGCTGACTTCCCCAACTACGGAAGTCGCATCGCCCGATGTCCTCGAAACGGTCACGATGTCGGAAATGGTCGTCATGCCGAAAGCGTTCGCGAATCCCGTGAACGCACCAGTGCCGACTGTAACGCTCGAGCAGGCATCGGCACAAACCGTAGCCGCTGTCTCTGCCCAGGCGCCGATTAATGAGAAGGCCATGCAGTCGATGAAAATCGCAAAGATTACCGCCTATCAATTCGTGGCCGGCAATCCGGATCTGCAAGGCCCGCTCCAGACCCAACTCATCCTCTTTAACAACGAGGAAGAGAAAAAGCTTGGACTACCTTGTGGAGGCTGCAGGATCGACCTGAAACCATCAATCGTGGTTCCCGCAAAGGACGGTGACACGGTCGTCTTCGTCAGACTCAAGAAGCTTCCCGCACAGCCGTTCGAACTGCTTGTCGGAGGGATCAACCATCCCATCGACAGCACGCAGATACAGCCGTACAGCGGAAAGATTCCCGGGAGGCATCCGTTTCTTCACGCACTGGTAACCATCGGCAAGATAGGAGCGCAGGGCGGCATTTCATTTGCCGTCACCGGCAATCCTTTGATCGCCGCAGGGGTTGTAGGAATTCCTCGCCTCGTCACCTTCGTGATCGCGCAACATGAAAAAGCGCGCGAACGAACATTGGCGGCGGCACAAGCGACCGTTGATGAATTAAAAATCGCCCTCTACCGGGCTAACACCGAAAGCAATCTACTTTCAAAGGAGATCCCCCGATGAGAAAGTTTCTTGTAGTTTCAGCCCTAGCGCTGAGCATTTCATCCACGGCGTTTTGCCAGCAGCCCATCGCGAACTGCCCGGCAATAAAACCCAATGCCTCACACAGGCTGAAACCTGTGGCGACATCAACACCCCAACTTCCGGTCGGAACAGTAGCGGCTTCAACACCCGCTCCTGTTCCACCTCCGCCTCCGGCTCAACCATCATCGGTGACCGTCAACGCAGGAGTAGATCTTACCCCACTGGTCGGACCACTCACTGCACTGGCCAACGCAAAGATGGAAGAGAGTAACACCCTGGAGAATCTGCGGGGGTTAGACAATGACACCACCGCTAATCTGAGAAAGCAATATGCCAATGAGCGCATCCGACTGATGCATGCCCAAGCAAACCTCACTCAATCCCAGGCAGGTCTCAATGACGCTGAAGCGGCGTTCACAACAACAAAGAAGAAGTCCTATGTCTTCCTCAGTGTGCTTCACGAGGTCGCTGGCGTCGTAGCAAGTGACGTAGGTGCAACAAGAAACAACATGACGATGAACCAAGGCAGTGTAAGCGGCGGCAATCTCACCAACAGCAGTAGTAACCTTGCTCAAGGTGGCGGTGGCGCGACGGTCGACACGAGCGTCAGCAACGTTGCACAAGGCGGTGCTGGCGGTAAGGGTGGGAAAGGTGGCGCAGGCGGAAATTCTTCTGCAAGCGCGGCCGGTGGCGCAGGTGGCACCGGTGGCAACATCAAGATGAATAATGTTGGCAATGGCGGCGGCGCTTCTGCAAGCGCATCGTCAAGCCCCACAATAAATGCCCAGGGCGGCTCATCGGCCGTCATAGGATCCGGAAATGCACAATCAACCGCCGGGGCAAGCGCATCGTCACTATCGGATGCGCAAGCCCATTCCACAGCCAACCCCAAAACCACAATCACGGACGTTGGGAACCCCTCGCAGAGTCAGTCGCAGGTCGCAAGTCCGACAGCGACCGCAAGCCCCAGCCAATCACAAAGCCAGGTCGCAACCGCTCCTAGTCAATAAGAAGCAGCTCTTTCCAACCAACCGAGGCCCGCATTCGCCAACCAGCGAAGCGGGCCTCTTTTTTTTATTATCCCCCATTTGCGCAACGCGCGCGCGTCGTGTATCGTTTTTATGTTCTTGTTGGCGATCGGAGTAACCGACGCTGGCGCACGCGGGTATGGTTCAGTGGCAGAACGCGACCTTCCCAAGGTTGAGACACGGGTTCGATTCCCGTTACCCGCTCTACAAATAAAAATACCGAATTCGTTTTATTAATCCGTGGAACTCGCACTCGTGCTCGTTGCCGGCACGATGATCACCATGGTCTCGCCAGGCTTCTTATAGTTGAACCGCGCGCGAAGCTCTTTTTCCAAATTTGCGGGATTCGAAAGATATTGATTTTCTTCCTGCAGGCTCGTCTCCTGCACCTGAGCTTTTGTAAGGTTTGCCTGCACATCCGCCAGCTCACTCCCCAACGACCACTCTTGCCGGACGAACGAAAAAACCTGCACGCCGACGATAATAATGAATAGCGAAAGAACGACGATGGCGGCGATTTTCATGTAATTAGTCTACTACTTTTTAAGGATTTCGCGGAAGACCTCCGGCGAGATGTCCACGCGGGCGCCGGCCTGAAGACGCTCTTTGCCCTTCTCCTGCTTCTTCCAGAGCTTCATCTTGCGCGTGCGGTCGCCGCCGTTCTTGCCAAAGTTGCCAAGCTCTTTTTTCATGGCGGTGATCGTCTCGCGCGCGATGATGCGCCCCTGCGACTTTGCCTGCAACGCCTGCGAGAATTGCATCTTGGGGAGCAATTCTTTTAACCGCTCCACCGTCTGGCGTCCTTCGCGCTCCAGATCTTTTTTGGGAACGATGCGCGTGAGCGCGGGCACCACCTCGTCCACGACGACGATCTCCAGCTTCTCCACCTCCGACTCGCGCTCCCCCGCCAGCTCGTACGTGAACGACGCGTATCCCTGCGACACCGACTTCATACGATCATCAAAATCGCGGATCAACTCGCGGAGCGGCATGATCGCCTGGATCAATAAATTCTCGCCAATATTTTTTATCTCGCTGATCTCTATATCAAAAATGGTCTGCATGTTGAGCACGGCGCTCAAATAACTTTGCGGGGTGAGAATTTCGAGATTGACGAGCGGCTCCCATACTTTTTCCGGATGATCGGGAAAATCCTGGGGCTGCTTGATCGTGAACACGACGCCCTTGTCCTGCACGCGATACGCGATGGACGGAAAACTCGTCAAGAATTGCAGATTATATTCCCGTTCAAGACGGCTCGAAATAATTTCAAAGTGAAGCTGACCAAGGAAGCCGACTTTCAATCCGCGGCCGAGCGCTTCGTTCGAATCAGGTTCGAAGCTGAGCGCCGCGTCGTTCAAACGCAGTTTTTCAAATCCGCGCTTGAGATCATCAAATTTTGTTTCGCCGTCGGGATAGAACGAGATGAACACGACCGGCGCGGGCTCGCGATAACCGGGGAGCGCCAATTCCTTTGCACGCCCCGCACCAATGCCGGTGGAATCGCGGTTCGCCAGGATCGTATCGCCGATGTGCACGAGCTCCGGCTCTTTGAGGCCGGTCGCGATGTAGCCGATCTCGCCGGTCTTTAATTTTGCGGCCGCCTTCATATCCGGCGAAAAATATCCGACTTCCTTTGCCTTGAACCCGTCGGCGCTTGCCACGAGATGCATATCCTCCGTGCCGAACTCGCCGCCGAACACGCGCACGTTCGCGATGATGCCTTTGTGGTCGTCGTATGCGGAATCGAAGATGAGCGCTTTGGAGATGTTGTCCTGCGCGCCGGGCGCGCCGTGCATCTTCGGCGGCGGCACGAGCTTCACCACCGCTTCGAGCAATTCCTTCACGCCCGCGCCCGTCTTTGCGGAAACGCGGAATACTTCGTGCGGCTCAACGCCCAAAAGCTCCGCAGTCGCTTCCACCACTTTCTCAATGTGCGGCAAGCTGAGATCGATCTTGTTCACTGCAGGAATGATCCGCAAGCCCGCCTTCTGCGCACCGCGCAGGTTGGAAAGCGTCTGCGCCTGGATGCCCTTCGTCCCGTCCACCAGTAGAATACCGCCTTCGACGGCGTTCAGCGCACGCGAAACTTCGTATGCAAAATCCGAATGTCCCGGCGTGTCGATCAGGTTCATCACATATTTTTTGCCGTCGTCGGCCAAGTAATCCATGCGCACCGGAGCCATCTTGATCGTGATCCCCCGCTCGCGCTCGAGCGGCATCCGGTCAAGGTACTGCGCCTGCATCGAGCGCATCGGCACCGTGCCCGTCATCTCGAGCAGACGGTCGGCGAGCGTCGATTTTCCGCTATCGATATGCGCGATGATGACGAAGTTGCGGATATGTTCCATTGCGGTGATTTTACAGAAAATCACGCGTAATCACAAGGAAGACCGTTATGGCTTTACGATGTTCTCGAGCGCCAGAATGCGCGAGTCATGATTTTTGATTTCGAGGTCCCTCTCATCAAATTTAGCCATTATACGAGCCTCCATTTTGAACAAGTCTTGCTTCGTGGCCATTCCGTCCATTCTTCCTTCCATCGTACTGAATTTTCCCTCCAGCGTATCAAATCTTCTTTCCAGCACATCGAATCGCTTTTCGTTTGCGCGCGACTCTTTTCCAATCATCACTGCCAAATCATCTATTGTAGTTATTTTTTTATTCATACCGAAAATCATACGCCTTCATTCTGCGACGTCAAAAACTTTTTAATGATTTTTTAATAACACTTATGCCATGCCGTCGCACGTTGCGATAGGAACCATGATCGGAGCCCCCCGGAGATAAATTGCCGCTCCGGCTCATATTGGAATTCCTTCAACCTTATGGAAGCATCCCCGCGGGCGATTGGGATGCGTTCCAACAGACCCTGCATTTGTAGCAGAGTCTTTATTTTACGTGAACATGCTTATATCTTCTGTAACGTCAGATCGATGATCATTCGCCCCGGCGTGGAGGTGGAAATATACGTGTACGTCGCAAGATCGTTCTCCGCGAACACGTAGCCGAGCGGCGCATCCACCTCTATGTTATATTCACCGCCGGCGCCGGACTGGCGCTCGAAGACGAACTGATACTGCACGCCCGGCGCGGGCGCGGCGAAGAGCTCACGCGAATAGTTCAATGAAACGGTTGATGACGAGCCGGCATACGCGCGCGACCACAGCGCGAAGACTTCCTTTCCTGATTCCGTATGCGTCGTGATCTTTGGATAGCTAAAGTTCTGCAACGTGGTCGATGCGATGGCGGCGACGAGCGGGTCGGTGCTGTATCCGTCGCGCGCGTAGTTGACCGGCGCGGGCACGCTCTTTGCGATCCCGCCGCTCTCGTTGCTCAACGCGCTGCCGTTCGGCACGAAGATCTGCATGTAGTCCTGATTCGTCGTCTTGTACCACCAGTACGGGCTCGTGTTGCCATTGTGCACACGACTGATCGTCAGATTGTCGGTGAGCGTTCCGTCCGCGCCGATCTCGGCATCGTACGTCACATCCTGCGCCATATACAACTCCGACTTATCGCTATTGATATCCGCATTCGTGACCGCAAGATAATCGCCGTTGAAGTTCGACGGAAGCTGATAGACGTCGCCCGTCGCGCCGTACGCGTTGGCGAACGTCTCGAAGGCGGGATCGGTAAAGTAGGCCATCACATCTTTGTTCGTGATCCAGTTGAGCGCGAGCTGCAAGATCTGCTGCTTCTGTGCGTCGCTCGAAGACGCGAGCTGTTGCAATATCGCGGGATAGAGCTGTGCCAGGATCTCCTTTGGATAGGTTTGATTTCCGCCTCCCGATTTTGCCTGGCCGGCCTGCACGATCTTTTGCACCTGCACGACGAGGGTGCCGGAGGTGAATGTGGTGGACGCGGCCTTCGGCGTCGCGCCAGGCAATGTGATCGGCCCCGTTACGGAGAGCAGATCGCTCATCACCTGCGGCGTCACCGCAACGACGCCATCGAAGGTGGTCGGCGTGCCGGACGCGCCCGCGCCTGCATACAATCCCGACCGCTCGAACATGTTGATCGTCTCGGATGCCGTCGTTGGGAAGTCAAAGAACCAATTTGCATCGGCGGGGCGGAACGCGGTCTCTTCGAGTTGAAGCGGCGCGGGCGGCGCGATCTTCGGTGCGAACGTCTTATCCACATCCGCAATGTCGTGCACCGCAACGTTTGTGATCGCGCCGCCCCGTATTGAAACATCCGCGTAGCTTCCCAGGAATCCGCCGCCCGGGCGCATCTCCGACGGGTTCTGGAAGAGCACCAATATATGGTGCGTCGTCGTCGCGTCCGAAAGCCACGGCACGAACGCATTCAGAAAATTCTCCGCCCCCTCCACTTGCGTCGTGAGCGCAAGATAGCCCTGGCCGCCGCTCACCCCTGGCGCGGCGCCAAAGTATGCTGCCGCGCCGGAAAGGGATTTTGCGTCCGCATCGATCGCGGCGAGCGTCGCGCGTGTTCCCGCAAGATCGGCAGCAAACGTACTGCTCCCGTTCTGCGAGACAAATCCGAATGCATCGTTCTCCAGGCCCGTCATATTTTCCGAAAGCGCCGTAAGCTGGCTCGAAAGATCGCCGAACGAACGCACCGCACCGCTGCTTCCTTCAAAGAGCGAAACAAGCGACCCGAAGATCCCCGACGGCGACGGCGACGCGTTCAACGTGGAAAATTCCTGCGCGGCAGATTGCGGGTTCAGATTCTGCAGATCGGTAACGCCCGTTTGTAACGTCACGATCCGTAACGAGATCGCCGCCGCCACTTCGCGCTTTACGAGATAATACGACACCGCGAAGCCGACCACAAAGAGCGCAATGAGCCCCGCGATCCCCCATTTGATGCCGCGCGGCAAAGGGCGACGCCTTTCTTTCTCGCCATGAAACCGCCAGTAGTTGCGATTGTTCACCGGGATATCGCGCAGATGGTCACGACCGGCCTTCGCTTCGCGCTGCGTGGCCTTCACGAGATCGTCGGTGCGGATATCGTCCGCAGCATGCTCATGCTGGAGTTTCTTATTATCAGATGGCATAGAAATATGTTAACACGAGTTCGATGTTATTTTGTATAATGAATATACTATGATGAGAAAATTCACTTCGTGGTGGGCGGTGACCGCACTCGTGCTGATCTGCATCACTTCGTTCGGGCTGATGATGTGGGCGGCACGCACGGATTCCGCGATCGACGACGAGCTCGCACACATCCCTGCCGGCTACGGCTACGTGAGCCAGCTCGATTACCGCCTGAATCCCGAACATCCCCCGCTCGTGAAAGCGCTCGCAATGCTGCCGGTGCTCATGTTCGTGCAACCCACGTTCCCGACGAACAATCCGGCGTGGACCACGGAAGTGAACGGCGAATGGGATATGGGCACGGCGTTTCTTTATCAGTCGGGCAACGACGCGAATGAGATCATCCAGGCAGGTCGCGTGATGCCGATCCTCATCACGATCCTCACTATTATAGTGGTCTACTTCCTTGCGCGACGGCTGATGGGAAAGCTGTGGGCGCTCCTGCCGGCGTTCCTCTTTGCGCTCGACCCGACCGTGATCGCACAGGGGCATTACGTGACGACGGATCTCGGCGCCGCGTTCGGCGTCGTACTCGCCATATTCTTCTTTTTGAAATACATCGACGACCCTTCCACGAAACATCTCTGGTGGGCCGGACTCGCGTTCGGCGTGGCGCAGATCGCAAAGTTCTCGACGCCGCTGCTCGTGCCACTTTTCATCTTTCTCTTTATTGTTTTGTGGGCGCGCGACCTCGCCGCGCAGTGGCACGCGACGGATGCTTCGCGTCGCGCGAAGACATTCTTTGCAAAGCTATGCCGCTATGCAGGAAGATGCGCGCTGCTCTTCATCATCGGCTACGCGATCATCGTCTATCCCGTCTACTTTTTATTCACCGCCGGCGAACCGATCGCGCGCCAGGCCGCCGACACGACGACCATCCTTTCCTCATTCGGCACCGGCCCCACGCCGGCAGGCCAGTTGTGCAAAGGCATGCGCTGCGTGGCCGACGCGGATATTTGGATGTCAAACCATTATGTCACGCGGCCGATCGCGGAATATACGCTCGGCGTTCTGATGGCGCTCCAGCGCGTGGACGGCGGCAACACGATTTACTTCCTCGGCGCGGTGCGCAATAGCGGCGGCTGGATCTACTTCCCCGTGCTCTTCTTGCTCAAAGAACCGATCCCGACATTGATCGTCGTATTTCTCGCACTCGTGCTCGCATTGTGGTGGACGATCAAAAGAATATTAAAATCGGGCGGTGCGGGCGGCGGGGGTTCCGGCATCGGTCAACGGACGATCGCCTATCTCACCGACCACTTCGGCGAATTCTCGCTCGCGTCGTTCATCGTCCTCTACTGGGGGTACAGCATGCACAGCCCGCTCAATATCGGCATCCGGCACATCCTGCCTACCATCCCGCTCATCTTTATTCTCGCGGCCGTCGTGTGGAAAAAGTGGATCATGCGAATGAACTTTGGCGTGGTCGGCGGGGACGTCGCAGGGACGCTCGGCACGATGGCACGCTCATTCGCCGCATCGTTCATCAAATACATCGCCCTCATCCTGCTTCTCGCGTGGCTCGCGCTCGAAACCTTCTTCGCCGCGCCATATTTCCTTTCGTACTTCAACGAATTCGGCGGCGGCGTGCAGGGCGGCTATCACTTCGTGACCGATTCAAACTACGACTGGGGGCAGGATTTGATCCGCTTGCAAATATGGGTCAACGCCAACCCGCAGGTGAACAAGATCGCGGTGGATTACTTCGGCGGCGGCGATCCGGAATATTATCTGCCCGGCAAAGCGGTGCCGTGGTCGTCATCGATGGGCAACCCGAGCGATCAAGGCATTCATTGGCTCGCCGTCTCCGTGAACACGCTTGAGAGCGCCATCCAGCCGCTCGCGCCCGGCAACACGCGCGACGCGTCGGACACGTACTCGTGGCTCACCGCGTTACGCCCGCCGGCGGACGCGAGCGGCACCTGGCTCGGCGGCGATATGGGCAACGTCCCAACGCCGGATTACCGGATCGGGACTTCGATATTCGTGTATCACCTGCCGTAACGCATCGCTCCCCTCGGACTTGACACTACCGCAAAATGTGGTATTTTAAGCCCATGGATTTCTTAGAAGCGTTCGTTGAGGGTATCGTGAATCTCATCGTGGGATTCATCGAGGCTATTATTAATATGTTCTAGAGAAACCGAAAGTGCTCCCTACTTATAGAAAAGCCTGTTCTGCGTCCGACAATCGATATATTGCAGACTGCTAAAATTCGGCTGCAGCATCAGTTTTTGGATGATTGGCAGATATTCGTCCGCCGGGAACTGCAAGCTAAAGTAGATTGCCGGCCCGTTCGCGGTAAGCACGTCCACTTCCTCAAGTTCAAGGTTGTTCAGCTCGATGGCGCGCACCGCGAGTCCGCTTTCGTGCAACACGTTCATGATGGAAATGAAATTCGATAAAAATTCATCGGACAGTACTTTTTGATCAAGCCCGCGCAAGCCTTGCGCGCTATCATATACCACAAAGACAAGATTGCCCTGCGTCTCGTCCGCCTTTTCGAATATCGTGCCGGTGTCATCGAACCAGTAGCACGACGCCCCGGAATTTGCGGCGATGCCGGCAATGGCGGGAACGCTCGAGCTCGCGGCCGATGCTTCGTCTGCGGCAAGCGCGGCCCCGCCCGGCGGCGCGGAAAAACACCAGATGCCGAACGGGGCGCGTTCCGTCACGGTGATCGTCACGGTGTGCGAGAAATAATCCTTCGAAACGATCGCGGTCGCAAGCTGCGGGATCGTCCGCAGCTCGCTCTGCGAAATGGCGTCAGGCCACAGCAGCATGTTATCGAACGTGAGTGCGGCGCGAAACATGCTATGAGCGGGAAGCGCGCTCGCCTGCGCGAGCGTGATGATGCTCGAGCTTGCGACCGCGGTATTCCCCTCCACCACGACGTTGTCGACGCTAAAAAGCGGCGAATGGAATATCAGCCATTGCCCGCAAAAGAAGAGCGCATACAGCACGATCAGGCCGAGTGCCGTAAAAAGATATGCGCGCACTCGCTTGCGCTTTTTTTTACGGTCGGAAATATACGGCGCGATCTGCATTCCTCTATGATAACACTCCGTGCTATCCGATAACCTTCTTGCCCACGTACTTCTGCAACACCTCCGGCACTGCGATCTTCCCGTCAGCGGTTTGATAGTTCTCAAGGATCGCAATGAACACGCGCGGGCTCGGCAGGGCGGTGTTGTTCAACATATAGACGAATTTCTTCTCGCCCGTCTTTGCATCCACATACTTTACATTCAGCCGGCGCGATTGCCAGTCGAGGAAATTGCTCGCGGAGCCGGTCTCGGCCCAGCGATTCATGCCCGGAAGCCACGCCTCCGTGTCATACTGCTTGTACTTGCCCGCGCCGAGATCGCCGGTGCAGATAAGCAGGCGCCGGTACGGCAGGCCGAGCTCCTCATGCATCTCGCCGGAGATCGCCACCATCTCGTCCTGCAATTTCGTTGGCCGCTTCAATATCCGCTTCCGCGAGCACCACCTGTTCCACTTTCATGAACTCGTGCACGCGATACATGCCTTTCACATCGCGGCCATAGCTGCCGATCTCGCTGCGATAGCACTGGCTATAGCCAGCATTCTTGATCGGGAGCTGGTCCGCCTTCAACACTTCATCAGAATAATACGCAAGGAGCGACGGCTCTGAAGTCCCCACCAAGAATTTTTTCTCCGTGCTCACCTCACCGCGTCGCCTCCTTATCGCTCGTCGCGATCTCGTAGATCTCGTCCACTTCCGGATCGTACTCCGTACCCTTAAAATATCCCGTACCAAAGAGCGCAAACTCCTTCACGAGCGTCGGCGGAATCATCGGCTTGAATCCCTTCTCCACCATTTTATTGACGGCATACATCATGATACCCATCACGAGCTGAACGCCTTCGTTCTTTACATAGTAACCGCGGAAACCGCCCACCTTGGTGCCTTTTTCAAAGTCCAAAATGTCGAGCGATGTGCCGAGCTCCATGTGATCCTTCGGCGCGAAGTCGAACGTGCGCGGTTCGGCGGAATTGCTTCCCGTACCATCGCCATTCGGGATCCAGCGGAATACTTCTTTGTTTTCGCTTTCATCCTTGCCCACCGGTACTTCGGGTGCGATGATGTTCGGCACGCGCACCATCAGCTCGCGAAATTGTTTCTCGAGCGGTTTCAATTTTTCCTCCTGCTCCTTGAACTGCTCCTTTAACTTGGCGCCCGCCTCGCGATCCTGCGTCTTCTTCTGCTCCGCGCGGAGCGCTTCGGACGACGCCATGAATTCACGCCGCTTGGCATCCACCTCTAACAATTTGTCGATCGCCTTCGGATCCAGATTCTTCTTTATAGCCGCGTCCTTCACCGCATCCGCATTCTCGCGGATAAATTTAATATCAAGCATATCCGTATAATAGCGCACTGCCAGAGGTTTTTGCAATTATTAAAATTTGGTTAAAACAAGTTTGACAGACGGATATGTTTTTATATAATGGATACATCTTTTGGATTTCCCACTCGCCCCGCCCCGCAAAGGCGGGGTAGCTATTTTATGAGGCATGATAAAAATCCCAAAACGCATCTTGGACTTTTTCGAAAGCCTCCATATCCAATGTTCCAACTCTCTTCACAAGACGCTTTTTATCCATTGATTTAATTTGATTAAGGATAACCCTCATACCAACCTCGCCCCACCAAATCTCGCCTTCTTTAAATAAGGCGTTCGATTGGTGTTCTGACAAAAGTATTTTTATTTCGCACCACCTGAGGAGTTTTATGACGTCGTCGAGTATCATCGCAAAACTCTATCAGACAGGCCATTGAATTCTTATTAACCTATTGAAAAATCGCATAATTAGCATAGAATGACTATATTATGGCCACGCACTCATCCGCCGGTTCCGCAGAGCATCTCGACCACATCCGCCACTCGCTCGCCCACCTGCTCGCGGCGGCGGTGCTAAAAGAATTCCCCGACGCAAAGCTCGGCATCGGCCCGACCGTCGAAAACGGTTTTTATTACGATTTCCTGCTCCCCCGCGCGGTGACGCCGGATGATTTGAAGACGCTCGAAAAGACGATGCGCTCGTTCGTTAATAAGAAGTTACCGTTCACCGGCCGAGAGGTGTCGCCGGACGAGGCCCGCACACTTTTTGCCGATCAGCCATTTAAGCTCGATTTAATAAATGAATTTGCGGCGACGGACAAAAAATTGACCGTTTATGAAACCGGCGCGCCGGGCGAAACACCGGTCCTTATTGATCTCTGCCGCGGCGGCCACGTGGAAAACACTTCCGAGATCCCCGCTGACGGATTCACGCTTGATAAGATCGCGGGCGCCTACTGGCGCGGCGACGAGAAAAATCAACAGCTCCAACGCATCTACGGCCTGGCGTTCGAAAGCAAAGAAGCATTAAAGGATTATGAAAGCCCTGCTTGAAGAGGCAAAGAAGCGTGACCACAAAAAACTCGGCCCCCAGCTCGACCTCTTTATTTTCTCCGATCTTGTCGGCGCAGGTCTCCCACTATGGACGCCCAAAGGAACTTTCGCTCCGCAATCTCCTCGATGAATTCGTTTGGAAGCTTCGCAAAGAGCGCGGATATATGCAAGTGGAGATTCCCCACATCACAAAAAAGGAGCTTTACGAAACGAGCGGACATTGGGAAAAGTTCAAAGATGAATTGTTCCGTATTAAAACGCGCGAAGGACACGAATCTACGCGCATGAAGCCAATGAACTGCCCGCACCACACGCAGATCTATGCACGCAAGCAATGGAGCTATCGCGAACTCCCTCAACGCTATGCCAATACCACAATGTGTTATCGCGATGAGCAGACCGGTGAGCTGCCGGACTTTCCCGCGTGCGTGCCATTACCCAAGACGATGCCCATGTATTCTGCCGCATGTCACAGGCAAAGGAAGAATTTCTGAAAGTCTGGGATATTGTTCATCGAATTCTATAGTGCATTCGGATTTACAATGCGGGTGCGGTTATCTCTCCATGATCCGGCACATCCGGAAAAATATCTTGGCGACAAGGGTCGTTGGACAGAGGCGGAAAATATCTTGCGCGAGATCGTAACGGAAAAGAGCGTGAAATGGTTTGAGGGAATAGGCGAAGCGGCATTCTACGGGCCTAAAGCTTGATTTCATGGTAAAAGATGCGATCGGACGCGAATGGCAAGTGGCAACCATCCAGCTCGATATGGTCCAACCGGAACGATTTGACCTTGTCTGTATCAACGAAGATGGCGAGCGGGAACGTATCGTGATGATCCATGCCGCCATCATGGGATCAATCGAACGATTCCTTTCCATCGCCATCGAACACTTTGCCGGTAAGTTCCCGGTCTGGCTCGCGCCGGTGCAGGCGGCGATCCTCCCCGTCAGCGAAAAGTTTGCGGAGTATGGCGCAAAGGTGCACGAGACCCTGCTCGCCGCCGGCATCCGCGCGGAACTCGCCGACGCAAATGAATCGCTCGGTAAGCGCATCCGCGAAGCGGAGATGATGAAGGTCCCCTACATCATCGTCGTCGGAGAAAAAGAAGAAAGCGGCAGCTCCGTGAACGTGCGCGACCGCAAGGGCGAGGAGAAAGAGATCCCGCTTGCGAAGTTCATCAAAAATATCGAAGTCGAGATAAAAGAAAAAACGCTCTAGGCGTTTTGCTAAGGAAAAGGCTTCGACGCGAGCACGGCGTCAAAGCCCTTAAGGTTTCTTCGTTCGTGGAACTATTGGTATTGGCCAGGGAGGGTCGAAACGATTCTCGCGATATCTCCGCCAAGCCTCTACAAGCTCCGAATAGCCGATCCAGGTAAACCAAACAACTGCGAACGCCATTGCTCCGACAAACAGAATGGCGACGATCGCCAGGGATGCTTCAAGGAATAGCTTCCCTGCATACCAAAAGCATTGAATCATCGCTCGCCTCCTCAAAACTCTGAGTTTAGAATACTATATAATAGCTAAAATGTCAAACAAACCGAAAATCGTCGCCGTTATCGGACCCACCGCGAGCGGAAAGACCGCGCTCGGGATCGCGATCGCGCAAACGCTCGGCGGCGAGATCGTCTCAGCCGATTCGCGACAGATCCATCGCGGAATGGACATCGGCACGGCGAAGCCGACCGAGGCAGAACGCCGCGCGGTGCCGCATCATCTTATCGACATCAAAAATCCCAGCGAGGATTACACCGTGGCGGAATATCAGCGCGATGCCATCGCGGCGATCGACGGGATCATCACGCGCGGCAAGATTCCCCTGCTTGTCGGTGGCACCGGCCTCTACATAAAGGCGGTGCTCGAGAATCTGGACATCCCAAAGACGCAGGCCGATCCGAAACTGCGCGCGGAGATCGAGGCCGAGATCGCGCGGGACGGCCTTGATGCGGTGTTTAAAAAGCTGGTGGCGCGCGATCCCGAAGCGGCGTACGTGGTGGACCCCAAGAATCCGCGCCGGGTGGTGCGCGCACTCGAGGTCGCGATCACGACCGGCGAACCATTTACCGCCCAACGCATGACGCGCGATCCTTTATTTGAAACACTCGTGCTCGGACTCAATCCCCCGCCGGAAGTCTTGCGCGAACGCATCGACCGCCGCGTGGATGCGATGATCCACGACGGACTGGTCGCCGAAACTGTCGCGCTCATAGAAAAATACGGGACGACGCCCGTCGCCTTCGACGCGATCGGCTATCGCGAGATTATCGACCATTTGAACGGCACACTGTCATTCGAAAATGCTATCGCGGCGATCAAACTAAACACATGGCACTACGCGAAGCGGCAAATGACGTGGTTTAAAAAATCCAAAGTGAAAAAGTGGGTGGCGTCGGAATCGGAAGCGGTTTTAATGATAAGAGATTTTTTAAAGTAAAAAAATGCGCGGGAGCTACTGCTCCACGCGCGAACGGAAACCTGGAAATCATGACTTCTGACGAGCCACTGGTCTTTGAAAATGTTCGTAGTACGCTTCATTGCCGAATTGCGCAGTGGTTGAATTCAGAGGCCCTTGAATGACGGGCTGTTGTGGGGGTTTTGGAAACCGAGCCAGTCCCCACCTGACAGCAAGGGGCGCAAACATGGTAACCAAGAAGAATACACAAAGAACGTAGAGCGGCCAAAAGCGCATGACAAATCCAAGCGCCTGGTGTTCATGCGCAAATTCCGGCAACGGGTGGAATAGCGTAAAACTGCAAATCAAAGCTGTTGCAAACACCGCGACGAAACAGGCGCGCACCACTCTGAAAACGGTCATTCTGGGGATCGTCAACTTCTGCTTCATACCGAACATTATCCCTACAACCTCCTGTTGGCGAGAATGTCGTTCTAGTTGCTCTGATTATTATATGAAAAATAAGTGAAAAAGTCCAATCAACAATAGAGGGCCGGCCACTCCCGATTACCCCAGATTCTTCTCAAAGATCTCCTTCAACATATCAGGCCGGGCGCGACCCTTCAACCGCGCCATCGCCTGCCCGATAAGGAACTGCAGGCTCGCTGTCTTTCCCTTTTTATAATCCGCGACGGCCGCGTGATGTTCCGCGATGATCGCGAGCACGACCGCCTCCACTTCATCGCTATCTCCGATGCCGATGTTCTCGCTCTTCATGATCTCCTCGGGATCGGCACCGGTCGCAAACATCTTAGCAAGCATATCCTTCGCTTGCCGGCTCGTGATCTTTTTCTCGTCGATTAATACCGCAAGCGACGCCAAATGCTCCGGGCGCACTTTAAGATCGGCAAATGTCGTGCCCGCCAGGTTCATCAATCCGCGCAAATCGCTCGAGAGGTAATTATAAAGCGTGGCAATATTGCCATCCGGGATATCCTCGCGGAATTCGGAAACCGCTTCCTCGAAATAATTCGCGGCGGCGATATCCCCCGCAAGCGCATCGGCGGCGTGTTCGTCCAATCCATATTCCTTTGTAAACCGCGCCCGCTTCGCGGCAGGGAGCTCGGGCACTGAATCGCGAATCGCTTCCAAGCCAAGCGACGCAGTCTCGAACGGCGGGATGTCCGGTTCCGGAAAGTAGCGATAGTCCTGCGCCTCCTCTTTTGAGCGCTGAGACACGCTCTTCTGCTTTGTATCATCCCAGCCACGTGTTTCCTGTTGAACTTTCTCGCCTTTGTCTAAAATTTCCGTCTGCCGTTTGATCTCGTAGTTGATCGCCTGGAACACCGAGTTGAACGAGTTCAGATTCTTGACCTCCGCGCGCGTGCCAAGCGTGTCGTCCGGCGAAATGGAAATGTTCGCGTCGGCGCGCATCTGCCCGCGCTCAAGGTCGGCGTCCGAAACGCCAAGATAGCGCAGAATGAGCTGCAGCTCTTTCATGAACGCCACCGCATCTTCGGGCGTGTGAATATCCGGCTCGGTCACAAGTTCCATGAGCGGCACGCTCGAGCGATTGTAATCCACGAGCGTTCCGCCGCCCGCATCGTCGTGCATCAGCTTACCCGCGTCCTCCTCCAAATGGATATGATTGATCTTCACACCCTTGAGCGTTCCGCCAACCACGAGCGGCTGGCCCGACTGCGAAATTTGATATGCCTTCGGAAGGTCAGGATAGAAATAATTCTTGCGGTCGAAGTGGGATTTCTCGTTCGGCGTCCCGCCAAGCGCAAAGCCGACTTTGATGACATGCTCAATCGCCTTCCGGTTCGGCACCGGCAGCGCTCCCGGATGACCCATACACACCGGGCACACGTTCACATTCGGATGCTTTTCGTCAGGATCGTTCAGCGAATCACAAAACATCTTGGTTCGCGTCTTCAATTCCGCGTGTACCTCGAGGCCGATGGTTGGTTTATAGCTGCTCATTGATATTGTTGATAATAGTCGAAAACGAGCGATTTTTCAATATTTTCACCGGCGACTTTAATATGTTTTAATATACCTATGATCATCACGATCGGCGGAAGTCCCGGAGCTGGCAAAACCACACTTGCAAAAAAGCTGGCGAATGCGTTGCACTATGAAGAATTGTATGTCGGCGGTATTCTGCGCGACATGGCGACAGAAAAAAATCTCAGCATCGACCAATTCTACGCTCACCTAAAAGAAGATCCGGCAACCGAGCAGGCAGTGGACCAGCGCCAGGCGGCGCTGATGCGCAAGAAGGATAACCTGATCGTCCAAGGGCGCGTCGCATGGTATTTTGCAAAGAGCAGTCCGTTCAAGGTGTTCAATATTCTACTCACCGTCAATCCGATCGTTGGCGCAATGCGCTCGGGAGAGAAGAAGGAAAATGTCGACAGGTCCACCGACGAAGTGACGGTTGCCACCGCCGAGCGCGAAAAGATGGAGCGCGAGCGGTATAAAATGCTCTATGGCATCGAGAACCATCTCGATCCCGCGCACTACGATTTTGTGCTCGACACCACCTCGCTCAACGAACAGCAGACGTTCGACCGGGTGATGGCTGAAGTGAAATGATAAAAAAACCGGCTTTCGCCGGTTTTTTTATTCTACCCAATCACCTCGATTCCCATATTCTTTGCGGTGCCCATGATGATTCTTTCCGCGGCTTCCAGGTTGTCAGTGTTCAGGTCGGGAAGCTTTCTCTCCGCGATCTTACGGATGTCGGCTTTCGTCACCTTGCCAACTTTGCCCGTGAGCGGATTCGCGGCGCCTTTTTCGATACCTGCGGCCTGCTTGAGCAATGCCGACGCCGGAGGCGTCTTCAGCACAAAGCTGAATGTGCGATCCTCAAAAATCGTGAGAACGGCCGGGACGATATCGCCACCCATATCCCGCGTAGCATCGTTGAACTGCTTGCAGAAGTCCTGGATGTTGATGCCCTGAGGGCCGAGCGCGGTACCTACCGGCGGCGCAGGTGTGGCCTTGCCAGCGGGAAGTTGGATCGTTAACGTTGTTTTTACTTTCTTTGCCATAGGGAATATATTACCCCCGAATGGTATTTTAAGCAAGTCTGCTTTGAGTCGAGCGTTTGAGCGTTCCTACGCGGTAGCAAGATCCAATGCAGACTTGCTTAAAACGGAATGTCCTCCGGCTTGATCTCGTCCTCTTCCAAATTGATCACCGGGATCTCGTCGAGTGAAGGCGCGGCGTCTTTATTATCACCCCCCTGCGAAGACGATGCCGGTGCGCCGGAGCCAAAGCTCCGTCCGCCGCCTTGTCCTCCCCCGCCGCCAGCGGCGCGAGGCCCGAGCTGCATGCGCTCGGCCATCACTTCCGTCGTCTTACGCTGCTGGCCATTCTTGTCCGTCCAGCTGCGCGTCTGCAAGCGTCCTTCGATGAGCACCATCGCGCCCTTCGTCAGATACTGCCCCGCGATCTCCGCAGTGCGACCCCACAGCACGACGTTATGAAACTCCGTCTGCTCCTGTTTTTGCCCGGCCTTGTCCGTCCACGTGCGGTTCGTGGCCACGCCGATCGTCGTGACCGACTGCCCGCCCGGCGTGGAGCGCACCTGCGGATCCGCCGTCACCCGTCCCACCAAAATGACCTTATTTAGATCCATGTTTTGTTTGTTTTATTAATATGGTTTTCGAACCTTTTATAGCCCCATTCTAGCACACTTGGCATTAAAACTCTCTTAAAGGAAAGAGGGTTCAGACATGCTGTTTAAAAGGACGGCGTTCCGGCCTGCTGGCCGGCCGCCTTGGCTCTCAGCGCCTTCGCGCTTCCGAGACACCTTTTAAACAGCATGTCTGAGCCCTCTTTCCGATTGGGATCATGCATTAACAGGATTTTAATGGGTGATGCACTACATTTCGCTGGTCAATGGGGCTGGTAGTGAAATGGTATCACGGCCTTCTTGACAGATGGCAGTTCGGGATTCGATTCTCCGCCAGTCCACATTGATCCGAATTGACATCCATACAATCGCGCGTATTATGGATAATACATCTGTCAAGAAGGCGCGGTGCCTTTCACCGTGTAGTAAAATAAAAAAGACCCATCGCTGGGTCTTTTTTATTTGAATTTGGACAGTGCTACACTTTAACTATGTCCATAGATATAGAACTCACACTTAATAGATTTGGCCTTGGGAAAATCGCCGAAAACAAATATCAATTTTTTTGGCTCAGATTTTCTCGATGGAAAATCCCAAATAAATATTCCATTTCCTTTGAAATAAACTGGCGAGTGAAAGATAAGAGCGAAACGAAATTGAAGTAGCAAATACAAAAACCACTGGTTTTGAGGGGGCTCGCGGAGGCACGAAGGTGCCGAGCGCGCAGGCGGCCGGTTGGCAGACCGGAACGCCGCACCCGAAAGACTAGTGGTTTTCTGTATTTACTACTTTAGAATCTCTTCGATTTTCTTCTCGAGCGCTTCGTTGCTCAGTGGTTTGGATGCGGCCGGACGCGGCGCTTCGGATGGCGCGGCAGCGGGAGTCGAATACGGCGTCGAGCTGCGCGGGCGGCGCTCTTCGCGCGGCGGCATTGCCGATGTTGCGTTGCGCTCGGCCGGAGCCGGCGAGGCGATCACCATAAAGCGGAGCACGTCGGCGTGGGTGTTCAGATCATGCTCAAGCGCCTTCATATCATCGCCGAACATCTTGAAGGTGAAGTAGACGAATACCGCCTCGGTGTGCTTCTTGATCTCGTACGCGAGCTGGAGGCGCTTTGCACGAGCCTCGGTGACGCCTTCGGCGTTGTGCGTCCCGACGAGCGTCAACACGCCCGCCAAGTTATCCTCGCTCTTTAAAAGCAGCGCGAGCTCGTATTCCTTCTTATCCTTTTCTTCGTTGGTCATTGGGTTGTATTCTATCCGAATCTTTTTAAAAAGTCCAGCGTGGCAGGGAGGTTGTATCGGGCACCGTCGTTTCTTAACGCTAGGTGTCCGATACAACCTCCCTGCCTAAGCTTATTCGGCTACCACGGCCGCATCTTCTTCTTCGGCCACGTCCGACTCGTGGAGCATTTCGTCCGCAGGAAGATCACGCTTACCGGCAGGGATCAGCCGGCCGATGATGACGTTTTCCTTGAGGCCGCGGAGTTTGTCGATCTTGCCTTCGATGGCGGCTTTCACGAGTACGCGTGAGGTATCCTGGAATGATGCCGCAGACAAGAACGATTCCGCAGAGAGCGAGATACGGGTGATGCCAAGCAGAACTTCCTCCGCCTTCGCCACCCGCTTGCCGGCCTTCTTGAGCTCTTTATTCACTTCGAGGAACTTCGACTTCTCGACGATCTCGCCCATCACGAAATCATCCGCATCGCCGCCGTCGGAGATCTTCACGCGCGAGAACATCTGCTTCACGATCATTTCGATGTGCTTATTGTTGATGGAAGCACCTTCCGAAAGATAGATCCTCTGCACTTCGTTTACGATGTAGCGGCCGACCGCGCCCATACCGCGATGTTCAAAGAGCTCGTGGATGTCCATATTCCCTTCCGAAAGCTGGTCGCCCTTCGCAACCTTATCCCCTGCTTTTCCAAAGAGGACGGTTCCGCGCGAGACGCTGATCTCCGGTTGCCTTTGCCTTCTTGTTTTCCGAGATGAAGCGGACCACTTTCAACGTGCCGCGCTCTTCAACCTTGTCGATCGTGCCGTCGAACGGCGCGAGGATCGCGCGGCCTTTCGGCGCGCGGGTCTCGAAGATTTCCTCTACGCGGGGAAGGCCGTGCGTGATGTCGGCACCGGCGGCGCCTCCCTGGTGGAAGGTACGCATGGTGAGCTGGGTGCCCGGCTCGCCGATGGACTGGGCGGCGATGACGCCGACCGCGGTGCCCATCTTTACGAGTTCATTGATGCTGAGGTCGTAGCCATAGCACTTTGCGCAGATGCCATAGAACGTCTTGCAGGAGATCGGCGAACGGACGATGACGGAATCGAGCTTGGAAGCATCGATCTCATCGGCCTGGTCGCGATTGATCACTTCGTTTGCACGGACAACGATCTTGTTGCCGATCTTTATCTCAGCGAGCGCCGTGCGCGAGAACAATTTGGAAGCAAAGCTGTGATTGAACTCCTTGCCGTCGGCGCGCAAGATCTCCAAGCCTTCCTTCGTCCTGCAATCCTCTTCACGGATGGTGAGGTCCTGTGACACATCCACCAAGCGGCGCGTGAGATAACCTGCCTGTGCGGTCTTGAGTGCCGTATCGGTCGTTCCCTTACGAGCACCGTGGGTTGCGATAAAGTATTCGAGCACCGAAAGCCCTTCTTTTAATGAAGATTTAATAGGAAGCTCGATGGTCTCTCCCTTCGGGTTCTGCACAAGCCCTTTCATGCCCATCATCTGGATCGGCTGGGACCACGAACCGCGGGACTTGGAATCGACGATCTGGAAGATATTGTTGTCCTTCGGGAAGATGGTAAGAATGATCTTTGCAAGGTCGTCTTGGGCCTTCTTCCACATCATGATGACGCGGCTGCGGCGCTCGGATGCGGTGAGCAAGCCTTCGGCGAACTGGCTGTTGGCGAGATCCACTTCTTCGAGCGTCTTCTTGATGATCTCCTTCTTCTGCGGCGGGATGATAAGGTCGGACATCGCCCACGTGATGCCGGAGACCGTTGCCATCTCGAAGCCGAGGAGCTTCATGCGATCGATCGTATCGCGCGTGACGTCCATGCCGTGCTTCTCGAAAATCTTCGAGAGCAACTTGCTGATCTTCGGCTTGGTCATGATGTCGTTCACGTAATCCACGTTACCGTCGAGCGCTTTGTTGAAGATCAGACGGCCGACGGTCGTCTCCGTCATCATCCCGTGAATGGCGATCTTGATCGGCGTCTGGAGGGTCACGAAATTGAACTGGTACGCGAGCAAGGCCTCATCGAAATCGACGAAGTGGCGAAGTTCGCCCTTCTGCTCGCCCATGCGGGTGATGTAATAAAGGCCGAGCACCACGTCGTTGATCGGCGCGGTGATGAGGTCGCCGGTGGCGGGCTTCAGCAAGTTGCGGCCGGCGGACATGATCTCGCGGGCTTCCTTTTGCGCGGCGTCGGAGAGCGGAAGATGGACGGCCATCTGGTCGCCGTCGAAGTCGGCGTTGAACGCCGGACAGACGAGCGGCGGGAGTTTGAGGGCAAGGCCCTCAACCAACTGCGGACGGAACGCCTGCACCGAAAGGCGATGCAACGTAGGAGCGCGATTGAGCAACACGTGCTTGTCTTTGATGATCTCTTCGAGAATCGCCAGCACTTCCGGCGTGTGCTCTTCGATGAAGCGCGACGCACTGCGGATGTTATGTGCCAATCCCTGCTTGATGATCTCGCTGATCACGAACGGGCGGAACAGTTCCAGTGCCATGCGTTTCGGAATGCCCATCTGGTCGAGCTTGAGCTTCGGACCGACGACGATCACGGAGCGGCCGGAATAATCCACGCGCTTTCCGAGAAGATTCTGGCGGAAGCGACCCTGCTTGCCCTTTAACATGTCTGCCAAAGAGCGAAGCGGGCGGCGCTGTGCCGAAAGCTGCTGCGTGCCGAAGCGCGCGGAATTGTCGATCAATGCATCCACGGCTTCCTGGAGCATGCGCTTTTCGTTGCGGACGATGACGTCCGGTGCCTTGATCTCCAGGAGCTTCTTCAAGCGATTGTTGCGATTGATGACGCGGCGGTAAAGGTCGTTCAAGTCGGAGGTCGCATAGCGTCCGCCGTCGAGCGCCACCATCGGACGAAGGTCCGGAGGAAGCACCGGCAGGATCGTCGTGATCATCCATTCCGGACGGCCGCCGTTGCGGATCATCGCCTTGAACATCTTGAGGCGACGGAGCAGCTTGCTCTGCGCCATCGGGTCCTTTGCGCCTTCGAGCTCCTTCTCGATTGCCGCAACCTCCTTCTTGAGGTCGAGCTTCTGCAAGATCGATTGGACAGCTTCTGCGCCGGACGACGCCTTAAAGATATTTCCAAACTTGCGGGAGAGCGTGAAGTATTCGTTCTCGGAGAGGATCTGACCGATGCGCAACTTCTCCAAATATTCCTTCGTGAGATCTGCAGCATCCTCGATCTCCCCTTTCACCGTCTTGTCCTTATTGCCGACGGTCTTCAATTTGCCCTTCAATTCGCGATCAAGATCATCGAGTGCCTGCTTGCGATTCTCTTCTTTGATATCGGTGATGATATACGCGGAATAATAGATGACGCGCTCGAGCTTCTGCGCCGAAACATCCAACGCCAATGAAAGGCGCGACGGGATGCTCTTGAGGAACCAGATGTGGCTGACCGGCGTCGCGAGAGCGATGTGACCGATGCGCTCGCGGCGAACCGCCGCGCGCGTGACTTCCACGCCGCACTTATCGCACACCACGCCCTTGTAGCGAATCCTCCGGTACTTACCGCAGTAGCATTCATAATCCTTGGTAGGACCAAAGATGCGCTCGCTGAACAAGCCGTCCTTTTCCGGACGCTGGGTGCGATAGTTGATCGTTTCCGGTTTGATGACCTCGCCGTGCGACCAGCGCAAGATGTCTTCCGCCGATGCGACGGTGATGCGCAATGCGGAGAACGCATCCTTGCGATCGCCTTCGTTCTCGTAGAGCAACTGGATGTTGAATCCGAGCGACTTTAATTCGTTCACGAGCACATTGAACGATGCCGGAACGTTCGGTTCTTTGATCGTCTCGCCGCGGATGATCGATTCGTATGCCGCGGCGCGGCCGACGACGTCGTCGGACTTGATTGTCAACATTTCCTGCAAGGTGTGGCGTGCGCCATAACCTTCCAAAGCCCAGACTTCCATTTCTCCAAAGCGCTGTCCGCCGAACTGCGCCTTTCCGCCGAGCGGCTGCTGAGTGATCAAGGAGTAAGGGCCGATCGAGCGCATGTGCGCCTTGTCCTCCACCAAGTGGTTGAGCTTGAGCATGTAGATCTGCCCGACTGTCGCGCGATTCTGGAACGCCTCGCCCGTGCGGCCGTCAAACAGCTTCATCTTGCCGTCCTCCGGCAAGCCGGCTTTCTTAAGCTCATCGCGGATATCCTGCTCCGTCGCGGAATCGAGTCCCGGCGTGATGGCGCGATAGCCAAGCTTCGCTGCCGCATAGCCAAGATGCGTTTCCAAAATCTGTCCAAGGTTCATACGCGAGACGACGCCCAACGGATTCAAAATAATATCCACCGGCGTGCCGTCCTCGAAGTACGGCATGTCTTCTACGGCGCGCACCTGAGAGATGACGCCTTTGTTTCCGTGACGGCCTGCGAGCTTGTCGCCTGCCTGCACCTTACGAAGTTCTGCGATTTCCACCTGGATGCGGCGGATGATTCCCGGTTCCAACTTATCGCCGCGCTCGCGGTCGAAGATCTTCACGTTCACCACGCGGCCGATCTTTCCGTGCGGAAGCGTGAGCGAAGTGTCTTTGACATCGCGCGCTTTGTCGCCGAAGATGGCGCGAAGCAGGCGCTCTTCCGACGTCAGCTCCGACTCGCCCTTCGGCGAGATCTTGCCGACCAAAATGTCGCCGGCTTTTACTTCGGCGCCGATACGGACAATTCCCTCTTCGTCCAAGTTCTTTAATTTATCTTCCGAAACGTTCGGGATGTCGTAGGTCGTGACCTCCGGACCAAGCTTCGTATCGCGCACATCGCACGAATATTCATCGATGTGGATCGAGGTGAAGCGATCCTGCTGAACGACGCGCTCCGAGATGATGATGGCGTCCTCGAAGTTTGCGCCTTCCCATGAGACGAAGGAAACGAGCAGGTTCTGACCAAGTGCGAGGATGCCGTTCTCTATAGAAGGACCGTCAACGAGCACCTGCCCCTTCTTGACCATATCGCCGCGAAGCACGAGCGGCTTCTGCGAGATACAGGTGAACTGGTTCGAGCGCTTGAATTTCTCGAGCGTGTAATTCTTGGTGATCTTCGGATACTTTACTTTCAAATGCGCACCATCGACTTCGATGATCTCGCCGTTGTCTTCGGCAACGATCACATAGCCCGAATCGAGCGCCACTTTTTCTTCCTGCCCGGTTGAAACGTATGCGGCGTCCGGCTTCACGGACACGACTGCCTGGCGTTGCATGTTCGAACCCATCAGCGCGCGGTTTGCGTCGTCGTGCTGGAGGAACGGGATGAGTGACGTGGCAACGGAGATGAACTCATGCGGCGCGACGTCGATCAGATCCACCTCATCCGGCGTGACCGTTCCCGGCTCGCCTTTGATGCGCGCCTCGAGCGTCGGGCCGATCAGTTTGCCGTTGGCATCCTTCGGACTGCCCGCGTGCGTGATCTTGAACTTTTCTTCTTCCGAAGCGTCGTACCAGACGATCTCTTTTGTGACGACGCCCTTCACCACCTTTGCATACGGCGCCTCCAAAAACCCGAAGTCGTTGATGCGGGTATAGCTTGCGAGATAGTTGATAAGACCGATGTTCGAACCTTCCGGGGTTTGAATCGGGCAGATGCGGCCGTAGTGCGAGCGGTGCACGTCGCGAACCTCGAACGAGGCGCGCTCGCGCGTGAGGCCGCCCGGACCGAGCGCGGAAATGCGGCGCTTGTGCTCAAGCTCGGCGAACGGATTGACCTGGTCCATGAATTGCGAAAGCTGGGATGATGCGAAAAACTCCTTGATGACCGCCGCGATCGGACGGAAGTTCACGAGCTGTGCCGGCATCAGGTTGTCCTTGTCTTCGGTGGACATCCTGTCCTGGATGATGCGGCGCAAGCGCGCGAGACCGATGCGCAGGCGACCCTGCAAGAGCTCGCCCACCGCCTTCAAGCGGCGGTTGCCCAAGTGGTCGATGTCATCCGGCTCGGCGTCCGCGTCGTTGTTCAACTTGATGATCTCTTTGATGATCATCGTAAGATCCTCCGCGTCGAGAAGCTTGTTCGTCTTCTTCTTATCGAGCTCCAGGCGCTGGTTCATCTTGTAGCGTCCGACCTCGGAAAGGTCGTAGCGGTCGGCGCGTTCGAACATCGCCGCGATAAGGTTCTTTGCGGTGTCGGCGGCGGCCGGATCGCCCGGGCGCTGCCGCTTATAGATCTCTATATATGACTCTGCGGCATCTTTCGCTACATCCTTTTTTAATGTTGCTTCAATAAACTTAACGAGGCCGGTGTCATCCTTTTCAAACGTCTTCTTAATGGTCTCCGTGTCCATGCCGAAAATACGGAGCAGTGCGCTCACCGGCACTTTGCGGTGACGGTCGATCTTGACGCTGATCGTGCCGTCGATGTCTGTCTCGAACTCGAGCCATGCGCCGCGGTTCGGGATGATCTTTGCACCGAAGAGCTGGCGGCCGCGGTACGGTACTGCGGTAAAGTAGACGCCCGCGGAACGCACGAGCTGAGCAACGACGACGCGCTCGACGCCGTTCACGATGAACGTGCCGCGCGTGGTCATGATCGGGAAATCGCCGAAGTACACTTCCTGCTTGTGCTCGTGGCCGGTGCGATTGTTCACCAAGCGAAGCGTGCAGCGAAGCGGCGCCTCATACGTCGCCTCTTTGTAGCGGGCGGTTGTCTCGTCGTATTTCGGTTCGTCAAAGCGATAATTGGAAAAATAAAGTTCGAACTCCTTGCCGGTATGGTCGCGGATCGGAGAGATCTCCTCGAGCAACTCATTCAAACCCTTTTCGAGGAACCACTGGTACGACTTCAACTGCGCCTCGTTAAGGTTATAAGGAGAGATAAGCGGTTTTGATTTTGAAAAGTCTTTGGTAGAGGTGAATTTTGCCATGGGTTATTTTTAAAATTTATTTCATCAATTTTTAACCATCATCAAACATCAAAAACGCGCACGCGGAGTGTTACCTTCGCGGCGGATCTTTATACACGTCGATGAAATAAAATGTGGTGGTCATTTTGTTTTTTTCGGCCTTTATAACCGTTCGCGATAGGGAATGTGTTTTGAAAAGCTGGATAAGAATCAACCTTTTCAAAACACATTCCCTATCGCTCACTCCCTGTTCATCAATACCCTCCCAAGACGCAAAAAAACGGCTTCGCCCTCCTTTTTTTAAAAGGGTTCCGTTTCTTAATTGCTTTCTAAGTATTTAACTCTATTTTGGTTCTGTTCGTCAAGGGTCTTGGCGAAAATTGTTTTTCCCGTCGCGGGATCGCTCAAATAATAAAAGTAGGGGGAACTCTGGGGATGGAGCGCTGCGGTAATGGCGGAAGTGCCGGGGTTGCCGATTGACGCGGGAGGCAAACCCTTATTCAAGTAGGTATTGTAAGGCGAATCGATTTGAAAGTCAAGAGCGGAGAGCTGGCAGGGCCCCGGCTTTGGAGGGGGGGTGGACGTTGAGGCCGCCAAAAGCTTGGCGTAGCAGACCGTGGCGTCGATATCGAGCGGCATCCCGTCGGCTAGGCGCTTAAGGATGATCCCCGCCACAAGCTCCTGGTCCGCCTGATCCGGCACCTCCTCTTGTATGATCGAGGCGATGATAAGGGTCTCTTTTTGCTGTGCCACGGAGGATGAGCCGGCGGCAAGCAGCGGCTCCGCCTTTGTATTGAAGTTATCCGTCATCACGTTCACCACGTCCGCCACATTGTCGTTCGTATAAAACTGGTAGGTGTCGGGAAAAAGCCGCCCCTCCAGATTTTGCGTGCTCGTAAAGTTGATGAGCTCGCCAGGACGGATCACGAGCGCGGCGCTCAAGATCCGATCAATATCAAAAATATTCGAACCCTCCGGAATCGTGACCGTCGCCTCCCCCGCAGTGCCATCGGAAAGTACGGCGACGATCTGCTCCACGTTCCATCGATGGGCTTAGCTTGTACAGTCCCGGCTTCAACTCGAACGCGCGGCCGTCTATCAGAGAAAAAATATCGAACGCGAGCGGACTGCGAATAAGATGCTCGGCGGCAAGATATTGCGCGACCTCGCGAAAGCCATCGCCAGGATTCACCTGAAATACTATTTGCGATCCGTTCGCCGACGCGCTCACCGGATCAAGATTGAAAAAAAACAGCGCCGCGGCGGCGATGACCACGACAATAACCAACCAAATAATAATTTTCTTAGTAAAAAAAACCATCACGATCGCTTCCTTATCGAATTCACCATCGACAGCATAAAGAAATTCGCGAGCATGCTTGATCCGCCGTAGCTCAGGAATGGGAAGGTCACGCCGATGACGGGCAGGAGCCCGGTCACAGAGCCGGTGTTTAGAAGGAACTGCACGCCGAACATCATCGCCGCACCGAGGCAGATAAATTTTTCAAAGTTTTCATCAGCAAGCAGGCCGATCCGCAATATTTGGAATATCAAAAATAAGAATGCCGCGACGATCACGATGCCGCCGAAGACTCCCCACTCCTCGATGAACGCAGAAAAAACGAAGTCTTCCGACGGCTCGGACAAAAACCCAAGCTGAGCTTGCGTCCCCTGTCCATATCCCTGCCCCCAGAATCCGGCGGAGCCGATCGCGATCTTGGATTGGATCGCGCTGTAGTTGATGCCAAGCGCGTTCTGATCGGGATACAAAAATCCGACGATGCGCGCTCGGTGATACGGCTTCAAAACGTATGTCCAGATGAGGCCGCCGGCGAGCAGGATGACGACGACCGCGAGCACCACGCGCCGCCACGGCAATCCGAGCAATAACAAAAAGCCAAACCAGATGCCAAAGAAGATCACCGCCGAGCCAAGGTCAGGTAACTTCACCGAGATCGCCGCCGGCACGATAAAAAAAAGAAATGAAGTAAAAATATTCTGCCAGCGCGCGATCGCGAGGTGCCGCTTGCTGAAATAGTTCGCGTATAAAAGGATGAGCGCGACCTTCATCAACTCCACCGGCTGAAGGCTGAACGGCCCAAGCACGAGCCAGCTGTGCGTGTTACGAATGAGCGGCGAGGTGAGGAGTGAAAGCGCCATCAGTGCGAGCGCGATGGCATAGAGTCCCCACGTCACCCATTGCGCATTAAAGATCGCGCGGATGTCCACGTACGACGATGCCACAACAAGCCCGACGCCAAGCACGATCCAGACGATCTGAAACGCAAAAAAGTGAAGCGAGATCGCAGAAAGAATGATCAAGCTCGCCGCGAGGAGGATGCCTACCGGAATGAATAACGCAAACATAGCTATCGGAGGGCGTATACCAAAATCTGATTCAGCGACGGATTGATATTCGGCGCGGCGGGATAGATCACGGAAAACGGATTCGTCGCGCCGGCGACGACGTTGTCGAGTTCCGTCTGGGAGACGCCGATCAGATTCCCATTCGGATCATTGAAAATAACAACGACGATCACCTGCCCGAACGACGCGACGCTCGTGTTGACGAGCTGGCCGCCGATGGCGACCGTCGTGGACCCGACGCTCGTTTGGATATTCTGCAACGCGAACTGGCCCGGCGCGATCGCCGGGATCGTGCCGATCGTCGAACTCGTAAGCCACGACGCACCGGTCGTGACGAGCGTCGCGTGATCGAATGGTTGCGCCACCGCCTGATTCAACACCGCCAAATATTTCGTCTGCGACGGATAGATGAACGACTGCGCAGGAATTGATTGCAACACCGTGCCGGAGGCGTCATCGAGGTCGATCGCATAATCAATCACCTGCGCGCCGTAGTCGGCATCTTGATTCGTCACTTGCGCAAGGAAGGAATAGTGACCCGGACTCGTGGTGAACGTGAGCAGTGGCGCCGGCCCCGCCACGACCCACGCCGTGCTCGTCGGCGCGCAGGTGTTCGGCGTGCATCCCACGGGCGTAGACGCAACGATGAACGGATGCACAACCACAAAATAAATGCCGGCGAAAACGATCAGCACGATCAACACGTAGAGCGTGCCGTAGAGGAGTTGCTTTGCGCGGCGAGTGGACATGTATTCATTATAGAGGATGAGAAGGACATTGTCTTGATTGACGTCAACAACCCTGCGATATATATTTTCTACGGAGGTAGAGTATGATAGAAATCCTTTTAGCTCCGTCGTATGTCATTGGTCAAGGGTATGACCTTTCAACACTGACTGAATGTCTTCTATTTGCCAGCGGCGGAAAGGTTGGACCGTACTTTGGCCACGTAAAACCAATTTCGGGAATGGATTGCTCTATCCGACTTTTAGGAAAAGAAGTGTTTGCCGGAAGTAACCCGCTCCCTTGCCAACTTAACCAGCGAGCGATGGCTCTAGAACTGTTGCTATATTCCGAAGCATCCCAAGAAGAAGACCGGGCACGATACAAAATCCGACCGAGTTCCTCTGCTGTCAAAGGATGGACGGTTAGCAGGGCAAGCGAGTTTATTGACCGATCTGGGAATCCCCTCATCGCCGCCTATGCGACATGGATCGAGCCGTAGTGCCGCAAAACAAAAAGACGCCACGCAAATTAATGCGCAGCGTCTTTCTTTTTATCAATTATCTTTAACGGCACTTTGATGTCGGCACATCCTACTTTCCCCGCAGGCGAACCCGCAAGTATCATGGGATTGGGACGCTTTCACTTCTCTGTTCGGAATGGGAAGAGGTGGGGCACGCCCGAATGAAGCACCGACATCAAAAAGCCGTTCGTGGTGCTGCTCATATTTTTATATTTCTCAGGGACGGCGTTCCAGCCTACTGGCTGGCCGCCTTGGCTCTCGCCGCCTTCGCGGCTCCGAGACACTCTTCGAAACACAAAAATATGAGCAGCGCCCCGCCGCCTTTTTGTTTGGATTTCTGATTGTAGATCAGAAATGAGATCTGTGTTTGTGCTTTGAGGGGCTTCGCGAAGGCACGAAGATGCCGAGCGTAAGCGCGCGGTCAGCAGACCGTGACACGTCCCCGCAAAGTACAAACACAGATCGAATGCAAGTCAGCATTGGGATGGTTGGCGGGATTATTAGTACGCCTTGGCTAAAAACATTGCTGTTCTTACACCGAGCGCCTATCAACGTCATAGTCTATGACGAAATCACGCATACCTAATCTTGGGGTGGGCTTCGCGCTTAGATGCTTTCAGCGCTTATCCCTTCCATACATAGCTACCCGGCAATTCACTTGGTAGCAAAGCCGGTAGACCAGAGGTATGTTCAACCCAGTCCTCTCGTACTAAGGTCAACTCCCCTCAAGTATTTCACGCCTGCAGCAGATAGAGACCGACCTGTCTCACGCAACTTATTCTTCATCGCCATTACTGGCGGGTTGGACTATACCACCATCTCGCTAAAAATGAATTTAGTAAGATGACCGACGTGTTAGCCCGGCACGATTGCCGGACTCCAGCGCTTACGCGCTAAGTCTCTAAGGGGTCAATGCATAAAATAAATTCCATAACTCCATGCACGACTTCCCTCGGTATTATCCTCATGGTTCAGGTCTAAACCAAGTAAGGACTTCACCGATATGAGTCGATTTTCTTGCCTTGCGATTTGTCGGACGAATGACAGACTTGAATGCAAGGCTTCACTCCAGGAAATTGCTTTCCTGGGCCGCCGTTTCTTCTTTTTTAACAGTTTCCGCTTTCGCTTCGTTACCTTCGATTGGGTTATCTTGTTGACGGTCTGAACCCAGCTCACGTGCCACTTTAATTGGCGAACAGCCAAACGCTTGGGAGCTTCTACACCCCCGCGCTGTGGCGAGCCGACATCGAGGTGCCGAGCATTGTCGTCGCTAGGGACGCTCGGACAATACTAGCCTGTTATCCCCGGAGTAGCTTTTATCCGGTGTCTCCGGCCTTTCTATGAAGGGCCGTCGGGTCACTAACTTCTGCTTTCGCACCTGCTCGTCTTGTAGGACTTGCAGTCAAGCCAGCTTTTGCGTTTGCACGTCCTGCCCGATTTCCATCCGGGCTAAGCTGACCTTAATAAACTCCTCCGTTACTCTTTTGGAGGAAAACGCCCCATTTAAACTGCCTACCAAGCACTGTCTTAGCAACGCTTCCCCGAAGGGTTCGTTACCAGTTAGACGTTAAAGTTTTAAAAATGGCTGTTTCATTGTCGGATCCACGTCACCCGAGAGCGACGCTTCAAATCCTCACCACTACGCTACGTAGTAAAACTCTAAAATCAATGCCAAGCTGCAGTAAAGCTTCCGGGGTCTTTTCGTCCCGCTGCAGGTATCCCGCGTCTTCACGGGAATCGCATTTTCACCGAGCTCATCGTTGAGACAGTTCTCCGGTCGTTACACCTTTCGTGCGCTTCGGAACTTCATCCGTGTTATCTCACCTTACGGTGAGGATCAGACTATATCTTTATCTTCAAAAAGAGATTGGATGATTTCTTCTTTTGCTCTTTTTCTTTTACCAGAGCCATTCATTTGATAAGCAAGATTTATAACTTCTATAAATCCAGCCTTACTTAAATGTTTCTGCGAGTCGACAATGCGACAAATTGTTTTGAATAATTTGAAATCATTGTTCTTTGCCGAAATAAGAGGAAACTTCTCGAAATGAGGAATAATTTTTGTCATCAAATTCTTATGATCTCGTACTTCGAACTTTACGGTCTTATCACTCCAATCACGGCGGATAAAACCACATCCGAAATAGTTTCTCATGAGATCGAGAACCTGACGGCGATCTTCGTTCTGACTTACCGAAAAACTCGGCCTGAATTCCCATTCAAGCAAAGCTTTTGGTTTTGTATTGAACGTAACCGTAAAACATCCTTCACCATCAACATAACCGGTTATATATTCCGCTATGTTTCTTCTCTCTCCTTCTGAAGAAGCCGGCGTATAATGAGGGGTCAAAACCACCTCATTACGTCCCTTGCAGGACGAAGTCGTTACGGGGTCATTTTGATTTTTAATCAATGGACTTCCCACGGTATTATCCTAAACAATCAGACATTAAATTTATCTAAAATTTAGGACTTCACCGTTATGAGCCAGCTGTTTCAATACACCTCGCGGCGTAAAGGGGCAAGTTACCTTACCCGAAAAGGAATTGCGCTACCTTAGAACGATTCAAGTATGTTATTCTGCTCGCACTTCGCGAACAACTCTATATGTCGCCATATAGTTCGGACTATATCATCCCTAAATATTTTAGGGTCTGGCGTGTAGTCTCTGAGGATTCCTCAATAATAATTATCGAGGCCTTTCCTGCTGATTGACCGCACCGGACGCATTGTCACTCTTTCGAGTAGCGCCGGATACTAACGGTTATTCCAGCATATAGCCAAATTTTACAACTACAATGTTGTTCATAGTTATCGCTGACATTGACGAGGGCTTGAATCAGTGAGCAGTACAGATTGCTCCATACCACCCCCAATCTTGACCTTCTCGCATCGGTCAGGTGTCACCCCCTATACATCCTCTTGCGAGTTGGCAGGGAGCTGTGTTTTTGGTAAACAGTCGCCAGAGATTCTTTAGCTGCGGCCCTCTTGCGAGGGCAGGCCTTATTGCTAACTTACGGCCGCTATTTTGCCTAGTTCCTTAACGATGAATCACTCGTTCCCCTTGGGCTACTCGCCCTATCCACCAGTGTCGGTTTACGGTACGGAGACCTTACGCTCGATTTGGCCAGATTTTTCTCGAAAGGCACTTCACAGATGTCGACTAAGTAAATTCTTAACCTTCTCTCGGTACACGCGTGAGCTTAGTACAAAGAATGCCAAACCAATAAGGCACATCTGCTTATCTCCTTTGTCCTCTAGTTATGATCGTACGGCCGGGCTGGAGTATTAACCAGCTTCCCATCGACTGCGGCTTTCGCCATCGCCTTAGGACCGCCTAACCCGTGGTTGATTGCCAGTGCCACGGAAACCTTGGATTTTCGGGGTTCCAATTTCTCATTGGGATTGTGGTTACTCATTCCAACATTTTCTCTTCCGGCCGCTCCAGTCACCCTCGCGGGTTGACCTTCACTGCAGGCCGAAATGCTCTCCTACCACGTACACCTCCCGAAGGAAGTATACATTCGTATCTTCGGTATCATGCTTAGCCCCGGTACATTTTCGGCGCCACGACCCGTCGAATAGTGAGTTGTTACACACTCTTTAAAGGATGGCTACCTCTAAGCCAACCTCCTATCTGTCTATGGGTTATGACTACCTTTAACACTTAGCATGAATTTAGGGACCTTAGATGACGATCTGGGCTCTTCCCCTCGCGACCACGGAGCTTAGCCCCCGCAGTCTAACTAGCAAGATCTTGACTCTCGGTATTCGGAGTTTGATTGATCGTTCGGAGTTTCCCCCTGTAACGATCATCCAGTGCTCTACCCCCAAGAGGAACTCTTGCCGCCAGTCCTAAAACTGTTTCGGAGAGAACCAGCTATTACGTTATTCGATTAGCTTTTCACTCCTTACCTCAGCTCATCCGAAGATTTTGAACAATCAACCGGTTCGGGCCTCCCTCCCGATTTCTCGGGAGTTCACCCTGGCCAAGGCAAGCTCATAACGCTTCGGGTCTATCTTGTGCTGCGATCTCCTTTTAAGGGGAGACATGCGCCCTATTCAGACTCGCTTTCGCTACGCCTTCACGCTATGCGCGCTTAGACAAGCAACACAAAATAAGTCGTTGGATCATTCTTCAATAGGCACATTGTTCCACTCGTCCTCCCTTGCGGGAAGCCGTTCGTGGTTCAATTCCTTGTAGACAAACGGTTTCAGGTTCTATTTCAACGGCCTCACCGGCCTGCTTTTCACCTTTCCCTCACGGTACTTGTTCACTATCGATCTAGAAAAGTATTTAGCCTTACCTGATAGTACAGGCATATTCCTCCGGAACTGTTTTACTCCGAAGTACTCAAGTTAAAAAACTAAGGAGACCAAATGTTTTCGCCTAGGGGGCTATCACCCGCTCTGGCGTCGCTTTCCAGACGACTTTGGCTAACATATGATTTTTTTACTCCTTCACGAATAGCAAATAACGAAACGCACTTTTTTAAGGAGCGCGCTACGTTATTTACTAAACAGCGTCTTTAGACTATACCCTAACGTTGCGAAATAAATCACAACCTTAGTTTGGGCTGTTCCCTGTTCTCTCGCCGATACTTGGGGAATAACTGATTTGTTCTTTTTTCCTCCGCTTACTGGAATGTTTTACTTCAGCGGGTACGCGAATCGACTTGCGTCGAAACAATTGAGGGTTACTCAACTAGGTTTCCCCATTCGGACATCCCCGGATCGTAGATTGCTACGCATCTCCCCGAGGCATTTCGTTGCTACGCCACGTCCTTCATCGCCTTTTCTAGTCTAGGCATCCACCGTTCGCCCTTATTTGCCAACCATCCCAATGCTGACTTGCTCGTGTTGTACACCCCTTTGCAGGGACGGCGTTCCGGCCTGCTGACCGGCCGCCTTGGCGCTCGGCACCTTCGTGCCTCCGCGACGCCCTTCAAAGGGGTGTACAACACTTGCCAGTGATAAAATAAATTTCATCACTGATTTGACTCTGACTTGCCACGAGAAATTGCGTACATATGCGTATGCACGGGCCCGGCTTTCCTCGCTCGTCACCGAGCGGAGATCGCAGAACCTAAATTAGTGACACAGAGTCTCCATATTATGTCCTCCGACTCTACAATTCGGAGTTCCACCAAATCGGCAGATGATTTTAAATAACACTGCCAGATGCCGCCGTCGCCCAAGAGGCGACCAACGCAGCATTTGAAGATACTATGCCCAGAAAAAAAATCGGCCGCAGAGCGGCTTGGTCCATCGCGTAAAATACGCGCGGTCAGCCGTCTTGCTGTGAAAGATTAGTGTTCTTTACCATTCGTATCTTAGGAGTAAGTATACTCGGCTCGAAAAGGATGTCAATAGCTCTATGGTGGCGCGCCAAAAGCCACCCAAATCCAGTACATTTACTTTCCCCATGGTTGTGGCATTCTATAGGAAGCCGCCCGAAGGAGGCCTCCAATATGCACCCATTTCATCTCCCGCCTGAGCTTTCTCTCTGGCTACAAAAAGCCGTCTCCGCGTTTGTTATTCTCGTAGCGGTGACATCGTTGTCTGCATATCTGTATGTCGTTTCTTACATCCATAAAGCTAAAAAACAAGGGAAGACCTTTCCGAAAAGAAGCTGTCTTTGATCCTTGCCCGCGCCGGGCTTCCCCATGGAAGCCCGGCGCATTTTTATTCGAAATTATATTTTATCAGTCGGGCCGCCGGGAAGCTCACACACTCGCTCCGCTCGTTTTTCGGAACCCTCGGTTCCGAATGCCTCCAGCACGGGGAACCAACCGCGGTTCCCCGACCCCCTCCGCCGTTCGATTCCCATCGAACAAACAGGCAACAAAAAGAATATACCCCAAAAGGGTTTCGCGGAGGCACGAAGGTGCCGAGCGTAAGCGCGCGGTCAGCAGACCGCGACGCGTCCCTTTGGGGTATATTCTTTTTGTTGTTGTCGGGCCGCCGGGAATCGAACCCGGTCTTTACGAACCCGAATCGCACGTACTACCGGTATACTACGGCCCGTAGAATACCAACGTATTTAACCGCGTTTGGGGAAATAATTCAACCTTATCAAAAGCGCTACGCTGCAATCGCGGACTGTTCATTTTTTAGTTGTCCCGCTTCTCGCAATGTACCATCATTATATTCAATATATAATTTTGATTTCTTTTTGAGAATAGAAAAAGAGCGCTCTATATCAGGGTCAATCTTGAAAGACATATAGGGGGGGCTTTATTTATTTCCTGTCGTCCCGAATCCCCCGCGCGTCTTGTTCTCCATCTCGTCCATTTCGATCCAATCGGGGTGGGATATCTTTACAAACGTTCCCTGCGCGATGCGCTCGCCTTTCTCAATGACCACCGGCGCGGCGGAGAAATTAAAATATGCCGCTTTCAATTCATCTTCGTTACCGGAATAATCCGGATCGACGATACCGATGCCGTTCGCCATCATGATTCCCTTTTTATGAGTGCTGCTCCGCGCGGCAATGAGGAGAAAATGTTCGACCGGCGTTTCGACGGCGATGTTCAACGGAACATAACCGACCGCGCCCGGCGCGATCGTCACCGCTTCGCGCGCGGTCAGGTCGAACGCGGCGGCACCCTCCGTCTGGCGCTTCGGCAACGGCAGGTCTTTATCAAATCGTTTTATTTTTATGTTCATCGTGATTGGACGGTGATGGTTATTTCACGTGATGCTTCTTTTTAATATCCTCGTCCATCTCCCCTTCCGCATCGCGCTTTTTCCGCTGGGCACTCGCAAACAATTCCTGTAATTCCTTATCGTCCAGTTTGTTCAATTCCTTTGCACGCTTTGTGAGATATTTTTTATCGTTCTTCTTTGGGTCATCGATCACCTCTTCCATGAGCGCGTTTAGGATCCAGCCGACGCGACGCGATTGCGGAAGGTTGAGCAGTGGCATGAGATCGTCGCCGCGCAACGCGAGCATCTTCGGCGAGAGCGGATCGCGCTTGACCTTGTCTATCATAAAGAGCAAATGGCGCAGGCGGTACGGCACCGCTTTTTTGACGCCGCTGCCGATGCGATCCGCTTCACGAACTTTTAATAGATCATCGATGTTCTCCGGCCCGACGCGCACCACGAAGCGCCGCACGCCCGCGGGAGAGATCACGCCGGTATCGTAATAGAACATGTGCGAACGGACCAAGTGCCCCACCTGTTCCACAAAGTCTTTCGAGAACCGCAGGCGGTCGAGCATCTTGACCGCGATGCGCGCGCCGATATATTCGTGCTGATAGAACGTCGAATCCGGCCCGTCGCCGCTTTTCACCTTCGGCTTACCGACGTCGTGGAGAAGCGCCGCCATGCGCACCGGCAGAGAATAATTTTCGCCCGCGGTATAATCGAGTGCGCGGACGTTGTGCTCAAAGACGGTATAAATGTGATGCTTGTTCTGCCCGACGCCGATGCCGTCGCGAAGCTCCGGCAAAACATAGCGGAGCAGATCGAGCTCTTCGAGGAGGACGATCCCCTTCGCCGCGTTCGGCGTCATCAGAATTTTGACGAGTTCGTCGCGCACGCGCTCCTTTGCGATCTCTTCCAATCCGCCTGCCAATTTTACGATCGCGCGGCGCGTGTTCATCTCGATCTCAAAATCGAGCTCCACAGAAAAACGCACCGCGCGCATCAGACGCAGGGCATCCTCGCTGAACCGCTCTTCCGGCGCGCCGACGGTGCGAATCGTCCGGTCTTTGATATCGCGTTCGCCGCCGAACGGATCGATCACCTGGCCTTTCAAATTCATCGCGAGCGCATTCACCGTGAAATCGCGGCGCGAAAGATCGTCCTCTATATCAGAGGCGAACTTCACCGCGTCCGGATGCCGCTTGTCGGTATATTCACTTTCGATGCGGTATGTCGTCACCTCTATGATCTTCACCCGCGGATCCTCCGATTCCGTCTTAACCCCCACCGTGCCAAAATCATTCTCGTACACGCTGTCCGGAAAAAGCTTCTGCACCTCCGCCGGCTTTGCATCCGTCGCCACATCCCAGTCCTTCGGCTCGCGCCCGAGCAGCATGTCGCGCACGCATCCACCAACGAGGTATGCCTCGAACCCCGCTTCGGCAAGCGTCTTCGATACCGCAACGACCTCCTCGGGAACGGCGATCTTCTTCATTTACTTACATTGTACCCTACCGCACCACCGCGCCAAACTCTTTCGCCGTTTCCTCCTCGATCTTCTTGTGAAGCACATCTACCTCTTCGTTCGTCAACGTCCGCTCGCTTGAGCGATAGATGATGCGGTATGCATAGCTTTTTCTATCCGCACCAAATTTTTCATCATTTGCATATTCGTCGATCAACTCCACTTGCTCCACTAAATCGCCCGCGATATCGCGCACGAGATCGAAATAATCGTTCGGCGCGAATGTTTTTGGAACAATAAAAGAAATATCGCGGATGACCGGTGGGTATTTGCTGACCTCCACAAATTTCGTGCCCATATGCAGCTGCTTTTTGACGCGCGCGTCGGCGGACCAGAGCAGGCGGATGTCCGGCAATTCCATGCTGATGATCGCAAGCCGTTCGAGACCGAAGCCGAACGCCCACGCGCTATATCCTTCGACGCCGAATTTTTTGAACACGCTCTGCTTCGTCATTCCCCCGCCCATGATCTCGATCCACTGGCCGTTCACTTCAACCTCGATCTGCAATGACGGATCGGTATACGGGAATGTGTCGTCGAGAAAACGATACTTTACGTCGGCGCCAAAGAGCGCGCGGACGATCTCGGTAAGCGCGTTGCGCAAATCGTCGATCGTGAGCGGCGCGGTGTCCGCGGGCGTCATATACCATCCGCCGAATTGGTGGAAAATGTTCATGTGCTTGCGGTCAATCTCGTCCTTGCGATAGACCTTGCCGTAGCAGACGACGCCAAGCTTTTCGCGGCGCGCGAGGCGCGCTTTGACCTCCGGCAATTGCGTGTAGTAGTACCACATCACCGTGTCGTGTGTGCGCAAAATATTTTTGTCGTCCGCGTAATAGGTATCGGACTTTGACCGCGCCGGATGATCGGGCGCAAAATCGAAAAGATCGAAATTGATATCAGCCGGAACGATCTCCGGGATGATGATGTTATCAAACCCCTTGAGCGATTTCGTTTCCATCGCCGCTTGCACGATCTCATAGAGCGGATTGCCCGGCGTGCGCGAAAGGTCCGGCATGGCGAGATACCGCTTGATCCGCGCCGCCTCCGCGTCCGTACGCTTGTCGACCGTCGCCAAAATCCGGTTCTGCTCGTCGAGAGGGATCTTATATTCCATAAGAAAGATTGTAATGCTAAAGTGAAGGGAGGGCAATTTTTACATCTGAACATTCCAACCGAGGAGGCTTGTCCGTGAAAACCCCGATGCTCATCTGCATGTTGTTCACCGCACTGTTTGGGCCTTCGCTCGCGGCCGCCGCTCCGCATGCGAAAAACACCGCCACCACGAAACATACCGCGCCGTTCGATCCTGTCGTGCGCGAAAAACTCATCATTGCGCACATCAAACAAAAGCTTGGAGAATATGGGGAGACAATCACGAACGATAAACGCTTTGCGATCGACCCGACCATGTTCAAGCATCCCCCGAGCCCGAATCCCGCCGCTCCGCAGCGCAATCCAAAGCCAAAGCGATATGACTACGACTACGTCTTCAGCGTATGGTCGAAAGAACAAAGCCGAAGATTTTTGGAAAATAACGCAGTGGCGCTCGATTACGCGGAAAAAAAATTCGGCATTCCGCGTGAAGTCATCGACGGCGTGCTGAACATTGAAACGCAGTGGGGACAAAGACCGGACAGCATGGGAAAGTGGCCGGTCGTCGTAAGACTCTACACGCTTGCGGTGATGCGGCCGGATTTCCAAAAACCCGGATGGTCAGAGGAGCAGCTGATCACTTTCCTTACTATCTTTCAAAACAGCGACCTTGATGAACTTTTTTCCATCAAAGGATCGGCCACCGGAGCGTTCGGCCTGCCGCAGTTCGAACCGACCTCCTATGCCAAACTTGCCGTACATTGTAGCGATGACGGAGATGACGACGATCCCCCGGACATTTTCGGCAACGACGATGCGATCTGCAGCATCGCCAATTATCTCTCCCGGGCACAATGGGGAACAACCGAGGAATCGCATCGCCGCGCGCTCTTTGCGTACAACCACGACAACTTCTACATCGCAGCGATCCTTGATTACGCCGACGAGCTCGCGGGGAAACCGCCAAAACACCCGCGCTATCGATTCTTTCACCCTCAGAAGACAACACTGGCCGCTACCAAAGGTAGCGGCTTTTTTTATCTTTATCCTCCCGCCTTCATCACTTGCACAAAAAGAAATAGGCATCGCTGTCGGGCGTTTGAGCGTTCCTACGCGGTAGCGAGACAGCGATGCCTATTTCTTTTTGTGCCGACGGCAGGGATCGAACCTGCGACCTTGGCCTTATGAAAGCCCTGCTCTACCACTGAGCTACGTCGGCATCTGCTTCATGGCCCGCTCCGGCGGGAATGCGCAAAAGCAGAATAACTATATTATAGCCAACAGCAGGAGGCAAATGAAGTGAGCGTTCTAATTCACGCCTACCAAAAACATTGCCACGCCGTTATCAAGCTGAGTGAGGGTAATAAAATAATTCGCCGTAGCGTAAGTTTGGCCCACGGTAAATGTCTGCGGCGGGATCGGCATCATCGCCAGCATACAAACAACTCTTGGCGGCGGATCCGAAGGGAACGAGTTCCAGCATCCGACCGGCGAGATCTGGATCGTTACGGATGATTCGGTAACGCTTTGGAGGGTAAAATACGTACTTTCATTGCGGATCTCCGCGATGCCACCCGGCGAAAGCGTCACGCTTCCGGGCGCGTCCAATTGCTGAATACCGGAGGTGGAGGTGGGCGTGGTGTTTGTCGCGTCGACCATCACCGTTGCAGTGCCGAGGATCGCCATGTTAGGGCAATTGCACATACCATTCTCCGGACAGGCGCAGAGGCCGTTTCCCCACGTCGCAGTGTATGTGCCCGGCACGGCGTAGGTATGCGAGACGACCGCAAGCACATTGCAGCTTGAACAGACGGGCGCAAACATGAGCGTCCCCGTCGTGCCATCGCCAAAATTGACCGTTGAGCCGAACACGTCGCCTTGCGGTGCTGTCGCAGTGAATTGCACGGTAAGCGGCGCGATACCCGATTGCGGGCTTGCCGAAAGACCTTGCGTACTGCTACTGCCGCCTGTTCCGCCGCCACCACCGCCAATTCCGCACGAACGGATAAATGCCGCGCGGGACAGAGGGCCAAAAATACCACTCCCCGCGCTGCCCAACGCGGCAACGTTATTTTGCGCCTGCCACTCGCTCACCGCAGCCCTCGTCAACACGCCAAAATATCCCGTCGATGACACGGTAAAATCTCCCTGCGCCGCAAGATAATTCTGAAGTGCCGTAACATCGCTGCCGGTCGCGCCGACCGAAAGAAAATGGCCGAACGGATAGCATGGCCACGGCCGGATCGCGATCGGGAGCGACACGACACCCGTCGTTTGGGCGGATGCGATGGCAATGCCGCCGGCCGCCGCCGCCAAAGACAATAAGAAGACCGCAAAAAATGCCGCACGAACCTGAATGAAAATTATCTTTTTAAGCATAGCCTTATTATACCCGATTGCTCATTGTGTCGGCATAGCGCCAAGGCTCGCCAGAAATTCATCGACGCCGGCATAGCGATCCTGACAAATGCTATAGACGATGATCGTCGGATGCGCGACGGCGCCGACGAGCACGATCTTCTTTCCCATTCCATACGCAATGCCCGCTTCCGCCAAAGAAGAACGTCCGGATGGCTCGAGAAGCACAACCACATCGCACTCCTTCAACGCTTTCATATCAAATTCAAAGATTTCTTTGATCGCAGGATTATTCCCCCAGTTCAATACGGAGTTCAGAAAATTTTCCTCGAACTCCTCAACGGAAGGCGCGCCGCCGACGGCATTGGCTCCATTATCGAGGAATGAATATGTCTCATGCCCCCGGGTGGTCAATGCGACCGACAACCCCTTCACGAGGTCAACGTTCTGCCATGGCGATGCGATGAAGAATTTCATAGGGAGCGACATAAGGAAGCCGTCGCAGATCTGAAAGGATTACAAAATTATGGACACTTAATTTTATCCGTGCTATAACAAAAACAGTTAGGAGGAAATTCCATGCTGACTCCACTCGATGCCGATGCCGAACGACTTGCATCCGGACCCTGCGACATACTCTGTCTCATCCAGAGCGAAAAGACCAACTCATTCTGTGTGGCGATTCTCCAAGCACGAGGCGTCTCCGACTCTCGACCACCATCTGATGAGACTCCAACGATCGAGCTTGAGGTTGAGATGACATCACCTCTGGGCGATCTCAAGCAGGCACAAGAATGGGTCCAAATATTTGCTGAACGCTATGGATTTCAGGACCAAAACGTCGCAACCGACCGCGCCATCTGGCTTGGCGACCCATCCATGCCAATCACGGTTCAGAACTGGAACAATAAAGACAAACCCACCACCGCCCGCTCGGCGTTGTTCTCGGTCGTCGACTCCGTATCCATCCCTTAGGCACCCTTTCAGGGCATCGCGTTCGCGCGATGCCCTGTTTTTTTATTCCCCATCCTTTACAAAGGTTCTTGAAAACCTCCTTCCCCTCTCAATTGAGGTGTCTCGGTCTTAGGTATAAAACGAACAAACCGGACTCTTTGGGGGCATTTGGGACGTGTTCGGTTTGCTGGTTTGCTAGGTTTTACAGCATCCGCGGCGGGCTTGACAAAATAGATATATAGATGGTATAATATCCCTAGTCATTTTAATTACTGGTTATACAGGGAAACGAGAATTTCAAGCCTGGGAGGGCAATCATGTCACACGTTCAATTGATGTCTGTCGTGCAGGGGAACACAATCCCCCGCAAGAGCTCTTCGGAGCGCCGCAGTACCAGAATGTCGGGAGGGTCGCCCTTCCTGAAACCGTACAGGACCAAGGTTAGCCTCGCGAGCCAGGGCGGATGCTTCATCACCGGCGGCCAGACGGGACGTCAGGGACTCTTCATCCCCGATACTGAGGATACTGAGTTCGAGCGGGAGTTCGTAAACGGGAACGATCCGTTCTACCACACCCCGATGTCCTTCGACGAGTTCGCGGGCATGATGGCCTTCGGAGAGGATGAGAACGGCTTCGACGAGGACGACACCCTCGCGCGGCGCCTTGCGGATCCCGCGATTCAGCTCTGCCAGAAGCAGATCGAGGCAGCAGCGAAAGTCATCCTCGATGATCCGGCATCGCTCATCACGCTGTACTACTTGGCCATCCAGGCCGAGGGCGTGGACGACGAAGCGCAGAAGCATGCCGCGCGCGCAAGAATCTTCAATCTCCTCATGCGGATTGTCGCAACGATGATCCAGAGTGAGGGCGCAGAGAAGGTCAACCGCAAGCTCGGGATGCACCGCGCGGAGAACGGCAAAACACTCATCGCGAGTTTGGCAACCCTAGCCCGGGCTGAAAAGAAGAACGGCTACCGCCACTTCACGGCTGTGAACGCTCTCAAGGCATTGGGCCGTTTCTCTATACATATTAATAATTATGACAAAGAAAAACGGGCATGATCGATATGATTATGCCCGCTACTAGAAACTTTGTTAACTCTACTGCCCGCGCATTCTCATTCCTCCGCAGCTCCGTTGCGGTTTTATGGCAGGTTCCGTAGAAGCGACAATCCGTGCCGGATCATCTATCCACGTGACCACCTGCCCGTGAGCACGGATGCCGATGCGACCATTCGGGAGGCAAAACTCATGACGCACCGCCGTCCAGAAAAAATGAATCAATGCGTCATGCTGCCGCGCTTCCCATTCGTACTGGTTATGAAAATCGAGGCAGGTGCTTTTGGAGTTTTTTCCTTTGAGATGCACCAATGCATGAGCGTTCTGTAAATGCTCCAACTGGTCGACGATCTGGCAATGGAGACCGTAGAGCTGCAATAAGTCTTCGGGCAGTTTCCCGATGACCCGCTCTCCCGGCCGTATCTCTCCATCGGTAATGAGATATTTGGCGGGCACTTCGGCCATCTTCTTTTGGATATCAGCTAATAACCTCACAAATTCCCTCCTCCCACTGCGTGGGTTATGCCGCTTTGCTTTATATCAAAGAGGAATAGTTATGTCAATTTTAAAGCGGCCCACCGAGGAATTTTTTCTTTGCATCATCAACCTGCTTCTTGAAATCCCGCGCCTCTTTCGTTTTAGAATAAAGAGGGTGAAATCTTTCGAGCGTTTTGAAAATCCTTATATCGTCACCAGGCTTTCATTCGACGACGAAAGGACTCGGACCGGTTTTTCCGGTTGCGAGTTTCAAAAAATATAGAGTAAGTCGGTCTTGAATCGACTTCGCCTTGGCTGTTGCGGGGGCAAGACTCGGACTTGCTTCGGAAGCTTATGGGGCTTCCCGGAAAACCTTTCCCAACCCTCCCGCGCTATGAAATTGCGTATGCGCCACAAACGATGAACGCACCGTAACCAACCTGTGCATTATATGAATTTTCGAACGTGATTGTCAAAGAAGTTGTCAAAAAAATCGATTGGTGCGATTATCAGATGATGAAAATCGCGGTGCTCGGATTCGAGCGGGAAGGACAATCGACGTTGCAGTTTATTTTGCGCGACCCAGCGTTTCGCGGCGCGGAGATCTGGGTGCTGGATAAAAAAGAAGATATCAGAGTCCCCAAAGGCGTTCACGCAAAACTGGGCAAGGATTATATGAGCGACCTCAATGGCTTTGACCTTATCTTCCGCACCCCCGGCGTGCGCTATTACGCGCCGGAGATCCAGCATGCGCGGCAACAAGGCGCGATCATTTCGAGCGCAACAAAATTATTCTTCGACCGATGTCCGGCGCGGATCATCGGTGTTACCGGCACAAAAGGTAAAGGAACCACGTCCACGCTGATCTACCGGATGCTCAAGGCGGGCGGGCGGAAAGCATTCCTCGCCGGCAACATCGGCGTGCCGCCGCTCGATATCCTTCCCAAGCTCGAAAAAAAATCGTGGGTGGTGCTGGAGCTTTCCAGCTTTCAGCTGATCGACCTCGAAAAAAGCCCGTACATCGGCGTGGCGCTTATGGTGACCGAAGAACATCTTGATTGGCACGCGGACGTTAAGGAATATGTCGCGGCAAAGTCGAACATTGTGCGATTCCAATCCCCCGCCGATTATGCGGTGATCGCAGAGGATTATCCACGCACGCGATCCTATGCGCGAAAAACGCGCGGAAAGATATTTACGTTTTCCCGCCATCATCCCGTCAAAAAGGGAACGTGGGCGCAGGACGACGCGTTTTGGTTTTCCGACGGCGTGCACAAACAAAAGATCTGTTCCGTAAGCGAGCTCCACATTCCGGGCGAACATAACTGGGAAAATGCGAGCGCGGCGATCACTGCTGCAAAGCTTGCAGGCATTGCCAAGGCGGACATCAAGAAAGCCATCGCAACCTTCCACGGCCTTGAGCATCGCATTGAGTTCGTTGCAAAAATAAAAGGTGTCAGCTATTACAACGATTCGTACTCCACCACGCCGGATGCGGCGGCAGTGGCGATGCAGGCGTTTGCCGCGCCAAAGATTTTGATCCTCGGCGGCTCACATAAAAATGCCGACTTTTCAAAATTAGGCCGGGCGATCTCGCGGTCAAAGAGCATAAAGGCGATCATCGGCATCGGCGTGGAATGGCCCCGCATCAAAGAGCATATTCATAATCCACGCATCCAAATAATAGAGGGGCGTACCACCATGAAGGCGATCATTGCCGCCGCGCACAAGACCGCCGCTCCTGGCGACGTCGTGATTATTTCCCCCGGCTGTGCATCGTTCGGCATGTTCAAGAACTACACCGACCGCGGGAAGCAGTTTAAAGCAGCGGTCAAAGCGCTTAAGGAATAATTGAAAAAGCCAACACTATCGGCTAAGATAAGGATAATGTCTTCATCTTCGTCATCCGACGCAACCCCAAGTGCCACTGGCAGCATCAGCAGGAAAGAGCTGGAACATCTGGCTCATCTTTCGCGTATCGAGATCGATCCGAAAGAAGCCGACAAATTGATAGCCGACCTCGGCGCGATCCTCGATCACTTTAAAGAACTCCAAGCGCTCGACACCTCGAACGTTGCTCCGATGACCGGCGGCACCGACCTTACGAACGTCCTCCGCCCCGACACCATAGAGGAAGGCGGCCACGAGAACACGAACCAGGGCGCGGGCGTTGACGCGTTCCCGGAATCGAAAGACGGCTACAACAAGGTGCCGCCGGTTTTTGAATAACGCGCGCAAATACTTTCGCAAAACTTTCTTCAAAAAAAATGGAACCGCTTCACGAACTCACGATAAAAAAATTCCATGACGGATTGCTCAATAAGGAGTTTTCCGCACTCGAGGTCACGCAGGCATATTTCCGCCGGATCAAAGAGCATGATAAAGAGATCGGGGCGTATTTAAGTTTCGCCGAGGAGTCCGCCACGCGCGATGCGAGCGCCGTCGATGTGGCGCTGGCCGATGGCGAAGAGCTCGGCGCGCTCGCCGGCGTCCCGCTCGCCATCAAGGACTGCGTCCTCATCAAAGACCTTCCCGCCACCTGCGGATCGAAAATTTTGGAAACTTATGTTGCGAGCTATGACGCGACCGTCATCCAAAAGTTGCGCGGCGAGCGCGCCGTCTTCCTCGGCAAGACGAATATGGACGAGTTCGCGATGGGATCCTCCACGGAAAATTCCGCGTTCCACGTGACGCACAATCCGCACGATCGCTCGCGCGTGCCGGGCGGCTCGTCCGGCGGATCCGCGGCTGCGGTCGCCGCACAGTTTGCGATGGCGGCGCTCGGCTCCGACACCGGCGGCTCCGTCCGCCAGCCGGCAGGAATGTGCGGCATCGTCGGATTCAAGCCGACCTATGGCGCGGTCTCGCGCTCCGGCCTCAGCGCAATGGCTTCGAGCCTTGACCAGATCAGTCCGTTTGGAAAGACCGTTGAGGACGCAGCGATACTTTTCAAAGCCATCGCCGGAAGCGATCCGCTCGACGCGACAAGTGCCAACGGCGCGGATTTTTCGAATATCACCGACCTCGCGCCGCTCGAAAAGATAAAAAAGCTCACGATCGGCCTTCCGGAAGAATATTTTATCGACGGTTTGGATAAAGCGGTGTCCGATGGCGTCCAGAACGCGATCGACAAACTGAAGAGTCTCGGCTTCAGCTTTAAAAAAATATCCCTGCCGCATACGAAGTACGCGCTCTCGTGCTACTACATCGTGATGCCGGCGGAGGTCAGCTCCAACCTTGCACGCTTCGACGGCATTCGTTACGCGCGCATCCCTAACGCCAAAGCGGAAGGAGAAAAGTTGAGCGAGCTATACTTAAAGCAGCGCGGCCTCGGATTTGGCGCGGAAGCAAAGCGTCGCATCATCCTCGGTACGTTCGTGCTTTCGTCCGGTTATTACGACGCATACTACGACAAAGCCCAGCGCACCCGGACGCTCATCCGGCAGGATTTCGACAATGCATTCAAAGATGTCGATGTGATCCTCACTCCGGTGACGCCGACGCCCGCATTCAAGATCGGCGAAAAGACGAACGATCCACTCTCGATGTATCTCGCGGACATCTTTACCATCCCCGCAAGCCTCGCCGGAGTCCCCGCGATTTCCGTTCCCGCCAAGCCATCATCATCCCTTGCCGCAGGCGAGCTTCCCGTAGGCTTCCAGCTGATCGGCAAGAAGTGGCACGAGGCGGACATTCTCGGCATCGGCCAATATTACGAACGATTAAACTAACCAACCATCGAACCCATGGGTGATCAAATAACATCGACCACGCGGGCATTGCAGTCGCAGGCACAGGCGGCGAGCCAAAATTTCATCGTCGGATATTTTTCCCATCTTGGCATGCTGGAGTTTTTCGGCCTCGTCATCGCGCTCGTCTTTTTCGCCGGCGTCATCTATTTTATCATCGAAATGGGGTGGTTCACCTATCGCGTCAATAAGTTCCGGCATGTCGTCCTGCAATCGGACACGGCAAAAAAGCATGCGCAGGAATCATGGAAAAAGATCCAGGAACATTTCTATCGCGGCGGTGAAAGCGACCTCAAGGTGGCGATCCTTGAAGCGGACAAGCTGTTAAACGACGTATTGCGCGAAGCGGGGGTGATGGGCACGCAGCTCGGCGACCGGCTGAAGAAAGCGACCGCCCAACAGATCCCGAACCTGAACGAGCTCTGGCAGGCGCATAAGTTGCGCAACCAGATCGCGCACGAGCCGAACTTCAAACTTAAGCGTGACCTCGCCGAACGCGGATTAGACATCTACAAAGCGGCATTGAAGAATCTGGGAGTGTTTGACGGTCAGGAATAAAAATAAAAATCCCTCCTTTTTTGACTGTCGAATCTGCCCGCTAGGTTAAAAAAGGAGGGAATTTTTCTATAACGCCGTACCGTTGACGGAGGTGAGGGTGATGCTGTCCAATCCGGGAGTATAGATTCCCGTGAACTGCGCCGTCGTGGGAGCGGTGGCCGGCGTTGGAGCGACAACGGCAGTGCTCGTTCCGGTGCCGGTACTGCTCGCAACCTGCGCCGGAGTTCCCATGAGCGGAGCAAGCGCCGAAATCACGGCGGCGACTTTGGAATCCGTCACATAGATCTTTGCTCCGTACTCTGCCGTGATCACGTACGGGGTCTTCCCGCCGCCGGAAACGATCCCGCCTATCGTTACGGTGCTGGTGGATCCGGGAGTGGTGCCGGCCGGCGCAACGTAGAACGCAAGCTCGGCCTGCAACTCCTGTGTTTCCGTGGTGAGCGTCGATACCTGGGCCGTAAGCGCCGTGGTGGAAGCCGCCACCTGCGCCTGCAAGGTGGAAAGCTGGGAGTTCACCCCCGAGCTCTGCCCGTTCAACGCGCTAAGCTGTGTGTTCAGGCTGCCATTTTGCATATACAAAAATCCCGCGAACCCTCCCACCGCAAGAATAACAACCACAAGGACAATATCCGTGACGAGTCCGCCGCGCGATCCGTGCGTCTTTTCCGCCGGAGATGCCGAGGCTTGATAACCGGTCGCCGCCGGCTTTGCCGCCATTGTCGTGGAGCCGGTCATCGGACTCTTTCCTGCCATCGACGGCGTCGACGCCGACACTGATGACGACGCGGGAGTCGAGACGAGGTCGCTTACCTTTATGGTCATCGGCTTTGAAGCGACAACAGGTTCTCCCGGCTTTGCAAATGACGACATTGTCGCCGACATCGGCTGGGCCGTCTTTGCCGACTCTATTTTTTTGAGCGTGTCCTCTACATCCACCGTGGTCCATCCCGCTCCGGTGAGCGTGGTCTTGATGGCGTCACGGGAAACGCCCGCCTTCATCTGTGAGTTTATATATTCAACGAGCTGATCCTGTACCATGAAATATTGATTTTATTTATTTTTTAAATATCGTTCGACGTTTTATTTTTTAATAATTTTGCGCACCAGATCCCGGCAATGAGCCATACGACCCGACATTTCTCCTCGCGCTGAACAATCCCACCCCGACAAAAATAATCAGGATAATAATGATAAGCACCGGCGCCACGATCCCCACAATTGCGCTCGCTTTGATGAATCCGGTCCCCTCTTTTGTCTGCACGCTGGCAAGTTCCGGCTTGAGGTCGCGAAGATTCATAAAGATATTGTAATAATAGATGGCCGAGAACGGGACAAAGAATAACACCGCCGCCATGGATGCAAGCTCCGCTCCGATCCTTCCCGCAATGAGTCCTGCGGGGACTTCCAAGATCATCACTCCTACGCAATACAAAATGGCGATCAAAATCGCTCTCCCCGTAATCGCCCACCAGTATCCTTTAATATATGCCTTGCTCTGCCGAAGGGCGTCGATTCCACGACGCTGTTCGATCACAAGCACATACGCGACGAACGCGAACGAAACTATAAGCCAGATACCCGGAACGACAAGCATGACGAATCCACCGAACATCGCAAGGATCTCAAGAATGGCGATCCATACGAACGGCCAGAACCATCGGATCGCCGACCGGTACGATGCATCGACGCCCGCCGTATTATGGATGGAAAAGATAACCGGCAGGACGGTGAACACGAAAAGGATCGCGCCAACAAAAATAACGAGGCCGCCGATTGCGGAAAACGGAAATCCGAGACCCAGCAGAATATATCCCAACATGGTCACAAGCACCGGCAGGAGAACGATCTCCACAAGCGTGGAAAATCGCTCTTTGTAGAGTTTCCACGTATCGCTAAAAAGCGATCCAATCGAATGCAGGCTCAACTTCGCCCCGCCTGTTTCGTTATTCTTATCCATAGCTTAAGTATAACAAATCCGCTTCGGCGACACGACGCCATGGGAGTTTTTCCTTACGGGATATTCTCAAGATACGCTCTCGTCTTCGGACCCAAGAACCCCGATGGAGGGGTTATGCCAACGTTTGCCTGATAGCTGGCCAACGCTCCTCGCGTGATCGTCCCGAAATAACCCGTGGGATCCACCAGCTTCAACCCTTGAGCGGTGGGGCTTATGATGTTGTTCATAATAAGGAAGACTTGGAGCGCCCAGACATTACTCCCCATGGACCCGATCGTAAGATTCTGGTTTTTATCATTCGCAAGAAACATCTGCAGGGAGAGCGCGCGAACCTCGGCCACAAGATCGAGTAACTCGTCCGGGAGGGTAGTAGGTTCTCCCGTCGCAATGGTCGAGGTCGTTTCACTGGTGGTTATGGGTGTCGCATAATAATATCCGCCACCCCCGCCACCGGAGCTGCCACCCCCGCCTCCGCCACCGCTCGATGCGGATTGGGTTGTTGCGCTGACAAATGAACTTTGCACAGAAATATTTCCTGCATCGTCATAGGCTGCGATAGCGTAATAAAAAGTGGTGGCTGCAGAAAGGCCGGTGTTCCGATAGGAAAGACCGGTGGTTGTCGCAATGAGGGACAGTGTGCTGGTAGAAGCGCCCTGGTATACGTCATATCCCGTCACCCCTACATTATCCGTGCTCGATGCCCAGAGAAGATCGATCTCGGCTTGGGAAACCGCATTAGCCGTGACGCTTGTGGGAGCGGAGGGAGGAATACCGTCCACGAGGATCGTTGTCTGAGCGGTGGTTGAGCCGCTCACATTCGTCGCGGTCAGGGTATATATAAGTGTAGTGGTGGGAGTGACAATGAAGGATCCGGAAGAAGAAGCGACACTACCGATCCCTTGGTCGATCGCTACGGAGGAGGCGTTTATGATCGTCCAGGAAAGAGTGCTTGAAACGCCGGGCTGGATATCAGAGCGGGATGCGGTAAATGAAGATACGGAAGGGTAGGCACCGCTGGGGGTCACGCTGTTCGAAGGGGAAGACGATGCCGAAGTGCCAGCGCCGTTCGTCGCGGTTACGGTGAAGGTGTATCCCGTACCATTACTGAGAGCCTCTACCGTGATCGGACTTCCGGTAGAGGTGGCAAAAAAGCCGCCGTTACTTGCCGTGGCGGTATAATAAAGGATAGAAGATCCTCCTGTTGAGGTGGGAGCTGAGAACGAGATTGTAGCCTCTGCATTCCCTGCGGTGGCAGAAAGATTATAGGGAGCGGTCGAGGTCGTGACAGGAGTGCTTGAGACGATATTCGAAGGAGACGACGTCCCCACCCCATTCATAGCGAAGATCTCGAAATCATACGATTGGCCGTTCGTAAGGCCGGTAATCGTGCTTGTCGTAAATGAGGCGCTGGTCGTTGCCACCTGAACAAAGGTGGACGATCCCGTGAAACGGTCGTCAATCAGGTACTCCGTAAGTGCCGATCCCCCGTTCGAGGAGGGCGCCGACCAGGAAAGGGATATTTTAGTGTTACCCGGAGCGGCCGCATTGACAGTCGGCGCGCTCGGCGGCGTACTCCCGACCCACCCCCTCGTTCAAGTCCGACTTCATGACTGAATAAAAAGAACACTCTTTCGTGTTCTTTTTATTCAGCGCGGGCTGGTGGACGACGTTAGAAACCTTTTTAAGACGAATCCGGGCGAGATTTACATCCCCTCCATCACACCACTCGCCTTGAAGGCGTTCCGCTGATGAGCAATTTTTGCGCCTTGTCTTTTTTAAAATCGGCAAATTCCGCGGGCTCATTTATATCACCGAACACATTCTTCGATTTTACCGAAAAGTGATGCGTCGTTCTCTCTGGCACGAGGATCGAGTTCCATTTGAGTGGAAACTCCGTGCGCGGGCTGAATTCGATGAGCGCGTTCCCGAAGCGTGCGACGATAATATCGCTCCAAACAGTGCGATAGATGCCTTCATATTTTGAATACTGCACCTTTCTGTAGTGCATGTACTCCAACCGCTGATCCAAAAATCCGTAGATGGTTTGGAAAATGCCCTCGGCGATGACGGCTGCCGAACTGTCGAGCGAGTTCGAAAGTACGATCACCCCTATATCGTTCTTCGGATCCCACATGGTCCGCGTGATATATCCATTGAACCCTCCGCCATGGCCGACGATCTTTCTTCCTTTGATATACCCTATCTCAAACCCCAGCCCATATTCATCCCCTTCCATCGTTTTTTCATACGGATGCATCATCTCTTTTTTGGACTCCCGCGATAAAACGCCCCGCTTATTGTCCAGGGAGAAGGAGTGGATGAACTTCGCCATATCAATGACGTTCGAGACGAACCCTGTCGCCGGGGCGTAGATATGCGTCGCATAAGGAGCGAATCGACGGCGCGGCTCGCCGGGGATGTTCCTGCCGTATCCGATCGCCACGTCCCGCATACCGCTCTTGTATTCCGGCGCGGTGTAGCTCATCCCGAGCGGGCGCAGAATGTTCTCTTTCTCATATTCCTCATATGCCATCCCGCTCACGTTTTGGATAATCTCCCCAAGGAGCGCGTATCCGTAGTTCGCATACTTGAATGAAGTAAGATTCTCAAACCGCAAGGATTTCGAGGAGAATGATGACTTAAGGTCTTTCGGAAACTTCCCCGTTTCCCAGTGCCCAGTGTCGCCGTCGCGGAAGATCCCCGATGTATGGGAAAGCAACTGCCGAATGGTGATATTCGCCGCATCGGCATTCTTATTTTTGGCCTTGAACCAATCAATGTGGCTCGCCACCTTGTCATCAAGCCGTAGCTTTCCTTTCTCGGCAAGCTGCATGATGGCGACCGCGGTAAACATCTTTGAGTGCGATGCGATATGATATCGCGTCGCCTCGGTGGTACGCTTCCTCTTTTCAAGATCGGCGAATCCAAAGCCCTTCTTATAGGCCAACTTCCCCCTGTATACAATACCCACCGATACGCCAGGCATGCGATCATACTGAATCTTGAGCGGGATCCAAAAATCGGCTACATGAGCAACCTGTTTTATCGCTTCAGCGGTATTATCCTTCATGCGTTTGGGTTGGCTTCATTATAACAGAAATCTACCTCCGCCGAGGAGGTCTCTATCTCTACTTTAAGACGTTTTTAAGACGCTGCGCGGCCGACCGGACTTGAACCGGCAACCCCCGCCGTGACAGGGCGGTGCTCTAACCAAATTGAGCTACGACCGCATACTTACCTTGAAAATTCTATAGTTTTTCGGCGGATAAATCAAACATTCCCCTCCAGCTTGCTCACTCGGATCCCAAGGTCGATCACCGCAGTGCGCATATCCAGTTTTTTTACATCAGCCCGGATGTCGCTTATATCCGCACGGATCTCTTTTATATCTGTGTGGATATCGCCAACTTTGTCATGAAGGCCGTTGATATCCGCGTGAATCGCATTGATATCAGCCTGGATTGTACTGATATCTACGTGAATAGTGGCAATGTCCGTATGAATTGCGTCAATATCCTTTCGGATCTCTTTTACATCCACAACAACCTTCTCAATTTTTTCTTCCAACACGTTAAATCGCTTCTCTGCTGCTTGAAATTCTTTTCCGATCATCACCGCCAAGTCATCTATCGTAGTTATTTTTTTATTCATACCAAAAATCATACGCCTTCATTTTTCGAAGTCAAAAACTTTTTAATAAATTTTTAACGAACAGCTTCTCGCGCTGATAAAAAACTACCCGAGTAGTTTCAAAAACTCCTTTTCGTCTATTATTTCCACCCCCAGTTTCTGCGCCTTATCATATTTGGAGCCTGGTTCCGCGCCGGCGACGAGATAACTCGTCTTCTTGCTGACCGATTCCGAAGCGTCACCGCCCTGCGCGCGGATCTGCTCCTTTGCATCCTCGCGACCCATGGACTCCAGACTCCCGGTAATCACAAAGGTCTTGCCCGCAAGCCGGGCGCTCGCCGCACTCCGCGCGGGCATCGCCTCTACCGTAACGCCGGCCTGCTCCAGCCGTTCAAGCAACCCCTGATTCCGCTTCTCGCGGAACCAATCGTGGATACTTTGCCCGACCTTCGGTCCGATGTCCGGCGCCTTCTGTAAGTCTTCCAACGAAAGCGTGGTAAAAACTTTTAAGATATTTTTAATGGGAATCGTGGTATGCCCTGAAGCGCCGCCGGTGCGCGCCGCACCCGCATGCAGAAATTCAAAATTCTTTGCGAGCGTCACCGCCGTCTCCTCCCCCACGTGCAGGATGCCAAGCGCGTAAAGAAATCGTGGTAACGTCACGTGCTTCTTTCCCGCAACCTCGCCGACGATATTCTCCGCGGACTTTTCGCCAAATCGCTCGAGCGCGGCGATGTCGCCTTTTTGCAGCTCAAAGATATCCGCCGCGTCGGAGATCAATCCCTCGTCCAAAAACTTATCGATGATCTTCGGCCCGAGCCCCTCTATATTGAACGCGGGGCGCGCCACGAAGTGGTAGAGCGCCTCGCGATGCTGCGCGGCGCATGTGCGCGACGAGCACCGCGTGATTGCGCCGTCGCGCGTCACGGGCGAACCGTCCACCGGGCAGCGCGCGGGCATCTTGAACGCGCGCTCGCGGCCGGTGCGAAGTTCCGGCAGGACGCGCGTGATCTGCGGGATCACGTCCCCCGCGCGCGTGACGATCACCGTATCCCCGATCTTGAGTCCCAGCCGCTCGATCTCATCCGCATTGTGGAGCGATGCGTGCGTGACCGTCACGCCACCGACATTCACCGGCCGCATGACGGCCACCGGCGTGAGCGCGCCCGTGCGTCCCACCTGCACTTTGATCTCCTCCACGACCGTCGTCGCCTCGCGCGGCGAGAACTTGTACGCGATGCCTGCGCGCGGGGCCTTACCGATGATTCCCGCCGCCGCAAACGTCGCGTTATCGTTCACAAGCACGACGGTGCCGTCGTATTCATAATCAACTTTCTCACGCCGCTCGGGCTCGCCCCATTTTTCGCGAAACGCGAACACCTCCGCCATATCGCGCGCGTGCTCGTTGTGCGGATTGGTCTTGAATCCCATCACCGCAAGCAGCTGATGTTCTTCCTCGTGCGTCGTCTGGCCAAGGTCGGTCACGATGTCGTATTGGAACGAGTCGAGATGCCTGCTCGCCGTCACGCGCGGATCGAGCTGGCGGATCGATCCCGCCGCGACGTTGCGCGGATTCGCATACGCCTTCCCGCCCGTTCGCTCCTGCTCTTTATTGATCTTTGCAAATTCACGCTTGGTAAGAAAAATCTCGCCGCGCACGACGAGCGACTTCGGCGCAACATCGTAGTCCGCCGCGCGCAGTCCCAGCTTTTTCAAATTTTTCTCGACTTCTTCGCGCGGCAAAATATGCAACGGGATCGCCTCGACGGTGCGAAGATTTTGCGTGACGTCCTCCCCGATCAATCCGTCGCCGCGCGTGGAGCCGCGCGTAAAAACCCCGTTCTCATATTCCAGTTCGATCGCGAGTCCGTCGATCTTGAGCTCACAATAAAAGAGCGGCGCGGAAGAAGCGCGCGAACCCGCCGTGCCGGCGCTAAGCGACCGCCCCAGATAATTCTCCAGCCGCGTGAACCAATCACGCATATCCTCTTCGGAGAACGCATCGTTAAACGACGTCATGCGCTCGGTATGCCGCACTTTTTTGAACTCCTTGAGCGGCGTGCCCGCCACGCGCTGGGTCGGCGAATCGGACGCCACGAATTCCGGGAATGCTGCCTCGAGATCGAACAATTCCTTTTTTAACGAATCAAGCGCGGCGTCCGGAATGAGCGACTGATCCAAAACGGCATACGCATAGCGGTACTTATTGATCTCTTTTTTTAATTTTTCAATACGGATCTTCGCCTGGTCTTTGGTCATCACAAAAAATCGCCGTGTTACGGATAGGTCGTCGTCGAAGCGGAGATGCCGAGGAAGAACGCGCGCTCGGAGCCGTTCGCCGTGCCGGCCGAGATCACCGCGCTCGTGCTCGCATTGCTGCACGTCGTCGTGGCGCCCGAAGCGCCGGGGTCGACGTAGCAGCTCACTTGCATCGACGCGCCGTTTGAAAAAGCGGGCAGGGTATATTCCTCGGTCCCGCTCGCAACCTCGCTATCGCATCGCGCAGGATCTGCATCCCCGCAATAATAATTAAAAAGCGCCCACTCGGTTCCCGCGTCCGCGGCGAAGAGCGCTTTCGCAGAATTCGCCGTGTCGGTCGTGGCGCGGATCTGGTAGAGCGTCAAAAGCCCCGCGACGGTCGTGGCGCCAAGGATGGCGCCGCCGAGCGAAAGCACGGCGATGAGCATCGCCTGTCCGGATCGTCTCCTGCCGCTATTTTTATATACCTTCTCCGCCTGCTTCATCCCTCTATTATACCCCGCCGCCACGCGCGGGGCGAGAAAACAGTATAATGAAAACATATGCACCTTCTCCGCACCCGCATCAAAAAAGATATCGTCTGCGAATTCTTGCCGCCCGCAGCGCGAGCGGCGCGCGGCGGTAAGCACGCCCCCAATAAAGTCATCGTCCTCTGTGGCGGCGCGCCGGGATATCCGGGCGGGAAAACTGAGGTTGTGGAGTTCTTATCAAAAAAGGGATACTGGGTCTTCGTCCCCCGCTATCGCGGAAGCTGGGAAAGCGGCGGGTCATTCTTAAAACTATCACCACACCGCGACGTGATCGACGTGATCGACCAGCTCCCGCGCGGATTCAAGGATCTCTGGTCCGGCAAAACGCATAAAATTGCGCAGCCGGAAATATATCTCATCGGGTCAAGCTTTGGCGGCCCGGCGGTGATCCTCGCCTCGCGCGACCCGCGCGTGCGCAAAGCGGTCGCGCTCTCGCCAGTCACCAACTGGCGCGCGGCGAGCGAAACCGAATCCATCGACAAGTTGCAAAGCTTCACGCGTTCGGCATTCGGCAACGGCTATCGCGGCGCAGAAAAAGATTGGAAAAAATTAAAAAGCGGAGCCTTCTATAATCCCGCACACGAGATCGATTCCATCGACGGTAAAAAATTGCTCATCATCCACGCGAAGGATGATGAGGTCGTTTATGCAAAAGCATCGATAACGTTTGCGCAACAGACGGGCGCGCGCTTACTACTTCTCACTCGCGGCGGACATCTTTCTATTTCGAATACAACACAACCAGCGTTCCGGAAAAAGATACAGAAATTTTTGAAGAAATAAAAAAGCCGTGCTTAGAAAGCAGGCTTCAATGAAAGTTAGTGCAAGGGTCACTTGTGAGTTGTGGGCTCACGCATGACCCTCGCGGAGGAATATGCCGGTATGGGTGGCCACCCACGCGAAGGAGAGTCCAGGCTCTTTCTTCCAGCATCGATTCCCTAATCTCGACTCTGATCCTTTGTTCTACGCTAACTATAGCGCTATCGGCAGAAATGTCAAGTCTTCGAATGCCCATACAACATATAGTGCCGGCGGGCGACAGATGGTTATCCGCCACCCGCCAGCGAAGCGAAAGGCTACCAGACGATCTTACCCTTGTAACCCGTCGCAAGTCTTACCTGTTGATCAATCCGTTCGCCTGAACGAATATTGCTACCTGCCGCTAACGCGTTGAGCGTCCCCGTAAGGACATTCACCCCGATCGCAACAGGTCGCCAACGACCACCCAACGCATAGAGCTTGTTGGTATATCGGTCAATCACGGCATTTTTGATCACATTGGCCCCAACTGCGGTCCAAGGATCTCGTCTGCCAAGAAAGCCCGCCCAGCCCTTTTCTACCACGTAATAGTGAGTGAGGAATGACCCGTCACTCCTATACGCAGTCGTGGGATGACCCAACCCCGACCCATCGACGGTCGTGGTCATGTCAAACGCCGTTGCTCCGGCAAGGTAGAATTCAGAGGCCCGAAAGACGAAGCTAGGTTTTTTAGGAACCTGCTCCGGCTTTGGAATCCTCATCATTCCGCCTTGCAAAGAGAACAACGTTTGAGAGTTGGCGGGTAACGACAGGTTCACAAGGCCCATCGTCACCAGCAATACGCCGAAAAAACCGGCGCGGATGGTGGTAAGTTGCATTGGACTCTCCTTCTGCACGGTGTTATGTGCTGAGAGAAATTCTACCACATATCTAGGAGATTGACAAGCCCCGCGTCCAATCGCTTATTACTGCCCCGGGCATCCCGCCCCGTTTGGATTTTGTTCGCAACGACTTGATCCGCTTACCGTCACCTGGGCGGTGGAATTCACAGAATCATCACTATAATTGCCGTTCACGCAGGTCAATGTGTATGTGGTGGTTATGGAAGGCGCCACGGCGGTGCTCCCGTTTATACTATCCGTACCCTGCGCCGCGTATATAGGCGCGGACCCGGTCAGGCTTCCTCCCGATAGCTGGCACTCGGTGACGTGCGAGCAGCCGTATTGCAAATTCGAGGATTCCGGAACGACAAGGGATGAAGGACTTGCGGTAAACGCCGGATTATTGCAAGACGCCTGACAGGAAGCATCCCCGGCGGGACACGTCGGCGGCGGCGGAACGCCGCATGCAGCTTCGCAATCCGGCTCCGAAACGCCGCCGGAAGAAACTGCCCGGCAGGAATTATCGCTACAGCTGTACTCCGTTCCCGTACCGGGGCAAGCGGCTTCGCAAGAAGAGTATGAAACGCCGCCCGAGGCAACCAATGCGCATGCATTACTGATGCAGCTATAACTCTGGCTTCCACCGCCCCCCCCACCGCCTCCTCCGCCACCACCACTACCGCCGCACGCATCCTCGCACGATGCATACGAAACACCACCCGAGGGAACCGAGGAACATGTGTTATTGATGCAGCTAAAACCATTGTCGTCCGGAGGCACTGGCGGCTCTCCGCACGCAGCTTCGCAGGAAGAATATGAAACGCCGCCCGACGAGACCGCCGAGCATGCGTTACTGATACAACTGAATCCGCCGCCCGAACTTGTTACGGTAAGCGTAACAGGAACCTGCACCGTCCCGGCGCTTCCCGCGCCCGGAGCGCTTATTGACGTTCCGGAAAAATCTACTTCTGCATTATACGTTCCTGACGCAAGGCCGCCGTTATAGGTGATCGTTGCAGTATCGGGCGACCCATTCGCCACGCCGCTCGGATTTGCATTCGTAGCGGGAGTGACGGAAAGCCAACTGTCCGCGCTCGCCGGACTCACGCTCGCAACCCATCCCAATTCCGAGCCCGGCGCAGTGCTGTTGTTCGTGATCGTCACCGTTCCAACCGTGCCAGAAGCGGACAGCGTGGACGTGACTGAGCCCGGAGTGATGATCATACTTGCCTCCGGATCCCAAAGAATCATGAAATTCGCGTCGGACTGGGCGGGGGTAAGCGTGAGGGAATTTACGCCAAGGCTTGGAGGATTGGGAAGCGTGCACTGATCGCTCGACGAGCCATAATATGCGCAGTAGTTCAATGCGTTTGCCACTCCAAAAAATAGATTCTTTGAAAGCGCGAGAGGAGCGAATCGTTCCCCGACCCCTCGTAAAGCAAACAGCCCCGTGGGAGTTCCGGCGACGACGGTGATGATATTGCCGTCGGTAGGAACATTATTATATGTCTGGGTCTGCCCCTCGCATGATTGGCCGCCACAGAGGTCGCTCTCGCCACTTGCGTCGGCCGCGAGGACATCCCACGACGAATCTACCGGTGAACCCGTCTGCGAGTCCTCTGATGTTACCGTGATGGTTCCGATGGCGGTCGGGGTCGCCGTTACTATAACGTTCGTCGAACCGCAGACGCTCGGGTCAACGGTAGAGCAGGCGGTCACCGGCACTGATCCGGCGGTTGAGGGGGCGGTAAAATTACCATTGGCGTCGATCGATCCCGCGGTGGAGGTCCACGTCACGGTGGTGCCGCTCAGGTTTGTGACATTGGCAGTGCAGGCAGACGTTCCATTTACAAGGATGCTGTTCGGACTGCACGAGACGGTGACTGAAGGCGTCGAAGGAGGAGTGACAGGTGGCGTTGCTGTCACCGTGACATTTGTTGATGCGCTCGCGTTTCCGTCGGGACCGGTGCAGGAAATAGTATAGGTTGCCGTGCCAACTGACCCTGGAGTTGAAGGCACCGGGCCGGAGGTCGGTTCCGCGCCGCTCCAGGCACCAGAACCGGTACAGGAGGTTACATCGTTCGTCGTGATGGTAAGGGTTGTGGAACTTCCGAGCGTGATAGCAGAGGGTGAAGCAGCAAGGGAAACGGCCGGAGTGTTCGGGGAGGTGGGCGGCGTAGCAGCCGTAACGGTGATCGGGATGTTCGCTGGCGAACCGAAGGGAATATTGCTTTCTTCCATCTGCCATGCCTCATTATATGTACCGGGCGCCGAAGGTGCGGTGAGGCTGTTTAATATAAACGTAGCAGTATCCCCTTGCGCGACCGCTGTCGGAATTGCTGGCGTGCTTTCGTAGTGCGCGGGGACGACCTCTGACCTGGGCGGCTGTGGGGTACACTTCAACGAGACCGCGAAAGCAGTAGAGATGAGCGAGGAAAGCGTTCCGCCCGCAGGCCGGGCATCTGCGCTGGTGCAGATCGGGGGAAGGGGAACGGTCACGGTGGTCGCAGGAGCCCATATCGTGGTGATCGGTACCACCCTCGTATATTGCATCGGATTAGGAGCGGGAGTAAAAGAGCCGGCGGTATGGTTCAGTTCATCGGCAATGCCGTTATAGTTATAATCAACAGTACAAGAACCTGACGTGTTCGCTGCAGGCGCATCAGGAATTCCATCGCCGTTGGTATCCACGGTACAACTTCCCGTCGGGGTGCCGACCACGTTCCCTTGTTCAGAAGGCCAAACGGCAGCGCCGGTATTCTTCATCGTGATTTCGAGCGGCTTACCATCGGTCCCCGTCGTCGTCGTTTCGCCGACGCTGAACGAGCCCGGGATATTGGCACTCACATATGAGGCGTTGTACGAAGTTGCTCCTGCGATCATCTCGATCACAAAACCGTCGGTTGAAGCGTTGTTCCATTTATCAAAAGCATCATTACTCCATCCTCCGGACGTAAATCCCGGCGTTCCTACCGCATCGTCATACGGATTCCAGCAAGCGGGGTTTACTGCCGTCACGTCATCAACGGGCACATTGAAATCATATTCAAGAGGGAAAAGGGTAAGCGAGACGCTATCCAAAACAGCACCGGCCGGCAGCGGGCGCGTCTGCGCGCCGATGAAAATATCGCCGAGGCGATTGTGAAGCGTTGCCGTATTCGCGCCGCAGAACGTTCCTCCGTCGAGCGGTCCCCCGCCAACGATAGGCGAATAATCATTCGTCGCATTGCCATCGGCTACGTCGCTCGCCCATGGCGTCCATCCCGTATGGCAATTCTCGCCGCTGTCGTCGCAAATCATCATTCCGACCCGGAAGTCTACGCTAAAGGAAGATGCGTTGATATAGATCTTATCAGGAACCCCGCTCTTGTAATCGCCCGGATTGATCGCAACACCCTGGGCATCCACCATCGGACCGGTATTTATCGACTGGTTCGGAGTTGCCGTAGCCAGCAGCTGATAGCCGTATACATTGAGTCCGAACACGACGGTGCTTGTCGCGGAAAGATCCGCCGCATGTGCCGTCGGAGGCTTAGAAAAAAAGCAGACCCTTGAGCATGCGACGACCGCCACAATGGCCAGGAGTGCTATGCCGACTCCCGCAACACGAGTAGTTCTTTTTTTATTCATAATATTTGTTACTTCACCAGATAGGTTATCGTCACCTGCGACCCTTTGGCTTTCGTGCTGATCACCACCTGCAACTGGTTACTGCCCTGCGTCGCCGCAAGTGCGTCGAACGTCGGATGGGTAGCGAGAGAACCGGTCACCACCCAGCCGTTTGCCGAAAGATACGATTGATAATCTTTATAAAGCGACGTCACCGTGCTCGACGAATCGTATTCCGCCGTGTACTGGTTGGTGCTCGAGGAATAATTGATGGCATAGCTCCCGCTGATCGCTGCATCGCCGTCAACGATGAGCCCCTTGGGGAATTGCGGAACAAGCTGCCCTTGCGGCGCAAAGACCGGCGTCGGACCGGACGCCACCGGGTGTGCTGCCCCGAATTTCCATACAAACCATGCGACGATCACAATGACGATGATTGCCACACCGACCCACGCCCAGATGCGTTTTGAGTCTTTCATGCTCTTATCTTACCAGATATTCCGGAAACGGGGGTTGTGGATAATGGATCGCCTTTTCTAACACTGCGGATTTGGGCCAAGCGTGCAGTCTATCGTACGCGCGCTCACCGTGGTCTCAAGGTTGAAGATGTCGTTCTCGACAGCAGGATCAGTGGAACTTGGCGCAATGCCAAGGGAAATGGTGATGCGCGGCGGCCAATGATCCCCTTCTGTCTGGCCAAAGAGCACGAACTGAAGGTCCTTTACCGAAACGCTGTCGCCCGTGATAGATTGGGGGGTGCTCGAGTTGATGCTTTCCGTGAGTGAGCCGCCGGCCCAGGAATAATTTATGTGATCGCCGGTTTCGGAATCGTAGAAGTCGAGGGATGGACACGTCCACACCGGATCATCGGGGTTGCCTGAAGTCGTACACGTCGGCATTGAGGAATTATTAGCATCGTTGCAGCTCGGCGAAGGAGGATCCGTAGCGGCGGCCCCGGGGTCGTGACAGAAGAGATACCCATTGCGGATCTCGCGCGTCATCTGTTCGAGCGCGAGGCTCACATTGCTCTCCGCGGAGATGAGCGACGAGACCTGGCGTTCCGTACGGATCGCATTCGTAAACGCGCCCACCGCGATCGTGATGACGATCGTGAACAGCCCGACCGTGATAAGCATCTCTATGAGGGTGAATCCTTTCTTCATGTTATGGATGATAATCGTAAAAATGATCCTCAAGGGTGATGGTGTTTGAAGTTCCGCCATCGCTCCAGGTGACAGTCGACTGCACGTCAAGGTCCTCGCCGTCGTTGGTTATTTTTACCTCACGGGCAAAATCGGTCTGTGTTGCGCCAAGGGTGCTGTAAGTATAGAGGTGAGTGGCCGAATTGAAATAGAGGGGGTCTGAAAGGTAGCTCGCCGGCCCGACATACACGGGGGGTGGGCACGTCATCGTATCGTATTCAAGTTTAAAGTATCCAGTCTGCCCCTGACCAAGACCAAAGCACTGCGCGAAACCGTCATTATTCGGCAACCCGGAATAGATGTCGTGGTCGCTCAGATTCTTTACGATCTCGATCCCCTCGGCCGCAAGGTAGGTCGCCTGCGTGTCGTTCGTCGTCGTGCGGTTCAATTGGAATGACTTTGTGAGAAGCGCCACGATGCCGATGAATCCGGTGGTGAGGATGCTGAGCGCGACGAGCGCCTCAATGAGCGTTTGGCCGCGACGCGAACGGATGGAGAATTTCAATGGGCTCATGGATAGATAGTATCGTATATCGCGCATTCTATAAACTGACCTGGCCGTCAGTATTCACGCTTATTGTGCGGCTGTCAGTGCCGCCAACAGTGCTCAGATAGACATACCCCGTCGATGCCGGAGGATTCGTATAGTCATCCTGAAATGTCTGGCCATCAAAACTCATCAATGTGAACGGGTTCGGGGGATAGAACAACACATCCTGAATGGTATCGCTTGCGACAGGATCTGCGGAGGCATCAAGCACGACGCCTGGCGGCGTATGCACCTGCCAACTCCCGTTCGCATATTCGGTGATCGCATTTTGATCCACGCTTGCGGCCGTCCCCGCAAGCGACGGACACAAAGGCCGACCGCCGGGTTGCGACGGGCTCGCCGCCGCATCATAGGCAAAAAGCGAATAGGTTGAATTTACGTAATCGAATTGCACCCCGAATGCGCACGTGACGCTGTTCGAGCTGTACGTTGCAATGGAGAGTTCCTTTGCCTCGAGGATCATCTGGGCGATTTCCGATTCTTCGATGGAAAGCGATACGTCATTCTGCCCCACGTGCGTGTAGCCGATGGCAATCCCGGAAAGCAGCGCGGTGAGTGCGAGCACGACGAGAACCTCTATCAGGGTAAAGCCTTTTCTCTGCATATAAGTATTCTATCACTTCCCCGGCATCCTCACCGAATGCCGATCAGCGAAAAATACCAGTTGAAGATCTGCGGCCCCCAGAAAAATATCGTCGCAGCGCCGAGCGCGAGGAATGGTCCGAACGGGAGCGTCCCTTTCATGCTGTTCTTTCCGCCTGCGATGGCGATGATGCCCGCGAGCGCGCCGAGAACAAATGCGAACACCATCAAAAAAATGATGTCCGGCCAGCCGAAGATCAGGCCGAGCGGGATGGCGAGCTTGAGATCGCCAATCCCCATGCCTTTGCCCCGGGTGACGCCGATGAGCGCCGCAAAGAAGATGCCGCTCGCCGCGGCGCCGATCAGCCTGGCAAGGACCACGTTCCCCTGCCAGCCGAAGAGCGCCGCGTAAGGACCGAGCAACGACTGATTCGCCGCGCCGAAATATCCCGCGGAAATGATCGCAAGAAAAACGCCGATCACGCCGAGGAATACATTGATCTCATCGGGAATGATGCCGAGCCGGATATCGACGGCGGACATGACGAGCAATGCCTCGAATACGGAGACCCATACGATGGCGACGATGAGAAGCGGGCCCGCAATGCCGCCCGCGGCGGCGCCAAATACAAACGGCACGAACACGAAGATCGATCCCGACAACGCTTCCACGATCGGATACTGGACATTGAGCCGCGCATCACACCGCCGGCACCGGCCGCGCTGGATGACAAAACTAAAGATCGGCACGAGTTCGAACCACCGCAAGGTCTTCCCGCAATGCATGCAATGCGATCGCCCGCCGAGCGTTTTCACGTCGAGCAAAAATCGCTCGCCGTCGTAGCGCAAAATCACCACGTTCAAAAAACTTCCGAAGATGATCCCGAAGACAAAAAGAAAAAACCACAGCATAGACCCATTCTACCAAAAAACCCGCCGGAGCGGGATTTTGGGTATTCCTTACATCAAGCAGATCAAAGAGTCTTACAATAGCTCGGGGACGCACACGAAGTTATGTTCGCTATCCCGGTAAGGGAAGGCGGATTATAACCGGTGAACACCGAGTTCCCTCCGTTCTCGAGCGTCGCCTCAAGGACATACGTACTTCCGATACTGTCCGTACCGTACTCATAACTGCGTCCGGAACTTGGATCGTTAGGAACGTTCGCCACGCCGATTCCGGGAGTTCCGGTAAGCGAAGCACTCAAATCCGACCAAGAGGTAAGCGGGCTGCCGAAAGCGCTGCAAGGGGTAGCTGCCTGTGCCGGCCCCGGATAAAAGCCGCACTCGTTATAGTAAAGCTCCAGACCGTTCTGCACCTCGCTCAGATCCGAAATTCTCCGCGCGTCACGACCGGCTTCCTGCGTTGGACCGAGGCCGACGAGCACGACCGATGCGAGAATGGCGATGATCGCGACGACGATTAAGATTTCAATAAGGGTGAATCCCTCTTTTTGTTTTATGTTCATGTTGATAAAGTATGTTTCGACCCTTTTATTGTACCATTTTCAATGGATGCTCTCCGTGAGGCTGTAAATAGGGATGAGAATGGAGGCAAAAAGGAGGCCCACCATGACGCCGATGCCGATCATGAGCACCGGCTGGATAAGGTCCACGAGGTTGTTGGTGATCGCATCCGCCTCGCGGGTATAGATGCCGGAAAGCCGCGCGAACATCTCTTCGATCTTCCCCGTCGTTTCCCCTACCGCCACCATCTGCGAAATGAGCGGCGGGAAATATTGCGGATATTTCGCGATGCTCGCCGAAAGGAGGGTTCCCTGCCGCACATCTTCCGCGATCTCATGCACGACATCACGATAGAGCACATTCCCCACCATGTGCCCGATGATCTCGAGCGACTGCGCAATGGGAATACCGCCGTGCACGAGCAGCGCCGCCGAATTGCCGAACCGCGCCATGATGACCGGCAGATAGACCTGCTTCACGATCGGCAGGCGGATCTTCGCCTCGTCGAGGATCGCCTCGCCTTCTTCCGTCTGGAAATAATTGACGGCTACCGCGGCAAGGGCGATGACGGCGACCACGACGGCGACCCACCACTTGTTCAGGAACGTCCCCGTGTTCAAGAGTATCTGCGTATACCATGGAAGCGCGACGCCGTTTTCCGCAAACACGCCGCCGAGCGACGGATAGACGAATGTGAGAAGGATGAACGCTACGACGACGAAAAGCACGACGACGATGCCCAGGATACACAAGCGCCGACGATGCCTTTGCTCGCAAGGTCTCCTTCCTTTTCGGTATAGTCCGCAAGGAATGCCGCAACCTCGTTCATATTGCCCGTGACCTCGGCGGCGCGCACCATCTCAATATAATAATCGGGAAATATCTTTCCCTGCCGTTCCATCGCCGCGGAGAACGATATGCCCGCATCGATGTCATAGGTCACCTGCGAAATGGCCTCTTTGAGATTTTTATTGGTGGTCTGCTCGAATAAAATTTTGAGCGCATTGTTCAACGGGAGGCGCGCCTCGAGCAGTGTTGCAAGCTGACGGGTGAAGACGATGAGATCTTTGCGTCCCACGCGGCCGAAAAATCCCGCAATGTTATCGAGCGCGGTCGGCGGCTGATCCGCGACGACGCTCAGCACAAAAAGTTCGTGGCTCGCGAGGATCGCGCTTGCCGCATCGCGGTTCGCCGCCTCCACAAATCCCACCTGCGTCGCACCTTCTTTTGTTTTGGCCTGATACTTGAATTTCATTCGTTAGGTCCGCTCCAACAAAATACGGAGTTCGGCCGGGTTAAGCGAATACAACTCCGCATTGTCGAGCGTCACCTCTTTATTTTTTATCAGATTCACGAGCGAGCGGTTGAGCGTCACCATGCCCTCCTGCAAGCTCGTTTCGATGACGAGGTCGATCTGATAGGTCTTGCGCTCGCGGATAAGATTGCGGATGGCGGGATTCACGATCATGATCTCCATCGCCGGAATGCGGCCGCCGGAGATGCGCGGGAGCAGACGGATCGATATGATCGCGACGAGCGTCGCGGCAAGCTGTGACGTGACCTGTCCCTGCTGATCCGCCGGGAAGGAATCGATGATGCGGTCGATCGTCTGTGACGCGGAGTTGGTGTGCAGCGTGGAAACGCACGAGGTGTCCCGTTTCGGATGCGGTCATGGCCGTGCCGATCGAAACGCCGTCGCGCATCTCGCCGATCATCACGACGTCCGGGTCCTGTCGCAGCACGGTGCGGAGCGCGGAATGGAAACTCGTGGTGTCACTGCCGACCTCGCGCTGCGAGACGATGCATTTGTCCTGCGTAAAAAGATATTCCACCGGATCCTCGATCGTGATGATGTGGTCGGTGCGCGTGTGATTGATCTCATCCACGATCGCGGCGAGCGTGGACGATTTTCCATGCCCGGCCGGCCCCACCACAAGCACGAATCCCTGCGAGAGCTGGGCGAAGTCATGAAGCAACGGCGGAAGGTTCAGCTCTTCGATCGTTTTGATGCGCGTAGGGATAAGACGCAACGCGGCGGCGAGATATCCGCGCTGGAAATAGACGTTCACGCGGAACCGCGCCTTCTCTTCGAAGCTGTACGCGAAGTCGATCTGGCGCTGGGTGAGCAATTTCGTCTTCTGCTCCGGCGTGAGCATCTGCGAAATGATCCCTTCCGCCGATTCCGGCGTCATGATCGGCTCTTTTTCGAGCGGGATCGAGCACCCCGTCGATGCGCAGGGTCGGCTTGCGGCCCACCGCAAGGTGAAGATCCGACGCATTCTGCTTCGCCGTCGTCGTCAAAAGATCATTCAGCTGTTGCTTGAAGTCATCCATGCACTAATATTACCACATCAAGAAAGGTAAGCGGAACAGGAGGAGTATTCTACGCCTCCTCCGTTTCCCGAATGATCTCTTCGATCGATACGATTCCCCTTAACGCCTTCACGATCCCATCCTGGCGTAATGTGATCATCCCCTGCGCTTTCGCCTGCGCCGTGATCTTTTGCGTGGTGACGCCGGCGCTCACGATATCCTCGATCTCCTTTGTGACGGCGAATGCCTCGAAGATGCCGGTGCGGCCGAGAACGCCGCGGCCCTTGCACGTGGCACATCCTTTTGCGTGATAGATCTGATACGGCGCCTTGAAATCCGCAGTGATATCCGGCGGAAGGTCGGCAAGCGCGCGCGTGATGATCTTCTGCACCTCCGCCGGCGCCGATTCGGGCGCTTTACAGTTCGGGCAGAGCACGCCCACGAGACGCTGGGCGATCATCAAGGCTGAGCGATACCGGGATAAGGAACGGCTCCACCTTCATATCGATGAGCCGCGGGATGACGCCCGCGCTGTTGTTGGTGTGCAGTGTGGAAAGCACGACATGGCCGGTGAGCGCGGCTTGCACCGCAAGGCCGGCGGTCTCGTTGTCGCGGATCTCACCGACCATGATGATGTCCGGGTCCTGGCGCAAGATCTGTCGCAATCCCGATGCGAAGTCGTAGCCGATCTCCGGACGCACCTGCGACTGGTTAATGCCTGAAACGAAATATTCCACCGGGTCTTCGAGCGAGACGATGTTCACATCCTCGGTGTTCATTGATTGCAAAAATGCGTAGAGCGTCGTCGTCTTTCCGGAACCGGTGGGGCCGGTGATGAGCACCATGCCGAACGGCTTTTGCCAATCCTTCTTTGATGATCTCGCGCGTGGGCGTCGAGAAGATCGAAGCTGCTCGAAATTCTTGAGGCCGGTCGTGGGATCGAGCACGCGGATGGCGATCTTCTCGCCGAGCGGCGTCGGAAACGTGGCGACGCGGAAGTCGATATCGCGATCGAACAGTTTTGCGCGGAAGCGGCCGTCCTGCGGCACGCGATTCTCGTCGATCTTCAAACTGGAAATGACCTTGATGCGCGACGTGATCGGCTGGGCAAGCTCCACCGGCATCGACGCCACTTCGCGCAGATCGCCGTCAATGCGCAAGCGGATGCGCAACGATTTTTGCTGCGGCTCGATATGCACGTCCGACGCCTTATTGAGCACCGCCTCCTTGAATGTATCCGCGACGATCTTGATGATCGGCGCATCGGCGCTGTCGCCTCCTTCGAGTTCGATCGCCTCGCTGGCCGTCCGATCCGTCTTTTAAGTTCAGCGATCGCACGGCCGCCTCCACTTCCGCACGATACGGGAGAATATTTCCGGAGCGCCGCCTGCAAGGTCCTTGTACGAGACAAGATAAACGCCGAGATTGAAATGATTCTGCCGCGCGATGAACTTCATCGCTTCCTGCGCCTTTGGATCGTCCGGATGCAGCATGCCGACGACGAGCAGATCCGTCCTGCAGGCTGATCGGAACGGCATGATACGTCCGCGCGGTCTCTTCGGGCACGACGCCCATCAGCTCCGCGGTCAGCGCGTTCGGATCTATCTTCTTATAAGGAACCTTGAGCAGCTCGCTCTTAAGCGACGCAAGCTGTTCATCGGGCACGATCTGCTCGCGCTCGATGATATCTTCCGCCGATTCGTTTCCCACGATCGCATCGCGCTTAAGCCGCGCGGCGATCGCCTCGGTGATCAATCCCCGACTCTGCAGTTGTTGGAGAAGTTCATCGCTACGTCATGTCTCTATTCTACCACGCTGGGCAAAATAATTTTATTTATAAAGTTATTTTTGTCCCCTAGCATTATATTGCCACACCCTTTCTGGGGGCATCTCGGATCCGCGCAGGCGGCGAGAGTAAGCGCGCGGTCAGCAGACCGCGACGCGTCCCTCAGAAAGGGTGTGGCAATATAATGCTAGGGTGCGACGAACGGATCGGTCCGCCCGACCGGCGCCGGGCCTTGCGGCGTTGGCAATGCGATCGTGGAGGTCAGCGCCAGAAAACTCCGGACCCTGCACCACCGTCTGCGGTTGCAAGGATATCTGCGCGATGGGCGCGATCGTAGCCAAGCGTCCCCGATGCGGGGATGGTCACCAGCTGCGGTTGCGCAAAAAACAGATAATAGACTGCCGCGCCGGCGATCGCCAAAAAGACCAGCCATCCGACGATGCCGAACAGATTGCTCTTTTTTTCGCTTTCTTCAACGATGATCGCCATGAGGTTGTTTTATGGAGACTGATAATAGGTTACGACCGTTATGGTGTAATTGAAAATATCCTGATTTGCCGTCTGGTCCTTTATAGCGAGTGAAACCGTCACCGGTTGCAAGGAGATCGCGGTCACGTTGAATATCCGGATGTTCGTCTCGAGGGCCTAAGGAATGCTCTTGAATGCCTCATAACTGCCCGATCCCGTCGACCTGGAACGATACCGTACCCGTCGGCTTGACGATCGATCCGGCAGCGGCGGCATTCACAAGCTGGCTGCTCGGGACGCTCGCAATATTCGCCTGCGCCGCCGACCGCTTGTATCGCGCGGGTTGAAACTCCCGTTCCCTGGATCGTCACTCCCGTGTTCGCCGCAATACCATAGATCTGCGCGAGCGCGCCCGAGACGTCCGGACCCACCGGCAACGCCATGGCCACCGACTGGCTGGACGATGCGTCGCTCTGATAGCTGCTAAGAAGGTTCTTCACCTGGGTCACGATCTGAGTTTCATTTGCATAGAGCATCTGCTCGCTCTCTTCCTGGCCTTTGACGGTCTCAAGATTGGTGTACGCGGGAACGATGAATTCGAAGTACACCACCAACGCCCCGGCGATGATCAGCGCCGCGATGATGAATACTGGAAAGCCGTTTGGTCTCTTGTTTCATATCATTGAGTAGATGCCGAAAATACCGACGGATTCATGACGAGCGTCGCATTGAAGGTCCAGCCCGGTGCCGAGGAGCTGCGGCGCAGTGACGTTCGAAACGGATACCGAAGAGACGTCGGGAGAGTTTTCAAAAATCGCGATCTGCTGATTGATGTCGGCCTCGGTCTTCGCCACGCCCGAAAGCGTCACCTGGGTCCCCTGGGTGAGGTTGAGCGATTGATAATACACGTTCGCCTCGGTGTTCTGCTCAAGCCACGTGAAAAAATGCGAGGCAAGCACATGGTTCTGCAACAATGTCTGAAGATTCGCGATCTGGGAATAAAAATCGATCAGCTGGGATTGTTCGCTTGCGGAGACGGAATTGTTCAGCGTGGTCACCTGGCCCTGCGTGTCTTTGAGTTGCCCCTGCAAATACGGCGCATAGCCAAACGTGAGCCCAAAGTATATCGCAACAGAAAGAAAAAGGATGCCGAACGAAAAAAAGATGGCTCCCGTGGCCCAGCCCTGGGTCCCGGAGGGTTCCTGTCCTAATTGTTCGATGACTTTTTCCGGAAGAGGCATGATGTGATTATGTGATGAATTGCTTCATTCCCAGGCCGAGTGCTACGGCCATCGGGGCGCCGAGCTCAGGAACGAACGGCGCGATCGTATCGGGATATTCGAACCGTGAGAACGGCGCCACCTTTACCACGGGGATGCCGAACTCTTTCTCGAAATATTTCTCGATGCCCGACAGGTTCGCGCCACCTCCCGCGAGCACGACGCGCTCCGCGGTCGATGCCGTGGAAAATTGCTGGCGGTAACTGTATGTCGCCTTCTTCACCTCATTAACTATACCATCCAAAAACGGCATCATTATTGTGGATAACTCATAGTTGGGTCCCGTCCCCGATATTCCCCGCTCCCGCTTGAGCTCTTCGGCGCGCATCGGATTGATCCCCAGGCTCGTCACGAGCGCCTGGGTGAGCGACGCGGCGGCAATATCGCTCTGCGCGCCCCACGCAAGCACCCCTTTTTCCATAAAGATGATGTTCGTGGATCGGGACCCGATGTCCACGACGATCGTGGGCGTCGGATCGCCGGCGAAGATGCGCGCCAAAGAAAGCGATTCGATCTCGAGCGCGCGCAGGCGCAACCCCGCCGCCTCGAACATATGCTGATATTTTTTTATCTGCTCCTGCGGGACGGAGATCAATAATATTTTTTGATGCGCAAACCCCTTCTCATCCTGATAATCCGCGATCTTCATCCAGTCGAGCGCCACTTCGGAAAGCGGCATCGGCACATATTGCTTTGCCTGATACACGAGCGCCTTTGCGACATCCTTCGGATCCATCGCGGGAAAATCAACGATCGTCATGAACACGTCGAACGGCGGCAACGAGGCGATGGCGTCCTTCGTCGACGTGCCAAGCTGTTTTATAAGGGCTCGGAGGAGTGCTACCGCATCCTTTTCAAAGATCTTCAATCCGCTCGTCTGCAAAGCCTGATTGGCGCGCGCGAGATATCCGCTCGATTCCAACATCCCGTAGTTGGTAATGCGGGGGCCTCTTTTCCCGGCGGTCACCTCCACCATCTTGATGGTGGTCGTGCCGATATCAACGCCAAGGCATGATTTGTTCTGCGAAAATAAGGACATCCGATTAATAGGATTTTAATGCGGCTTCTTTACTATATAATAGCATGAATTTCAACTTCTTCGGAGACATATTTTTTCCTCCAACGTGCGTGGGGTGCGGCGATTCCATTGCGAATGGCGTCATCTGCGATAGCTGCAAAAACAGCATCGTCGGATTCGATACGCTCTTCTGCGGCACCTGCGCCGCGCGGCTTCCGGAGCAAAAGAAGATCTGCCATAAAAACGCACCGTACCTCCTCGGCGCGGCGGCGGCGTACGACGACGAATCGCTCCGCGCGCTTATCCATGCGCTCAAGTTCCAGGGAATCGAGGCCGCCGCCGCGCCGCTCGCGGATATGCTCGCCAAATATATCAAACGGCTACCGCTCGACCTGCAGAATTATATAGTGACGCCGGTGCCGCTCTCCGTAAAACGCGCGCGGGCGCGCGGATTCAACCAGTCCGCGCTCATCGCGCGCCCGTTCGCCCGCGCGCTCGGCATCCCATTTGAAGAACATGTCCTCGCGCGCATCGTGCATCGAAAACCGCAAAGCGATACCGAAGACATCTTTGAGCGACGGGAAAACATTAAGGACTGCTTCGCCATCGCGCCCGGCGCGAATGTGCAGAACAAAAAGATCGTCCTCGTGGACGACGTCACCACTTCCGGCACCACCTTCACCGAGGCCAGCCACATCCTCAAATCCGCCGGTGCCAAAAAGATCCTAGCACTTGCCGTTGCAAAAGCGTAAAACTGCTATAATTCAGAAATGGATGTCTTTCGTGAAATTAAAAAGCTTGGCTTCCCGCCAGAAAGATATGTTGTTTTTGGCGGCGGCGCAATCGCCGCAAGAGGAATCCGAGAAACACACGACGTCGATATTTTAGTTGCTCTTGAATTATTGGAAGAGTGCTGAAAAGATGATAAATGGAAAATCCATCCCCGCTTGGATCCGAATGAACCATCGGGCCTGGACAATGGCGTAATAGAACTGTATCCGACGATCGGCGGCGGAATCCAATCTGGATTCAAAGAGTTGAGAGAGGCCGCGGAAATTATCAATGGGATTCCTTTTTGCAATTTAAAAGACATCGTACGGATTAAACGCTCGTATGGCCGCGAAAAGGATTCTAAAGATATCGCACTGATTGAGAACTATTTACATACGGTTCCTACTGCGGGAGGTTGTTGGTGATCAGTGTGCTCACTGTGAATAGATTCTGATACGTTGCGGAAAGCGAAGCAAGCGATTGCTTGATGAGCGCGAGCGATTGGTCAGGCGAAAGTCCCTGCGCGAGCGCGGCCTTCGCCTGAAGGTTCTCGCTCTCGGCGCTATTAAAGGATGACTGCGCGTTATCGAAAGCGGTCTGCAAGGCGACATTGGGCGTCGTCCCCTCAAGGAACGAGACCGCCTGCCCCGTCTGTGTCATCCGGGTCTGTGCAGTATCAAAAAGACTCTGGTTCTGCGCCCACAGAATGAAGTTGTTGACGTTCTCGCTGAGAGGAAGGAAGGTCCCCGCACGCCAGGCAAGCACCGCCTGCGCGATCTCCTCGCTGCCGGAAATGCCGACACCGCTCAATTTGGTCAGTTCCAAATTATAAAAATTTGATGCATTACCAAGATCGCTCAATAGCTGCCCCTGCAATTGCTGGGAATCCCCCTGGACGGTAGTGCTCGCTAAATTTATCTGAAACGTCTTTGCCTCCTGTTGCGCACACATGATCGTCTCTCCGACAAGTTTTTTCCTCGCCGCGAGCTCCTGCGTAATTTCTTGTGAAGAGGTAAGCGAGGCATCATTCTCTATTGCCGTTATCTGGGCGATATCTCCCGCGGTGATGCCACAGGTCGCCGCCTGCGCGGTCGGCGCGCCGATGAATCCCAAAATAAAAAACGCGCCTGCGGCAAACAGGATGGAGGAAATAGCCAGAGATACCGCCTTTGCGATTTTCATTTAATGGGATAGTTGTTGCAATGCCTGATCGACGGAAAGTGCGGTGGTGGTCGAAGCGGTCGAAGTCGCCCCCCCGGCCGTTGCGGCCGGCGCGGATGCGGAAGATGTGGACTGAACGCCAAGCGCGGCGGCAAAAACTTTATTGAGCGTCGCTGGTGACGCGGCCACCGATTCCCCTGCTGCAGTGGACGTCACCTGCGGATACTCGATATCAGCGAGCTGGATCTGCATATCGATCGCCTGCGCCTCTGCGTGCAATCCGGCGGGATCAATCACCGCATATTGTACCGGCCCGATCGAGCGGGTCGGAGAAAAACTTTCCGCGAGTATGAATATGAAAAATCCGGCGAGGGCCACCGCGGCACCCGTTTCAAGCATGTGTAAAAACGTGAACACGCCGCCCATGGTGCGGCGCTCCGCCCGCGGAGAAAGCAAAATCTCCGTGCGCGTCCGTTGGGAAAATTCCGCGTCGGGCTCGATAGTTTTAAATTGTTTTAATAGGTCAGATAATTTCATCGTCTTCGTAATGCTCACCGCCCAATTTCTTTTTCAACTCCTTGATGGCGCGGTGCTGGGCAAGCTTCACGGCGCCTTCCGATTTCTTGAGAATCGTCGCAGTGTCTTTGAGCGACAGGTCTTCGACGAATCTCAGAATGATGACATCCTGATAATCTGGCTTCAGCTCTTTGATCGCACCATGCACTTTCTCGAGCTGCATCTTTGTAAAAAGGTCCGACTGCGCGACGGCGGGAATGATGGAAGAATCCGGGTCCAGCTTGTCGAGACTCACATCGTCCTTTTGGGAACGATAATGGTCAATCACCATGTTCCGCGCGATCTGGTAAAGCCAGCTCGAGAACGGATGCCCGCGGTGCTTATAGGTGCCTACCTTCTGCCACGCGGACAGGAACACGTGATGGGTGATATCCTCGGCTTCCTCACGGCTGCCGACTTTGATCACAATAAAGCGGTAAATTGCCGATTGATAACGATCGTAGAGAGAGCCAAAAGCCGAGGAATCGCCCCCGACGGCTGACTGAATGAGTTTTTCTTCCTCACCGTCTATCATGTAGAACGTAAATTATGTGGATAAGTTACTCGTTTTGAGGGGTTTTTGGCGTTTATCTCGCCCACCCCCGTTTATCAAAAATGCCCCACGCAATAGGGCATCTTCTTATAGGTCTATTATAGCGCGTTGGGGTTTCCGGGTCTAGCGTCGCGGTGCCCATTCCCTTTATACTGTAGAGAACATGGCTGGAAAATTTATCGTCATTGAAGGGACTGATGGTTCAGGAAAAGGAGAACAAACAATCCGGCTGGTAAAACGGTTGAAGGATTCCGGGATGACGGTGACCCCGTTCGACTTCCCGCGCTATAGCGAACCTTCCGCATGGTTCGTAAGTCAGTTCCTGAACGGCAATTTCGGCACGATAGACGAGGTGGGGCCCAAGACCGCCTCCCTCTTCTACGCGCTCGACCGCTATGCGGCGGCACCGGCGATCCGTACCGCACTCGCGGAGAGCGACATTGTAATCTCAAATCGCTATGTTGCGTCGAGTCTTGGGCATCAAGGATCAAAATACAACGATCGTGCCGAGCGTAAAAAATATTTCGAATGGAATAGCGATCTTGAATACAATATCAATAAAATTCCGCGGCCGGATTTAAATATCCTTCTCCATGTTCCCGCGGAGATTGCACAGGAACTCGTGGATAAAAAATTAGAGCGTCAATATCTCGGTGGAAAAAAGCGCGACCTTCATGAATCCGATATCAATCATTTAAAAAGGAGCGAGGAAACATACCGGCAGTTGGCCGAGGCATATCCCTCCGAGTTCGCCGTTGTAGAATGCGTGGAAGACGGCAAACTGCTTTCGATCGACGCCGTACATGAGAAAGTTTGGCTGGTTTTCCAAAAGACAGTCGGACGCTAGCCCTTCCCCTGAAGTTTATTTCTCAGCTTCTCTTCCTTCGCGAGGATCGCCTCTTCGGTGCCGCGTCGGGCGAAACTGTAATCATTCATATCCACGATCATCGCCTTACTGATGAGTGGAAGTTTTTCTTTTAATAGGCGGAATTTTTCCTGCTCGATAAAGCGATAGTTCGGATGACCCTGCGGCCCGGTACGTAGCTCTGCCTCCCAGAAAAATTGGCGGAGGTTTTGGTATTGTTGAAAACGAACGCGGTACGCAAGCGGCACAACGTACTGCGCGAGCTCAGGAGAATATGCTTCCAGTTCATTGAATAGCGGCACTATTGATTCCATCGTCTCGCGATAACGCTTTTCGAGCCCTGCCCACGCGATCTCCTGCGGCATATCATATCCATGGCGTACGCTAAAGAGCTGGCGCTCCTGCGTCATCATCCGATGGCGGTGCAGGTCGCGATACGCACCGATATCCATAAGGATATCGAAGCGGACATAGCTGTTCTCAAATGCGCGACCCACTTTATGCCATCGCGCGGTGCGGCCAGAAAGGTAGGCGCCGAGTAATTTTTCTTTTTCTTCTGGCGAAAGCTTCTTTGCCTTTGTAAAACATTCGTCCCATTCTGCGTGGCTCGCCGAATAGAGAATTCCCGCGAGCACTTTAAGCTCGGCATCAGCATCATACTCGACAAGCTTCACCACTGGGCCCGTTGCTGGCGCAGCGCCATCGGCCGCTGCCGCGAAATCCGCATGCGACGTCTTCACAAAATTCCGCGTGATTTGCATGCGATGCCCGAGATATCCCTGGTATTCATGCGACTTCTCGTCCTGCAAGCGCAACAACAATGAGGGAATCTCCTTATCAAGCTCCCCTCTTAACGTATCCGATATCCACCGGAACTCGCCGAGTTCGTGCGCGGCCATGCGATTCACCGCATACTCAAGCGCCTGCGCGTTGCCGCGGAAGCCCACCTGACCGAGCGTCGCCATCGGGAGCATACCACGCAGGGTATCGAATGCTTTTTTCTCAAGCACGCCTTCCTTCTCTTCATAATTCGCTTTAAGCCATACCTTCAACTCCTCCACAAGCGATGAATACGTTTCAAAAAGATTATCGAGCGCGTTCTTATATTCAACGAGCAATCCCAGCTTTTCGAGATCCGGCTTTGGTGTGTAGTACAGATACTTCCCACCAACTTTCTTGGCAAAGCTCACATACCGCGTGGACTTCTCGATCGGCTCGAGGCCGATGCGCTGATCCTCCAGATATTTCATCGCCACCTGCGAAATTCCCCAAAACGCCACATGCGTGCCTGTCATCTGTGCGATCGAATCGTCACCATATTGCGAAAGCCACTTCACGTAGAACGCCTGCGCGCGCTGATTGTTCAAAATATTCTTGAATCCGTGCTCATTGAGGAACACGACCATATTCTTCAGTTCTTCGCCGAGCTTTGGATCGCTATCAATGATCGGCTTCAGATATTCGTCATGTAATATGCGCACGAGAGAACCGCCCGCGCGGCTCGCGCGGGAACAGAGCGCTCCCACGATCTCCGGCGGAAGATTGCGCAATACCGAAACGAACCCGTCGAGGTCGCTTACAAACGGCCCAAGGAGAAATCGCTCTTCGTCGGTCCATGCCTCCTGTGGAAAATCCGGACGGTACGCTTCGTTATTCATTTTATTTCTCAAACTTCATCCACTGATTATTCTTCTTGAAATTCCTCCAGTACTGCGACGCCTGCGGTTTCATCGCGCCATAATATTTACTGCCAAGCGCCTTCTTGCCATATGGATGTTCGGCGGGCGAAGAGAGCGGCGTGAACGACATCTGCGCGATCGGCATTTTATAGTAAAGCTTGATCGGCAACGGAGAGACGTTATGCAGCTCAAGCGTCATCTTTAATTTATTTCCCGGGTCAAGATAGCCCGCCGTTGCATGAATGATAAGACCGATGCGCCCGAGCGACGACTTCCCCTCTAGGCGTCCCACCATATCATCACCGACGCCCACCACTTCGTAGATCATGCCAAGCGCGAACTCGCCCGGGTGGATTACGAATTGTTTTTTTTCACTGATCTCCGCCTTTTCCATGATGTGATCAATCGGCTCTTTCGGGTCGATGCACACTTGGTCATTGGTTTTAAATACCAAAAAATCTTTTCCAAGATGGAGGTCGATCGATGCCGGCTGGATCGCATGGGGAAACAGCGGCGCGACCGTTATTCGTCCGCTTTTCAGCGCCTTCTCAATGTCGCGGTCAGAGAGGATCATTGTTATAGATTTTACTCCATAAAAGGAATCCTGCAAATCCATGTAAAAAAGGCTGCAAGCACCGGAGTGCCTGCAGCCGCTTGAGGCCCCGTCATTCATAGAGAGAGAAGAAGTCAGGCGCCGTTCCAGACCGGCAATACTTCCTTAAAAGCTTCAACGGCATCGGCTCCAAAGACCTTGCTGACAGTGGCAATGGCGTTCACAAAAGTCAGATCGAACGCGGTCTTATCCTTTGCGTTGCGAAGTTCGTCCGTAAGGGCATCGACAAGTTCGATGATGGGCGGTTGATGGCGAAACTCGGGGTCACAATATTCGGCGATGCAGGGCATTCGGTTCCTCCCCAAAAAATGCTCACACACTTTTTAGAAATATACGCATGGCCGAAAAAAAATCAACACATATCCACTGCTATATCACCACCTTCGGATACATCCATGCGCTGATCATTGATATGCCGAGCGCGACGACCGCGAGAATGAAAATGTCGAAGCCGACACCCGCGCTCGTGTTCGTGAGCATGAGCGCGCGCAACCCGTCCACCATATAGCTCAACGGATTGATGTTCGCCACCACCTGAAGCCACGTCGGCATGATCGCGATCGGATAGATGGCGTTCGAAGCGAAGAAGAGCGGCAGCGTGATCACCTGTCCGATGCCCATGAACCGCTCGCGCGTCTTTACGATGGAGGCGATGATCATCGAGATGCCGGTGAAGACGGCCGCGCCAAGGAGGACAATCACGATGACGCCGAGGATGGACCAGAGCGAAATGTTCAACTGGACGCCGAGGATGATCGCGAAAATGAAAACGATGAGCGCCTGACACAGTCCGCGCAGGCCGGCGGAAAGCATCTTGCCCCACACGAGCGCGAGGCGCGGCGTCGGCGTCACGAGCAATTTCTGCAAAATGCCGGTGTCACGGTCCATGATGATATAGAGGCCATAGAATATCGCCACAAAGACGACCGACTGCGTAAGAATGCCCGGCGTGATGAACTGCAGATAGGTGAATCCGCCCGTCGGGATCGCGCGCACTTTACTGAGCGCCTCACCGAAGATGCCAAGCCATAGGATCGGCTGTACGGCGCGGGAGATGAGCTCCGTCGGATCGTGCAAAAGCTTCCGCGCTTCCATTTCGGTCAGCACCCAGGACTTTTTAATTGTTTCGTAAAGATAGTGGAACATCGCTGTATAAAATTATCCCAGTCTTTTTTCCGTCTGGCGCATGCGACGGATGTCGCGGAAATTTCCCGTATCGCTCATATTGTTCCCCGAGAAGAAGATGAACGCATCCTCAAGTGTGGCGTTCGGCTTGCCGGTCTTTTCTTTCAACTCCGGCACCGTTCCGATCACCGCGACCTTTCCCTGGTTCATGACGGCAACGCGATCGCTCACGCCGTCGGCCTCTTCCATATTGTGCGTCGAGAAAAATATCGTCGTACCCATCGTCTTGCGGAGGTCGGCGAGATGACCCCACACGCTCTGCTGGGCGATCGGATCGAGGCCGGTCGTCGGCTCATCCAAAAACAGCACCTTTGGCCGGTGCAACATCGCCTGCCCGATCTCCATCTTGCGGATCATGCCGCCGGAAAACGTGCGCACGAGCGCGTTCGCGTGGCCCTGAAGATTGAGGAACTCGAGCGTCTCCTGAATGCGCGTCTTGCGCGCCGCGCGCGGGATGTCGTAAAGCCGCGCAAAGAGCATCAGGTTCTCGTATGCCGTGAGCGTGCCGTCCACCGAAATCGATTGCGGCACGTAGCCGATCGTGTTCCGCACTTCCGCAGAATGATGCACAATATCGTGCCCGTCGATCGTCGCATCGCCATCCGTGGGCTTCAGTAATGTGATGAGCATTTTGATCAGCGTACTTTTCCCCGCGCCGTTCGGCCCGAGGCACGCAAAGATCTCCCCGCGTTCCACGCCAAACGAGACATCCCCCACCGCGGCGAAGTCACCGAACCGTTTCGTCAGGTTCTTGATGTCGATGATCGATGCAGTTTTCGGAGGTTCCATTGAGCGGGTAAGGGGAGTCGGACCCCTGTCGTCTGATTGGCAACCAGATGTAATACCGTTATACGATACCCGCTTTGTTTACGGATTCATTATATAGAGCTTCACAAAAAAATCAATCCGCGCGAAACAAACTTTTAATCCCCGCCATTTTCGACCTCCTGATACGCCGCTGCGGAAATGTCCGCAATCGTCTTTTCCTGTGCGGCGATGCTCGTCGTCCCCTTCGTCATCACGCACAGCAAGTATGGATGTCCGGGCGCGTAGACGATGCCGCAATCGTGAAGCTCCCACTGATACGGCACACCGCCCGACGTATATGACACCAATCCATATTTATGGGAAACCACCGTTGAACTCGGCACGCCCGCCACGATTCCCTGCGTGAACGTCGTCTGCGTCATGAGCGCGAGTGCCTTCTCGGAATAGTCGCGGGAAAGATACGTGGCGTTATACAACGTCTTGAAAAGAATCGCGTATTGCGACGGCGTCATGATATCGCTCGTTGATGCGGTCACCGTATTGTCGAGCGGAATCTGTAAATCGGAATAGACATCCTGCACGCCCTGCAATTCTGCGGGGGTGGTAAGCGCGGTCAACACTTCCGCAGCATCATTGTCGGAATACTTGATCATATACTCGATGAGCTGCTCGTTCGTATATTCCTTCCCGGGAGTGATGGCATCCGCCGGCGGGATCTCCTGCTGAGCATTCTGATCCGGCGCACTCGTCGGATACACATTCTCTTCATCGAGAATGCTGCTTGTATTTTCCGCCATCGCGTAATACGCCATCATGATCGGCACTTTCCCGAGGCTCGCCGGATAATATTTATCATTGCCGTTTACATTCGCTGATTGGCTGGTCGCAAAGTCGGAGAAATATACTGACGCCTCGGTGACGTCGCCGGCGTTTTGATCCTGTGAGATCACCGACTGGAGGGCGTTGATCATCGGCTGATCCTGGGAAACCAGTTTGATGCCACTAAGATTGCAACTAAGGAGCGGGCTGATGTACTGATAGCCGCCCAGGCGTAACGGCGGCGGGATGGTGATCGTGGTCGTCATCTTATTCAAAAGCCACCCGAAACCAAAACTCCCCGCGCACGCGAGAATTACTATGATAATATATATTCGCTTTCTGATACGGTTGTTCCCGGTCCCGGTCGGTTTCGCCATCTTTCTATAATACTAAATACGCCACCCGCTTGCATCTTGGTGCTATCCACTTCGCTCAATGGCGATTTTTATCCGTGCCCCCGCGTGGAATCGAACCACGATTACAGGCTCCGCAAGCTTGCGTCCTATCCGTTGAACGACGAGGGCATAGAGAACAGATGAATAGTACTAGAAACGGAGGAATTTTTCAATGGAATCGATCAGCGTGGGCTGATGTTCGATCTCTTTGAGCGCCACCTTCAGATTTGCGCGCACCTCCGTCATTTTTTCATCCGGCACCATCACTGCGAGCGGCGGGTGCAGGCGCGAGCGGAAATAGAACATCAGATCGGACCACTCCGCGCCGTCGGCATCCACGCTCCAGCTCTCAAATTCCTTGAAAAGATACGTCTTATATCCCCCAATGTTGATCTCCATATCCGTCAGCGTGAATGTGGTCATTTGTGGCACGCGATTTCCCCAGACAATAAAAAGCATCTCCGCAATGACGATGAAAAATCCGAAAAGGAAATCCTTCTGCCACACCGAAAACGCGATGATGAACGCGGCGACAATGATCGAAAGCCAGTACCACGAAACTTCCTTCTCGCGATACTCGAACTCCGGCGCCTGCCATGTGATCTCGAACTTTGCCATATCGTTATTTTACCACAACTCCTACCCACTAAGGCGCGCTTTCAGATAAGGACGACTAGGTAGTCGGACAAATGCGCGCATAATGGCGATGTTCATAGCGATAGCGCGCTCACTTCGTAGAATGCCGGAGAGGATCACTACTCCCTGCTCAGTAAGGGCATATGGCAAAGAACGCCGAATGTGATTGTATTCTGAAATCACAAAATGTGATTTCAAAGCGCTGAATTCAGCGGCATTAAGCTGAAAGACACACCAGTCGGGGAAATGAGCTTTGTTCCGTTTGAAAGCCTGAATCAAAACGCGAGGTTCAATGCCATAGAGACCGACAAGATGCGTGCTTAATATTACCTTTGTTCCCCTGATGAAGAATACGCGCGTTCGTATAAATTTATAAAGAGCAATCTCCTCTTTACTCATTTTGCGTGACAGAAACATACCAACCATCATAAGAATCGCTCATTAAAAAGATGAAAAACACCGCCTCACGCGGTGCTTTTCATCTTAAGATACTAAAGAAGGATCCTTTTTCAGCGATTACAGCACAGCCTCTTTGAGAAGCTTGCCGGCGCGGAACTTCGGTTTGATCGAAGCCTTGATCTGGATCTTTTCGCCGGTCTTCGGGTTGCGGCCTTCGCGCGCGGCGCGCTTGGCAACGCGGAACGTTCCAAAGCCCGTGATCGCGACTTCCTCGCCGCGGCCCATGGTCTTTACGATGGTGTCAAAAACGGCTTCCACTGCACGCTCTGCGGCCGCCTTCGTCTCGATACCCGTCGCCTTCATGACCGCTTCCACTAATCCTTTTTTATTCATTGATGTAATAATTATTTTCTTTTCCGACCTTTCGCGCTTTTAGCTCCCTTTTAGTATAGCAAAATCAAGGGTTTTCTGCACAGGGGGGGTTAGCTACGCGCCAAGCACCCAGGGTGGCCGCGGTGCTGCCCTACCCAAACGAAAACTCCCCGGCCGAAGCCGGGGAGTTTTCCATCACGCGAGGTCACAAGCATCGCGCGAAGTTTTGCTAGAACTAGGAACCCTGCGAGAACTGAGCGCCGAAGACCTGGATCGGGAACAGGAACGATGAAGGCAAGCCTACACCGCTGACCGTCGTACCAGAGTTGCCGTCCGTGTAAAGGATGGCATTTGCATTGGCGATAGTTGCATACAAGCTCACGTAGTTCTGACCGCCAGCCACCGTTGTCCCAGCCGCATCGTTGAGGATCAAGGCATAGGTCACCGGAGTGCCATTTACCAAGCCCTGCGAAGGCGTGAAGGAGAAGGTTGCTGTGCAGGAATTGCTGCCATTGCAGCTCGACGTCGCCACCGGAGTGATGTACGGTGCGACAAAGCCACTGCCAGAAACGAGTGCCAACTCGGCATCTCCCGCGGTGGTTGTAGTAGCCGCATTACCACTAAAGGTAACTGTCGTCGTAGTGATCACACCAACTCCGCTATTGCTCGGCGTGAAGGTCAAAGTGGCCAACTCGTCAGCAGAGCTCTTGCTGCGACCCTGAGAGACACCAACTTGGGCATACGAGAAGCCTAAGCTGTTCTGCAAGATCGTCTGTGCATTGCCATTTGCGGAATTGATCGTAACCGTAGCGGGGATGTTGGATGTAGCACCCAAAGCCACTGCCGTTGACGTTGCCGTGGGGGCATACGTCGAGGTAGCGATCTCAAAGGTGTGCACGCTACCATCAGTCACGTTTCCATTCGAGTACGTGTTCACATTACCCTTCAAGATGGTCTGCAAAGTACCATTGCGAGGGATGATGAAGTTGCTCGAATTGCCGAACGAGAACTGATAGAGGAATGCAGTCTGGCCAGCGACCGTAGTGGTTCCTACGTAGTTTGCCGGGCTGCTTTCCTGCGTGGATCCGTTGGCCCAGTTCAACGTTATTGCGTTGAAGGACGGCAAGACATTCGCGGTGCTGGTTACCACCGTAGAGGTAGCCAAGACATCCACGAGGTCGAGCGTTGAGACCTTGACGTTCTCAACATTCTGCGTCTCCTGGAAGTTATAGGCAGCGAGAACCTGTCCCGGAGTGCCCATAGCGACCTGACCGGCTGCCGGGTTGCTACCCGAGTTCGCCGAGATGGCGATGTTAGAGCCGCTCGAGACCGTCACGTTCTGGCCCTGAACCGTTGCAGGCAAAGAGATTGCCGCATTGGAGATTTGGCCGGTGCCGCTGAGGCCGGTGAGCGAGGTAGCTCCGCCAGTCGTGTTACCCGATGCCTGAGAGCTGATATTCGCAAACACGTTCACGGTGACCGTCTGGCCTGCCGGAACGCTGAACGAAGAACCTGAGAAGGTATACGTCGTTCCCGGAGCAACGCTCGGCACGATGGTGCCGAACTCCGTGCCATTCACAACCACTTCCAAGTTAGAGAAGTAGCCTTGAGGGGCGCCCCAGGTGGAATTCGTAAGGATGCTCAAGTTGCTGACATTCACGCCTTCAGCCGAGGAAGCGGTCAAAGAGTACGAACCGATCTGTTGATCGCTCGTATTCTTGGACACTGACTGCGTACCAAAACCAGTGTTCTGGGTCGCCGTCAAAGAAGAGTTGGAAAGCGACAATGCGCTCCCACTCACCTGTCCTGAGCTGTTCTGGCTGCTTGAGATCTGGCCCTGCAAGTTGTTGGTCTCCTGCTGTAAGCCAGCCGTGATCGTGCCGAAGTTCGCCGTCGACTGGATGTCAGCCTTGAGCGAAAGGACACGGGTCGTGTTCGCCGGGATCACATAATTGATCGGCGAAGCGGAGGTACCAAAGCAGTCAACGTAAGTGACCGACTGGTTTTGGCCAGTGGTGACGAATGTGCCGTTGGTATTTACGCCGCCCGCGCCAACCGAGTTGTCGCACGTGTTACCAGTCGGAGGCGTGTTGATCGTTGAACCAACCTGCTGACCGGCATCATCCGTCAAAGAAATGTTCTTTACGATGGAGCTGAGCGATGTGTCGGACGCCGTATTCAAGCCGGTGAAGGCCAACGAGAAGCCAAGGAATTTGACCTTCGTCGGTTCGCCGGATGCATAGAAGTCGAACTTGCCGAGAGTGACCTGCGAAACACCTTTCGCAATGTTCCCCGTCGGGGTGTTCGAATCCTGTTGAACCGTGATCTGGCCCGGCTGGATCGACACCTGCGCATCAGCGCCGGATGTGATCGCAACAGAAACCGGAACATTGTACTGGCTGTCGACTGCATAAACGTCATAGCCATTCAAAACCTCCCACTGGAAGTTCATGTTCGGCGAACCTGCAACGTCGTTCTCGATCTGGATAGTGTTATTACCCGTATTGAGAGACACCGGAGCGGAGGCCAAATTGAAGTACGCTATGTCGTTTGAACCAACCGAAGCCAAGGTTGCACCCGCCTGCGTGCCGTTGATCAAGAGCTTCACGTTCTGAAGATTGGCCATATTGGCAGAGCCGATGACGTGGAATGCAATGCTGTTCAACCATACCGTGTTGTTCTGGACATTGAAGTTCCATGCACCAACCACATTGCCCTGCGTGCCGGCGTTCACCGACGTCTGTACTGAAGACGTAGTGACCGTTACGCTCGCGAGGCCAGGGTTGCTGACAGACGTTACCGTGAAGACGTTACCACTCAACGGGAACGAGCCGCTCGGGGTGATCGCGTTGTTGTTGGCATCGAATGCGGTAACATCAGACGCGGCATTTAAAGAGAAGCCTGTCGTGTTTCCTGCCGAGAGACCGCCCTCGACGTCAATAGCGAGTTCATAGGTCTCCGTCTGGCCTGCCGGAATCGACAAGCTCATGCCAGAGAAACTGATCACGCCATTGCTAAGCGAGTTGTACTGCGCCACAACCTGACCGTTCTGGATCAAGTATGCGCCGCCAACCGCACTGTCCGACAAGACGCCGGTCTTGTGGAAGTTGATTGCAGAAACCGTCGCTGCGCCAGCATTGCCAGCCGTGAGGTTTATTGCCAAAACCGGAACGCGTGCCGCGCCCGAACCGGAAGTATTAGGTGCGGTCGTGATGAGCGAGCCGGCTGCCGGGTTGGTGGAAGCCAAGCTTATCGCCAAACCAGTCGAAGGAGCGACAACCGAGGTCACGCCTGTCGAGCAGGAAGCACCGGTCGTCGGGCTGAAGCCAGTCGATGAAGTGCAGCCAGCCGGAAGGGAACCGGTGGTGGTCGTGGTCGTCGTGGTCGTGGACGAGCTCATCGAATTAACGAAGGCTCGCGTCTTAGGACCAAAGTAGCCAACGGAAGGAGTGATGCCATTCGCGGCCTGGAACTTTGCGAGTGCAGCTTGGGTAAGCGCACCGAAGTACTGGGTCGGAGTGGCGAGAACGAGATACCCCTTGGCAATCAAAAACTCCTGGAGCGCCGTGACCTGCGAGCCTGTGGAACCAACGGTGAGGTCGCTGGTAAAGTCATAGGTCATCGAACCGGTCGTTGTCGTCGTGCTGCCGGAAGAATTTAATTGGCCCTGGAGTGTTTGGATCTGGGCGAGCAAAGCCGCGATCTGAGCCTGGAGGCTCGATGTGGTCTGCGCGTTTGCCAGAGGCAACGCTGCGGCTCCTACCATCCACAACACTGTGGTGGCGGTGAGTACCGCGGAAACCAATTTTTTAGAATTCATTTTTAATTTAATTTATCGATTAATTATTGGTATCGACCTGTTGATCCATTATGGATCCCCTAGCCGTCGACCTTTCCGTGCACCAAATCACGTTTTTATTTTTTGTTTCAGGAACCGTTTCCGGCACTTCACTCTGTTCGCTCTTTCGATCGCCTCGTGAGGGAAAGCGACGACCGATCAAACAGAAGAGAGCGACGAAAACGGGGTTGATTGTTAAAAAAAGAAAAAACTCGCTTTCGCGAGGCTGATAAAAATATAGTTAGCTGCCGCTAAAAAATTAACGACCGCTCAATACATTCTTTGGTTCAGCCTCACACCGAACCTCTACTATTGTACCGCACATACTACGTTTCCCGCTGGGAAAAAGGTGTGGATAAAGTGCTTTGCACCGCTCCAAAACCTTTCGTCTAACGGCACATGTATAGAACGTGTCGCCAGGCGAAAGGTTACCCGATGTTCGGGACGTAGTTTTCGGCGTCTGCCGGGATGCTCACGCTCACCTCCGGCCTGGAGAGATTTCCCCTCTGCGCTGCGCGGTAGAACACCGACGGTCCGGCATTGCCGATTCGTTCAATATGCCCTTGCTCAAGCAATGTTTGCAGATCATAGCGAATCGTTCGTTCACTCGTCCCCGGCAAAAGCTCCTGAATGTCCTTTAATCGGCAATTGCCGGATTGCCGGATACGTTCCAATATCGCGCTTTGCCGGATTGCCGAATCATTTGCCGGTTGCCGGATTGCCGGTTCAGCCGAACGAACGGGTTCTGTGTGAATGCGCGTCGGTGAAGGTTCTTTTTCCGGATCAGCAGGGTGCTCTGCAATTTCCGGCCTAGAGAATATTTCGGCAACGTTCACTTCATCGGTCTTTACAGCAGTCCTCCGTTCCGCGATCGCCATATCGAGAGCATAAATCTCTCGGGTCATCACATCTACGTTTGCGGTGCCGATCATTCCAACGTCTCCCCCGAATTTGATCAGGCATTCCATCACCCGGAGCGAGCGCTCGGCGGCGGAATAATCCTCCGCTGCGGCGGCGGAAAGAAGTGCGATGCCGGATGCCCGGAGCGGTTCGGCAAAGTCTTTTTCCTGCATCTGCGCCGCTAAACGGAATAGCGCGTAGGCCACTTCATAAGCCTTCGTCAGGATAAAACGCTCTTTGCCGGTCTCGCTCATATGCGGGGATTATAATCCGGCAATCCGGCAATTGCAAGGTTTATGCGGGAAATCCAAGATCCGGCAAAATCAGATCCCAAAGATAAATACCACCCGCATAGAGAACGACGTTCAGATCGGCTCCCGTGTTAAATGCCCCAGTTTTTAACATATCCACGATTTCGGGATAACGCTCCGGTAATTGCTTGGCCACGGTAAGAATATCCTCTTCCACGTCATAAATATTTTTTGACCCCTTCTCCGCTACAAGCTTAAAAAGCTCTGCCCTCTTCTTATCGATAATATCTTTTATTCCGCTCCCTCTCAAAACTTTTTCTCCATATTCATTTAATATTCGCCGAGAATGAGCCGGAGCAATCTCATCATTCCATAGAATTTCCATTTTTGGAGATATGTCGTCCACTTTCGATTTAACATCCTTAAGGTCGTTTTTTACGCTATCTAAATCTTTTTGCATAAGAAGGATCCTCTCAGCGGGCGGAGGCGAGCACGATGACGAGTAGTGCAAAAAGCACGCTTCCCGTAGCCAATACTTTTGTGCGGGAAAGCTGACCAAAAACATATTGCGGCACGAGATCGATCAAAATGACGGATACAAGGAAGACGATCGCCGATTGGTAAAGAAAATCGAGCGGAAGAAAAAGCCCGACGAGGAGCAGCTGCCACGCAAGAAGGAATACCATCCAGCCGAGCATGCGATGGAACGGATGGAGCTCGTGCATGGCCTCTTCGCCCGCATGATCCGTCGACGCATCGGAAAAATTTTTAACGAATCCCATGACGAGCGCGCTCATCCCCCAGGCGGCGAGGATGCTGTAGGCCACCGCCTCCAGGCCGAACGAGCCGCCGACGTTCAAGAAAAAACTTCGCACGAGCAAGTATGAAAGCACGAGCATGAGGATCTCGTACGCCGAGCGCCGGTCGATGATGAGGAGGTCTTTGATGAGGAGAATGAAGTAGAAGATGGCCGCAAAGAGAACCGCCGCGAGGATGCTTTTCCCTTGAAAAAGCGATATCAACAAAAGGACGAAAAAGGGCGCCGAAACCTTTCCGGCGCCCGTGATCGGGATGAAGTAAAGATAAAACGCGATGACAAGGAAAACGAGGAATAGCCAGGAAGGCAATGCCCACCACGCAATGCCAAAAATGACGGCCTTAAGAACTAAAGACCAGCTCGTTTGCTTTAAAATTGACTTTAACCTTTCCGCCATCTTTGAATTCGCCGCGAATAATCTTATCCGCCAACTTATCAAGGATAACCTTCTGCATCAATCGCTTCAAGGGGCGCGCGCCATATTCGGCGCTGAACCCTTCTTTGGCAAGGTGGGCGCGCGCCGCAGACTCGATCTCGAGCTTGATGCGACGATCGGCGAGGCGCTTCTCGATCAGCTTGATCTGAATGTCCACGATCTTCTCGATGTCGTGCTTGCGGAGCGGATTGAAGATGACCACATCATCGATGCGGTTCAAAAACTCCGGGCGGAAACTGCCGCGCAGGGCTTCCATCGTTTTTTCGCGATAATCCCCTTCCTCCACCGTCGCCTGATTGTCCTCGGAGCTGAATCCGATGCGCGACATCGCTTTTAAGTGCTCGCTCCCGACGTTCGACGTCATGATGATGATCGAATTCTTGAAGTTGACGGTTTTGCCCTTGCTGTCGGTAAGGCGGCCGTTATCCAATACCTGCAAAAGCAGATTGAAGACCTCCGGATGCGCTTTTTCGATCTCGTCGAAAAGGATGAGGCTGTACGGGCGATGGCGGACGATCTCGGTGAGCTGGCCGCCTTCCTCGTGGCCCACATAGCCCGGGGGCGAACCGATCAGGCGGCTGACCGCATGCCGCTCCATATATTCGGACATATCCACGCGCACGAGCGCCTTCTCGTCGTTGAACATGAACTCCGCGAGTGTCCGCGCGAGCTCGGTCTTGCCGACGCCGGTCGGACCGAGGAACATGAACGAGCCGATCGGACGATTTTCGTCCGAAAGCCCGGCGCGGGAACGGCGCAATGCCGATGAAACAGAAGCGATCGCCTCGTCCTGGCCGATCACGCGCTCGCGTAACACGTCCTCGATGCGGATAAGTTTATCACTGTCGGTCTCGAGCATGCGCTTCAGCGGAATGCCGGTCCACACAGCAACGACCGCGGCAACATCCTCTTTGTCCACGGATTCCTTAAGGAAACGGCTGTTGGCGGCGGCGGGATTGTTTGTTCCGGCCGCACCCTTCGTCTTCTTGCCTTTCACCGCCGTTCCTGTCGAACCGCCAAAGTTCTTCTTTTCAAACATCGCGAAATCCTTTTCGGCCGCAGGCTGTTCACCGTACATGATCTGTGCCACGCGCTCGAGGTTGCCGTCCCGCTCGGCGATCTCCGCCTCGCGCTTTAAGTTATCCACCTTTTGGCGAAGCTGGTGTAATGTTTCAAATTTGATCTTTTCCGAGTGCCACTTGCTTGAAAGCTCATCATTCTGCTCTTTCAATGCCCCGAGCTGTTTGTCGATCTCCTTGATACGCTCGGTGGTGACGAGCTTCTGCCCTTCCTGCGAAAGCGCCTGCTTTTCGATCTCAAGCCGCGTGATCTCGCGGCGCGCCTGGTCGATCTCCTTCGGCAAACTCTCCGACTCCAACCGGCGCGCCGCGGCGGCCTCGTCGATCAGATCCACCGCCTTATCCGGCAAGAACCGGTCGGTGATGTAGCGCGCGGAAAGATTCACGGCTTCCACGATCGCCTCATCGCTGATGCGCATGCCGTGATGGATCTCGTACTTCTCCTTGAGCCCGCGCAAAATCGAGATCGAATCCTCGATGGACGGCTCCTCCACTATAATAGGCTGGAAGCGGCGCTCGAGCGCCGGATCCTTCTCTATATATTTCTGATATTCGCGGATCGTCGTCGCGCCGATCGCGTGGAGTTCGCCGCGCGCGAGAGCGGGCTTCAGCAAATTCGACGCATCAATCGCGCCTTCCGCCGCGCCGGCACCGACGATCGTGTGGATCTCGTCTATAAATAAGATGATATTGCCCTGCGCGTTCTTCACCTCCTTCATGAACGCCTTCAGGCGATCCTCGAACTCGCCACGAAACTTGGTTCCGGCGATAAGCGAGCCGAGATCTAACATTAAAACTTGCTTGCCCTTAAGAAGCTCCGGCACGTCGCCCGAGGCGATGCGCTGAGCCAATCCCTCCACGATTGCGGTCTTTCCCACGCCCGGCTCGCCGATAAGGCACGGATTGTTCTTCGTGCGGCGCGAGAGCACCTGCATCAGGCGGCGCAACTCTTCCTCGCGGCCGATGACCGGATCAAGCTCCCCCGCCTTGGCCTTGTCGCTCAAGTTGATGGCATATTTTTCAAGTACCTGGAACTTGCTCTCCGGAGTCTCATCGGTCACGCGCACCGAGCCGCGCAGCTGCGCCAGCACGCGGAACGCGCCTTCGCGGCGCACGCCGAACTTTTCGAGCAACGACTTTGCCGTGCCGTTCACATCGAGCAGGGCAAGCAAAAGATGTTCGCATGAAACGAACTCATCCTTCTGTTGCGCAGCGACCTTCGCCGCCTGGTCGAGCACTTTCATCAACTCCTGCGAAAGATAGAGCTGGCCAAGCGCGCTGTTACTCACGATAGGCGGAATGCGATCGAGTTCAACCTCGATCTGCTCGTCGAGCTCCTCAAGATTGACGCCGGAGCGTTCGAGCACCGGGATCACGAGCGACTGCTCATCTTCCAAGTAGCGCCGCAAGCAAATGGAGCGATTTCAGCTCGCCGTGATTCTTCTTTGCCGCGATCTCCTGCGCGTTCTGCAACGCCTCCTGCGCCTTTATAGTGAAACGATGAAAGTTTGGCATGTAATTTTTATTTTTTACCTTATACTACCCCGCGCGGTATTAAAAAGTTCTTAACTCATTATACCGCGCCAAGCACCGATATATATCAATTATAGCGCGGAAAGCGTCATTGTCAATCTCGAGGGGAGACTGCTAATGACACCCGCCGCCCATCGCGAATCTAGTCCCCTGCCGGGCGCTGGGCAAGCGTCGCCTGCAGGGTAATTTCCTTCCCTCCGCGGTCAACGACGAGCGCTATCGTGCTGCTTACGCTATATTCATTGATCACATTCGCCAGATCGTGGGTGCTATCGAGCTTCAGCCCATTCACCGATTCGATGATATCCCCCGCTTGAATGCCGGCCACAGCCGCAGGCGATCCGGGCACCACAGGCAGGCCCTGACCATCGCTATTCACCCACGCGCCGTAACTGATCGGCAACTTGTTCTGCGTGGCAAGCACGGGCGTCACATCTTCATACCGCACGCCGAGATACGGCGCTTCGATCCGGCCGGTCGCCTCGACGGAAGCGATCACCGCTTTTGCCTCGTTGATCGGAATCGCAAAACCGATATTCTGCGCATCGTCCGCGACGGCAGTATCGATACCGATCACATCGCCGCGAAGGTCGAGCAATGGACCGCCTGAATTGCCGGGGTTGATCGCGGCGTCGGTCTGGATGACGCCCGAGATCGTCTCGTCCGTGCCGGTGTCCGGCGAAGTGGCCGTCACCGTGCGGCCAAGGCCAGAGACGACGCCGACGGAAACGGTGTTGGAAAACTGGCCGAGCGCGTTGCCGATCGCGATCGCAGTCTGACCGAGTTCAAGGCTATCGGAATCGCCAAGTGACACTGTCGGCAGATTCGTCGCGTCGATCTTCAACACCGCGAGATCCTGATCCGGATCACGTGCCAGCACTTTCGCCGTATAGGTATTGCCATCGTTCGTCAAAACGGAATATTGTGCGTTCGTATCGGATACCACGTGCTTGTTCGTTAAGATCAATCCGTTGGAAGAAATAATGAATCCGGAGCCTCCGCCGACTTCCTGCAGTTGGGTCTGGCCGGTGTCGCACGGCGTGGAAGTCGGAAGGCTCAACCCAAAATCGCCGCCGAAGAATTGCTGGAACTGCTGAGGGAGGTTGCTCATCGGATCGTACGGGCAATTTTCCACGACCGGCACGTTCTCGGAAATGGTGACGGAGACCACCGCCGGCGACGCTTTCTGCGCGGCCGCGATAACATCAGCCTCGTATTGGTCGGCAGGCTGATATGGTCCGGTCGATGAGGATCCGGTAACGGGGGCGGCGCCAAGCGAGCCGCCAGCTCCGTTGTGCGACGCGAGCGGATGCGTGAGGTCATTCCAGAATGCCCTGAACGGATTTGTCCATATCGGCGCAGAAGTCTGCGCGCCGGATGCATTGGGAGTGCTCCGAATAGCGCCGACAAGCAGGACTATCGCTATCAGTCCCAAAACGGCGAGAATGATCTTTTGAGTTCTACTATGCATCCCCCTGTGTTATATATTCGTATTTTAATACGAGGATTTTGAGAAAAAAGTTTCATGAAGACCCGCGACGCTTCACTCGGCTGCCAGCTTATTCCATAACGAGTCGAAAATAAGCTTTTGCGTCTCGGCAAGCCCTGCGTCTTCAATGACCACACTGTGGGGCCTTCCCTGGCTTAAAGAGATGATGGCCATCTTTTTTGCGTAAATAATGATGTATGCCGGCGCGCCACGCTTGGTGGTGATCCACCGGCGCTCGTCCAATCCGCGCATGTCGCCGCCGGCGCCGATGGCAATGACCCTCGCTTTGATCTTTGCTTTAATGCGCCGCTCCGAGAAACTGCTGAAGTTGTAATAGAGGTACTCGCGAATGTTTGCGGCGGAATACACGCGATACACTTTATCCGCTTCGTCCGCCATGGTTTTCAGAACATCTTCCAGAACAAGACGGGTTCCCGTATGCCCGTCGTGGATTTTGATGATCGGATCCTCGCGCTTTGTGGCATAGAACGCCTCAAGTGCGGGAAGCGATTTTGTCAGCTCCTTCCGCATACCGACCAGTTTTTGCCGCTCATCCTTAAAGAATGTTTTAAGGATCGCCGGATCTTCCGGGACAAACTGCTGTTTCTGTTTTTTCTGCGAATGGCTCACCAGGCCGCGATCAGCAAGTTCCTTCAGGGGCTTAAAGCATTGCCCGACATCGCCATCACTGCGATCTGCCCGAGCACCGACTCGGGCGGATCGACGGGAATTCTCATGCGTGACTACGGATGCCTGGGATATCTCGGCGACCTCACAAAATGCATCGCGGCGCTCTGTCCCGATAAGAAACTTTCCGATGCGCTCATGCGCCGGTTCGAGGGCGGATGCCTTCACGGACACTCGCTCAAAAACCTTCTTCTGCTCGGGCTAAGCCAGACCGATGGAATATCGCAGGACGACGCGCTCGCGCTGATGTATCGAATCTGCGAGATAAATCCCCATCGCGTCATCCCCATTTCGCTCGAACGCGCCGAACTTTGCGCAAAGCTTAAGTTCGGCGGAAACGTGACAGGAGAAACAAACATCGACAACCTTGCAAGCAACCAACTATGGTCCGCAGATATCCATTCGATCAAGTCCATCTATCTGCGGCCCGCAGTACGGGCGTCAACGCAAGCTAGCGATGCCGTTGTGGGCGCGGATTACTGCATCATCTGCCCCGGCGATCTTTACTCCAGCATCACCCCCGTTCTTCTTCCGCGAGGGATGAAGCGATCATTACAAAAAACAAAGGCCCGCATCATCGTGGTGCTTAACATTATGACGAAGCGCGGCGAAACGGATGGCTATTCCGCAGAAGATTTCATTCGTGAGATAGAATTAAAAATGGGACGACCCTGCGACGTTATTCTCTATAACGATGCGCCGATCCCAAAGCGCGCACTCTTTGCCTACCGCCTCGAAAGGAAAATTCGGCTCTCCACAAAAGAATTAAAGACCGATCCGCGCCTTGTGCGAATATCGACTATAAAAGTCGACGCGAACGGACGCATCTATCACGACCCAATTGCGATCCGTGAAGCGCTCGAAAAAATATTCGATTAAGCGGCGCTTACCTCCACCCCTCCGGAATAAAACATTTCCGGAGGGATTTTTTTATTTATCACAGCGCCTTCTCTATTATCTTCGCCGCGGCGGCGATGTCGCGCTTTGTGGTTCCTTTCCCCAGACTGAACCGGATGCTCGATACGGCGCGCGCCTTTTCATATCCGAGCGCTTCGATCACGTATGACGATTCCACTGCGCGCGAACGGCACGCGGAACCGGAAGACGCGGCGAGGCCCATGCGATCGAAACGCGTGAGCAAATCCTGTGCTGCGTGGCCGGGGAAATAGACGTTCAAAATATGCGGGGCCTTTGCGTCGCCCATCGGACCGTTGATCTCGGCTGCCGGCGCAATGGTCTTAATGCGTTTCCATAATTCGTCGCGGAGCGCGGTGACGCGCGCGGAGATCTTCCCGCGCTCGGCGGCGGCAAGAGTCGCCGCGCGCGCGAACCCCACGATCCCCGGCACGTTCTCCGTACCCGAGCGCGCGTCGAACTCCTGACCGCCGCCGGTCACCTGCGCCGCGAGCGGATACCCGCCGCCCTCAGGAAACGTCTTCTCGTCCCATCGCACATAAAGCGCGCCGACGCCTTTCGGCCCGTGCATCTTGTGCGCGGAGAGCGTCATCATATCCACGTCGAGCGTCCCGATCTCGCAATATAAATAAGGGAACGACTGCGCAGCATCGGTATGGAAAAGCGGATACGCACCACCCGCGGCGCGCGGGGAATTCTTCCGGAACTCGTCGATCATGAACCTGATCTCGCGCAGAGGCTGGATGGTTCCCGTCTCGTTGTTCACGTGCATGACCGACACGATCACCGTATGTTCGTTCAGGGCATTCTTCAACGCCATGATATCAATGACGCCTTCCTTGTTGACCGGCAGAGTGATGATCTCAACACCACACCGCGCGAGCGCCCGCGCGGTTTCAAAAATAGATTCGTGTTCGACGGAAGAAATAATGACACGCGGGGGGACGGTATTCGGATGATGTTCTTTATAGAACTCCACCGCGCCGCGGAGCGCAAGATTGTTCGCTTCGGTGGCGCCGCTCGTAAAAACGATCTCGCGGAAATGTTTTACACCGATCAGCTTGCCGATCGTCTCGCGCGCGGCGTCCACCGCGGCGATCGCCTTCTGGCCGAATGAATGGAGCGAGCCGGGATTCCCATACTCGCGCGAAAAATATGGCTTCATGGCACGAAGCACGCGGGGGTCCACCGCCGTCGATGCGGCGTTATCAAAATAAAGTCGGTTCATAGATAAAGTTTATAGTAATGAGGGCGTGATCGCCAGGTTCGCGAACTCAACTTTCATGGTCTCGCCGGTTTTTTTGCTCGGCACCAGTAAAAAATTCTGCTTGCGGTAGAGATTGTACAATTCCTTCGTGAGCTTCACATCGTTCACGCAATATTCTTTGAGCTCTTCTATTTTCCCTTCGCGGTAGAGCGCGCCCGCCTCCGAACCGTGATGCGTCTTGCTCAAGCCGAGGTTCGCGCCGGCAAGCCGATCGAGGCTGATGCGCTGCCCCGTCGCCATCTCGATCTCTTCCAATAAATCCACACGCTCCATCTCCCACAACTTCGGCGCATTCTTTATGCGCTGGAAATAATTATTGAGCACGGGGATGTCATAACGATTCATACTGAACCCCACGATGCGCCGTGCATCGGCAAAGAGCTCCGCGAGCTTGTCCATCTCGTTCTCCTCGTAGCAATAATAACGATCTTCCAAATACGAATAGACCGCGACGACCGAGATTTTAAGCGCATCATAATTATCCCACCCCACATCCGGGTCGGTAAAAAAGTTTTGTGTTTCGATGTCAAACACTAAGGTGTCTAATGTCATTTTTTTAACAACTAACTATACGTGCCGATCCGCGACATTCGTTGCCGCGTAGCTATCAGGCTTGATCTTCACTTCAAAATTGTTTGCACGGATCATGCCGACGATCTCCGCGATTACCGCCTTTGTGGGACCGTTCATGCCGACGTCCGCGTGGATCTCGAACTCGAATTCCGGAAGCGGGAATTTTTTGAGTTCCGCGAGCACGCCTTGCGCGACCTCAAGCGAGATCATCGCCTCTCGTATCATTCTGTCGCGAAGCGTATGGAACTTCCCGAGCTCCCAACGACGGTAGAAATAGCGGCCGCCGTTGCCGATACGATGCACGACGACGGCATTCACGAAGTCCGCATTTTTATTGGAGAGAAGCTGGGAATCGGTGCCAATCGTCACTCTATATTTACGCATCAGATCCGTCCCCATGAACGCGATGATCTCGGCCACCACTTCCGGCACCGTGAGCTTCATTCCGAGGGAGCTGATGAACGTATCTGGCATTACCCAGAATATACGCTTTTGACGCCTTCGCGTCAACGTTTAGCGCGTTTTTAATATTTTTTTAATAATTGTGATCGTTTCTTTCGGCCCACTCGTCGCGATCGTTTGCACCCCCGTTTTCTTTGCCGCCGCGTCATTCCCGCCCGGATAGAGCGCATCGCCGATGAACACCATGTTCTTTATGGGAATTTTTAATACTTTTTCTATCTGCCGGACGCCGTAGGCCTTGTCGATGCCTTTGCGTGTGATGTCGATGGTCGTAATACCTCCGGCGCGAACCTCGAATCCTTTTAATTTCTTCCCCAACAACTTCACTATCTTTAAACGAAGAGGATTGTTCTCTTTTCTCCATTGCTCTTTGAGAGCGATACCTTTTTTTGAACCGAGCTCATCGACGATCTTTTGTCCTAGCGGCGAAAAAGACATTTGTGTATCACGATCTTCAATCACTTCTCCCCAAATTTTTTTTGGCGGGACATAGCCAACCATATCGTACACCTCGTCGAACGCGCGAAGGATCTTCTTTTTTTCGCTCTCTTTTAATACTTTTCGATACACTTTCTTCCATCCGCCATGATACCGATAGAATGCCATTGAAGTGGTGGGGAAGATAAAGAGACTTTTTAACAACGCCGGCGGGCAATGAAGCCGCCTGATGAACTGATTCGTGAACTGCTCATAGCTTCCCCCGCCGATCACGGCAACTTTTTTTTGGGCGAGGAGTGCGGTAAGCGCCCGGGACATGGCGGGTTCAAGCGGCGACTTGCTGGGCGTGAGCGTACCATCGAGATCGAAGACGATGAGTTCCTTTTGGGAGAGTGTCGGCATATCCTCAATTGTAACAAATGCAGAAATCGCGAACTGGTGTTAAAATAAATCACGTAATGGCGAAGAAAAAGAAGAGGGCGAACAAAGGAAAGAACGGCGGGTCGAATTCCGGCAATGGCATCGGCGGCGAACGCGTGGCCGCGAACGCAAATTCCCGGAAGTCGGCGCCGCGCGAACCGCACCTCCACGCGGAAACAAGAAACAGTATCTGGGCGGTCAGCTTTATCTGCGTCGCCGCAGTGCTTGTGCTTGCATGGTTTTCGATCGCCGGGCCGGCGGGCGCCGCTATATATAGTGGACTCAACGCACTCCTTGGCTGGGGTTACCTGATCCTGCCCGCCACCCTGCTCTTCGCTGCGGCGGTATTTCTGCTCTCCCGCCAAAAGCGCATCCTCGCCACGACGCTCATCGGCTCGACGCTGCTTATCCTTTCCGTGCTCGGCCTGATAGAACTTCTCTCTCCCGGCCACGGCGGCTGGCTCGGCATCGTATTCGGATCATTGCGAAGCCCGTTCGGCGTCATCGCCGCAACGACGATCGACATCTTTATCCTTATCATCTCCGTACTTGTGACGGCGAACGTGCCGATCAAAGTGAACTGGCCGTGGAATGACGAAGATGGCACGGAAGACGAGGAAGATATCCCGCTCCTCGTCACCGGCGCAGATGAAGAAGTGGCCGCAATCGAGAAGGCGGGAAAGAAAAAGGATTCAAAGAACGATGCCGGTGCGAAGGAGGGAAGGTCCGGCGCGCAGGAAGACCTGGCCGTCGTCCACGCAAAAAATGGCGAAGAACTCGGCAAAGCGGCAAAAAAACCGGCGAAGGCACCGGTATTCACGAACTACGTCCCGCCACCGCTTTCGCTTTTAAACTCCGACATGAGTAAGCCGACCACCGGCGACCTTCTCGCGCACGCAAACATCATCAAGCGCACGCTCGACAGTTTTGGCATCCCGGTCGAGATGGGAGAGATCAATGTCGGCCCTGCGGTCACGCGCTACACACTAAAGCCGGCGGAGGGCGTAAAGCTCTCGCGCATCACCGCGCTCAGCCAGGACCTTGCGCTCTCGCTCGCGGCGCATCCGATCCGCATCGAGGCGCCGATCCCGGGCAAGTCGCTCGTCGGCATTGAGGTGCCGAACAAGACCGCCGCGCTCGTGCGCCTCGGCTCGTTGATGAACTATCCGGAGTTCATGCAGTCCGGCCCGCTCGGTTTCGTGCTCGGCCGCGACGTTTCCGGCGAACCGATTTTTGCGAACATCGAGAAGATGCCGCACATCCTGATCGCCGGCGCCACCGGTTCCGGAAAATCCATTCTGGTGCACTCACTCATCACATCGCTCCTTTATAAAAATTCTCCGGCAACGCTCCGCCTTGTACTCATCGACCCGAAGCGCGTGGAGCTTTCGATGTACGACGGCATCCCCCACTTGATCACCCCGGTCATCACGGAGAATAAAAAGGCTCTCGGCGTTTTGAAGTGGGCCATCCAGGAAATGGATCGGCGTTATGAGATCTTGCAACATGCCGGGAGCCGCGACGTAAAAAGCTATAACGCGAAAGCAAAAGCCGAAGACCAACTCCCCTTCATCCTTATCGGCATCGATGAAATGGCGGATCTGATGAGCTCGTTCGGCCGCGAAGTGGAAGGCGCAATCGTACGCCTGGCGCAAATGGCGCGCGCGACCGGCATCCACTTACTCCTCGCCACTCAGCGCCCGTCGGTTGAAGTGATCACCGGCCTCATCAAAGCGAACATCCCCGCGCGCGTCGCGCTCCAGGTGGCATCGCAGATCGACTCGCGCACAATCCTCGACGGCGCCGGCGCGGAAAAATTGCTCGGCCACGGCGACCTGCTCTTCCTCTCCGCAGAACTTTCCAAGCCGAAGCGTATTCAAGGTTCGTATATCACAGAAGATGAACTTAAGAGCGTTGTTGAATTTATAAAAGAGAATAACAAAGTGGAAGCGCCCGAACCGTCGGAGAGCGATGGCGAGGAAAATATCGATAAGGCCGGGCCGATCATGCCCGTCGGCTTCGATCACTTCATCAACGCGAGCGGCGAGAGCGATGAAGAAAGCGAGGATGATATGTTCGACGAAGCGGTCGCCGTCGTTGCCGAAGCAAAGAAAGCGTCCGCATCATTGCTCCAGCGCCGCCTCAAAGTCGGCTACGCCCGCGCCGCGCGCCTCCTCGACCTCATGGAAGCCGCCGACCTCATCGGCCCCGGCGACGGCGCAAAACCCCGCGATGTGAATATGGAGAAGATCGATCAGAGATTGGCGTAACGATTGATATTAGGGGTTGGTTTGTTTACAATTTCAATAGGAAGGAGGATGTGCTGTGCGAGAGAAAAGAGCCTATCGCTTACTTAGAACCTATACCGCTTGCGCTCGAGAGCAACACCATTGCGAGATTTGTCAGAAATCTATCGACCCAGGCGATGAGTATGAGGGATTGGTCATCGCGCTCGGCAACGGGAAGCTTCATGTCCGTAAGGAACATTTCCCTTATTGTCTTGACTTGGACGATCCCGAGGATGAACGGTGGAACGACATCGACTCGGAAGTAGAGGCAGAAATTCCCTACGAACTTCCGCTTGCGGCATAACCTGGGGCTACTTATATTAGTGGCCCCAGTTTTTTATAACTTTATTCGAACATCATTTATCGTTCCATATTACCCACAAAAACTTTACCTAAATTTAATGCACTATATGCTAATCTCGCTCCGTGGTGGGGGTGGCACGGTTGCTGGACCCGGCTTACCATCCAGATCCAAGGGGCTCGACACCCCTCACTTCCACCGCCCTAAAGAAATATTAAATTTTTATTAAAAGATATTTGACGATTATTTTATTCCTGCTATATTGAAATCACGGATGGTAAGCCGGGTTCCAGCGCTGTGTTGGATCAAACACAAAAGACCTAGCAATAGGTCTTTTGTGTTTTTTTAATCACTTAAGTAATAAGAAAATAGTTCTTGCGCTATTCTGCCTTGCATGAGGGCACGTTCCTTTTGAAAGGTGTCTCGGAAGCGCGAAGGCGCTGAGAGCCAAGGCGGCCGGTCAGCAGACCGGAACGCCGTCCTTTCAAAAGGAACGTGCCCTCATGTAAGGCAGGCTTAGAAATGGACTATTTTCTTATTGCGCCTTATCATCAGGATATATGAATCCCAACGAGATCCCCTTTGAACAGTTTTTTGCGGAAAAGATGAAGGAAAAGGGCCTCTCCCTTAAGAAGATCGCCGAGATGACGGGTATCGCACCGGCACACATCGAATCACTGCTTCGTGGCGATTACGACAGCATGCCGTCGGCGCCGTACTTCCACGGCTACATGATCCATCTTGGAACGATCCTCGAATTCGACGGTGAAGAGTGGTGGACGATATTAAAAAAACAAGGAGTGATTAAAAATTCCGGCGAGCTCGATACGCTTCCGCGGAACCGGTTCATCAAACAATCGCCGCCGAAATATCTTTGGGCGATCGGTGCGGGAATTCTCGTGCTCATCTATCTCGCCTTCCAGGCACCGCGCATATTCGGCCATCCGACGCTCGTCGTGCAATTCCCCGACGCAAATCCATACGTGACGACGTCGAGCACGGTCACATTGTCCGGCACGGTGAGCGGCGCGGATTCGCTCTATCTCGTAGGCGCGAACGGCGAGACCGAGCAAATCATCATCGCCGCCGACGGCTCATGGCAGAAAGGCGTACTCCTCGGCACCGGCCCAAACCCGTTCGAGATCTCGGCAAAGAAGTTCCTCGGCGGGGTGACAACCGTCACGGAACAGATATTCTATCAGCCGCCCGGCGGCACGACGCCAAGCTCGACAGCAAGTTCCACCACGGGAGCCGCTTCCGACACCACCCCGGCAGGCGCAGCCACCACTGGAACGCCGGCTCTTTAGGATTTAAGCTATTTTTAACCCAAAGTTAATATATATTTAATGGTGGCTCTGATATAATGAGGCATATGAAAACATCTAAAAAGGGGCAGGGCAAAGCAGAACAGAAACCGCCGGTGACGGAAAAGCACGCGAGCAATAAAGAGGTGGACGAGCTTCTCTCATCGCTCCAGGATAAGTTCGGCGAAGGCGCGATCATGAAGATGGGCGATATGACCCATGTAAGCGTGTCAGTCGTGCCGACCGGATCGTTCTCTCTCGACCTCGCGCTCGGCGTCGGCGGCTTGCCGCGCGGACGCATCACGGAAATTTTCGGTCCTGAATCGAGCGGCAAGACCACGCTCGCGCTGAACGTCGTGGCCCAGGCGCAGAAGCAGGGCGGCAAAGCGGCGTTCATCGACGCAGAGCATGCGATGGATCCTGAATACGCCGCAAAACTTGGCGTGAACGTGAACGAACTGCTCATCTCACAGCCGGACAGCGGCGAGGAGGCATTGAACATCTTGGAAAGCATCGTGCGATCGGGGATCATCTCCGTCGTCGTCGTCGATTCCGTCGCGGCGCTCACGCCGCGCGCGGAGCTCGAAGGCGAGATGGGCGAACAGCACGTCGGCCGCCAGGCGCGGATGATGGGTCAGGCATTGCGCAAGCTCACTGCGATCGCCGCAAATAGCGGAACGCTCATCATCTTCATCAACCAGCTCCGTATGAAGATCGGCATTATGTTCGGGAATCCGGAAACGACGCCGGGCGGCCGCGCGCTCCCCTTCGCCGCATCGGTGCGCATCGACATCCGCCGCATCGCGCAGGTAAAGAAAGGAGAAGTGGTCGTCGGCAATCGCGTGAAGGCCAAGGTGGCAAAGAACAAAGTCGCTCCGCCGTTCAAGTCAGCGGAATTCGATATCTTGTTCGGCGAAGGGATCTCCTACACGGGCGACGTGCTGAACGCGGCGGTCAATCACGGCGTGGTCAAAAAATCCGGGGCGAGCTTTAGCTACAACGGCGAACGGCTGGGCGTCGGATTCGAGAATTCAAAAACAAAACTGAAGGAAGACAAAAAACTTTTTGAAGAGATAAAAAAGAAGACCGCGGAGGCGTATAAGAACGGCGACGGCATAGCGGAAAAACCGGAGGCAGAAGAGAAGGAATAAAAAGAAGGCCCAATAGGCGAAGTAATTAACTATATCCCCGCAATAGTCGCTGCTTTCCTGGGAAGGGTTGGCGCGATCATCTCGGATTGGTTTTTCTTCGAGCGAAAGAGAGGAGTTGGTCTTTGGAAAAGACTGGTTTGGGAGTGGCAGCAAGACCCAGATCTTCCTTGTCTTTCGGATGAAAGATCCTACCTGCCACCTCTGGCTGTCGATGGAAAAAGAGGGTAAGAGGAAGAATCTATCGGGTGGATTGATATGGGAGTCACAGTGGGGCTGTTGTGCACAAAGCATTCGGCCCCACTTTTTATATTACATGCTGGTTTATTTAAATATGGTATACGCGAAATAACCCACGACTCCGATCGCAACCAGGGCAACAATTCCCACAAATATTTTCGGAACAAGGTCGCTCCCCGCCTCCTCTCCAACAACCGGCTGGGGCGCGGGCTCAGGGGTGGTCGCGGCGGGAAATCTTTGTTCTTCTATTTGGATCTGAGGCGTTGTCACGGGAGCTTGCTCGGTGGGCGTCGAAGCCGTAGATGGCATCGGCGACGTCGTAAAAGGAGCGGGGATATATTCCTTTTCCATGGAAAGTCCGGAAACGGCGACGTCCTGAAACACCGGCGCGCCTCCCCCGCTCTTCATCATTGAGTCAATATCCGACCGCATCGTACGGATTTTTATCTCCAACGGCGGAGGCGGCGGAGTGTTCACCACGGTTTTATCAATAAAGCTGTCCATTATTCCTCTTATTTTAGCACAAAAATCTTATATGACGCACAAATAAAAGCGCCCATCGCTGTTTCGTTACTGCGTAGGTGATCAACGGAAGTCCCGCGAGGAACACTCAAACGCTCGGCGGCGATGGGCGCTTTTATTACTTCACGCCTTCCATCTGCTTCAGTGACAAGCCGATCTTGCCGTTCTCCGCTTTAATAATCTTTGCGCGGACGTGGTCGCCGAGATGGACAACATCTTCCACCTGCTTCACGAATCCCTGCTTGAGCTCGGAGACGTGGATCATGCCGTCGGCACCGCCGCCGAGGTCGACGATCGCGCCGAACTCGAGGATCTTGACGATCGGGCCTTCTACGATCTCGCCCACTTTCCATTCCTTCGTCATACCCATGATCTCTGCAACAGCGGCCTCCACTTTTGCGAGGTCAACGCCCGAGACATACACGCCGCCATCCTCTTCGATGTCGATGCCCGCCAATTCGTATTTTGCAATGAGGCCATTGATCATCTTACCGCCAGGGCCAATGACCGTGCCGATCTTCGCCGGGTCGATCTTGAACTGACGGATCTTCGGCACGAACTGCGAGATCGCCGTGCGAGCGGCGGGGAGCGTCGCGACGATCGTCTTCAAGATGTGCAAGCGTGCTTCGCGTGCCTGCGCGAATGCTTTCTCCAAGAGTTCAATCGTGAGTCCGTCCACTTTAACGTCCATCTGCACGCCAGTCACGCCGTCGTTCGTTCCCGCAACCTTAAAGTCCATGTCGCCATGGTGATCTTCCGGTCCCTGGATGTCGGTCAAAATTTTGTAGTTGTTCACGTCGGCAGTGCCGTCCGCGTTGAACGCCATCATGAGTCCCATCGCGATGCCCGCGGCCGGCTTCTTGAGCGGCACGCCGGCGTCCATCATCGAGAGCGCCGCCGCGCAGACCGTCGCCTGCGACGACGAGCCGTTCGAAGACATGATCTCCGAAACGACGCGGATCGTGTACGGGAACTCTTCTTTGCTCGGGATCAAACGCTCGAGCGATTTGCGCGCGAGGTTGCCGTGGCCGATCTCGCGGCGCCCGGGGCCGCGGAACGAGCCGACCTCACCGACCGAGAACGGCGGGAAGTTGTAGTGCAACATGAAACGGCGTTTGCCGGTGGTCTCCATCGTCTCGATCATCTGCTCGGCCCCGGGCGCCGCGAGCGTCGTGATTGCGAGCGCCTGCGTGTTCCCGCGAACGAAAAGCGCCGAACCGTGCGTGCGCGAGAAGAGTCCCACTTCGGCGTCGAGCGCGCGAACCTCATCGAGTCTGCGTCCATCCGGGCGCTGATCTTTTTCCAAAATATTCTTATGGACGAGGTCGTTCACCATTTCATCGTAGAAAAATTCCACCGCTTTCCAGTTGATCTTCTCCTTCGTAGCGCCGAATTTTTCCTTGATGTGCAAGTTCAATTCATGATGCAGCGCGCCGACCGCGGTCGTGTGCTCCACCTTCGTCGGCTTGTAGATCGCCGCCTCAAGCTTGTCCGCCAGGAACGCGCGGACTTCCGCCTGGATCTCCGCATCGGGCTCCGCGAGCGCAACGACTGCCTTGGGCTTGCCGATCTCTTTCCGGATCTGTTCCTGGAACGCGATCAGTTTATTGATCTCGGTCTGTGCCAGCTTGAATCCCGCGACGACATCCTTCTCCTGCGCGTCCAATCCGCCAAGTTCGATCATATTGATGCGATCCTTGGAGCCGGAAACGAACGCGTCGAAGATCGGAAGGTTCGGCTCGATGATGGCACTGTTGTCGGGGTTCACGACGAACTGCTTGTCGTCCGTCTTTTGCGCAACGCGCACGCCGGCGACGGGCCCGTTCCACGGGATGTCGGAAATGAGCAACGCGGTCGAAACGCCGAGCAATCCGACGAATTCCGGATCGTTCTGCTCGTCGATCTGCAACACGGTGACGACCACCTGGATCTCGCGGCGCATCTTGTCGTTGAAGAGCGGGCGGATGGTGCGGTCCACCAAGCGGCCAGCCAAGATCGCCTCTTCGGACGAACGGCCTTCGCGGCGCACGTAACGCGAGCCTAAAATCTTCCCTGCGGCATAGAACTTCTCTTCATAATCCACCTTGAGCGGCAAGTAATCAATGTCGCTGTCCTTGCGCGCCATCACCGCGGTCGCGAGCACGACGGTCTCGCCGTACTTTGCGATCACCGCCGCATTCGCCTGCTCGGCGAGCGCCGACACCTCGATCGTCAACGTCTTCCCTGCGACCTCAACCGAAAACTGCTTTTTTTGTAACATATTATTTTGATAGAACCGCGAACCCGGAGAGTTCTATCATCCTGAGCTTTAGGAAAGATCGCGCGGCCCATGGCATTCGCCGGATCTCTCGCAAAGCTCGGAATGATATCCCCTTTATCGCGCTTCGGTTAGTTAATTATTTTTAATGATTGTCCGACTGCGGCGGCCGCTTCCCCCTGCCACGCACGAAGCTCGGCTTCATGATCGCGCGCGGGACGGTCTCGATATTCACGAACTCGTCCGCGGCTTCCACTATCTTTGTTGATGCGCTCCGTCTGAACGCGGCGACCTCGACCACTCGCCCGCCACCCCATTTTACATAATTGATCAACGGGATGTAATCGCCATCGCCTGTCACCAAAATAATAACGTCCAAAAATGGCATCATGCGAATCACATCCACCGTGAGGCCGACATCCCAATCGCCCTTCTTCATACCGCCGGCGTAGATCTGCAGATCTTTCATGCGCAGTTCAAGCCCCGCCTTTTCAAGCGCTTCAAAGAAGCTGGATTCGGAAGATGCACCCCCATTGCCATTCTCTCCGCCGTTCAACGTCGGCGATCCCGGCGCGAGCGATACCGCCGCCGCCTGATCCGCCTCCGCCATGCGCTGATGTCCGCGCGGCTGCTGCGGCTCCACGCCCTCACTGCGCACCACGTACGCCATCGCGCGGATGAGCTGACGCCCGCCCACGAGATGCTTGATGAGCTCCGCGTAGTTCACGCGCCCCTGATAAAGATTTTTTGCTGAGTGGTACAGATTCGACACATCAACAAAAATCCCAACCCGCTGGTTGGAATAGTTTGTTCCTGGCTTCATTATTTTTTAAGATCGAGCTTCTTGATCAGTTTTTCGTACAGAGAAGGCTCGTTCTTCTTCATGTACGCAAGGAGTTTCCTGCGCTTGGAGACCATCTTCAAAAGACCGCGGCGGGAATGATTGTCCTTCGGGTTCTTCTTGAGGTGCGCGGCCAATTCGTCGATCTGGCGGGAGGTCATCGCAATCTGCACCTGGGCAGAGCCGGTGTCTTTGTCGTGTTTCTTATTTTCCCCGACGATGCGGGACTTCACTCGTTTAGTAAGCATTATTGGTTATGATACATCAATATTTAATATTTAGCAAGGGATGAAAAAACCGTCACCCTTTATGAGGGGTGACGGTTGCTGTGGGGGCGAATGCCCGTTACTCATCGCGCAAGCCAACCAGGTTACGTCCGGTGACGAAACCTGCTTCAAAAAAAGATCCGATGGCGCAGATGGAAACCAAGGTCCATCTGCCGACCGATTGCAATACCTTCTTCATGCGTAGACCTCCAAATGCTCCTTACTTAGTTTGTCCTATGCCTCCCCGCACTGTCAATGGCATCCTTGCGGGGGAAAAACCATCCTTGATGGCCTTGGTGAAAAATCCCAGCTCGCGGAATGTTATTTCAACTCCGAGGCTGACGACATCGCAAGCACCTTCAACCCAGTACAAACCACTGCTGACGATAGATTTCAATGATCCGTTCACGGCGAACCTCCATCATTGTTCTGTCAAATATTATACTATATAATTACTAATCTTGTCAATATCCGCGTTTTGCGACACATAAGCGTATAATGAAATGATGGCAGAAACAAAAAAAGAAAAACCGCGCACCGAAATCGAACGCTTGCTCCAGGATTATTTGAATTACCTCGAGATCGAAAAAAACCGGTCACCGCGGACGAGCGAGAACTATAAACATTATATCTTGGAATTTTTGAAGTTTGCAAAGATCTCCTCCCCTGCCGAGATCACGGATGATGTGGTGCGCGAGTTTCGCGTGGCGCTCGCGCGGCGCGACATGAAGCGCGTGACGCAGGGATATTACGCGATCGCCCTGCGCAACTTTTTGAAATATATGGCGAAGCGGGATATTAAAACTTTATCGGCGGACAAGATTGAGCTGCCCAAAGTGCCGGGGCGGCAGATCGATACGCTCGAGTACGGCGACCTCGAGCGCCTGCTCGCCGCGCCGAAGGGCGACTCGCTCCGCGATCTGCGCGACAAAGCCATTTTAGAGATGTTCTTCTCCACCGGACTGCGATTGGCCGAGCTTTGCGCGCTCCCGCGCGGCATCGATCTCAAACGCGGCGAGCTCTCTGTGCGCGGCAAGGGAGATAAGCTGCGCGTCGTGTTCATCTCCGACTCCGCGCGCGATGCGGTCAAAGCTTACATGGCGCGACGCGGCGACGCGGAAGAGAAGTTATTCGTCAGCCTCGATCGCGTGGGCAAAGTGATCGGCCCCATCACCCCACGCGCCGTCCAGCGCCTCGTCGCCGCGCGCGCCACGCAAGCCGGCATTCCCAATCACATCCACGCGCATCTTCTGCGCCATAGCTTCGCTACCGATCTCCTCGTAAACGGCGCAGATATCCGCTCCGTGCAGGAGCTCCTCGGCCATGCGAATATCTCAACGACGCAAGTCTACACGCACCTCACCAACAATCAGTTGCGGGATGTGCACAAGGCATTCCATGGAGCGAGGAGGAAAGAGGAGGGATAGTTTTCTAGTCACATAAAAAAGAACCGACCACGCGCTTGCGGTGGTCGGCTTTTTACTGTAACGCCGAGAGACCTAACTCCCTCATTACTTAAGATTGATAGCCCGCGACATTGTTGCGCAAGCCTCCTTCCACGCCTCAAGCGCCTTAGAGTAATTGATGTTCTGAAGTAATATCAAAGGCTCTCCGTCAGGTCCAATTTGTTTAAAGTCCGAAAAAATTGGCATAGGCGGGAAGTTCACGGTTACTACCGGTACTTGTTTACTGTTCACATCTAAACCCATATCACACTTCCCTTCTGTAAGTGTTGAGATGTATCTCCCAACATCACTAGCAATATTATAACCCATAGAAATATCGTTGTAAAGTGTGCCCAGGAGAGGACTTGAACCTCCACGCCTTTCGGCATCAGCTCCTAAAGCTGACGTGTATGCCATTTCACCACCTGGGCGCTAACTATAACCCCTCCATCATAATACCTTTTGGAGAAATTGGACAAAAGCGGAATATATCTATATATTAATCGTAATGTCCATTACGGAAAAGTACGCACAACACCAGAAAGATCGGCGTGAGAATTTTGGGGAAAAAGATGAATCCAAAAAAGAGATTGAAGGGCCGACCCTAAAGGAAATCCTTGCAAACAAGGAACAGCAGGATCTTTTTGGAGAATATCTCGAGACAGAGGGAGTAAAAGATCTTGGGAGCAAACTCGCCGGACCCAGGCTTGAGGTCGATAGCAACGATTTTGCAGCACTTGAAGAGAAAAGGAAGGGGTTTCTTGAAATCCTCGACCGATCTAAATCAATCACAGAATCTCTCGATGCGAATACCCTCACAAAACTCGTAGCATCATCGCCGGAACTGCAAACGATTGCCGGGATGGTCGGTCGTGACGGGATCAAAGCCGCGCTCTCCAAACACCTTCCGCGCGCGGCCATAACCGAGCGCCAGCGGTTCATTGATCTTGAAGATGCCCTCCAGCAAATGGCAGAGAGCAAGAAAAAGCTGGACGAAGAAGATGAGGATATAAAAAAATGGTGTAAGGAAAACGGCATTGCGGAGGGTGAATACCTCGAATTATTACAAACCGGCGATCCGGAGAAGATCGTCAAGCTAGCCCGCAGCCAATATAGTCTTTGGCAAAAAATAGCCACGCGCAGAAAGAAGCAAGAGAATGAAGTCCATCAACAATCTCTTGATAATGCGCGAGATATTGAAGAATATTGGGAGCGTTATGAGGCCGATATGAAAGACGTCGGCTCACTCCTTCAACTTACCATGATGGAGAATCCTTTAATTAAAGAATCCTTAGTCGCAGATCTTAAGAAGGATAGCCCCGAGAAATCGGAGCCAAATATGTCCTTTGCAGAAATGAAAGAGGTACGAAATTCAATACTACAAACAAAAGCCAGCAAGGAGGAATTAAATAGCGCATTCGATGTATATCGGAGGGGCCACCAAGAGATGAACGACGATGAGGCCCTGCACGGATTTTCTAAAGCGTACACACAGGATAAACTGAAAGGCAAGAAGGGGTTTTGGGCATCCATCCTCGCTTCTCTTTTTTCTTCAAAGATTGAGCAAATTATGAAGAGTTGATAGTTATGGACAATACAATACCGGCACACCTCATAGATCAGTTTTTCGCCATTATCGACAAGGGCGACGAAGAAAAGGCGCGCAAGTTTCTGCTTGAACACCTTAAGGAATTTCCCGAGGAGAGTAAAAATGCGATTATCGCTGCTTTTGTGGAAGAAGCTATTACCAAGCAGGCCGATGGCTCTGCGCTAATTGCCGCGTTGAAGAACGAGGGGTTGAAAACCGCCCACACTATGTCAACCTTTAAAAAAGAGGGTGAAAAACAGGCAGAATTGGAGAGGATAAAGAGGGGGATATAAAAGTATTAAGTAGGCGCGTGCCATAAAAGCCCATAAAACTGGGCTTTTATGTTATTTGACAAATATATAATATAATGCTAGAATATTCCTAGTAGCAAGCGCAACAATTTAACAAAAAAAACAGATCCAGATCACCAGAAAAGGAGGCCGCCATGGCCGATGAGAAGGAAAAAACGATGTGGGAAGTGATTTTCAGCGCGCTCGCTGGTGTTGCTGGAACCGTAGGTTTCAACTCACTCATCGAGGCGCTGAGGAATCACGTCCAGACCGCAGTGGTAAAAAAGGCAAAAGACCTCGTCAGCGACACCGGACGGCCGGCGCTCATGCGCGATCTTATGGCTATGCGACTCTCTGCGGACGCGAAAGATAGCGCGGCGGCGGAGAACATCCGTCAATGGCTTATTCGCGCAGAATGCGAGACGGCCACTGGGATCATCACCGAGGGGGACATCGTAAATCTCCTCAACCAACTCCAACAAGGTCCAAGAACAACAGTACTTCGAGGACTTGGAAGTCTCCCAACGTACGAGGAATTCATCGCCACAATGGGTATCCTGCGGCACGATAACGCGATGCAATATGTGATCAAGATCGCCGAACGGATGAGAGCAGGAGAAAACATCATTGACGATGACCTCCGCGCGATACGCGAAACCGTTGAAGCTTCTCTCAAAAGAGTTGCTATAAACATCAACACTGCAGCAGGCATGGTTCGCCCATCCATCCGCAGTCTTACCGACGCACTTAGGAGGATCTCATGAACGAGTTGTTCGGAATGTTCAATGATATGGGCGAGCTTGCCGCCGAACTCATCAGAGTGGTCGGCGGTCAGACCATCCGAGCAATTCGGATCGTCATGCGACGCCTCAGAACTGCGGCAAGGCTGGCCTTCATATGGCCATTCGTCTTACTGCTCGCTGCAATGCCAGGGTACAAATTTGCGCAATACGCGGTACCCATCGCAACCATTGTTCCCCTTCTTATCTTCCTCTGGCTTATCACCGGCCTCGGCCCACTTTCAGTCCTGGTCGGAGAAGTAGCGTTTTCAAAGAGTAATCGACTTCTTGGAAAATTCGTCGCCGAGGCTCGGAGGGCAACGAATATCATCCGATTCATCCTTGGTCTCGAACTGGTCGCGGGCATTATTCTTAGCCTGGTGCCAGTCGCAAACGATCGCCGCCTTGCTTTTCTGCTTGTTCCCATCGTCGCAGCAATTTTCTGCTTCGTTGAAACCAGTAAAAAAACCGTTCGAGCGCTCGTTGCACTGGGCTGTGTAATTATGCTGATATGTTGCTTGGGAGGGAGAAAAAATCTTCACCTCAAGAATGTATTTGCACAATCCAACGGGAACCAAACCGATAAGGCGTTTCAAGGAAAACCTTCCGCGGCTCGCCCTGCATACACAGGTAATCCGCTGCACACCGAACAACCACTGGCTACGGCACGACCGACAACGGACCCCCAGGAAAAGCATCTTCTGGCTCTCTCGCCACGGATTGAAATCATGCCGATGTCCGGCGATGAAGGAACGTTTCGTATTCGGATGTATGCTGCGAAGTATATCGCATCAGACGAGATTGACTGCGAAGGATACATCCAAAATAACAAAGATGGGTCGGAAAACCCATTGGTCTACATTGGCGACAGTGCCGGCGTAGATGACCGCGGCGTTGGATTTAATGTCTGGGATTCCAACGGATCGATCCAATTTCTGAGGGGAGGGAATGCCCGGAAGCTCATCCCCGGAAGCAAGAATGGTTTTGTTTTCAGATTTCGTAGGACCTCCGGAGCTACGAAACTTGCCTTCACTCTCAATGTGATAGGAGAGGATGCCCGCTCACATGCGTATTCCTTCCAAAACATTCCGGTCGACATCAACTAGCACCTTGTAGTACATTATCCCCCGGCAGCTTCGGCTCTGGGGGATTTTTTTATCTTTTAAAATTCTCGATAAAGTTTCTTGCTGCGCAAAAAACAAAAGACCCCTTGTCGGGGGCCTTTTGCATATTTCTGTTTAACTTTCCACTAACACGAACTCACTCCGCTTGCGCCGAGGAAGCTTCCGATGACGAGCGGGACGGCACGAGCCAACAATGCGACGCCGATCGCGACCGCGGCATAGAGCAACGTGTTTCCCGCTTCCTTCACCTTCTCCGGCTCACCGGCTGCAGTGAGGTAGCGGAAGGCCGCGACAATGACGAAGATGACGGCGATCACAATGAGGAAATAGAATGCCCATGCGAAGACCGTGCAGAGGAGCTGAAGCACCGACTGCAGGCTTGTGATGTTCCCCTGAGGGACATTCACTCCAGACGGCGGAACCGGCTGAGGAAGGTTCTGCGCGAATGCCATCGCGGGGATGACCAACGCGATGATCGACGGGCTGAATTCCTTTGCAAAATTGATTACTTTTTTCATGACGTTAAATGGATTTTATAGAGGTATTCGACCTTTCTAAGGTACTGTTTTAAGATATCACACCCGCCCCATCGTGACAACCTTAGCCGCCGAAGACGGTGCAGACTTGGCCAGGGCTCAGTGATAGTGTCGCATTCGGGAAGATACTTCCAACGATCGTCGGAAATGTAGTGGCAAGGAGTGCCACCGCAATGCCAATAGCCGCATAGGTGAGCGTCTTGCGAGCTTTTGTAGTCTTTTCTGTATCATCACCTGCAGTCACATAGGAAAACGCTGCATAAAGGACAAAAATGACCGAGATGATAATCACTATCCAGAAGAAATAGGCGATGAAAGAACAAAGAACGTTCATGAGCCCCGTACTGTTCTGAACAGGAGACGGCGGTGGCGGCAACGTTTGCGCGTTGGCAAACCGAACAAACAGAAGATTCAGGGAAAGCGCCCCTAATATCTTTGAAAGAGGATGCTCCGTCAGCCACATTTTCATTTTCTTCATGACAAATGGAAATTTAACGTTTTATTTCGACCATTTATTATGCTTAGTATCCCATATTTTCATTTAAAAGCCAATTACGAGACGCCGATGAAGCTTTTAATGATATTGGTAATACCGCCGGCAATGAGCGCAATGGCAAATCCGATCGCTGCATACATGATCGTCTTCCTGCCTTGAGAAACCTTTTCCGGCTCGCCAGCTGATGTCATCAATTGAAACGCACCGACGAGCACCATAATAATTGAAAATGGCATGGCAATGTCCCAAAAAATGAACCCCCCCACGGCGGTTGCTACGCTCAAAAACGTCTCATTTCCCCCAAGCGGGTCAGTAAGCGTGATGGACTGGGATTGCGCATGAGCAATCCCGGAAATGAACAATGAGTATAAGGCAGTTCCTCCTATCACCCCATTTTTTCTCACCGTCTTGATCATGGAATTCATTATACCAAATCCGGACGCTTATTGCGTCGTATCACAAAAACTCAATGGGAAGGACAGGCCGTCGTCGGGATTTTGCGGGTCGTAGATGACGCCCTCCACAACGTCCAATTTACATGCGTCTCCTTGGCTTATCCCCAGTGTCGTCAAAAAATCCTGTTCGGCGGTGCTTTGCCAGGCGCTGAACGGAATCCCACTCACGCCGATCCAGAAACTGCTGTCGGTCGGATCGTAATCGAAGAGATAATTTTGGGTGTACTTTATGACGATATATTGCGACGTATCCACGGCGGGATCGGGGATATAAAAATTATTCATGGTCACCGTCCCCTGTGTAGTGCCGATTTGGAGCGTCGCCCCTGTCGGATTACTACCAAAAACTACAGATGCGTTGGCCAAATAATCAGGAATGGAAGTTGCGGGAAGTACGGGGTTACTTATCGTTGCCGTCTGAGCCGAAGATATTTTTATCCGAGAGAAGCAAATCATACCCACAAGAATGGCAACAAAGAGGAGCAGAGAGATGATAAAAATTTTTTTCATGGGGTTATATCAGCAGCCTCCTTGGCCTTTCGGGGCATCGATATGAATATTGCCGCCAGTCGTATGGGAATAAATATTTCCTCCGCAATTTGAATACTCATTTAATACTTTCGAGGCGCCACAGCTCTGGGCGGCACTCATGAATGCCGCGCCAGCGGCGCAACTGCTTACATGCACATCGATCGCACATCCGGTGTTATGGCCAGGATCGGAATGATCCACCGCCGGCGGATATCCTTCAGACACGGTGTAATTAGGGTCAGCCTGGTTGACGCAATTCAACACTGCGGCGATGGCGGGCGTGCCACCGCAATTGATTGCTCCCGCACCCGTGGTCGCTTTTGTTTGCGTGCAATTCGGAAGCGTGACGCATGTTCCACCCGCGCAACCCGTTGGCGGAGTGGTCGGGCTATTGCCACCACCACCGGGATTTCCCGGCACGGGGATGCTCGAAATATTCACCGCCGTAAGTCCCGGCAGGTTGAGGTTGAGCAGCTGGGGATTGATGACGCTCAATATAAAGTAAACGCCCGCAAGTAACAGTATTCCCAAAATCGCCGCCTCGATCCATTCTTTTGCATCACTTTGCCCGGAAGGATTTCCGGCAGAGGTCATGTATTTTATTCCGCCGTAGACGACCACTCCGAACGCGATCACCCCGCCGATGATCAACGCGAACCAATAGAAGTCAGCGACAAATGCTCCGGGCGCACCCCCCGATGCGGCGGCACCATAGGTACCGGGGACGCTCGTCGCAATCGTAATCTGCGTCTGCGCGGATGCGGAGGAAGGAGAAAATAGTGCCGGAAGTACGAGGGGTAAAGCAAAAACAATAAGCGCTAAGGAAAGAACGAAAAGAAATATGTTTTTATTCCTTTTAAATAAAGATCTCATGATGATATCGAACAGGCGGACGCGTTGCCATTGAATCCTCCGATTGCGGTGATATTGAATGCCCACAAAACGGTGTTCACGATGAGGTACGAGCACAGGACGATCGCAAGTCCGATGACGGCGCCGGTCAAGACTTTCTTTCCCTGCTCGAGCAACCCGGGGTTTGCGCCGGAGAACATGATCATGATTCCGCCCACAGCAACCGATATCGGCGCAATGATGAAAATTGCGATCGACATCGCGAGATAAATAATATTGATGAACGTACCGACAAGGTCACAGAGATTGCTGCACGCGGGCGGCTGGCCGCCGGGACCGTTTATCTGATTATTGCCCGTACCCGAAAGATAGTCCCCCGTGCACCATACTATCGGCCCCCAGAATCCGGTGGGCCAAAGCGAGGGGGCGGAATATGAAACAGCCCCGCCGCTTTGATTCTGAGCGGCGAACGAAACCATCGGCAACGCCGCAGAAGATCCAATAAGGAGAATCAGCAGTAGCTTCGCGGCAGTTTTTTTTATATTCATGAATTGTGGTGGGTATGCGGCTGCCTCAATTCCCTATCGCGTTCATCGCGCTCTGCGCCTGGGTGAGGGCGGTGGTTGAATCGGATGCGCCGTTCAGGACGTTCTCTATCGCGGTGTTCATGATCGAATCGATGGTCTCGCTATTCGACTCGTGCCACGACTGCGCGGTGAGCTCCTGCGCGGCGAAGACCGCAAGCGCGGGATCGGCCTCATCCGCCGCGATCACCGCCCGCAATGCGCCTGGCGCGCCCGTGTCCTTCGTGTATATGTTCTCATCCGCGGCAGACGTCGTCAAATTGATGATGAAGTTCCACGCGCCGGCGATCTGCGTGCTGGCGCGCGAGACCGCAAGACCGTTGTACTTTGCGTAGTTCACCGCCACCGTCGCGTTTGCGGGCTGGGGCATCGCGGCGACGCCGTAGTTCAGGAACGGTGCCGCAGCGGTGATGGCGGGGAGCGCGGAAGAGTAATCGAAGATGACCGCGGTCTTTCCCTGCTCGAAGCTCGCGAGCGAATCGCCCATGTCGTCGCTCCACGTGTAGTTCGGGTCCGCGGCATTCGCGAACTGCAGATAATAATTGAAAGCGTTGAGGCCGGCGTCGCTTGAGCCACCACCGGTTCCATTATTGCCGCCGCCCGTCGCAAACGTCACCGACGATCCGTCCGTGGAATTCATCTGCGCGCCGTTCTGCATCATCAAAAGAAAAATAATATCGGGCGCATCGGCAATGCTCTTTTCGGAACCACCCATCGCGAGCGCCGCCTGCGTGATCTGGCCCTGCGCATTCTCCACGCGCAGCTTCGGCAAGTCCGTCTGGAGCTCCTCCCATGTTGTGGGCACCGTCGCGATGCCGGCGGTGTTGAACAGATCCTTGTTGTAGATCATCGCGAGCGTGTCGATCGAGATCGGAAGTGCATAAATATTCCCGCCGGAGACAAAATCCCGTGAGACAACGTCCGGGAAATCGTTTTGCAACGTCACCTGGCTGAACGTCGTCGAGAGCGATGCCGGGAGCGGCGCGGCGACGCTTTCAAGCTGGGGCAGGTCGCGGTTCGGGATCTCGAACATGTCGGGCCCCGTGCCGGCGGCGAGCGCCGCGAGGAGCTTGCTCTGATATTGCGCCGGATCGATCTGCGTATACTTGATCTCTGATTGCGTGCCGGAACCGGGTCCGGTGTACGCGCCGATCATGTCATCGAACGCCTGCTGGCTGTCCGTTCCCCAGATGGTGACTTTGATCGTCTGCTCTGACGCGGGCGTCGAGCGAATGTTCAACAAAAAGAGAACCGCAGCGATGATAATCACGAGAGCGGTGCCTCCGATGATTATTATTTGTTTTTGCGTAAAGTTCTTTGGCATTTTTTTACTCTCGAGCAACAAACACCTAATCCCTCCGCGAGCATTTATTCTTATACATGATTGCGGAGGGATTAGGTGTTTGTCATATGACCACCGTTCCCGCTACGCGATCACCGGGCTTGAGATTCATGATGTGCACGCCTTGCGCCGAGCGGCCGGTGGTGCGCACCGTGGAAATCTCCGTGCGGATCATCTGTCCTTTTGCGGAAAGCGCGAAGATCTCCTTCTCTTCCGTGACCACATGCGCGGACACGACCGCGCCGGTCTTCGGCGTCACCTCGGCCGTCTTGATCCCCGATCCGCCGCGGCTTTGCACTTTGTATTCCTTGAGCTGCGTCTGCTTCGCAAAGCCGTGTTCCATCACCACGAGCAGCATCGCGTCGTCTCCTCTTATTATATCAAAGCCGGCAACCTCGTCGTTCTGTTTCTTCAGTTTGATCGCGCGGACGCCTGCGGCAGTGCGGCCCATCGGGCGCACCTGCTTCTCGTCAAAACGGATCGACTGACCCTGCCGCGTGGCGAGCACCACCTGCTCCGCGCCGGTCGTGAGCTTTGCCCACTTGAGGGAATCACCTTTCTTGAGCGAAACAGCGATGATGCCGGTACGGCGAATATTTTCAAAATCTTCGAGCGGCGTTTTTTTGATGAGGCCCTGCTTTGTGACCATCATCAGATATTTTCTGCCGGTCTTTCCCTCTGCTTTCGCGCCTTTCGCCGAATAGTTGACGATTGCACTCACGTTCTCGTCGGCGGGAAGCTCGAGGAAGTTTTGAATCGCTTTGCCTTTGGAAGTTCGCGTCGCCTGCGGGATCTCGTAGACCTTCGTCTGAAACACGCGGCCGCGATCGGTAAAGAACAAAACGTTGTCGTGCGTGTTTGCGCTGAAGAAATGCGAAAGGAAATCTTCGTCCGCAACCTCGGAACCGATCAAACCTTTTCCGCCGCGCCGTTGCACTTTGAACGTGCTCGGCGGCAGGCGCTTGATATATCCGCCGCCGGAGACCGTGACAATCGCCTCTTCCTCCGGGATCAGGTCCTCGTCGCTCACCGACTCCACCGCGCGCGATACCACTTTCGTGCGTCGCTCGTCGCCATACTTTTCCTTCAGCTCGGTTACTTCGTCTTTGATGATCTTTAAAATGCGCGCCGGGCTCTTCAATATCGCCATGAGCTCTTTTATCAAATCATGCTTCTCTTTGAGCTCGGACTCGATCTTGATCCGCTCAAGTGCGGCGAGCGTTTGCAAACGCATTTCCAAAATCGCCGTCGCCTGAAGCGCGCTCAATTTAAATCCTTTCATAAGGTTCGCATGCGCAACTTCTTTGTCTTCGGACTTCCTGATCGTTGCGATCACACGGTCGATCGCGTCGAGCGCGATCATAAGACCTTCCAGAATATGCGCGCGCTCCTCCGCTTTGCGAAGATCAAACTTCGTGCGGCGAGCGACGATCACCTTTCGGTGTTCGATGTACTCGGCAAGAATGTCCTTGAGGTTGAGCAGGCGCGGCTCGATGCCATTCACGAGCGCGATCATGTTGAAGTTGAAGTTCTTCTCGAGCTCGGTGTGCTTAAAGAGCCAGTTCAGAACTTTCTGCGGCGCAACATCGTTCTTGAGCTCGATCACGATGCGCATGCCTTCACGGTCGGACTCGTCGCGCAAGTCGCGGATGCCCTCGATCTTTTTATCCTGCGCAAGCTCGGCGATATTTTTTATAAGTTCGGATTTATTGACCTGATACGGGATCTCCGTGACGACGATATCGAACTGGCGGCTGTTCTTCTTCTCCACGATTTCCGCCTTCGCGCGCGTCATGACCGCGCCCCGCCCGGAAACGTATGCTTCCTTTATCGCCTTCACATCATAGATAATGCCGCCGGTCGGAAAATCCGGGCCTTTTACAAAATCCAGAAGGTCCTCACTTGTCGTATCGCCGTTATCGGCCAAATACAAAATGGCATCGCAAATTTCATTTAAATTGTGAGGCGGGATGCTCGTTGCCATACCAACGGCGATGCCAGCGACGCCATTTAAAAGAAGGTTTGGTAATTTTGCCGGAAGCACCGTCGGCTCGTTGCGCGTGCCGTCGTAGTTAGGGATCCAATCCACGGTTTCCTTCTCGATATCCACGAGCAGCTCACCGGCGATCTTTGAAAGCTTCGCTTCGGTATAACGATAAGCAGCCGCCGAATCTCCATCGACAGAACCGAAGTTTCCTTGCCCATGGATGAGCGGGTATCGTAACGAAAAATCCTGCGCCATGCGGACCATCGCATCATAAACGGAACTATCGCCGTGCGGGTGATAGCGCGCCAGCACCTGACCGACAACGTTCGCTGATTTCCTCGTCTTTGCGCTCGAGATGATGCCGCTGTCCCACATATCCCAAAGGATGCGGCGATGCACCGGCTTCATGCCGTCGCGGACGTCGGGCAGTGCGCGCGCGACGATGACCGACATCGCGTAGCTAAGGTACGAATCGCCGAGCTCTTTGGTTATTTCCTGCGGTTCCATGTCTGGCATAATATTTTATTGCGGTTGAATAGTATAGTTCGACGACCCCTTAAAGAAGTTCTCTATATTTTGCCACAGACTCGGCCCGCTTGCCTGTGCGGGGGCGGGTGTCGGGGCCGCGGCTACAGACGGCGCGGCGGCCTGCGTCGTAGAACTCGCTTGATCCGCCACCTGCTCTGCGGTTCCCTGGATCACACTATTAAAGTATGCCGCCCACGCTCCGATGACGATGATCATAATGATGATAGTGGCAATGATGATGACTTGTTTCTTTTTCGCTTCGCTGAGCGATTGCAGTTCTTCGAGCATCAGCTTGCTTTAAGAATGAGCACGCGACCCTTGTCGGCAACAATGTCCTTTTGCTTAAAGACGAACTTATCCATTTCTTCCGCTTTCTTGCCGAACGCCTTCAAAAATTCCGCCGCATCCTTATAAAAGCTCGGGATCACGATCCGCGCCTCGAGCTGTTTTGCGATCTTCGCCGCAACTTCCGGCTCGAGGAAATGTCCGCCGCCCGCCGGCAGGATCAGCACGTCGGGCTCGGAGAACGCTTCCATCAACGTCGCGTCTATCGGCTTTGAAAGATGGCCAAGGAACACGAACTTCATTCCCTCCCACGTGACAGCGTACGTCGTCTTCAAAAACTTATCCGTGGATTCTTCCGGCACCGGGAAGCCGATGATCTCGACCTCTTTTTCTTCATACTCACCCGGAAACGAGATCACGACCTCGTCCGGCGCCTCGGCAGAAACATCCACCTCCGTCGCCGTAAGCGTCTTTAACGTGACATCCGCTTTAAGCCTGTTATTCTCGGGATTCACAAGCACGGAGGTATCCCCGCTTTGCAACCGAAAACAGCCATTGCCGAAGTAATTGATAACCATATACGGCTTATTTTAACAAAGTTTTGGGCAAAATTCCAGCAAGTTTCGAGGTCAGCGAGAGACGATGATCTTGATGATAAAAAAGGCAAAGTAGGAGCAAAGTCCGAAGACGCCAAAGGTCACTCCGCCGCTGATCAGCAGCCTATTGAAAAACATCTCTTTATTTTTAGCATCGACTTTCTCACCCTTGAAATCTTTGGGACTTATTTTATTGATGCCGAAGCTCCCCATAACAACGACGATGGCGCTGATAACTATGGAATAGATATAGAACTCATTGAATAGCGCGAAGAAAAGGATGATGCAGGCCATGGGCACCAAAAAGGCCATCCAGCTTATTATCCGGGCGAAGGGATCTTTCATGTCTTTATGATAACAAATTGTGCGATGGTGTTATAATAGAACAATGCACTGGTTCGCGCGGCTCGTAATAGTAGTGGGCGGCAACGCACTCGCCTTGTGGGCGGCCTATCTTTGGGTACCCGGCTTCGTATTGGGCGGCAACTGGATCACGCTCGTGCTCATCGCGCTCGTACTCGCGGTATTGAACTTCTTCCTAAAGCCGCTTCTCACGCTCGTGCTCGGCCCGGTCATCATCCTGACGCTCGGACTCGGCATCATCGTAGTGAACGCGATCATCCTCTACTTACTCCCGATCGTCGCCGACAACATTGACTTCCTTCACGGAAGTATTATGATACAGAGCATTCCCGCCCTCTTCTTCGCGACCATCATCATCAGTGTTATAAATTTCATCATTCACCTCGCACTATAATTAACCCCTTAAGATCATGACCATCGCCATCATCCAGATCATCCTCTCCATCGTTATCATCACGCTCATCCTTTTGCAGGAGCGGTCTTCCGGCATGTCCGGCCTTTTGGGCGGCAGCGGCGAAGGCTACTACCAGGCGCGGCGCGGCATGGAGAAGCTGGTCTTCTACTCCACGATCGTCCTTTCGGTGGCATTCGTAGCGCTTGCGATATACCAGTTGTTCCTCCAGACGCACTAAATTTTTTACATGTGGTTCAAGAAGATCTTTGCGGCGCTCACTAAAAAAGAACGCATGACGTTCGTTCTGGCAATTGCCGGAGCGGTCGTGAGCTTTGCGGTCGTTGCGGGAATCGTGATCGCGCAGACGACGAAGGCGGTGCCCGCCGCCGGCGGCGAATATACCGAGGGCATGCTCGGCCAGCCGGAATACATCAACCCCGTCATTGCGTCGTCGCAGACCGATCTCGACCTTGTAAAGATGGTCTACAGCAATCTGCCGGACATTTCGGACAGTATCACGCCAAGCGCGGACTTGAAGACATGGGACGTACGCTTGAAACAAGGCCTCACCTGGCAGGACGGCCAGCAGCTTACGAGCGATGACGTGGTCTTCACCGTGCAGTCCATCCAAAACCCCGATGCGAATTCCCCGCTCTTTCAAAGCTGGCAAGGAGTGACGGTCAGCCGCGTGAGCGAGCTTGAGGTGCAATTCACGCTTGCGACGCCATACGCGTTCTTCGGCGATACGCTCAATAATTTATATATTTTACCGAAACATCTTTTTGCCGACACGCCGCCGGGAAACTGGCACCTGTCAGATTACAATCTTAAGCCGGTCGGCTCGGGTCCCTATCAGTTTGCGTCCTACGATAAGAACACCAACGGGTTCATTTCTTCTTACCAGCTGACGGCGTGGAACGGGACGATCGAGGCGCATCCGCTTATCCAAAATTTCAATTTTGATTTCTTCAGTGACGAGAACGCGCTCGTGCAAAGCTTCAATAACGGGACGATCGACGGATTCGGAAATGTGACCCCGGCAGATATTGCCGAGATAACGCGGCCTGACGGCATGTACGCGTGGCCAACGTCCGCATACTATGCGGTGTTCTTTAACCAGAGCGTGAACCTCGGCCTGCAGGATCCCGCGGTGCGCGAAGCGCTCTCTGTCGCGGTAGATCGCAATGCATTGGTCAATGCCGCGCTCGGCGACAATGGCACGCCGGAGTACGGCCCGATCCCGCAAAACGCGCAGTACTATAACAGCGCCGTCGCGACCACGCTGAATAGCAGTACGCCGAGCGCGGCATCGTCCACGGCATTTGCGGAAACCCTGCTCGAGAACGCCGGCTGGACGATCACCGGCTCGAGCACCTTCCGATCAAAAACGATCGGCGGCGTCTCGATCCCGCTCATCGTAAACCTCACCGTGCCGCAGATCGATTTTCTGGCGAACACCGCGAGCTATCTCCAGACGGCGTGGCAAGCCATCGGCGTCCAGGTCAATGTGATCCCCGATTCCTCGAACGACATCGTGAACAACCTGATCCCGGCGCGCAATTACGAGTCGCTGCTCTTCGGCAACGTGCTCGGTCCGAGCTCGGACCTCTACTCGTTCTGGGATTCATCGCAGGACTTCGCGCCCGGACTCAACCTCTCGCTCTACAACAATCCCAAGGTGGATTCGCTCATCGAACGCGCGCGGCAAACGCCGGTCGGCAGTTCCACCGCGCAGGAGCTTGCGAACGCCCAGGCGGACATCGTGGCGAACTATCCCGCCATCTTCCTCTACTCGCCCGATTACGTGTACGTCACAAACAACAGCACGCAGGGCATCACGACCAATCTCCTGACCGATCCTTCGGACCGGTTCCGGGAGATAGAGAGCTGGTACTTGAACACGGCGCGGGTGCTGAAGTAGGATTGGATATTTCGAAATCGAAATTTACACCTTTAGCATGCTACAAGAAAAACTTAACGAGAAAGGCGATGGATTTCAAAGCGTGAATATTTAACCGAGGGACAATACAGTGGATTCAACCCTCCGGCACGCAAGCTGATCACGGATTTTCTTTCAAAGAAATAGGCGCTTAAAGATTTTTTGATTAATACTTTTATCATCAGGAAAACCTCTCTAAGCCATGGCGTCCGCACGGGTCTGGCATTGTATGGCTTTTGGAAACAATGGCGTATGGCGAATAAAAGATGCGCGAGCGAATAGAATATCTGCCGGGTGCCCGGGAGTCTTCGACCAGGGCGGCAGATATTCGTTATGAGCGAGCAGTATCTTTATGAGCCAGGAGCGTCGTTTCCAAAAGCCATACAATGCCAGACCCGTGCGGACGGTTGACTTTTGCGATTCTCCCATGATATGCTTTAATCACTAAGATGACCCTCCTTTAAGAAGTGCTGGGGTGGCGGAATTGGCAGACGCACTGGCTTCAGGTGCCAGCGATCGCAAGATCATAGGGGTTCGACTCCCCTCTCCAGCACAATACATTACGCGTTATATATATCAGCAGGGCAATCATCGAACCACCGCGACAAACATTTTATTTATGGCAGAGTGCATTTTTTGTAAGATCGTTACGAAGGAAATCCCTTCGTATCTTGTGTGGGAAAATGATCGCTTCATGGCCTTTTTAGATATGCGGCCCGTCAATCCCGGACACATGCTAATAATTCCCAAAGAACATATCGAGAATATTTTTGATATGCCGGACGGTCTTTATGAAGAAATTTTCAACCTTGCAAAGGCGTTGTCGACGCCGCTGCAAAAAGCGATGGGCTCGGTGCGCGTAGGCATGGTGGTCGAAGGATTCGGGGTGCCCCATGGACATGTGCATCTTGTGCCGATCAATAAGCCGCACGATCTGGACTCGACGAGAGCGACGTCGATGCCCGCAGAGGAGCTCGCGGCGATAGCAGAAAAAATCAAAGCAGAAGTCAAAAAAGCAGAAATTAAATAACAGTAAAATAAAAGTTTACGCAGTAACATAACAATGATTAAGAAAAACGAAAATAACAACGCAGCCCCCGCAGAAAAAGAGCGTCCGCGTATAAAACCGCCGGAGATCCGGCCAAGAGCGCCGATGACGGCAACGCCCGTCGGCGCGCCGGTTGCGCGACCGACACAGCGCCCAGGCGGCCGTCCTTCGCCGCGCCCGGGGCAATCCCCCGTGCGGCCAATGGCACGTCCCCAACAGCGCCCTCAGCACGGCGGTGGTAGTGGTACAGGAGGCGGCACGCGCGAAGAGCGCGAAGCGCGCCGCGAATTCAAACACGGCCCGGGCGCGCCGAAACCCGGCACGCATCCGCAGAATTCAAAGATGGGTCCCAAGCCGCAGGTGGCGCGCGATCCGAATGAAAAATCCGAATCCGAATGCGGTGCGCCTTGTGCCGCTCGGCGGCCTGGAAGAGGTCGGCCGCAACTGCTCGTTCATCGAATACAAGAACGAGATCGTCATCATCGACATGGGACTCCAATTCCCGGAAGACGAAACGCCGGGCATTGATTACATCATCCCGAACGTTGATTATCTCGAAAAGAAAAAACAGAACATCGCCGCGATCATTCTGACGCACGGCCACTACGATCACATCGGCGCATTGCCGCACGTGCTCGCCCGGCTCGGCAACCCGCCGATCTACGCAACGGGCATCACGAAAGCGATCATCGAAAAGCGTGCGGATGATTTTCCGAACGCGCCAAAGATGAACATCCAGATCATCAAGGACGGCGACGAGATGAAGCTCTCCAATAACATCAACGCATACTTCTTCGGCGTGCCGCACACGATCCCGGAAACGACCGGCGTGATGCTCAAGACTCCGATCGGCAACATCGTCCACTTTGCGGACTTCCGCCTGGACTATGATGACGAGGGCAACGTGCACGGCATCGAAGAATTCGAGAAGCTCGGCAAGATGGGCGTGCACACCTTCATGGTAGACAGCACGAACGCGGAAAAGCCGGGGCACTCGGTTTCCGAAAAGACCGTCGAGCGAAATTTGGAAGAAATCTTCAAGCTCGCGGAAGGTCGCATCGTCGTCGCGACGTTCTCGTCGCTCATCACGCGCATCGCGGAGATCATCAAGATCGCCGAGAAGATCGGCCGTAAGGTCGCGCTGAACGGCTACTCGATGAAGACGAACATCCAGATCGCGCAGAACCTCGGCTTTGTAAAAGCAAAGGAAGGCACGCTCATCTCCGTGGAGGAGATCAGCAAGTACAAAGATGACAAAGTGTTGATCCTCACGACCGGCGCACAGGGTGAATCGAACGCCGGCCTCATGAAGATCATCAACGGCGAACATCGCTACATCAAGATCAAAGCCGGCGACACGTTCGTGCTTTCATCGTCCGTCATTCCGGGCAACGAGCGCAGCGTGCAGACCGTCAAAGATAACTTGGCGCGCCAGGGCGCGATCGTCTTCCACTCCGCGCTCGTCGACATCCACTCCTCCGGCCACGCGCCGAAGGGCGACATCGGGCTCGTCATCAAACTCCTCAAGCCGAAGTTCCTCATGCCGGTGCACGGCTACTACTTCATGCGCGCCGCGAACGGCATGACCGCGACGCGATGCGGGTGTATTGAAAGACAACGTGCGCCTCATGGACAACGGCCAAGTGGCTGAGCTCACAAAGGACACATTCAAGGTCACCAAAGAAGAAGTGCCGGCATACTACGTGATGGTAGACGGCCTCGGCGTCGGCGACGTCGAAGAGGTCGTGCTCCGCGATCGCCGCGCACTCGCCGCGGAAGGCATGCTCGTCATTATCCTCACTGTTGATCGCGACAAGGGCCGCCTGCTCAAGAATCCCGACATCATCTCGCGCGGGTTCATCTATCTGAAAGACAACCAGGAGATCCTGGACGAGATCCGCAAGCGCATCCGCGGCCTCATGACCCGCATCCCCAACTTCAAGGAAGTGGAGCCGGATTACGTGAAAACGCTCTTACGCGATCAAATCGGGCAATATCTGTACGCGAAGACGAAGCGCCGGCCGATGATTTTGCCGGTGGTGATTGAGATATAAGAAAAAGCGCGGATTTTTTCCGCGCTTTTAAAACTAATTCCTTCTTGGGCTATTTTTTCTCGAGTAAGTCCTCAAGAAAGACGCGAGCTTGCCGAAATGCCTTTCCGCGATGAGAGATATTGTTCTCGTATTCGGTGGACATTTCCGCCCACGTTTTCTCTTCGCCATGGGGGATGAATAATGGGCTATAGGGCATCTTGGGTTGAGGAGGCACTCGAGGGATATCGATAAGTATTCCCTGAACCTCGCCGGTAAAAAAGTATTCCTCCCCATCCGGAGAGATAAGGGTCACCACCGTTCTGAATGTCGCTGATCGATCTGATATCCCCTTCATTTTTGCAAGAGCAAATTGCATTCCTTCCTCAGTAGTCGCACTCTCTCCAGCCCATCTGCCGGATCGCACTCCCGGCCTGCCATCCAACGCCGCGATAAAGATCCCAGTGTCATCGGCCATTGTCCAGGCATTCGCAACATACCCTTTTGCAAACTGCGCCTTTTTGAGAGCGTTCTCCCGGAGTGTTTCCCCATCCTCAATAGCCTCACCTTCAATTCCCGCATCGTCCATGCCGAGAATATTGATGGGCGAACCTTCAAAAAGCTGTCTGATCTGGTGAATCTTTGTTGGGTTTCTGCTTGAGAGAATGACAGTCATGTGTGGTTTCTCCTTAATGGTTCTTGAGGGATAATACCTTATTACAACGCTAAAAATCAAACTTAAGCGGGATTACTACGAAATAAAAGTTCCAGTAAATCGTCCTTCCAACCGCGACGCGGCGAATCAGAGAGAAATAGATTCGACGGACAGGTCGTCTTTAAATTAATCTCGCGATGGCCAAAGATGCATTCGCGCGCAACCTGCGGATAATGATCTTTGATGATACTTGCCGCCGCGGAAAGCTCAATATCGGACGGACGGCTATTTTCAAAATCGCCATCAAAGCAAATGGCAACGCTCCGGCAATTGATATCCCAATCTCCAGCTTGCCAACCAATTTCATCATCATTTAATAAACGCTCGGCGGTGCCATCGCGCCGCACAAACCAGTGATACGGCCAAAAAACTTGGTGACCATCGCGAAAATGGCCCGAGCAGATAGGTCGCCCCTTCATCTTTTTATCAGCCTCATATTTGGGCGCGGCGAACTCGGGCGCATAAAGGCGAATGAGCTCCATCCCGGAAAGCAACTCTTTCGTCATGCCGGGCGGATTGCTTGTGTGATGGATAATAATAGTGTCGATGGGCTTGCGCTCCGCGTCCGCATTAGCAGGATTGTTATCGAGCGCAATATCACCGGCCACAAGATGCTCGGCGAAGAAATCATAGAGTTTAATCTTTAGCGGCTCCTGCTCCGCATCACTCTTTCCACCCCATTGTTTGCGCAACTCTTCCAACTCTGGAAGAATCGCAAGATACCAATCAGGATTCGTTAAAAGCGCCGCCCAGCGTAATTTTATTTCGTCAGTGAACATTAATTATCCTAAATGTGAATGGTCATTATAGATCCAAAGACGCCATCTCATTTCTTCCGGTGTGTTTCCTTCGTAACGGAGAGCACTTAGTCCGGTATTTTCCATAGATGCCATGCGCTGAAATTTTTTGAATGCTTCGGCGGAAAGCAGCTCCTGCATCAAGACGCGGGTGATGATCGTTCGAAGAAAATATCCATGCGTCACAACGAGGATGGATTTTTCGGGACGCACGTTAAGAAAAGCAAGCGCGTTATCGGCGCGTGTAATGATGTCGTCAAAGTTCTCCCCATCTTCGACTCGCATACCCGGTGTGTATAAACTTTCATTCCACTCTCGCCACACCTCGCTCGCCTCTTCATCGGTATGAAGTTTGCCGTTCACGCTCGTCGGCTTTGTTCGCTCGACAAAAAGCGCTGATCGCTCCGGCGTTTTCTCAGTGGCTTTTGAAATAATCTCCGCTGTCTCTTCCGCCCTCCGAAAGGGACTCGTGATGAACGCATCAAAAGAAAGATGTTTCGCGCGGGTAGCGATCTTTTCCGCCTGCATCCGTCCTTTTTGAGTTAATGGCGAATCCGGGGATTGAAATACCGGCGCGGCATTATCGGCGCTTTCGCCATGACGAACAAAATAGACCGTCTTATTTGTCTGCATAATTCAATCATAACAGAAAACATCACCCGTGATATAATCACTATATGAAACCCATCCTCGTCTCCGGGATGCAGCCCACCGGGCGGCTCCATATTGGCAATTATCTTGGCGCGCTCAAAAACTTTGTGGAACTCCAGAACTCCGGCAAATATCAATGCTACTTTTTTTTGGCCGATCTGCACGCGCTCACGGAAGGCCCGGAGCCGAAGACGCTCGCGGCGAATATTTTAAACCTTGCCGCTGACTATCTGGCCGCCGGACTTGATCCGAAAAAATCCGTCATCTATCAGCAATCGCAGATCTCGGCGCACAGCGAGCTCGCGTGGGTGCTTAACACCGTGACGCCGATGGGCGAGCTGGAGCGTATGACGCAATACAAGGACAAGGCGGCGCGGCAGGCGGCAAACGTGAACGCCGGGCTTTTTACCTACCCTGTACTCATGGCGGCGGACATCGTTTTGTATAACGCAAAATTCATCCCCGTGGGCGAGGATCAGCTCCAGCACCTCGAACTCGCACGCACCGTCGCGCGACGGTTCAACGCACGGTTCGGCGAAACGTTTGTGGAACCAAAGGGATTGCTCACCCAGACGCCACGCGTGATGTCTCTCAAAGATCCGCACAAGAAGATGTCCAAGTCCGATCCGGATAGCTGCCTTTTTATAGACGACTCGCCGGAGGATATTCGCAAAAAACTCGCGCGCGCGGTGACCGATTCCGATGGCGCAATTTTATACGATCCGAAGGGCAAGCCGGGGCTTTCAAATTTACTCGAGATCTACGGCGCGTTCACGGACAAAGATCCGCACGCGGTCGCGATCGAGTTTGAAGGTAGGCAATATTCCGATTTGAAAGGTGCACTCGCCGAACTTATTTCCGCACACTTTGCCAAGTTCCGCGCCGCGAAAGCAAAGCTGCTCGCAAAGCCAGCCGCGATAAGGAAGATTTTAGCAACGGGATCAAAGAAAGCGGGTGCGGTCGCCACAAAGAAGATGGCGGAGGTTAAGAAGAAGGTGGGCTACTAACCCGCTCGTTCGCGAGTTATTAAATTTTTATTAAAAAGTTTTTGCAATATTTTTTGCGCCCATTACAATTGGGTGTATGAAAAAGAAAATAACGCTCAAGGATATCCTTGTAACGATCAACGATTTCTCCATCGCTGTCGATAAAAAATTCGATGCTGTCGATAAAAGGCTCGATGGCATGGATAAGAAATTCGATGGCATTACTCAAAGACTGAATCGCCTGGAGACGACAGTACAAGAAATCCAAAAAAGCGTAGAGGGATTACAGGAAGAAATGCGCGGCATACACAAGGTCCTTGACCGCTTTGACTGGCGCATTACGCGGCTGGAAAAACATTTAGGCTTTCGAACAAAAGGTTCCATCTGATAGTGCGCTACCCCTTCCGCACCGCCACCCATACATCCTCCCCTTCGAGCTTGGCTATCTCTTCTGCAATGAATTTATCGGAGTGTCCGAATTCCACCACGGTCGCACCGATGTCTTTTAAAAATGAAGATTCATTCCTGTCGATCACTTGCATCGTCTTTTCTGGTAGCTCCATCATCGCAACAATCCTATCCTTCGGTTCGAGCCCGGCCTTCTGACGAAGCTCCTGGAACATGCGGGCCACTTCGCGGACCAATCCTTCTTCGCGGAGCGCGGGCGTGATGACCGTGTCGAGCTCGACCTCGTTCGCAAGCTCCGGCGCGAACACGATCTCTTTCACATTCACTTCGTTCTTCAATATGGCGAGGAGGCGCTCGTCGCGGATCGTCGCTTCCGCGCCGCGCACGGTCATCGTTGCGAGCGGCTGACGCACCTTGATCTTTGCCTCCGCACGGGCAGAAAGTCCGAGGCTCGCAAGACGACGGATCTCCGTCATGCTGTCCATCAGCTCCGCTCGCTCTTTTTCCGGCAACGTGAACGCTATCTCCGGCCATTTTTCCAAATGCACCGACGCCGGCGCATCGTGCGCGGCAAGCTCCGCATGGAGCGCTTCCGCGAGAAATGGCATGAACGGCGCAAGCACCCGGCTCGTCGTCAAAAGCGACGCCTGCATCGTCCTGAAAAACCCCGCATCCTTACGCTTGCGCGAGCGGCGCAGATACCACGTGGAGAGGTCGTCCACGTATTCCTGGACCGCGCGCGTGGCGCGGACGGTGTCGTACGTGTCGAGCGAGCGCGTCACGATATCCGCCAGCTCTTCAGTCCGCGCGGTGATCCACTGGTCGAGAATATTGTCGTCTGCGGCGGCGTTGGTCGCTTCACCACCGCCGGAAATTTCTCCCGCCACCTCCCCGCGATACGTGGCGAAATATTTATAGACGTTCGTAAGCAACATCCCCACTTTGCGATACACGCTCTCGACGCTCTTCTCGGAAAAAGTCAGATCATCTGCCTGCATTGCAACAGAACCCATGAGATAAAAACGTAGGCTATCAGCGCCGAACTTATCGATCACCAATTGGGGATCGGGGAAATTTTTCTTCGACTTGCTCATCTTAAAACCATCATCCCCAAGCACATTTCCCGTCGTCACCACATTTTCGAACGGCGCATGGCCGAACAAAATATACGACACGACGTGCGAAAGATAGAACCACGCGCGCGTCTGCGGGACGTATTCTGACACGAACTGCGCAGGGAAATGTTTTTTGAATTCTTCCTTGTTCTCGAATGGATAGTGGTACTCCGCAAACGGCATTGAGCCTGCTTCGATCCATGAATCGAAGATCTCCGTGCGTGCGCGTCATCACACCGCCGCACTTTTCGCACGGGAATGTGATGTCGTCGATGTAAGGCCGATGGAGATCCGCCTCGCCCGTGTCGTCGCGGGGCACCACTTTCACATCCAATTTTCGAATCTCGGCGAAGCTAATAAAATCACCATCACGCTTTTTCTTTTCTTCGATCGCACGCTTCTCACTCCACGCTTCCGCAGTTTGGAAAAGCATCCACGCAGGATATTCGTGCGTCACGAGCAGGATATTCTTTCCCGCGTAGATCTCTTCGCACTCTTTCAAAAATTTCCACACGCGAGCGCGGAGATCACGTAACGTCTCCCCTCCCTCCGGCTGTTTCTCAAAACGCGCCTCGTAGCTGGGAAACATCTGTGCATATTTTTCATCGCGATAGCCGGTGAGCGTCGGCCCAAGATGGATCTCTTCCAATCCTTCGTGCGCGATCTCCTTTTCTCCCGTCAGCACCTTTGCCACGATATGTTCCGTATCCTGCGTGCGCGTGATGTCGGACGCGATGACGACATCGATCTTCTTGCCCTCATGCGCCAGCTCTTTTTTGAACTTCTCTATCGAAGTCAGCACCTGCTCCTTGCCACGCGGCGTGAGATGAAGATATTTTCTCTGGCCGGAGTCGAGGATGTCGAACATATTGCTCTCCGCCTCGCCGTGCCGCATTACCCAATAGCTATTCTTCGAACCGCCCGCCTTCTTTGAAAGCTCGTCCATACTCCCCACCGCTTCGACATGTCCACAATCGCCGCATTTCCATACCGGCACCGGATTGCCCCAGTACCGATTGCGCGAGATGTTCCAGTCGGGCGCGGCCTCCACGCTCTTTTGATAGCGGCCGTGCTTAAGGTGCTCCGGAAACCAGCTGATCTCGGCCTCGTTCGATGCGAGCAGCCCCGGCTTTATCTTTTGAATGTTCACAAACCACGCCGGGAGCGCGTTGTAATAGAGCATCGTGCCGCATCGCCAGCAGTGCGGATAGGAATGCGTGATGGTTTCTTTTTTGAAAAGCAGTTCCCGCTTCTCTAAATCCTCGATCACCAGCCTATCCGCTTTCTTAAAGTATTGTCCGCGTAAAAACTCCGGCACCTTATCAGTGAAGATTCCACGCTCGTCGAGCAGCGGCACGATCGGCAAGCCGTTTGCTACGCCTAATGTATAATCGTCCTCGCCGTGCACCGGTGCGATATGTACGATGCCCGTGCCGTCATCAGTATTTACAAAATCTCCAGCATAGACCTGATAAGATTTTTCGGATTGCAGTATAGGAATAGTAAAGAGCGGCTCGTATTCGAGGCCAATCAGATCCTTTCCTTTTATCTCTCCATGAACAATTTCAATCTCTTGATCTTTAAAAACTTTTTGAACAAGTTCACTTGCAACAATATAAAGTTTCTGCACGTCTTTTATGCGGAGTGCGGTATATAAAATATTTTTCCCTACCGCAAGTGCGACATTTCCCGGTAATGTCCATGGAGTCGTCGTCCACGCCACAAGGTAAACAGAATCCTTAGCCGTATAGTTTCCGAATTTTTGACCGGCTTTCAAGTGAAATTTCACATATGCCGACTCCTCCGTGACATCCTTATAGCTGTTATCCATCGCGACCTCGAAGTTCGAGAGCGGCGTCTCGCAGCGCGGACAATAGAGTAACACCTTGCGGCCCTCATAGATCAAGCCCTTGTCGTACGTCTGTTTGAATCCCCACCATACGGATTCCATGAAATCGGTATCCATCGTCTTATACGAATCATCGAAGTCCACCCAGCGCGCGATGCGGCGGACCGTTTGCCGCCATTCGGCGGCATATTTCAATACAAAGCTCCGGCATGTCTCATTGAATTTTTTGATGCCGACCGCTTCGATCTGCTTTTTGCCGGAGATGCCGAGTTCACGCTCGACGAGCTCTTCGATCGGAAGCCCGTGGCAATCCCATCCCCACCGGCGGCGCACGAAGCGGCCGTTCATCGTCTGATAGCGCGGCACGACATCTTTTATCGTGGACGCCAAAATATGCCCGTAGTGGGGAAGTCCCGTCGCGAACGGCGGCCCGTCGTAAAAAGTGAACGGCGCGCCGTCGGCGGTCTGTTCTAAACTTTTCTCAAAAATATTATGCTCGTCCCAAAACGCCAGCACTTTTTCTTCCATCTCTGGAAGCTTTATCTCGCCCTCAAGAAAATGCGGCGTCCGCGAAGATTTCTTAGTCATTACCTTAAAATAGCAGGTTTTCGATGATTTATAAAGAAATTCCCGCAGGCATAGCGCGCCACGGGAATATTGTTGTTATCGCGATAGAGAGACTTTAAGGTTGAGGCCGATGTCCCGAACTAAATGGAGAGGAACAAGAAATTCCACTATAGGTGGTCCATCGGGACGGCGGGACTTTATTATCAGGCACTCCACCCCCTCTGAATCGAATGTTGAGTCAGGAAAGATACAATATCCCTCCTTCAAGACAAACCCCGCTACCGTGCTTGCTTCGCCACTAGCGTCTCTGGAAAGCGAAATCCATTGATGACATATGCGTCGCCGCTCCGGTATGCTCTACTGGAATGAAACATTATCCTCCACTGTCCGTAGTCATCATCAAACAACTTCCTTCCGATATCCCTCATCTGCCCCTCCATTGGAAAATTTCCCGAACCGAGGCAATTCTATAAAATTTTTTATATTTTTTCAAGCGTTTTGATCCCAAGGAGTTCCAATCCTTTCTGCAAGACGCGCGCGGTGGTCGCAACAAGCAAGAGGCGCGCGCGGCGCCTGGCATCATCCTCGCCTTTCAAGATCGGCGTCGTCTCGTAGAACTTGTTCGCGGCGACGGCGAGCTTATAGAGATAGACGGCGAGCGTGCTCGTGGAGTACAGCTCACCCGCGCGTACGACGACATCGGGAAACTCGAAAAGTTTCCGCATGAGCGCGAGTTCACTTGTGTGCACGAGCAATGATACATCGATCGCATCCGGCCGGAGCGTTGATTCCCTGACTCCGGCCTTGCGCAAAATGCTTTTCAATCGCGCATAGGTGTATTGCAAATATGGCCCGCTGTCGCCGGAAAAATCGAGCATCTTTTCCCAATTGAAAACGATGTCCGTCGTGCGATTTTCCTTAAGGTCGTTATACTTGAGCGCGCCGAGCGCGACCGCAAAGGCGATCTCGGTCTTTTCTTTTGGCGAAAAGTCGGGGCTCCGCGCCTCGATCGCCTCGCGCGCCTTGACCACGGCCTCATCGATAGCGCCCTGCAACAGCTGAGCCGTGCCCTCGCGCGTGGAAAGCTTCTTACCGCTCTCGCCCAACACCAACCCGTACTTTACATGCTTCAACTCAGCGCTGTGCCATCCGAGCAGCTGCGCGACCGCAAAAAGCTGTTCGAACGCAAGCGCCTGCTCGTTGCCCACTACATAGAGTATCTTTGCCGGCTTATATTTCTTAATCCGATAGCGAAGGTTTGCAATATCGCGCGTAAGATACAGACTCGCGCCGTCGGACTTCTGCACCATCGCCGGTGGTAGCTCAAATGCCTCAAGTTTGACCACTACCGCTCCCTCGCTGTGCTCAGCGATCTTTTTATCCAATAGCTCTTGCACGGTATCCGCACTCTCGCGCTCGAAAAACGCCTCGCCGATCCATACGTCAAACCCGACATCGAGCGTTCGATATATTCTCTTAAACTCCTTCAATGACTCTTTTTTGAACCACTCCCATAATTTTCGATTATCGCGATCGCCATCTTCTAATTTTTTGAATTCTTCCTGACCACGCTTTTCAAGTGCGGGATCGGATTTCATTTCCGCGTTAAATCGAACATACAGCTTTTGTAGTTCTTCGATCGGATCATTTTCCACGCTTTCTTTCTCTCCCCATAGTTTATATGCGGCGATGAGCTTGCCAAGCTGAGTGCCCCAGTCGCCGACATAGTTCCATCGCACCACGCGATAGCCGGAGAGCTCAAGGATGTTCGCGAGCGCCGCGCCGATGATCGTCGTGCGCATGTGCCCGAGGTGCAGCGGCTTCGCGATGCCTGGCGATGAATATTCCACGATCACCAACTTCCTTTTTCCAACGGCGCTCTCGCCGTAGTTCTTATCTCCTGCGATCGCGGCGAATTCGCCTTGCAATGTTTTATCGCTCAGCCAAAAATTGATGAAGCCCGGCGCGGCTGCTTCCACTTTATAGAAGAATCCTCCGGGCGCCGCGGCGGCAATCTTCGCGGCGTATTCCTTGGCGAGGTCGAGAGGCGGTACGCCCTTGGCTTTTGCCTCGCGCATCGCGAAGTTGGTCGAATAGTGGCCGAAAAGTTCCGCGTCAGGCACCGAAACCCCGATCGGCGCGTCTGGGCCGAAGATGCTCTTTAAAATTTGAATGATTTCGGTACTCATTGACAGAATAGATACATACGTGTCATCCTACAGACAAGCAGTGGGGCGCAACCGGCACTGAACCGCGCTCCGCCCCTGCGCGTTGCAACTATGCCGGCGGCGGGTCTCAAGAGCCCGACTCTTGGAAGGGAGTCCTGGCCACCGTCGAGCCCCACTGCGCCCCCATTGCTCTTTTACATATAGTACCACAGCTGACGCAGGGCCCCGCGCGATTTCGCCGGGGCCCATTTCTTTGATCATTTTTTAACACAACTAAGGTAGAATGAATCCATGGATAAACGAGCGGACACGATAGCGGAAAATCGCCGGGCGGGCTTTGACTACGAGATCTCGCAAAAATACGAGGCGGGGATCGAGTTTAAAGGCTATGAAGTGAAAAGCGCGAAGGGCGGCCGGCTTCAGATTGCCGGCGCACACGTGCTCATTCGCGGCGGCGAGGCGTGGCTCGTCAACTCGCACATCCCGGCATACCAGGCGGGCAACACGCCCGCCGATTATGAAGAGGATCGTGTGCGCCGGCTCTTATTATCAAAAGATGAAATTAAAGAATTGCAGGGCGCGCTCATTGATAAATCGCTCCATGTTATTCCGCTCCGCGCATACCTCAAACATGGCTTGATAAAACTTGAGCTCGGCCTCGGCCGCACCCGCAAGAAATCCGACAAGCGCGAGGCGATCAAGAAACGGACGCACCAACGCGAAATTCGCGGCGGAGAGGGGTAACACTGATTGACAAAATCCATCGCAGGCTTAGAATACAAGCGGTATTTAAAGGAGGCTCCATGAACTTCCTACATCTCGTGAATCTGAAATCTGACGGATGGCTTTGGTATTTCCCGCAATACCATGCCGTCATGTTTGTATTGGTATTAATGGTTATCGGATTGATGGTCGGAGTTATCCGCCGTTTGAGAAACCTTCTGACCAAGCTCGACCTTCTGATCGCTCACACCATCTTAACCACCTGTCCATGTTGTCATCGAGACACCCTCGCCACGGTGCAGGAATGTACCTCTCCGGCATGCCGCTCCATCAGAATCCTTAAAAATAAAAAGGGCGGCGCGGAGACCCCTCCGTTACAATCCGTACCGGGCGATTGACCAACCGCATCACCCACACACTAAAAGCCCCGCACGATCGCGGGGCTTTTCTATTACTGCGCCGTTGACGACGCGATTGCGGCGTTCAACGTATTTTCAAAATTCGAAAGTCCGGTGGGGTTCGGGATCTGCTGCAGGTTCAAGAAGAACGTCGGCGTGTGGCCGATCTGCGCGGCGGTACCGCCGGTAATATCATTTTGGATCTTTTGCGATACCGATGTTGCGTTGATATCGTTATTGAACGTGCTCACATTGAGGCCGATCGATTGCGCGTATCCGTCAAAATATTGAGAGACGACCTGCGCCGGAGTGAGCGCGCTGTTCGTGGACCAATTGTTCTGGTTTATATAAAGAAGGTCGTGCATCGCCCAGTACTTCGACGCGCCGCCCTCAAGCCCGGCCGCCTCCGCCGCCTGTGCGCTGATCTCTGCAAACGGATGGATGGTGGTGAGCGGGAAATTGCGGAATACGAACAGCACCGTGCTGCTGTAGTTCTGCAGCAACTGCTGCATGACCGGGAAATATTCTCCGCATGCCGGACACTCGAAGTCGCCGTATTCAATAAGCGTCACCTTCGCGTTCGGATTGCCTTCGCTCCAATCCGCAGATGTGAGCGCCGGAGCGGCCGTTGAAACGAACGTACTGCTCGCGTTGTTCGCCGCCGTACCGCTCGAGTATGCGCCCGCGACGATCACGCCCGCCGTGACAAGCACGATAAGCCCGACAATGAACCAGATCGTTGCCTTGTTTGCCTGCCCGGCATTCTTGCCCGCCACAGTGTCATTTTTCATAGTCTATATATTTTACCTGTTTTCAATAGAAAAGCTAACCGAGAGGATGGCTTTGATATATAAAAGAAAAGCCGGCGGCGCATGGTTGTGCGCAGCCGGCTTAGTAAACATATGAGAAGAAACCTATGAGGCGACTCCCAGAACCGCGTCATATTCTTCTACATAAGGAAGGAACATGTCCATAAAAAGACAGCAAACAACGATCTTGCCATACTTGTTCTTCATGGCGTTAAGACGACCGGCCCGGTATTCCTGTTCTAACAATTTGAAGAAGCCGGCAATCGTGAGGCCCGATGTCGGACCCGCAGAGATGCCATTGCTAATCAACTCTTGGCTCGCCTCGAACGCTTCTTTTTTGGAAACGCTCGTCACGAGTTTGTAGTAAGCAAGTGCTTCTTCGTAGCCAAACCCGGTGACGCCAAGATCTTCTTCGGGGCGACTGCCAGGAACCTTATCCTTTTTGGAGCTAGAGCCAACCCCGACGAACTTGATCCCGGGGATCAGTTTTTCGAGATACAGCTTTGCGCCAACGATCGAAGCAGTCGAACCTACCGCCGCCACAAAAACAGAAAGTCTGTCTTTGAAAAAGCGATAGATCTTGTTGGCAGCCCATTCCTGACCACGCACATTACCCATGTGCGTGTACTGGTTGATAACGAGGTATCCGACCCTGCTTTTAAACTGATCGGCGCGTTGAATTGCAGTCATTCCATCAGCAATCACAACGAGCGCTCCGGAACGGCGAAGATGTGCAAGTTTTCCAGGGGAAGTAGTCGATTCGACGACGGCGATAAAACCGCCGACATCAAAAACTTTCCGAAGAGAAACAAGAAGCATCGCCATCGCAAAACCGAAATTACCCGAAGTTGCCGCCACAACAATTGGCTTGCTAGCAAGATGTCCTGCCGCTTCCTCTTCCAAAAGAATTTTGAAAGCAGCAGCAATCTTTCCGCTAAAACCCTCAAACATGAATGCAAGTAATGCATACACCTCAAGGATCTTTATAAGCCCGGATTCCTTGAACCAGGGAGCTGAGGCGACCCATGACGGTATCCTCATTCTTCTGATTGGGGCATACCGGGTTTGCATGCGTTTAAGGAGCGCACGCTTTCTATTAGTCATTTGTCGCACTTCTGCCTTGGTCATGATGATCTCTCCTGTTGTATCGGAAATGATTCCGTGCTTCCCATACTATTCACCAAAGGGCTATGTGTGTCAAGAAAAATCCCGTTCTGGCGGGATTTTTCTTATTTCCTCACCGTCACAAATTTCAACACGCCAAGCCCCGGCATCGCGGGTTTTTTTATACCAAGCTCTTTTTCCCAAAACGCGTCGCTTTCAAATAGGTCAATGATCCACGGAAAATGCGCATCCTGCGAGATGATGATGCCGCCCGGCGAGAGCAATGGATAAAGATTGTGATAGCAGTCGCGCGTGGATTGCACGAGGTCGACGTTCACGCACGCGGCGGCAACCGGCTCGTGGAAATCGGGCATGGTGTCGCTGAAAAATCCTTTGTGATAGTGCACGCGCGATGCATCGCCGTAGCGCGCGACATTGCCTTTCACCTCCTCAAACGGCACAGCATGGCTGCCTTTCGGGAAATGGTGCTCGCGGCCGTAGATGCTCTTGCCGTGTTCCTCGGCATTCTCCGGCATGCCGGCAAACGAATCGAACACGTGGAATTGCCGATCGCACAACCTTGCGACGAGTGAAAATTTTGCCGTGCTCCCGCCGTGGAATGAGCCGGCCTCGACGATCACGCCCGGCACCGCGCTCGGGGCACCGTCGGCCGCGCCTAAATTCAAGATCTGCCGCGTGATAACGATCATCTCATGCTCGGTGTGCGGACAATCAACATAGTATGAGATCTTATAAAATTTTCCGACGAGCGCGAGGCGCTCACCGAACGTCGTCGGCGACTTCGTGCCATGAAAAACAAATCCAAGCGCGGCGGGAATATCCTTTCGCGCGTAATAAACCTTGCGATATATATAGAGCAACGGCCATGGCAGTGCGACATGCTTTTTTATCGTGCTTCGAAAGCTCATCGTTTTTGTAAATATTAAATATTGATTAAGCCGCCGGCGCGCCAACACGGCGCACGATCACGAACGGTGTCATCTTATTCCCCTGCCCCAGCGGATTGTCGAGCAGGATCTCACGCACGGTTTTTTTATCGAGTCCCACGCCGGCGCTCACGCCAAGCACCTGCACGTCGATGTAGTTCGCGTCGGCGGTCACCGTCGGGATCCCCGTCTCGCGCTCGACGCGGTCGCAATCACCCTGCGGATCCGGCGGCGGCAAGACGCCCCACTCGGTGTACGGATACATATCCTCCGGGATGAAGCCGTCGATCTCCGACACGCGGTGCCCGGCGACGATCCAGAACCAGCCGCGCTTGCCGATCAATTTGCCGACGGCACCGACACCCGCGGCGAGGATCATCCGCGGCGCGCCCACGATCTCGATCGCCACCTGCATCTTTTCCGGCCGCGACCACGCGGTCATATTCTTGTGCTTCTTGACGCCGAGCGTGATGAACTGCGCAAGCCGCCCCACCTTTACCGTCGAGATATGTCGCACCAAATTCTGCGAGATCGACACGATCTTCTCCGAAACCGCCACCCAATCCCCCTCTTTATAATGCGGCTTTACAAATTCATTTACCGCCTCCGGCAGGCCCTCGCCGAACGCGATCAGCCGCGGCACTTTGATCGGATACCGCATATACGTCACGCCCTTCACCTCGATCGTCTCGCCCGGCTGGATGCCCGGCGCCGAGTCTGCGGTGTTCTTGAACTTTGCCATATGGACATCATTATACACCGCGCGCGGCGCGCGCCAAAACGGCAAAAACATTGTTACAATAAGGGCATGTCCATGTGGCTGCTCGTCGCCGGTGTGTTGATCCCCCAGGAGTTCGCCTCGAGCGCGATCGTCTTCGTGATCGCGCTGCAAAATAATTTCCCGATCTGGGCGATCAACCTGATCTGGATCTGCACGACGTCGCTCGACATGTACGTCGGCTATATGCTCGGAAAGTTCACGAAGGAAAAATTCGACGATACGCGCTTCTTCCACTGGGTGGAAAAATATATCAACAAAGGCAAACGCACGCTCGGGACGCACGGTGAAAAACTATCGCTCGCCCTGCTCGGCATCATCGACTTCCCATATATAAACGCGTTCATTGGCGCATGGATCGGCCTGCCGTTCAATATGACATTTTTATTGACACTTGCGGGCAACTTCATATGGCTCCTTTTCCTTTGGGGCACCGTACTCGGCTTGTCGGCCTTCGTTTCGAACCCCGACATCATCATCCTCATCCTGCTTGTTGCAGGAATCCTCTCTCACTTTCTGTTCAAGCTTTCCAAGGCGAACAAGGGATAGATCGCAAGCAGGGTAAGCAATAAGCTGAGCGCAAGCGGCCCGAGCAAAATCCCGATCGGACCGAAGAATGATAATCCGCCAAGCACGGCAAAGAGCATCAGCATCGGATGGATCTTTGCCTTGTGGCCGAGGAGCCACGGGCGCAGCATATTTTCCACGAACGCGGCGAACACAATAGTCCACGCGGCAAGGCCGATCGCCGCAAGCGCGTGGCCGCCGATCGCGAGCGAAACGATCCCCGGCACCACGATGAGGAAAACGCCGAACACCGGGATGAACGCCGCGACCACCGTCACCGCGCCCCAGAGTATCGCGCTCGGCAATCCGAAGATAAAAAATCCTATCCCGACGAGGATGCCGTAGAGCACCGACACAAGAAGCGACCCGCGGATGACGGAGCTCGCCATCGAATGGAGTTTTTCAAATATCTCCGTCGTATGCTTTTCCGGCAACGGGCTCCATCGCTTGGCTGCCGCGGCAAGCGCGGGGCCGTCCTTTAGGAAATAATAGAGCGCGAAGAACGAGAGAAAGAATGTCGCAAAGATGCCGAGCACGCCGGAAAATATCGGGCCGAGGTTGCTGATCACGATGCCCAATATCTGCTGGAGATAGAGACCAACGTTGATATTGAGCGACGGGAGGAATCGCAAGAGCTCCGCGTGGAACCAATTGATGAGCGGAATGCCGCTGCCGGATGCAAGGTAGCCGTACAATCCCTGCGCCTCCAGAAATATCTGAAAGCCGAAGAACGCGAGCGGGATAAGGATGAGCGCGATGGCAACGAGAACGATCAGCGCCGCCGCCAGGCCGTCCTTCCCGCCGAACCATTTCCGAAGCGTGCCGTACCACGGCTGAAAGAGTACGCCGAGGCTGACGCCGAGCACGATCACATTCAGCTCGGGCAGAAAAATGAGCGCTACAAGCAGCGCCGTCAGAATGAGCACGCCGATGAAAAATTGCGATCCGGGACGCATGGTTGGCATAAATCTATTGTATCACGCTGGTTGCATTTTATGCGGCGCAGATTTATGGTGGTGGGAGCAAGATATCCCCTCATGGAAGGAGGTTCGCGTGAAATTAATCTTTGGAAAAGGGTATCTCAAAATCCTCCTCTGGCGGAGGAAACGGGAATACAGCCTGTTCTTTTGGCTGAAAGGCGCAATGAGCAAGGCTCATGACCACAATGTCGACGAAAAGACCTATATTCTTTGGGCGGTAGGCAATGGAATGCTCGAAATACGCCGAGTCGTCAAAAAATACGCGTTCATCTGGCATAAAAGATGGACCGCGTTCGACGTCCCCGCCGGAACCGAACACCGCGTGCAGGCGTTGAGCTTTGCAATAACATTCAATGCCTGCGCCGGTCCGCTCAAAATGAACGTCCTGGAAGATTTCCATCCCGCGCACTCAAACCTATCGATGTTCTGAAACCCATCGCCCCTGCCGCACTTCGGCCGGGGCGATTTCTTTATCGCGCCGCACGGCGCCAGGGCAAAACAAAAACCGCCGCGGTGAAGCGGCGGTTTTTGTTTTGGTGAGACTAGACGCGGCTGACGTTCGTCGCGGCCGGGCCCTTTTCGCCTTCGATAACCTCGAAAGTGACGACATCGCCAACCTTAAGATCATCAAATGCGACACCATTCAACTCCTTGGAGTGGAAGAAAAGGTCTTTCGCTTCGCCATCGCGCGCGATAAAACCGAATCCACGGTCCGTAAGGGTCTTGATAGTTCCTTGCATCATGTAATTAGTATTTTTGCTTTTCTAGAAGTTCGACGACGTTTCTTTATTGCCTGATAATAATACTCCACTTCTTAAAATTTGTCAAGTGGCACAAAAGCCGCGAAAAGAGGATTTGAAAAGGCGATATTTATAGGTTATTATCCTCTCCGGGAGGGAAACGCGGTGAAAGAGCTCTTTGGTCGCTTATTCGCGTACAGGTTGCTTCTTGTCGTCGGGTGGCTTATAACGCTCCTGGCGTGCCTCGTCGTCTATCACAACAATTTCCCAAATTGGGGCTATCAAAAAGAGATACTCATCTCGATAGTGACAGCGACGATCATGGTCGCTTTGCTGGGAATCGTCGTCGTGAGAGCCATGCTTCACAGGCCCCTGCTCGAATGACCGGGCGGCGAAACAGCCGCTATTGATTACTTCAAAAGGACCTCCTTCGTGGCGGTCCTTTTTTATTTCGGCAATTCGTCTAAGATGAATCTATGGCAAAATTCGGTCGAAAGACGAAGAAGCTGCTCAAGCTCGTGGGACCCGGGCTGATCACCGGCGCGGCGGATGACGATCCGTCGGGCATTGCCACATACAGCCAAACCGGCGCACAGTTCGGCTACGGCCAGTTGTGGACGGCGCTCTTCCTGCTCCCTTTTATGGTGGCAATCCAGGAAGCTTGCGCGCGTATCGGCGCGGTGACGGGCAAAGGCATTGCGGCAGTCGTCAAAGAGAATTACGACCGTAAAATCTTATACGGACTGCTCGCACTCATCCTTATCGCCAATACGATCAACATCGGTGCGGATCTTGGCGCGATGGGCGCGGCGGCCCAGCTCATCATCCCGATCAACTTCACCCTGCTCACGCTCTTCTTCACCGCGGTCATCTTATTGCTCGAAGTTTTCGTCTCATATAAAAATTATGCAAAGATCTTGAAGTGGCTCGCGCTCGTGCTCATCTCATATCCGCTCACAGTGTTCTTGATCAGCGAGCCATGGATGACGATCCTGCGCGCGACGTTCCTGCCGCACATCGAGTTCTCGTTCGCATTCCTCTTTATTATCACGGGCGTACTCGGCACCACGATCTCGCCCTATATGTTTTTCTGGGAAGCCTCGGAAGAGGTCGAGGAAGAAAAAGAACAACGCTTGATAAAGGACGGCGCGGCAAAACCGACGAGATCGTTTATGCGACGCCTGCGCTGGGACAATTTCCTTGGCATGCTGTCGTCGGAAGTCGCGACATGGTGCATCATCGTGGTCGCGGCGACCGTATTGAACACGCACGGCGTCACGAACATCGGCACCGCCGCGGACGCGGCGCGCGCGCTCGAACCGCTCGTGCACAGCTTCCCCGACGCAGGCCTCGTCGCCAAGTGGCTCTTTGCGATTGGCATCATCGGGCTTGGCCTGCTCGCCGTGCCCGTGCTTTCCGCGAGCGCTTCATACGCACTCACCGAAACGCTCAACTGGCGCGAAGGCCTTAACTTAAAGTTAAAACGTGCGCACGGATTTTACGGCATCATCACGATCGCAACGATCGTCGGATTGATGATCAACTTTATCGGCATCAATCCGATCAAGGCACTCGTCTTCACCGCGGTCTTCAACGGCGTCGCGGCCGTGCCGCTCATCTTCATCATCGCCCGCATGGCCGCCAACAAAAAGATCATGGGCGAGTACAAGAGCGGCTGGCTTTCGAACGTTTTCGTCTGGGCAACATTCGCGTTGATGGCCGCCGCGGCGATCGCAATGTTTGTGACGCTATAGGTTGACGAGCCGTAGCGAAGGCAATATAGTTATCTCTTGTGGTTGCAGTAGTAAATTGAAATATAAGGAGCGTAAGAGGAATGTCGATTCAGCGAGTGATCGCCCACTCATCTCTGGAAATAACCCCTGATGAATTGATCCAGGCGCGCCGGGAATACAACCGCGCGCCGGAGAACTCCGCCGAAAGCGCCAAAGCAAGACTCAGGTGGCACAACCTGTTTATGGCTGCAATTGGCGTCGCAAAGAAATCAGGGATTGACGCATTGAAAGAGTTAAGCGAGCTTACCGATCCAAGATCCGGGGAACCCGTCCGTCCTCCGGGTGCCGTTCAAGACTATCTCGAAAAGGCGCTCAAAGCTGCAGAAGAGGAGGGTGTAAAAGCGCTGGTCTCATGCCAACCAGCATGGGTTAACTAATAACAACACATACGCCCGCTATCCCGGACCAGAGAGCATTCCGCTCTCTGGTCCGTTTTTATATTCGATTAACCTACCAGGGGATTTTCTTTCCGTTGAACCAGAACTGCCCGGTCTCCGGCGTAGATACCGCGAGGTCGAAGATGTGCGCCGCCGCTTCATCCGGCGTGAAGTCAGCTTTGGCGCCACCCATATCCGTCTTCGTCCACCCGGGATGTACCGACGACACGGTGATATTCCCCTTGAGCCGCATCGCGAGCGTCCGCGTATACATATTGAGCGCGGTCTTGGAGATCTTGTAGCTCGGATAATGGCCCGGCTCATGGCTTTCGTATTCCACTTCGGCGAGCGACGCCGCGGACGATGAAATATTTACGATATGCCCGCCGGCATTTACCAGTGACAGCATCCGCTCGGTGAAGTCGATCGTGCCAACTAAATTTATTTGAAGCGTCTTGCGCAACGTTTCGATGACGACGCTCGTTTCATTCTCGTCCACCAACGCGCCCGCGTTATTGATGTGAATATCTATTTTTTTGCCTGCAGCCGCAATTGCGGCGGCGCATTGCGCGATACTTTCATCGGAGGATAGATCCAGTGAATAGACCGCGAGATTCGGCGCGGCGGCATCGCTCGCGTCCGCGGTCGAGGCGCTTATGCCGACGGCCGGCGCGCTCGTGAACGTCGTGCCAATCACCGCATATCCTTCACGCAAAAATTTCTCCGCAAGGCTTTTTCCGATTCCCCTGCCGATGCCGGTAATCAACACTGTTTTCATTAAATAATAGTACCACTTTTAAAGAATGGCATGATAAAAATCGCCGAGAAATTACCTCGGCGATTCAATGACGCACACGCAGACGCCCAACTACTGATGGTCCCCGCTCGGCAGGTTCGAACGCCGCCAGAGATGAGAGCCCTCATAGTGATGGAACATCGCCTGTAAAAAAACTTCTTTCGAAACAAGGCACGCCCGATCATCCACCTTGATGACATCGACCCGGAATAGAAAAGCTGCCCATGAAACGAGACGGTTAAAGATGGAACGCTCCATCTCGGCGGTGCGGATCGCTCCGTCAACCACCACTTCACGGATGAAGGCGGTCGAGACATTATTGTGCTCATAGATCTCCATGCATCCGATGGCTGCCACCTTCCCCTCCTGGCTTCGCCCCAGGAAAAAGACCGGGCGGCCACCCCTCCTGAATGAACGAGAGTAGAAACGTCTCTCGACATATCGCTCGGCGCCGGGATATCCTTGCGCAATCAAGGTGCTCACCGCTTCTTTTGTTGCGTCGTCGATCGTAGTGATGTTCACCGGTTCCTGCAATCCGTCCATCAATACCATGCTCGCTCCCCTTTCGTTTTGAAATACTGACCGAAATATCTAAAAAGATAGTAGCCTCCCCAAGTGAAAATTACAACTCCTTTACTGTTTGAACGCAAAGCTCAACAACACGATGGTCAATGCATTAAGCACCACCAAGACTATCGCCTCGTGTGTGCGACTTTCCAACGGCTTCACTAAGATATAGACCGTATAGATGATCGCAACGATCGCCGCGCCGATAAAGTTTCCTCTTACCATATTTTTATAACGAGATTAGTTGGATGCCGGACCTTTTAAGAATTATATCATATTATTATGATATAATTGGACTATATGGACGTCGCCTTATCCAAAGCACGGACGTTCGGCATAATTTCGCTCGTTTTCGGCCTCATCGCCCCAGGGCTTTTTATTATCGCCTGGCTCTTTTTCTCTGTTTTGATCACGGGCACTGGCGGTTTCGGTGCGTTGGGATTTGCGGCGGTATTCGAACTCGGAGCTCCGGTATTTTCTTTTCTTATAGCCATACCGCTCGGTATTATTGCAATCGTTTTTGCCATAAAGGCGCTCTCGACCATAAAACCACTTGGGGCATCGAAAGCGCCTTATATATTTCCACTATGCCTTGGAGTCGTAAATATAATCTTTCCATTTCTTTTGGCGGTATGGCTCATTCCGCCCGGAGCGTGTATTTACGATCGAAATCCGGGCAATGCCGGATGTTTGGCATTGCCAATAATTCCACTCTCTTGGCAGGTCAGCCCGCAATACCTTGAGCATCTTCAGAACGAAGAAAACGCCCCTGCCGGGCCAAGCGTAACATATCCAGTCGCGACGCCGATGCAAACATATACTAATCAAAGCTATAGATTCAGTGTTACCTATCCTTTTACTTTTTCTCTGTCCATTCAGAGTTCGTCGAATGCAAGCTCGGAAAGTATAACGTTCAAAGGATTGGGCACGAACGGAGGATCAGTAACGTTATTCATCAATCAATCATATCCATCTGCAGAGGAAGCGGGCGCTATCGGAGTAGCCACCGCCCATTTTAATGCGAGCGACACGCTTGGAGAGACCGATTTTCATGGCACGGGCGAATACTCCGAGAGCGGTACCTACAATCCTCCAATCGCCGGATACGATCTCGTTGCCCCCTTCACGGACGCCAAAGGCAACACATATTATTGGCGGGATGATTTTAATAATTGGCAAACAGCACAGACGCTCGGCCAGATCGAGTACAGCATGAAGTCTTTTTAATGCGTCGTTCGTTATTAAAAAGTCCTCCTGGTGAAAAAGAAGGTTTCACAAAATACTGTGTTTATATAAGACCCTGTGGACATGGTTGAAAATAATTGGAACGGCCTTGGAATCGTTCATTTTGGAGTGGGGCGAGCGCCTAGAAGAGCGCCAAATGGCTCAAAAATCCTAAAGATACAAACCTGCTACTACACATATTGGGAATTGAATCAGGAAAAGAAAACGGCGAGGGCTGTGAAGCGCCTCGCCGTTGATGATCGGCCGGAGCCGATCAAACTACGATACTAATTGTGACTGATAAGCGACGCCAACCTCCGCCCAAAGCCGATTGGCCTCCTCGTACTCGATGTACGAAAGACTTTCGCGATTCTCTGCCTTGGGAAGAGCAACGCCATCAACTTCGAGTACAGCATAAACTGGGCCGAAAACTCCCATTTCAGTAGTGCGCACAGGGACAGCCATCTCCACCTTGCCGATGCGATCCAGGAACTTTTTCATGAGTTCGTCGAAGCCGGAACCGCTTCCCCAGCAACTCCACTTGCCCCATGGAGTCCAGATGCTGCCGGGCTTGCCGTAGTACTGCTCAATGAAGAGGCCGCCGGTGGTTTGGTTATAGAAGGGGTTCACGCGCTCCTTCCGTTGATCAATCAGAAACGCATCCTCTTCACCCCAGACTTCGATTGCGATGTCTGCAATCCGTCGTGCGGCCGCGTAAACCTTGAGTGGATTATTGGGCAAAACTGCGGGTGGCGCTGCAGCTTTTGCAGCCTTGACCTTCGCGTTGACGTGATCATTGACCATTTCAGTGATCCGATCCACCTTGCCCGCAAAATCGTGCGGGAAGATGGCTCGGGCGATGAGCGGAATCTCCATCTCGAGAATCCGATAGATCATTGGCTGTTGACCTGCCAGCGACCCACCGATCTTCTTGTTACTCCGACTGTCGACCCCCTGCTCGATGTCATAGAGCGCCAGATGCGCTCCAAGAACAAAGCCCTGGGGAACGATATTCGGGTTCATGTGATCGGCGAGATACTTGCCGAATGAGTAGACGATGTCGGTCTGGCCGGGCATGTACTCCCGCAACCCCAAAAGCCTGTCGCGAATGATCCCTTCCGGCTTCTCGATGACCTTGAGAGCCAGCGAGAGTGCCTTCCGGGGATTCCGTTCTCCAAAGAAAGACAACGATGGGTTACGATGCCGCCGACGTTGCCGCCTAGCATGCTCGACAACTTGCAGAGCATACGTAAGAGGAAAAACTGGATCGCTTTCAATTCCTACCTGCATTGTCAAAATCCTCCGTCGATTAGGATAACATAATAAATACTATTAGTCAATGATTTGTGGAGACGAACCGGACAGGTGGCAAACTTTTATAAACGAATTATAATATATTCAGCTCAAACTAATGGTGGCAATGTCCTGATAACGGATGAACGGGGTCAGATTTGGTTTAAGTCAATCCGACGAACGAGATTCTAATCACTTCAAGTAATAGGGAGCAAGCTCTTCATTGGGCACAATCTCATTCTTATCTTTGGAAGATATGTTTGTAACGAAAGTTCTGCGCGCGAGGCCAAGGGTTTGGGGAGTGGCCCTGCCCGATATCATCATTACTTTTCCATCTAAGGTTGGCGTTACGTTTTTAATTTCGTATTGATTATGACCATCAGGCAGACCATCGACACGTACATAAAATTTTAAGTCTTTATTTGGCGATTCTTCGATAATGCCCGATTTCCAATCTCCGCTGGGTTGGAAATTATCATACTCCCTTGTAACAGTTTTACCCGTACGGGATACTGATGCGTCCGTAGTGGATGTACCGCCGACATAATCACCAATGATTCTAAATTGAGTACCAATTGGCAAAGATTGTTGCACTTTTTTATACAACTCTTTCAGCCACTCGGCTTCTTGAATTTGACGGCCCGTAACCTCTAATCGAGGCTGCTCAGTTATTTCTTGATTTACATTTTTCGCCCCATCTTCAATAAGCTCCGCATCATTAATCGCTCGAAGATCTGTATTTTTTAAGGGATTTATATACAACGTTACCCTAATGTCCGAAAATGTGAACGAGCCAACCGCCGATCAATCCTGAAACCAAGGCGGCTAATATCGTTGTTAGCCAAAACTTTGAACTTATAAAAAGGCGCGAGTCCATTTCTTGTCCAGCGTATTTTCTCACTCTCTCTATAAAATCCTCGTGCTTAGTATATTCCTCTACGATTTTTGTGATGTGTAGTCGGCTCTTTTCATGCTGTAAGCCCTCAAAGACATCATCGGACAAACTACCCGATATTCTATCTCCAAGCTGTTCATGTTCGAGATGATCTGCCATATCATTTTGGCGGCGTTGTCGGCGCAGGTTTTTTCTCTTGCGCTTCCTTCGCATTTTGCAAAATCGAGATGGCTAACTTTATTACATCGAGCTTATCGGCTTTCTTAAAAAACTCTTTCAATTCTTCAAGCTGTGCAAGTGTGCCGTTCGTAAAAGTAACCGAAAATCCCTGCTTTTCAGTTTCTCCCTCTTTGATGATTTTGTCTTCGGAACTTAATGCCATGTGCTTACATTATACTACATATCAAAATCGATCAATAGTTCAAGATTGGAAAAAATAGCCCTATTATGTCCCCATTTAGTTATCCCCAATTCGGACTTGACAACCCTATTCTGATCCTATACACTGGAGGTATGACAAACTTCAAAACCCTCTTAGAGTTCGTGTCCTACTTCAAGGACGAGCAGACGTGCATCAAATACTTCGAGCAAATCCGCTTCAAGGATGGCGAGTATTGCCCGCATTGTGGCTTCAACAAAATCAACCATTTCGCCGATGGCAAGCGGTATCGTTGCGCGAAGTGCAAAAAGGACTTCACGATAAAGACCAAGACCATATTCGGCGAGAGCAAAGTGCCGATGCAAAAGTGGTTTGTCGCTATCTACCTTTTGACCACCGCGAAAAAGGGCATCTCGTCCATCTCCCTTGCGGCGCAGGTAGGCGTAACGCAAAAGACGGCGTGGTTCATGGATCATCGCATCCGCAAGGCGATGATACAGAATAAGGGGCAGTTGTTCGGCACTATCGAGATGGATGAAACGTATGTGGGCGGCAAGGAAAAAAACAAACACGCGAACAAGAGGACGGCACACACGCAAGGACGTAGCATCGCTACGAAAGCCCCAGTGTTCGGAATGTTGGAGCGCGGCGGCACGCTTAAAGCGGAAGTGTTGAGCGATACCAAGATGCGGACGATAGAACAGCACATCATCGAGAACATGAAAATCGGCTCAAACCTCTACACGGATAACTTCGGCTCGTACAAGAGCATCGGCAAACTGTTCAAGCACGAGGTAGTGCGGCATGAGCGCGGGCAGTACGTCCGCAAGGGCAACATCCACTCAAACGGCATCGAGAGCTTTTGGGCTATCTTCAAGCGGGGCTATATCGGAACGTATCATCACATGAGCCGGAAGCACCTACAGCGATACGTTGATGAGTTTACCTACCGCTTTAACGTGCGGACGGGCGAATTGAGCAACACGTTCGCAGAGGTCGTGCGGAACGTGAGCCAGAATGATACACTCAAATATAAAGCACTAACCAAATGAGCCGAGAACCAAAAATGCACAAGCCGTTAGTTGGAGCGTTCGATGAAGTCCTTACCAGCATAGCGAATGAGCAAAAGCCGGAAACCAAAACGGCGGCGCGTCCATTTCTCAAATGGGTGGGTGGCAAGCGTTCAATACTCCCCGATCTGTTGGAGCGTATGCCAAAAGAGTACGGGCGATACTATGAGCCATTTTTAGGCGGCGGTGCGTTGTTCTTCGCGGTGCAACCGCAAAAGGCGTTCCTATCCGACATCAACTTTCATCTTATCGTTACGTTCCAATCGGTGCGTGATCACGTTGATAGGGTTATTGCACAGCTCAAAATCATGGAGAAAAAGCATGATGCAAAGTTCTACGCGAAAGCTCGCCTTTTACTGTTCAAGGAAAAAGACCCCGTACTTATTGCCGCGCTTTTCATCTATCTCAATAAGACCTGCTATAACGGCTTGTATCGCGTGAATAAGAGCGGCTTTTTCAATGTGCCGATGGGCGACTACAAAAACCCCCTTATCGTGGACGAGCCGAACCTATGGGCGTGCGCGAAGCTCTTAGAGGGTAAGGACATCGTGCAACAAAACTTTGACCAATTGAAGCCGCGCGTGGGCGACTTCTTTTATCTCGATCCGCCATACCATGAAACCTATAGCGGCTATTCCGGCGGCGGTTTCGGGGATGCGGAGCATATTGCGCTTGCGGCGTTCGCCAAGCGCATAGACGACAAAGGCGCGAAGTTCATGCTATCCAATTCCGACACCCCCTTTGTGCGGAAGCTCTACAAGGGCTATACTATTGAAAAGGTATCGGCTTCGCGCATGGTGTCATGCAAAGCGAACCAACGGGGCAAGGAAAATGAGCTTATTATCCGAAACTACTCCTAACGGCGGCGGACGCGCAAATCACACAGGCAATCGCCTTGAGGGTTTTATTGAAGACATATTGAAGCGCGAGGGATATGAGAGGTTTTGGGATCATAAAGAACAAGTGTTCGCCAATAGAAAAGCGGTAGGTGGAAAGCAATTTGCTACCCAAGTGCCGTGTGGTACGAGCATCTACGAAACCCAGCGCAAGTGCGATTTTCTCATCCTTAACAAAGAGAAGTTTCCCGATGGGCTTATTATTGAGTGCAAGTGGCAACAGAGTGCCGGAAGCGTGGACGAAAAATATCCCTTTACGCTTTTTAACATTATGAAAATCGGCGTACCGACAATCATCTTACTAGACGGAGGCGGCTACAAACCTGCCGCGATGAAATGGCTCAAAGACCAAGCCAATCCCGAACGCGCTCTTATCGGCGTGTACAATATGAGCGAGTTCCAAAAAATCGTTAATAACGGACTTTTAAGTTAGGGTAACGTTGTATATAAATCCCCTCGATATGGCTATAGAGATTTTTGGGGAAAGGGAAATGAAGTTGAAAAACCTAATAATCAATATGCAATTCTTCTGTCAACTGATTGGGGATTAGAGTTTACTTTTACACCGCAGCCAGCCCCAGAAGATGTTTATAAGTTCTATATCTACGAACTACACAGTAATAAAAAATATCACTTTTACCCCAATGGTAAATGGCGTTCTCGCCTTAAGAGGTTAATATATATCTTAAAACGGAAAAAACCATCTTCGTGATTTAGCTTTTTTCTTCGGCTTCGGGGCGGCAAGTGGCTAGCCACTTGAAAAAAGTGTGGCCAATCTCCATATCTTCAAAAAAACTATCTAATAATAAAGCGGCAAAAAATGGAGTTTTCTAACATCGCTAAGACCGACTTTTCTTACATCGTAGAAAGATGGTAAAATGAGGGCAAATGAGGGAAGAATTAACCCTAAAACAAGAGAAATTTGCGCAGGAGTATCTTGAGACGGGAAACGCCACGGAAGCCGCTATGAGGGCTTACAAGCCCCGAAAATAGGGCTACGGCTAGGGCAATAGGAAGTGAGAACCTCACAAAACCTAACATTCGGGAGTATGTACGGACTTGTTTACAGATCAATACGCAGCTCCTGCCATAACAAAGATATTTCAGCTCTCGCAGGAAGCGGAGAATGAATACGTCCAACTTGCCGCCTCAAAAGATATTCTCGATAGGGCAGGCTATTTTGCCGACAAGCGCAAAGTTATTGAAGCGACCGAGCCATACACCATTAACATTGTCGAGTATGGATCGCCCGAAGAAATCGCCCTGCGGGATGGAAATAATCTTAACTCATGAACATTGCAAATCTAATCGTTGGTGTTTTAGCATTGTGCGCCTCTGCGATTGCGGCCACTTATGCCGTAAGAGCCTTTAGGACAGGACAAGAACCACGCTTAACATTGGTTTCTTCCTATCCATACTTCGCATTACGCAATATTGGAACAACAACCGCCAGAAACATTACGGAGAAAAGTGGTCATTGTCCATCGCAAATAACAGAACTTCTTTAATTTTTCCGGCCCAGTTAATCCGATTCAATCTGGAAATAGTGCGATAGCTCCAACGATTGTTTTTAATAATATAAATTATGGGCAAGAAGTGACCGCGATTTTTGAATACGAAAACCTATCGGGACAAAAATTTCAGTCTCAATTTTCAATCAAACGCGGAGACAAACCAGAGTTGGGCCATATCTACACAATCAGAGAAATTAAATGGAGCCGACTTTAATCCCTATCGGAAACGGATCAATTTTGAACACAAGTAAAGGAAACTTCGTTTGGCTCATTATTCGATAAGTCGATACCATTGATACCGCCTTGCATCCACGGAGTATTGTAGGGATAGACGGAAGAAGCATCGGTTACTGCGTAGTTTGCTTCATATTGATCCGCACAAGAAAACGACATATACACCTCTCCCCATGGATGAATATCGCTGATTGGATATTTTTCAAAGCCAGCAAGAACGTATTGGGTAGAATTTGCAACGTAAGTTTTATTATCAAACGTAACGTAGTAATTGGCGTTATAGACACCCGAAGAATATGATTCCACGATCGTTGCGTTGTATGATGTTGGCCAAGGCGGGGCGGTAGGACCGTCTTCTGATGATTGTTGGAGCGTTGCACCCTCGTTTGACGCACCTTGCGAAGATTGTGGTTGATTTGATGTACCCCCAAAGAACTGTTGCGGAGTTTCTGTTTGTGGTGCTTGCGGCACGGATTGAGTTGTCTGCTGCGGTGGCTGATATGCCGCCGGAGAATTATTCTGGGCCGTTCAGAAGCCGCGCCGATTATTACAGCCAGAACAATCAAGATGGATATTCCCCACACAATCCATCCAGCGTTGCGCCATTTGCGCTGAGCGTCCTTAAAATCCTCGACACTTTTCCAGTTTTTATTTTTCCATGCCCACTCGTTGCCCTTCGCTCCAAGGATAAAAATAAAAACGAGATTGACGATTGGTATTAACGCTAGGAGGGCGATATAGGTATTGTTGCCGAGACCCCAAATCCAAGACAGGAAAAATGCGCCCCAGTTCCAACCCCTAATCTCGCTCGGAATTTCTTTGTTTTCAAGGCTATGCATTTTATAGATTATTTACAAACGGGATCAACTCGCCCTGTAGCTCATCCTCTTGTTGCAAACAATCTTCCAGCTGTCCGTTCGGCTCCAAGCCATTTACTCCGTAATAATTGGTAACCACCGTGTTTTGTTCTAGCTGTCCGTTGCTTGTCTGATAATGCATCACGCAAATTATGTTATCTTGATTCAGTTCATTTATAATCGTCATGTCCGATGTCGTGTCGGCATAATCCAATCCGCCATAGGTAAGATATGGAGCTGTGATTGGCGTGGATGTGGCCCCAACAATTTCATGGTTGCCTATCGGAACTTGTGGGTTATAAACTGTCGGTGTTGAGGTGGGGCTTGATGTGGTCGTTGCCACCGCCGTCGCTGAATTTGAAACCTGAGTCGGTGTCTGTTGTTGCGCAATCGCTTGCGCTGCGTCTGAAACTGCAGACTGCGCTAATGTCTGTATTTGAGGATTATTCGCTGTCGTAGGATTGCTCAACAGAGCGAGTACCAGTTGAAGTAAAGTTAAGATTGATGTTAAGTTCATTTTGAAAATTATTTTATTTTTACTGGAGCGTGGATCGGCCTATTTAGCACAAAACTCCACGCTGGCTGGCATCTTGCGATGCCCATATCCCTTTCGAGATATGACCCTTCGCAGAATAGCCGAACGTGGAGTTTGGTATCTGCGAAGGGAGTTTTGCGCCATGCCTTGATTGCTCAAAGGTTTAGGCGACTTATATTCAGTTGTTATCATCAAGATACCTCTAATCGGCTTAGTTGACAACCGCCGCGAAAAGCGTAAAATTAAATTAATTCAATAGCTAGTTTTTATTAGCTGAAAGGCATTGGGCCGTCCTCAGCGAGTGGAATAAAGGTCATTTTTATTATCTCCACCCGCCAAAGGGCGGCCTTTTGTGTTATCTCTTGAACAATTAAGAAAAATAGACAGTGAAAACGAACTCTCCGATCAAGAGCTTCTTGAGTTACGCGATACACTTGATCCCATCCTCGAAAGAATCCTCAATCGCTACTTCGATAGCATGCCGAAATAGGCCATTTGCTATAAGATAACTAAGCGGTTAGAATAAAGATATGGACAAAAAGACGATCAGTAAGGTTATGAGGGAAATGGGGCGGCGCGGAGGAGTTGCGTCCGTGAAGGCTCGCCAGGAAAGCGGGAAAATGAAGGAGTGGTCTCAAAACGCTATTAAGGCCCGTCGCCAGAAAAAAAATAAAAAAGCATGAGCGAACTCAACGCCATAATTTACTGCCGCGTCTCATCTGAACGACAAAAGAACGAGGGCCACGGCCTCGACAGCCAAGAGCAACGTTGTCGTCTTTATTGCGGACAAAAACAATATAAGGTTGAGCGGGTGTTTAGGGACAGCTTTACGGGTGCGGGAGATTTCATGGAGCGTCCGGCAATGGGAGACCTACTCGCCTATCTCGATAAGCATCCGCATCGGGATAATTACGTCGTCGTTTTCGATGACCTCAAGCGATTTGCCCGCGATACCGTTTTTCATTTGAAACTCCGCCGCGAATTCAAGGCGAGAGGCGTTAAGGTGGAATGTCTTAATTACAAATTCGACGAATCCGAGGAGGGTGAGTTTATCGAAACCGTTTTAGCCGCACAGGGCGAGCTTGAACGGAAGCAGAACCGCCGTCAGGTGATTCAAAAGCAAAAAGCTCGCCTTGAGGCGGGTTATTGGCCATTTTGCCCGCCCCCTGGCTATCGTCAGCCCAAAACAGCGACCCATGGGAAACTTCTTACGCCATACGAGCCGGAGGCGACTAATGTGAGAACAGCCCTCGAAGGATTTGCGACGGATCGCTTTGAGACGCAAGCGGACATGGCTCGCTATTTAGGAGAGCAAGACTTCATCGGCAAAAGCAAAGTACCCTTCCAGTTGGCGAATCGCTTATTGGCGAGGGTATGGATATATGCCGGATTTATCCAATATGAGCCGTGGGAGGTAGTACGGCGACAGGGCCATCATCAGCCACTCATTGACCTAGCAACTTACCAAAAGATTTTGCGAAAAATTGAAGGCCGCAGTCCGGTAAGGACGAGAGCGGACATGCGCGAGGACTTCCCTTTGCGCCATACGCAGATCGCCTGTGGCAATTGTGGACGGCCTTTTACTGCTTCATATACGACTAAGAAAAAGGGTTATAGGCGGCCGTATTATCGTTGTGCCAATACTGCATGCCCCGAACACACTAAGAGCATTCCTGTTGAGCTTATAGAAACACAATTCAGGACCATGTTGCAGGAAATCCGTCCGAAGCCTCTTGTTCTCAAAATCAGCGAAGCGATGCTCTACGAAAAATGGGAAAAGCGCGTGGCAGAGCGGGCCGATGGCGAAAAGAGGGAGACTGGCGAAATCGCGGGGATTCAGACGGAGATACGCGACCTCTCAAAGCTGGCACGGAGAGCGACCAGTGAGCGCGTTCGTCGGGAATATGAGAAACAGATTGAGGAGCTGGCGGCGAAAGAGGAAAAGCTAACGGAGAAAAACGATCCCGCAAAGAAGCCGAGAATCGAATTTAGAACCGCCCTGCAAATGGTATTCGATTATCTAAAAGACCCATATAACAAGTGGATTGAGGGCGATTTGAGCGAAAAAAATATGGTGCTGAACCTCGTTTTTGAGGGTCTCGTTTTCTATGACCGAGGATTTGGATTTAGAACCGCTCCTTTGTGCCTTCCTTTAAGGGTTTTTGAGCATTTTGCTACCTCTAAATCACAGGGTGTGGAAGCGGGCGGAATCGAACCGCCGTGTAAAGATAATGCCGATGGGCCGTCTACGAGCGTAGTTTAGCGAGGCTAAGCGAAGTGATCATATTTTCGCGCCGGGCGTATGATCGTCAACCTGACGCTAGTCCCCTTATATAAGACCGGTATTAGCCTAAGGAACCCAAGCTAGCCGATCCCGAGAGGTTACGCGAAAGCGAAAGCCCTCGGAGCTGCAACGTTAGAGTTGGCAGTTATAGGTTGTGCAACGGTTACGGCGTTGCCAACGGCTCGCAAACCCATGGATTATCTCTATCGAAGCCAGTGCGCTCCCTTCGATAAGGCTGCCGCTATTATAGCACAAATAATGGTAAAATAAAAGAGTACAAGAATGCGATCAAAGGTCGAAATAATAAATTTTATCGATTTTTAATTTTTTATGGAAGAAACAAAGATAGTCGGCAAGGGCCCAATGTGCAACTGCCCTCACCACAAAGTATTGCCGATCATGCTCGTCCTCATCGGCCTCGACTTCCTCCTGGGAGCGACCGGCGCGTTGACGGCGGGATTCGTCGCCGTCACGTGGCCGATCCTCTTGATCATCCTTGGATGCGCAAAGATGGTCCGGTGCGGCTGCTGCAGTAAATAAAATAAAAACCCCATCCCTGTTTCGCTCCGACGTAAGAACGTCCACTCGCTCAACGGCAATGGGGTTTTTATTTTTGTAGCACAGGAGCTTCTTCGGTCACCTTTTGCACGTTCGCGCGCTTGAGTAATTCCGCCTGGAGCCATTCGGCAAGATCCTTGTCGAGCGCGGGAAGGATGCCTTCCGTGTCATCGTCGCCGGGTTTTTCGTCCTCTTCGTGGCCCGCAGTGATGATGATGATCTTACTGAGCCCGATCAGCTGAAACGAGAGATCGCGCTTGATGTCCACGTCCTGGATCTGCCGGTACGGGATCGCCACCTCTTCTTTGTTTAAAATTCCGCGCTTTATTTTTAGCGAATCGTCGCCGAGCGAAAATTTATACGTCGAGTAGACAAGCCATGCCACAAAGAGCGAGATCGCAAGCACGATGACAAAGAGCAGCCCGCAGAGCTCCCACGCGGCCACGGCGTAGCGCGTAAGGTCGCCGAACTGCGTCGTCGCAAGGAACGCCTGCCGGCTCACGATAAAGAGCGCAATCGCAAGCAGAAGTAAAATGAACGCCGCATGAATACGCTCCAGGAAAAAGATCCAAAACGTCTTCTTCCCCATCGTATGATAGACCTCTTCGGGCACGCCCGGGTGAGTTATGGGATTTTCGTCCATGATCGTTATGGTCGGACCAGGCCCAACCGTTTTGATTATTCTACCACAGCTGATATAATAGAGGCATTATTAAACCCCGCATCAACAATCAAATAACCGCTCCAGAACTCCGCGTCATTGGCGAAACAGGAGAAAATCTTGGCGTCATGTCGCGCGCCGACGCGCTTGCCCTCGCCCGCCCGGACGACGGCATCGACCTCATAGAGATCTCCGCCGCAGCAAAACCGCCCGTCGTGCGGCTGATGAGCTACGATAAATTCCGCTACGAGGAAGAAAAACGGATTAAAAAGGAGCGCGCGGCGCAGAAGACCGCAGCGATGAAGTCCGTGCAAATCAGCGCCAAAGCCGCGCACAACGACCTCATGGTCAAGGTAAAGCAAGTGGAAAAGTTCTTCGCGCAGGGCCATCCCGTGGAAGTGAACATGCGCCTTCGGGGCCGCGAGAAGCGCAACAAGGATTGGGCAATGGAAAAGCTCAAGGAATTTTTAACGTTGATCCCCGTGGAGTATAAGAAGCTCAACGAGCCGAAGTTTTTGGGCAACGGCCCGGCGGTGCAGATCGCAAAGAAATAAAATACCCCTCCCTTTTCGCTCCAACGTAGGAACGTCCACTCGCTCAAAGGGAGGGGTATTTTATTTTAATCTTAAAGAGTACTATGAAAGCATGAATGAAAACCCTGAAAAGCCCATTGAGAGTTTTAGCAAGGAAAAACAGGAGATAATCGACGCGTGGATGGCGAAGTACGGGACAGGAGAGATCCCGCCGGAAAAACGCCGCGAAGCCGGGCCGGAAATCGAAGAGCTTGAAGGCATGTTTGAAAATTTTGAGCAGACCCACGACATTATAGCGTTGAATGCCATCACAGATCTCACCCCGGAAGAAGCGCCGAATCACCCGATACGAGAGCCTGCGAGGGAGGCGTTAAGGCTTATTGTCAATAAATTGCAGCTTATCAAAGACGAGACAAATATCACCGCTGAAAAATATGCTGAATTAAAGGCAAAGCGGAAACGTTTAGCTCAGGCGGTCGGAGCGGTTGTTAAAAATATCAATATCGTTGACCACTCGGAGAGATAAGCCGGGTATTGCCAATCCGGAAAAGCTGTAGTAAGCTTACTGTCATTGAGCCATCCGGCTCTTTTTACTGAAATGCCTTCCAAGAGCGTAACTAAGAGGATAAAGATCACAAAGAACGGAAAGATCGTTCGCCGGCGCGGAGGCGTGGGCCATTTTAAGACCCGCAAAAGCAGTAAAATGAACCGTGATTCCCGCAAGAAGCGCTCGCTCGATATGCCGCTCCGAACCATTTTGAATAATTAATTTCCCGTTAAACCACCACCATGCCACGCGTAAAAAGAGGAGTAAACGCTCATAAGCATCGCGAGAAGACCCTTAAATACACCAAGGGTTTTAAATGGGGCCGCAAATCAAAGGAGCGCGCCGCCAAGGAGGCATTACTTCACGCCTGGGTTCATGCTTTCCGCGGCCGCAAGGAAAAGAAGCGCACCTTCCGCCAGCTCTGGACCGTCAAGATCAACGCCGCCATCCGCCCCGAAGGGATGAACTACAGCACATTCATCGCGGCGCTCAAGAAAGCAGGCATCAAGATCGATCGCAAGATCCTCGCGGACCTCGCGGAGCACGAACCGGCGGTGTTCAAGAAAGTGGTTGCCGCAACCAAATCGGCAAAGTAGATCAAAAAATAAAAACCTCCAAAGTCTGGAGGTTTTTATTTTGCTCATAAGCCCCAGGCAATGATGTCCTGCATAAATCCTATCTTTTAAAATCACGAATTGTGATTTTAAAAGATAATAGATTCCGACGCGCGGCGCCTTTTGTCGTTAATGACTTTTTACCTCTTTTACAACCGCGGGGCTTTGCGCTGTATGCACCGCAGGGGCACCGGCCTTCACCGCCGGACGCTTGTGCGGCTTCAGGTAGTCGCTCGCCTGCTTCAACACCTTTCGCGTATCGCCATACTTTTTTCCGATCACGTTCAGCGCATCGTGATAGAGGAACCAGCCATACCCGCTATGCTCGCGCGGTTCGATGCGGATATCCGCCTTATGCGTCTCTGCCAAAAATAAAATGACGGTGTCGTAAATCCCCTGATTGCCGATCTTAAAATAGAAACGTTCGTACGCGCGGAAGTTCGGGAGCATACGCAACTCGCTCTTTTTGATCCCCGTCTCTTCTTCCAGCTCGCGAAGCGCAACGTCGATCGTGCGCTCGCCCGGTTTGAAGTGGCCTTTCGGGAAGTTCCAATAATTGCCGCGCCGGTACAGCAGTAAAAATTTTATTCCGTCGCTCGTTTTGCGATAGACCACAAAGCCGGCCACGACCTGTTTTTTGGTTGGGATACGCTTTGATTCGTCTATTTCGCGGGCTGACGGCATGAAAAGATTGTAGCATTGCCGGCCGGGTTAATCAAAATTTAATGGCGGGAAAACTATTTCTTCTTTAAAAACCCCAACATCTTCTCGAGCGGCCACGCATTCACGATATCCTCCTTCTCCGCCCAGCCGCGGCGCGCCTGCGCGATGCCGCATTCGAGGAAGCCGAAGTGCGCCGCGGCGTGCGCATCGGAATCGATGGACATCTTCACGCCCGCCTCCACGCACTTGCGGATGTATTCGTCTTTAAGGTCGCTCCGCTCCGGGAGCGCGTCGATCTCTAAAATCGTGCCGGTATGTTTTGCCGTCGCGATGACCTCGTCGATGTCGATGTCATACGGCGCGCGCTTGTTGATGAGCCGGCCCGTGGGATGGAAGAAAATGTCGACGTTCGGATTCGACATCGCCCGCGTTACGCGCGCCGTCTGCTCCGCGCGCGAAAGATTAAAGAACGAGTGCACCGACACGCCGACGACATCCAGTTTTGAAAGCGTCTCGTCATCGAGGTCGAGCGTGCCGTCTTTCAAAATATCGCACTCGGCGCCTTTCAATATTCTTATTTTCCCGCCCAGTTTTTTGTTCACCGCATCGATCTCTTTCCACTGATCGCGGATGCGCTTCTCGTCGAGGCCGTGCGTCATCGCAAGACGCTTGGTGTGATCGGTGATCACGATATATTTCAAGCCGCGCTTCATAGCGGCGAGCGCCATCGTTTCGATCGAATCACTGCCGTCAGTCCAGTTCGTTTGCACTTGTAAATCGCCCTGAAGATCGTTGTAGCCGATCAATTTTGGCAGACCGCCGGGTTTCTTTTCGAACTCCCGCACCGCGGCCTCCACCTCGCCGGTATTCTCGCGAAGCTCCGGCTCCACGTACGCCATCCTGAGCGCTTTATAAATCTCCTCCTCGCTCCGGCTCGCGATGCGCGCGCCCTCCTGCTCCGCGCCCTTCTTTGTTGATCCTTCCGTGATCTTGAAAAGTCCGTACTCATTGAGCGTCAACCCCAGCCTATTGGCGCGCGCACGGATCACGACGTTGTGTTCTTTGGAGCCGGTGAAATAATTCAACGCCGCGCCGTAAGATTCTGCGGGCACCACGCGCAGATCGATATTCAACCCCGGCCTGATCTTTATGGAAGACTTTGTCGGCCCGTTCGCGATGACGGTCATCAGGCCCGGCGTTTTGGAAACGAATTCATCCATGATGAGCTTGGGCTTCGCCGAGACGGCGAGGATGTCGAGATCGCCCATCGTCTCCTTGCGCCGCCGCGCCGATCCGGCGACGGTCACTTTCGTGACGCCCGGCACGGCGGCAAGCCGCGCCTCGATCTCGCGGATCTGCGGCAACATGAGCCCGGTGATGAATCGCACGCCGGAACTTTTCGCGAATCCAATTCCTTTTAAAATTTTCTCCTCGCTCTTTTTTCCAAAACCTTCGAGCGCGCCGATCTTCCCCTTCTTCGCCGCCGCCTCCAGGTCTTTCAGATTTTTTACCCCGAGCTCTTTATATAATCTCTGGATCGATTTCGGCCCGAGACCTTCCACGCGCGCGAGCTCGTCCAGGCGCACCGGCGTCGCCTTCTTCAACTTTTCATATTCCGTGCTGCGCCCCTTCGTCACAAGCTCCTCTATAATCTCCGCAATTGATTGGCCCACGCCCGGAATTTCCTTGAGTGCCTTGATGCCGCCTTTTTTATATGTCTCCGCCACCTCTTCCTCGAACGCGCCCACCGTCTCCGCCGCTTTCTCGAACGCGCGTGGCTTGAACTGCACGTGCTGCATCGCCAAATACTCGCCGATCTGGCGCAGGACTTCGGCGATGGATTGGTTGGATGACTCGGGCATGACTATATTCTAACACCACTCGTGGGCGGATGAAGGAACGAGGTTGTTTGACAATTTATCTATAAGTTTGTAAAATATAAAAAGAAAGGTGGCGAAGAACATGGAAGCTCCGCCGGAAGGATTGACACGGGAAGGCTTTATTGCAGTAATCAGGAGTTATTATTTAGGACACTACCGGCTCGTCGGGTGGTGGCCGCTAAAATGGATCTGCGCAGAATGCAGCGCCAGGATTCAATTGGCGACCTGCTACGCAACCATTCACCCGTTAGAAATCGAGGCACGATATCTGGACGGAGAGAAAATCGAAACATTCTCTTTGCCTTATTGTCCGAACTGCGAAGGGCTGCCCAAAAAAAACATCACCAGTATCCACGTTCCGCGGGAGGAAGCGGGTTTTCCAGAAATAAATATCTACGCCTGAGGATCTTCCCCCGGCGCCGATCAAAAGGCGGACTTCTCACCGAAGTCCGCCTTTTTCTTTTTTTACGCAGCCGTACCTCCCGGCTTGTGCTCGGTCGCCTCTTCGGCGGCGACGATGGCGGCTTTTGTGATAGCAACGGGCTTTGGCAGAATAAGATCCGGCACGGCAAGGAGAACGAACGCGGCGATGAACGCGAGAATACCGGCGGAGACAAAGACCACGTCGTAGCCGAGCGTTCCGGCAATGACGCCGCCGAGGAATCCGGTGACGCCGGCGCCGATGCCGGAGACCGCCGAATCAAGCGACCAGTCGAGCGCGATACTGTCCTTGTCCAAGTGGCGCGAGAAGATCGTCGGCCACGACGCATAGTAGAGCGCAAAGGCAACGGCTTGAACCCCGTGGATCGCATAGAGCTCCCACACCTGAGTGACCCAGCACATCGCGATCGCGGAGATGCCGATAAGCATGAGGCCGCCGATGAGCGCCATAAAATCATCGTGCTCACCGGGGATATCATCAAGCTGTTTTGCGATGGGGATCTGCAGAATCGAACGGAGGATCCAATAGATCGCGGCAGCGATGCCGACCGTAAGGAGCGTCCCGCCGACCACCCGCTGGATGATGAATACCGAGAACACCGGATCGATCAAGCCCCATCCGGCGAGCAGGAAAAAATCGGAGATTACGAAATATTTTACGAGCCGCCCGACCTTGATATTGATGTTTACTTTGATGCGCATGCGTATTTTTTTATTATACTGATTTCGCTACTGGTTCACGAATTCGAATGCATCATCGTTAACGCCGCAGGTGACCCGCGCGCCCTTTGCGATCTTCTTCGCAAGCAGGGCTTCGGAGAGCGGCGCGCGGATGTGTTCGTCGATCACGCGCCGGAGCGGCCGCGCGCCGAACGCCGGATTATAGCCGAGCTTGGCGATCTTCGCGATCGCCTCGGCGCTGAATGAAAGCGTGATCCCTTGGGTCTTCGCGATGGAACAAAGATCGTTCAGATTGATCTTTACGATCTGAGGCAACTCGTCCATCTCCAGGTCCTTGAACACGATTATCTTTGAGAAGCGATTGAGCAGCTCCGGTTTCAGCACATCCACCAGCCGCGCCTTTAAATATTCCGCGATATCCGCCATCGACTCGCCCTTCGCGAGCGCCTCATTGATGATGTCCGAATGCGCGTTCGATGTTGCGATGATGATCGTGTTCGTAAAATCCACCACGCGGCCCATGTTGTCGGTGAGCCGCCCGTCGTCCAACACCTGCAGGAATAGATTCAAAATATCGGGATATGCCTTTTCGAATTCATCGAGCAGCACCAGGCTGTAGGGCTTTTCCAACACCGCGTCAGTGAGCGCGCCGCGCACGGTGCCGTCAGGCGATCCGATGAAGCGGAAGAAGCTCGTCTTGTCCTGATACTCCGTCATGTCGAATCGCACCATCATTTTTTGCGAGCCGAACTGGATCTCCGCCAATACCTTCGCGAGCTCGGTTTTTCCAACACCGGTAGGACCGACAAAGAGGAAGCTCGCGATCGGGCCGCCTTTGCGCGTAAGCCCGCTGCGATATTCGCGGAGCGCTTGTGAGACCGCCTTCACCGCCTCGTCCTGCCCGATGACGCGCTCGTGGATCAACGCCTCCATGTTCAATAATTTCGCCGCCTCGTCGCCCTCCGCCTCGTGCATCGGGATGTTCACCTTTTCTTCGGCCACCGCCATCACGCGATCCGGCGTCACCGTTTTCTCGCCGCGGCGCTCAGCATCCACCATCGCGCTCTTCAACAGATCCTCAGCGCTCGACGGAAGATATTTGCCCCGCAAGTACTTTTTTGCCAACACGACCGCACGCTTGATGGCGCCAAAGCTCACTTCGATCCGTGAAGCTCGTTCAAGTAAAAAGCTTTCGTACGTCAATAATTTTTCCGCATCCGCCTCCGAGATCTCGCTCACCGTGATCGATTCGAACATGCCGGCGAAGTCGCTGCGCGGCTCGATGAACTGCTTGAATTCCTTTGGATACGACGTGCCGACGATCGGGAACTGATTCGCCATGATGACCGGCATCAGGGCATCCGCCGCGGAAAGATATGCGCCGCCCGATGTGCGCACAAGGTTATGGATATCGGGAATGTAGAGGATGATGTTTCCCGCCATGAAAATTTCCTCGACGATCGTCTTCATGCGCGCATCGAGCTCTTCCGGCGGCGCGCCGGCGATCAGGCTCTGTAGCTGCAATCCCACGAGCCGCCGGTCGAAAAGCCCGTTCGGCACGTCGTCCTTCGTCAAACAGAATGCCAGGTGCTGGATGATCGTCTCCTTGCCGATCCCCGCCTCGCCGATCAGCAACGCATTCGGATTCGTGGGACGCGCGAGCGTCTCCACGAGCCGATCATACTCCGCCTCGTGCCCGATCAGGAATCCCACTTCACGATCCCGCGCCATGTCGGTGAAGTCGATGCCGTACTTGTCGAGCGTCGGCGTCGGGCGCGACGTCCACGCGCGGTTCATGATGCGATGCTCGCGCACATGGTACGTCACCGGCGCGAAGCCGCCGAGCGCCGACGGCAGCCGCGCAAAGAATCCGCGATGTCCGGCGAGCGCGCTGAAGATGAGCGCGCGCTCAAGATCCCCCTCCTCTATATTAAAGAGCGAGAACAGCCGGTCGAGCGCCTCATCGCCCATCGCCGGGAGCGCCGAGAAAAGGTCGGCGGGCGTGATGAATTCGTGGCCGGCGCTCACCGCAGAGGCGAACGCATGCACGGCGAGCGGCTCAACGATCATTTGGGGATTTATCGGCACGGCGGGCGGGCCCGCGGCGGCGCCCTTCGCCGCCGGCTCCGCCATCAACGTTTCGAGCTTCGCTTTGAATTCCTCCGGCTTTATATCCAGCCGCCGGAGTCCGTCCTCGATCTGCGGGAGTTCAAAAAGGCGATGCGTGAGCTCGAGGAGAAGGCTCTTTTTTGTGATAGCACTACGATCCGCCGCACGCTCAATGATGCCAAATGCAGGACCGTTCATCACCTCCGCAAGGTTCACTCGTCCACCGTGCGTTTCCGGCGACAGCTCCGAGATCGGCGTATCCCCTTCGTTACGATGGACAAAAAGATCGATCACCACAAGAAAGAGAAATAGCCCGACAAAGAAAAGCGGCTTTACGTCCGACAATAAAAACATGAATGTCGCGACGAAAAGCACGAGATAGGAAACATAGCTCACAATGCGCACCAACGCCCTGCCCGCGATCGTCATGCGCAGGCGCGAGTCGTTGAAATAAAATTCGTACTTAGATATTTTTTGCGGCATAGAAAAATATAACGGCCGGGATGGCGAGCCAGACAAGGTATGCAAGGGCAAACGCCGCCGCGAGGACAAGATAGCATGCGCCGCCGATCACGACGCGCACCGTCCGGAAAAAAATCCCGAGGATCCTGCCGATCATGCTGTAATCCTTATAGAGCGGCTCAAAAAAATGGCGCAGGGTTATCGCGACCGCAAACGACTGATCCGCCGCCGTGAGCGTCGCCATAAAACGCCGCCCGAACGCGCGCGAGCCGTCGATATACCAATGATGAAAAAAATCCAAAAACCGGTAGAAAAACCGCCGGATCAGATAGACGACCGAAAAATCCATACCATAATAATAACACTAAATGGCCGCGGTATGGCGTTAAAAAAGGCCTGCTTGTCGGGGGTTTTCCTTTTTAACGCTCGCCGCCTTTGGCTCCGCAAACGCCGGGGGCAGATCCACCACGCCGAACTCGCCGGAGAGCACGCTCGGGATCTTTTTGAAATCGCCGCGCAGTGTCTCCATCATCTGCGTGGAGCGCAATGCCGCCGCGGGATGATAGACTGGAAAGATCGTCCGACCGTCGACGAGCAACGGCCGGCCGTGGTCGTGCGTGATCTTCGCGAACGGCAAAAAATAGTTCATCGAAAAGCGGCCGAGCGTGACGATCAGCTTCGGATCGATCACCTCGATCTGCCGCGTGAGGTACGGCTTGTACGCCTCGATCTCCGCGGGTAACGGGTCGCGATTTTCCGGCGGCCGGCGCTTGACGATATTCGTGATATAGACATCCTCGCGCTTCCACCCAAGCCCGCGGATCATGTCGTCGAGCAGTTGCCCGCCGCGACCGACGAACGGCCGGCGCAGGCGATCCTCGTTCACGCCCGGCGCCTCGCCGATGAACATCACCTTGCAATCAACATTTCCCTCGCCGAAAACAAGGTTCGCCGTATCGCGCAACGGGAGCGACACATTCGCCGCCATCTCCGCTTCTATGTTCTTTAATTCGGCGAGTTTATCCATGAGAAAATTATACCGCAATCAATAATATTGAATCGCTACTTTTTAAGTTATTCCTGCTTTCCCTATAATCGGCCGATCAAACCTTCTGTGAAATCACCTGCGGGGCCAGCGTTTTCGCTCCAAACCAATCAAAAATCCGATAGGCAAGAAGCTTCGCCTGATCATTCAAAAGGAACCACACGAGCGCGTAAGCCCAGACGAACAACGCCCACCCCCAGCCAAGCGGCGCCATGAACAACCCGTACACCGCGATTAGGGTCGCGATGGTCTGAGTGCCGAATACCGCCAACAATAAAATCCGCGCCGGACGCGTTGACCTGAATGACTTGCGTGTGCGGGTGAGAAAAATAGTTAAATGCCCAGCTACGGATAATTTTAGGTACATCATGGTCTGCGCTTGGGCCTGATCGATGTGGAACACACGCTCGGCAAGATAAAATAACCCGAATGTTGCCACCACCCCCGCCACACCAAGCACCGTAGAGATGGTGAGTACCATAGACATATTCCACTTCTCAGGCTCCTCTTTAAATTGAACATTATCATACGCGATAGAAAGTATCGCTCCGTCATTCAACACCGCAATGATCACGATCATTACCGCGGTCACCGGATAAAAATTGAACACGAGGATCGCGAGCGTCATAAAGAAGAGCACGCGCAAAGTCTCCGTGATGCGATAGATCGCGTAGCTGTTCATCCGCTGGAAGATGCGGCGGCTTTCTTTGATCGCATCGATGATCACTGAGAGGCCGGGCGCGAGCAGCACGAGCGATGCCGCCGCGCGAGCAGCATCCGTAGCCCCGGAAACGGCGATGCCGCAATCGGCAACCTTCAGCGCCGGAGCATCATTCACGCCATCTCCCGTCATACCGACGATATGGCCGGCCTTTTGGAGGGTTTTCACGATAGTAAATTTTTGCTCCGGAAATACCTGCGCAAAGCCGTCCGCTTTTTCAATGGACTCCGCGATCTCTTTCGTCGGAGGCATTTTTGAACCGCCCAAGTTGGTCGCGTCAAGAATGTTCGCGCCCATGCCCAACTGCTTGGCTGTTTCTTGCGCAATCGCCATATGGTCGCCGGTGATCATCTTGACACTCACTCCCATCTGCACGGCATTCGCGATAGTATCCTTTGCTTCGGCACGCGGCGGGTCAAATAGCGGCAAGATGCCGATAAATTTCCATTTGCCTTCCTCATCGGCCCGGGCAACGCCGAGCGAGCGAAAACCGCGCGCGGCGAAATCATTTACCGCTTTTTCGACATCGTTCTTAATATCACTGGCGTTGGTTGCCATTTCGAGAATCACCTGCGACGCCCCCATCGCAACGTAAAATTCTTTTCCATCGGGACTCTTGATGGTCGCTTCGGTACGCTTGTTCACTGCATCGAACGGCACAAAGTGGATCAATTGATAGCCGTTCGATTGATCTTTTTTAAGACCATCGATCACCGCCGTATCGATGGCATCTTTTTTATCCACTGGCGTGGCAAGCGCACCGCAAAGAATGACCTGGTCGGCGGAAATATCTTTTATGCAGAACGGATCTCCCAACTTCAATTTATTCTGCGTAAGAGTGCCTGTCTTGTCCGAACAGAGAACGTCCATACCCGCCAGCTCTTCGATAGAAGACAATCGGGTCACGATAGCCTCTTTTTTTGCGAGTAATTTTGCGCCAACCGCCATGGTCACGGACAGCACCGTGGGCATCGCCACGGGGATCGCGGCCACGAGAAGCACCAATGCGAACGCCAACGTACTAAGAATCGGATCGCCACGAAAAATAGCGACAATAACAATGATCGCAACAAGCACCGCCGCAAGGACGATTAGATAATTGCCGATCTTGAGCACGGCGCGTTGGAAATGACTCACGGTATGCGCCTCCTGCACCAATTGCGCGGTCTTCCCGAAGTACGTGTCCATACCCGTACCATACACAAGCCCGTCGATCTCCCCTTTGCGAACGATCGATCCGGAAAATACCGCATCGCCGGATTTACACTCGACGAGCAACGACTCCCCGGTGAGCGCCGATTGATCCACTTCTATGGGATTGCCAGCCAGTAAGCGCGTATCCGCGGGAATAATATCTCCCAAATGCAAACGGATAACATCGCCCGGCACGAGCGTGCGCGCCACCGCCGTGATCCACTTTCCGTCGCGTTTTATCGAAGCGCCGATCGCAAGTTTTGCTTTCAGCGCGGCAATGGCGTTGCCCGCCTGATGTTCTTCCCAAAATCCGACCAGGGCGTTGGAGCAAAGAAGGAAAAGGATCATGAAAAAGTCGAGCCAGTTTCTGACGATCCCCGAAAGGACCATCGCAACTTCGATCATCCACGGAATGGGTCCCCAAAAATATGTCAGAAATTTCAGAAACGGATTGGCTTTCTTCTCCTGAAGCTCATTCGGCCCGTATTGAGCAAGGCGCTTTTCCGCCTCCATTTGGGTAAGACCGTCCGGCGAAGATGCTAATTTGTTCTCCACGTCTTCGAGGGGCAAGGACTTCAAATCGTTCTCCGCGCCGGATTTAAATTTCGTCGAAGTTGTCATATATCCATTATATGATTATTTTCTCTTAAAGAGTTTAACTACCTTTCCTCAACCAACTACCTATCAAAACTCATATCTTGTCTTACGGGAGCCAAACTCGCTCGATCGCACTACCGGGGTGCCCAAAAAACTGTTGCGAGTTCGATTTCCACGCGGGGTCGGTTTGACGTGCGTCAAAAAACGTAGCATTTACCTGCTCGGTCTGGTCTCACTGCGTTGTGCTCTCGACAGGAATCGAACCTGTACCACCTCCTTCGGAGGGAGATATTCTATCCATTAAACTACGAGAGCGCGGCTGTTGTCCTGCGATAAGCACAGCCCTATCTTACTACGAACATATAGATGGAGTAAATCACCGCAGAGATGAAGACGATCGAGATGATATCGAGCAGCACTTTCTCGCGGAGCGAAAGCGCAAGCGTCCGCCGGCCCACTGCGATGATCAAAAGATATTGCGTGCTGAGGAACACGCCGCCGGCGACGCTCACGATCAATAAAAAATCATTAAATCCCGACAGCACGACGACAATCGGAAAGACAATGATGATCGCCCGCGAAACGAAGGGGTTCCACGCGAGATCCTTCTCCATCGCATTGCGGATCTCGCGCGCGATCGGCAGGGACACGACGGCGACGGACAAGATGCCGACGAGCGCAAGAATGTCGCGCCGCCACGACGGCCACGCCGCGATCCCGGAAACCGTGTCGGTCGCAACATGCGGCGTCGTGCTGATCACCCCGATGGCGAACAGCCAATAGAGGAGTGCCGCGAATGCGGTGCCGATCATAAACACAAAGAATGTTTTCAGGATCGGCAAACCGCCGTTGGTTCCTCTGCCGCGAACGAGTTCGTAGACCTGTTCAACGCTCGTCCATCCCGCAAGAGAAAACAGCACGGCGCCGAAAGGAAGAAAAAAATCCTGCGGCACCGCGAACGGCACGCCCGCGAGCGCGGGAATGCCCCGGCCGGAGAAAAAAATAAAAAGGATCGCGGCGGAGATGAGCGCGACGCCCACCACCTCAAGCCAGGCGATCGCCCCCTCGCTTCCCCAGACAAGGCACGCGAGCAATAACCAGAAGATCCCGAGCGCAGCACCCGTCGGGATGCCAGGGAATATGATCCCGAGAAATTCCGTGCCGAGGACAAGATACGCAACGAATCCAAGAAGAAGGCCGACCACGATCGCGAAAAATCCGATCCAGAATCCCGCCGGGCCGAAGTGCCGCCGCGCGAGCGCGAGCAGACGCTCTTTTTCATTCACTGCAGCAAGCGTCCGCATATAGATAAGGTGCGCCATAGAAACGACGGCGATGAGCGCAATGAAGTAGCACAGCGTGAGCAGCCATCCGGACGTCTGGATGACGTACGGCAGTGCGAACACGCCTTCGCCGATCGTCGCGGCGGCAACGACCGCCATAACAGTGAACGATCTGTTTGCCATGCTCTCCGTGCCTTATTCGATCTCTCTTTTTTCCTCTTCCTTATGGATCAGCGTCACGATCTTTTCAATAAGCGATTTCGGATCCGCATCGAACACCGCCTTGCCGTTGCCGCGTTGCGCGATCTCCAGAATATGCTGGAGTTCGTCGCTCGTGCCGCCGGTGCCGGTCAGCACGCCCTGCGGCTTCTTATCTTCGAATGCGATCGTAAACTCATTCAGCGTCCCGATGCGGCCATACACCGTCACCACCGCATCCGCGGAGCGCGTGAGCAATAAATTCCTGCCGGAATAACCGAACCCGGTATAGATGATGAGGTCGTGGTAATCGAGCGGCAGGTGATACGTCCGCACGTGTGCCGCTTTTGACTCGGCGGGAGAAAGCCCGATCACGATACCTCCCGCTTCTTTCGCGCCTTTTGCCGCATAGTAGGGAATACCGGTGGTCGCGCCCGTCACGAGCACCATCCCCTGCTCGGCGACAAGCCGGCCGATCTCTTCCGCTTTCTCCAATGTTCCCGGCGGGGAACCCTCCGTCACCGCAGCACCCGAAACGCAAATTTTATATTTTAACTGATACTTCGTGTCCAGATTATTTTTCATTGTTATAGTGTAACACTTTCGTTCATGTGCGGCACTTCGGCAGTAACGCCAAATTCATCGATGATCTTGTGCGCGAGCGTTTCAGCCGACGTCTGTTCCCCCTGCACGACGAACACTTTTTTCAACGAAGCCTTCATGGAGCTCAGCCAGCCGAGCAGGTGTGGCTGGTCCGCGTGCGCGGAATATCCCGGAATGTCGATCTTCCGGCATCGCACCGGCACCGCCTCGCCGAAGATATGCACCTCTTTCGCGCCATCGAGCAACTGACGCCCCATCGAATTCTCGGCCTGATAGCCCACAAAAACGATCTCGCTCTTGGGGTCGGGAAGATAACGCAACTCATGATGTAAGATGCGCCCGCCGTTCGACATGCCGGAACCGGCGATAATGATCTTTGGCGCGGGGACATTATTGATCGCCTTCGACTCGTCCGTCGTAAGCGTGGATTTGAGGCTGGGGAAGCTTAATATCTCATCGCCGCCCTTCATGATGCTCTCCGCAGTGTCATTGAATGCGTCCTCGTGTTTTTTAAAAAGCTCGGTGAGCTTGATCGCGAGCGGGCTGTCGACGAACACCGGCTCATCCGGCAGTCTCCCCTCTTCGTGCAATTGATGGAAATGAAAAAGCAGGTCCTGCGTGCGCTCCATCGCGAACGACGGGATCATGAGCACGCCGCCAGCCTTGAACGTCTCGTCGATCGCGCCCTGCAACATCTCGCGGCGGCGGCCGATATCTTCGTGGACGCGATCGCCGTACGTGGATTCGATCAGGCAATAATCCACCGCCGCGATTTGTTCCGTCGGCTTGATGAGCGGCGACGGCACATTGCCCAGGTCGCCGGAGAACACGATCGTCTTTCCTTCGGCCTCGACGTGGATGATCGCGGAGCCGAGGATATGCCCGGCGTCGTACAATTCGACTTTAAACGGGCCGGCCGTGACCGATTCGTGATACTTCAGTCCTTTCCAAAGCGCCGTCACTTTTGGGATATCATCGTCGCGGTAGAGCGGCGGCCGCGCCTCGCGCTTCGCTTCGTCCGCAAGCAAATGCTCCGAGTCGGCAAGCATCAGCTCCGCGAAGTCGCGCGTGGCGTGCGTGGAATAGATCGCGCCTTTGAACCCGCCGAGCACGAGGCTCGGCAAGCGGCCAATGTGATCAAGGTGCGAGTGGGTGATAAACACCGCCGACACGCTTTTCGGGTCATACGCGAACGGATCGAAATTTTCGCGATCCGCATAATGGCTCCCCTGATGCAGTCCGCAGTCGATCATGATCTTCACCCCGCCCGATTCCAAAATATAATTCGCACCCGTCGCCTCGCCCGTGCCTCCGTAGAAAGTGAGTTGCATATGAGGTAAGTATAGAGTATCGTAATTGGCGGAACAACTTCACTCGTCGGAGAAAATCACGCATGGGGAAAAGGGTTATACACTCACAGCGAGAAATCGCGCGCGTAACGGCCGCAATGCATGGCCCAAGCCAGTCACCCGAAACCGATTATAACAATCCGGCAGTAAGCGCTCTCGTCGAACAACTCTTCGCGCAAAGAAACGCTTCAGGCATTCCGCCGCACGCACAGCGGGAGCTTAGATTGGCGATCATGGGCTATAAGCTCAAAAACGAAACCAAGCCGGTAAAAAGAAGTCCCGTCCTTCGCGAGATCACGCGGCACCAGCCGAAGCCCCGCGGTCGAAGCCACCAAATCCCCGCCATAAGAATGGCTTAAGCCGCTCCTGACAGCCTCGCTTCCTCACCGGAGCGAGGCTGTTTTTTTATTTCCCCACTCGCTTCGCAAGCGCATCGTCAAACACCGCGCGTTCGTTCCATGGGATCTTGCGCCCGCCTGCGGCGTGGATCCAATCCTCGCTTCCCTTCCCCGTGCCGATCACGACGTCGCCCTCGTTCGCGAGCGCGACCGCTTTCTCGATTGCCTGCACACGATCGAGGATTTTATAAACATGCTGACCCTCGCGAAGTGGTTGCGGGATGCCGGTCTCGATCTCATCCATGATCGCCTGCGGGTCTTCATCGTAGGGATCCTCATTCGTTAAAATGATCTCATCGCAGTGATCTGCGGCGATCGTACCCATCGACGGCCGCTTCCATGTATCGCGTCCGCCGCCCGCGGCACCAAGCACGCAGATCAGGCGGGGCCTCGGAAAGTCCCGCGTCGGTTTTGGCGCTGCCGCCACATACGCGGCCTCGAGCGATTCGGGCGTGTGCGCATAATCCACGACCGCGGTGTAATCGCGAACATGCACGAACTCCATTCGTCCCGGCACGCCTTCGAATTCCATGATCGCATCGTCTATGATCTTATTCGCAATACCAAGTTCCTTCGCGATCGCCGCCGCGACAGCGATATTCTCCTCGTTGAACGGGCTCATCAGGAAATGCGGTGCCTCGCTATCGCGGCGCATGCGCGTGGAGCGGATATGCGGCAACGAATCATGGAAGAATTCATCATCTTTGGAATAGGCGATCGGCTCGCTATCGCTGAGCGCCTCCATGAAGAAATCGAAATTCTTATCGTCACGGTTCAAAAAAACCTTTCCGCCTTTTTCAATAACGTACGTCAAAAAATCCAATTTCGCCGCGCGATAATTTTCAAACGAGCCATGCGATTCGATATGCTCGGGCGCGAGATTCGTAAGCGCGCCCATATTCCAATGGATGAAGCGGTGCCGGTGCTGAACGACCGCCTGTGACGTCACCTCTACAAGCGCATAATTGCACTCCGCGCGCGCGGCGCGACGCAGGAATTTCTGCAGATATCCGCGGCCCGGCATCGAGTTGCCGATGGCGTTCTTCTGGCTCTCATCGCCGATCTTTATGCGAAGCGAAGAGATGAGCGCCGTGCGTTTGCCCGCGGCTTCCAGGATCGCGTTGATCAATTCAAGTGTCGTCGTCTTTCCTTTCGTGCCTGTCACGCCGATCACGAAAAGTTTCTTGCTCGGATGCCCGTGCAGATGCGCGCCGGTCCACGCCCATAAAAAATGGTAGACGGAACGCGGGTGGAGATTTTTAAAAAAAATTTGCATGGATGAATGATTTATGGCCGCATGTTATTTTTGCTTACTCGCGAGTAGAGCAAGTGCGGCACGCAAGCGAGCCTCCGTGCCAACCACATCTTCACTCACATTGCCGAGCGCGGCGCGAGCCTGATCGCGGTGATAGCCGAGGCTCATCAGTGCCTCGACGAGATCGGAGTCCGTCTGCATCTTCTCCACTACCGCGCCGGATTTCGACGATTGCACCTTTGAGCGCAATTCCACGATCACCCGCTCCGCCGTCTTGCGACCGATCCCCGCCGCGCGCGTGAGCAGATCCGGCCGACCTTCCTTTATCGCCGCAGAAAGCTCATCGAGCGGCGCCGTGTCTAAGATCGCGAGCGCAGATTTCGGCCCCACGCCGGAAACTGAAATCAACATCTCAAAAAATTCCAACTCATCGCCGGTCGTGAACCCAAAAAGATCCAACGCATCCTCGCGCACGTGGAGATGGCAAAAAAATTTTACTTCCGCGCCAGCCGCCGGAAGCGCCTCGAGCGTCTGCTTGCTCGCAAAAAGCTTAAGCCCCAAGCCGCCCGTTTCCACCACGGCGAAGTTCGCCTCTTTAAGCGCCAGCGAGCCCTTAATGCTGTATATCATGCGTTCATTATAGCGCGCTTGGGCATTAAAAATACATTAAGGGAAAACAAAAGGGCTCACGGTGTAGATTTCACACTATGAGCCCTCCTCAAATGTTTTCCGCAAGCTATCGCATGCGCAATTCATAGCGTTTGCAATAGATTTATGGACTATTGGGTTATTGAGGATGAGGAATACATTCTCCTCGCGGACGCCGATCTCAAGCAGAAAGGATTTCTTTGCAGCCACTGATAGAAACGTGGGAATTTCGCTCTCAAAGGATAATTCCTCGCGCTGGACTTCGAGAACCTCACAAAGGGCATCCTTCTGCGCTTCATCGGGAAGCGCCCTCCCTGTTTCCCACAGAGAAATCAGCTTCTGCGCATAGGCTCTCGATACTCCTATAGGAGAGAAAAGCTTCTCTCCTATATCAATTTGTTTAAGCCCTTTCGCTAAGCGAATATCTTTTAACGTCGCCATGCGATACCTCCATCGCTGGCAAAATAATATCCTAATTTTTTATAATAGTCAACTCCCTTGTAAATTCTCACTTTCTATATATAATAAGCGTTATGCCAATCACAAAGTCAGCAAAGAAGGCGCTCCGCCAGAACGCCACCCGCCATAAGCGGAATGTCGTTCGCAAAGAGGCGTACAAGCTTCAGGTCGTCACCTTCCGCAAGCTCGTCGTTGCAAAGAAGCTCGAGGATGCCGCGAAAGCGCTTCCGACGGTGTTCAAAGCGCTTGATAAGGCTGCGAAAGCTAAGGTCATCGAAAAGAACAAGGCCAGCCGCTTGAAGTCGCGCCTTTCTCAGCTTATCAATAAGTCCACCAAGGCCTCCTCATAGTCCACTTTTCCGGACTTTACGGCCAGATCATACTCCGCCATGTGCGGGGTTTTTTCTTGCCATTGCGATGCCAGAATATTGAATATCTTTGCCGGCGGATCATTCGCCGCAAGCATCGTTTCGAACGCGTATAATCTATTTTTAATGTCGTAATTCTTCAGTCCGTTGATCAGTCCCCAATAGTTCGGCGCCACCTCAAGGTCAAACACGTCGAGGTCTTTCTTCTCTATCACTGCACTATTTTTAAACCCCGCCAGCTTCTCGATCTCGGTGATAAGCCCCCATGTGTTGCCGCCATAAACCGTCCCCAAGAATTGCGCGGCGGGGGGCGCGAGCCTCACGTTATTCTTTTTTGCCTCGGCTTGTATGAATGCGACCCACTCCGCACCGGCGAGCGTCTCGAACTTTTGCGAGATCGTCGGCTTCTCCAACAAGAATGCGAGCGCCTTCACCGGCTTGTCCTTCTCCGCGATCAGGATGGTGATATTTTTAATCTCGATAAAGGGCTTCAATAATTTTGCGAGTTTCGGCGCATCGAGTTCGAATGCATTTTCAAGCACTGCAAGCTTCGCCGTTTCAAAAATAGATTGCGTCTTTAAAAATTCGCCGAGATTTTCCAGCGCCGTCTTTTCCTCCAGATCAAAAACGCCAAGCCCGATCTCCGATCGTTTCTTGGAAAACTCCGCGATGATGGAACGCTTCTTTTCAGAACGGCGATAATCGTCCGGGCCGTAGAGGAAGATGATCATGCCACTATTATATGCTTCTACACTGCCGTTGCCACTGCGTTCGGATGGGCCGCCCCGCGCCGCGCTTTCGCGGCCTTCATGAACTCGCGGAACAACGGGTGCGGCTTGAGCGGGCGCGATTTCAACTCCGGATGGAACTGCGTGCCAAGGAAGAACGGATGGACGCTTCGCGGGAGTTCCATCACTTCCATCAAACGCCGCGACGGCGACACGCCGGAGAAAGTGACGCCGCCTTTTTCGAGTCGATCCACGTAAGCCGGATTTACCTCGTAGCGATGCCGGTGCCGCTCGGAGATCTTCTCGTGGCCATATGCCTTCTCGGCAATCGTTCCCCGTTTAAGTACCGCAGGATACGCACCAAGCCGCATGGTCGCGCCATATTTCTTTTCTTCCATCAACTTCTTTTGCTCCGGCAAAATGTCGATGATCGGATACTTCGTCTTCGGGTCGATCTCCGTCGTGTTCGCACCCTTCATTTTCAAAACATTTCGCGCAAATTCCACCGTCGCGAGCTGCATCCCGTAGCAAAGCCCAAAGTACGGGATCTTGTTCTCGCGGCAGTATTGAATGGCCTTCAATTTACCTTCCACGCCGCGCGAACCGAAACCGCCCGGCACGATGATGCCGTCAAAACCGTCGAGTTCCCTCAGGCCGGCCGCACCCTGGCCGCCATCCTTCACATCCTCGAACTGGCCCGAGTCGAGCCACTTGATCTCCGGCTTCACGCCCCAGAACGCGGCGCTGTGCTTGATCGATTCGATTACAGAAAGATACGAGTCCGCCAAAATGAATTTTCCGCTCGAAAAATATTTCCCGACGATGCCGATGCGCACCACCTCCTTCGCATTATGGATCTTTTCTGCGAACGCGCGCCACTCCTTCATGTCCTTCGCGCGCGGGCGCATCGAAAGTTTTTCCAAAATTAAATTACCAAGATTGTCGTTTTCAAAATTGACCGGAATATCGTAGAGGCTCGAAACATCCGGCGCGGAAATGACGTCCTCTTCGCGCAGGCCGCAATTGAACGCGATCTTTTCCTTGCGCTTGTCGTCGAGCGGATACTTCGCGCGCGCGAGAATGATATCCGGCTGCAAGCCCGTGCCGTTCAGCGCGCGCACCGCCTGCTGCGTCGGCTTGGTCTTCAACTCATTGTCATCGCTCATGATCGGCAAGTGGCTCACGAGCACCACGAGCACATCTTTCGGATGCCTGAACTTCATCATGCGGATCGCTTCGATGAAAAGAATGTTCTCGTACTCGCCGACAGTGCCGCCGATTTCCGTGATCACGACGTCCGCCTTTGCGAGTTCCGCCGCGTGATCGATGCGATCGATCACTTCCATCGGGATGTGCGGCACCACGCTCACCGATTTTCCGCCGTAGCCCATGCTCCGCTCGCGCTGGATGACCGTCTGATAGATGCTTCCCGTCGTCATGTAGTTCACGCCGGAGAGATCGCGGTCCAAAAAGCGCTCGTAGTTGCCCATATCCTGATCGCACTCCGTGCCGTCGTCCAAAACAAAAACCTCACCGTGTTCGGTGGGGTTCATGGTGCCCGCGTCGACGTTCACATACGGATCGATCTTGATCGACGTGACCTCGAGTCCGCGCGACTGCAAAATTTTTCCGATGGATGACGACGCAACCCCCTTGCCGACACCCGACATCACTCCCCCGACGATGAAAATATATTTGTGGGTGGGCTTGGATTTCGACGCGCTCATTTCGCCTACAAGTATATGCGAAAATAAATCACAAGGGAAGAGCTAAAACAAATCCTCCGCGCCGATCTCGGTCTTTGGCACCAAATTCGGGTCGGTGGGCAGTGCGAAGGAGATCGTGGTGCCGCGATTGAGCTCGGATTCGGCCCAGATCTGGCCGCCGTGGGCGTTCACGATGCCTTTTGCGATATAGAGTCCGAGGCCGGAGCCTTCGGTCTGGCGCTTGAGCGCATTGTCGGCGCGGTAGAACTTGTTGAAAAGCTTTTCGATGGCCTCCGGCGGGATGCCGATGCCGGTGTCCTTCACGCTCACCACGACGAACGGCTTGTCCTGCATCTTATCCACCTTCACCGTCACCTCGCCATTCTCCACGTTGTAGCGGATCGCATTCTCGAGAAGATTCGTGACGCGCGAGCGAGAGCCGGCGCGGATCGATCATCACATGGGGCAGGGGCTCCTGCGGCCGGTCGAAATATATCTTGATCCCCGCCTTCTGCGCGGCAGGCAAAACCTCCATTAATACTTTCGAGATAAAATCGGCGATGTCGGCGTCTTCAAACTTATATCCGAACTGGCCGTCTTCCATCTTCGCGATATTCAACAAGTCCTCAATGCGGCGCAAAAGACTCTGGCTCGCGGCAAGCGCGTGTATCGAGGATCATCTTATTGGTATCATCCAGTCCCGTGGATATTGGTAAGCGACTGCAATGCCCAGCTGATGTCCGTCACCGGCCCGCGCAATTGGTGCGAAGCGACGGTCACGAACTCGCTCTTTGAGCGCAGCGCGAGCACCTGCGACGTCCGATCGCGGATGATCTTCATGAACGCGAGTGTACTGCCGCGCTCGTCCACGATCGGCGCGGTCGTCACGCGGAATTCGAGCGGCGGATCAGTGAATGAGATATCGACGATCTGCGGATACTCGTCCTCTTTCGTGCGTGCGACGACGCGCGGCGCAAGCGACGGGAACACGATCTGTGTGAGCGTGCGCCATCCCTCGCGCTCCACGTCGCGCGGAGAAAATACGTGGCCGACCACCGCCTTGGCATCCAAACTTGAAAGATGCGCTCCGCCGCGGGATTGAAGAAGATCACGCGGAAGTCGGCTTCGTATACGATGAGCCCGTCGTTGAGCTCTTCAAGGATGCTGTTCAGCTCACTGCGCTCGACGCTCGTGTCGCGATCCTTCTTCGCGGAAGTATAAATGCCGAGCGCGGAAAGCGCGATGATGATCAAAAACAAAGCGGCGTCCGCGACGATCATCCATAATCCCAGATTGGCGAAGCTCGCGCTATTAATAACGATCAGCGCAACAATGGTCGCAATGAGCGCCCAGATTAACTGGAATTCCGGCCAAAAAATGACTTCTTTGAATTTTGAGGTTTGATTCTTCAATGTCCCTCTATTATAGCATCACCGCGAGCTATTCTTAAAAAAGCGCCGTCTGATTGTTGTTGGGCTTCGACTTTATTTTTGGGCTCTTCTTCGCTTCGATCTTTTCGTCCGCCGCGGGCATAAGGATCCGCTTCAGAAGCGTGGCGAATCCCATCTTCTCGAAATACTTCGCCGCAGCGTCGGTATTCTCGAATGGCGCGAGTTCCTCGATCGGCGGGATCTCGATCGGCGCATGGCGCTCGAGCGTCACGAGCATTTCCGAAAGCTCAGCGTCTTTTTTGAACGCGCCGAAACGCGCGCGAATTTTTTTCAGCTCAGCATCGTCATCCGCCACCGCCTTGCCATCCAGCTGTTTATACATTTCCTTCACCGTGCCGAATCGTTTGATCAACTCCAACGCCGTCTTCGGCCCCACGCCCGGCACGCCCTTGATGTTGTCCGACGAATCGCCGACGAGCGCCTTGTAATCCACCATCTGCTTCGGCGCGATGCCGTACTTTTCGATCACCGCCGGTTCGTTATATATCGTGGTGTCGCTCACGCCCTTGTTGAACGTCTGCACGACGAGCTTGTCCCCTTCCACCATCTGCAGCGTGTCGCGATCGCCGGTCAAGATCACGACCCGCACATCCGGCAATGTTTTAAATTTCTCCGCAAGCGTCGCAATAAGATCGTCCGCCTCGTAGCGCGCCTTTTCAAAAGTTTTAATGCCGAAGGCGTCGAATAATTTATGAGCCTCTATAATTTGCGAGACAAGCTCTTCCGCCGTGGGCGGGCGCTGGGCTTTGTACTCCGCATATTTCTCGTCGCGAAACGTCGGCTCCGGCCGGTCAAAAAGCGCAGCGGCGTAGTCCGGGCGCTCATCACGCCACAGCTTGAGTAAAATACTTGCGATGCCATAGATCGCGCCCGACGGTTTTCCCTCCGGCGTCGTAAATGGCGGCAAAGCGTGGAACGATCGGTGGATAATCGAGTTCGCATCGATAAGTAAAAGTTTTTTCATCTCTTTATTGTGACTATCCGTTCGTTCTCGTTTTTCCCGTATTTGAATTTTATCCATACCGTATGCTTTGGTAAAAATTTTTTCGCCTGCTCCGGCCACTCGATGAGAACGATATTGCCCGGTTCGTTAAGGATAACATCGAGCTCGAGCGCCGCCAGATGCTCCGGCTTTTTCAGGCGATAGGCGTCGATGTGAAAAACATTTTTGAATTTCTTGCCGCCACGCGTGCCACTGCCAAGCCCGTGTCGGCGCATCAACACGAACGTCGGGCTTGTTGCGCGCTTCTTCGATCCCAGCCCTTTTAGAAACCCCTGCGTGAACGTCGTCTTCCCCGCGCCAAGATCGCCCTGGAGCGCGAACACCGCCGGACCGCGCTTCGAGCTTTTGCGCAATATCAAACCCCAGTTTCTTCGTCTCCTCCGAAGAAAAACTGTGATATGTTTCTATTTTTTTGGATGGCATAAATGAAGAATAGCAGAAAAAACGATCCGACGCCGAACGTGAGCAGCGTGAACGCACCCGGCGAAAGTTGACGCGAAAGAGAAACTCCCGACGGATACTCATTCGCGTGCACTGTCGTATCGACCGTCTTGTTCGCCGCGCCGGGCGTCGGATACACGAACGCAAAGTGCTGCGATCGTCGCCGCGCCGTAATCCACTCGCGAAAAACTCCTCCCCTCCGGCGCCGCGCCAGTAAAGCTCGCACTATCCACCACTTGCCCGCTCGGCCCATATAACAATACTTCCCCGTTGGTATTTTTCAAAGTCAGCTTGTCGTCTGCGTGTGTTAACACCAAATAGCCGCCGGGCGGGATGCTGTAGCCACTTAATGAGAATCTCTTTTTTGCGCCATCGCCCAGCGCATAGCCATCGAGACTTACCGTGGCCGCACCACTATTATAGAGTTCAATAAATTCCCCGGCCGCATCATTGCCAACCGGGTTTGGAAACCATTCGTTGATATATATCATTGGCTCATCATACCGAAATAATATTAAAAAATTCTTAAAAACTTTTTGGTATCGAACGAGAAATAATCTACGATATTATTCATGGATGATGGTTATTTCGAACAGAAAAAGGAAAAGGCGCGCCAAATTTACGATACACAACGGACGATCTATAGCCCGTTTTTTAAGCAGGAAACAATTCTCAATGCGGATGGGGTTAATCACCTCCAGCGTTCCATGCGCACAGAGAGAAATAGGGAATATCCATGTTTGGAGCGTCATGCCGTACTCCCATCTACAACAAAATAAACGCCAGAAGCTTTTTACCGATGGGATCGAAGATGATTAGCACAACAAAAACACCGCCCGAGGGCGGCGTTTTTGTTGTGCTTGTCTTCGGCTTTAGGCGTCCCTTAGCTGAAAGGGGCTTTCGCCCACAAGCATATTTTTATGTTACACGAGCCGAAGGAAAATGCAAAAATAATTTAATGATTTTTTAATACGACTACAACAACTCCTCGTATCCTTTTATCTTCAGATGCCGATACGCCGCAGGCAGAACAATCCGCCCCGCAGAAGAGCGCTGTAAAAACCCGAGCGTCATCAGATACGGCTCATAGATGTCTTCGATCGCGCCGCGGTCCTGCGCAAGCGCGGCGGCGATGGTGTTGATGCCGACGGGTCCGCCGTGAAACTTCTCGATGATTGTCATAAGAAGCTCGCGGTCTTGCGGCTCAAGACCCACCTCATCGATCTCGAGCATCGCGAGCGTCTTCCGCGCCGCGTCCTCGTCGATCACGCTCTCGCCGTGCACTTCCGCAAAATCGCGCGCGCGGCGGAGCAGACGGTTTGCCACGCGCGGCGTCCCGCGCGACGCGCGCGCGAGAATATCGATTGCCTCCGGCTTTGCTTCCACGCCCAATATCGCCGCCGAGCGTTTTAAGATGCTTTTAATATCATCCGGCGTGTAATAGCCAAGACGCAGCGTCGCGCCAAAGCGCGAGCGCAACGGTTGCGAAAGTAAATTCTCCCGAGTCGTCGCCGCGATCAGCGTGAACGGCGGCAGATCGAGCGAGAGCGTCCGCGCCGACGGCCCTTTGCCAACGACAAGGTGCAGCTTGCGCGCCTCCATCGCCGGATACAACACTTCTTCGATCATCGGATTAATGCGGTGTGCCTCATCGATAAATAAAATTTCGCCGGGCGTTAAATTGGTGAGCACTGCGGCGAGGTCGCCTGCCTTTTCAAGCGCCGGGCCGGAGGTCGTTTTTATCAACCCGCCAAGCTCTCGCGCGACGAGATACGCGAGTGTTGTTTTCCCAAGACCTGCCGGGCCGGAAAATAAAAGATGGTCAGCGGACTCGCCACGCTTTTTCGCGGCGCTCAAAATAGTCTTCAAATTATCTTTTATTTTTTCCTGACCAATGTATTCATCCCACTCGGTAGGTCGGAGGGTGAGATCGATATTCGGGTCCTCTTTATTGCCAGAGCCGTTGGCGTTGTTGGTTGTCGGGGGTGTTTTTGGCATAGTCGGATGTGAATTACGTGGGGATAAGGTGGGACTTGACAAATAATATTCTATATGCTAACATATCCCAGTGCCCAATAAATAAGGGCTGTTGGCAAGTTGACCGAAGTTCCTTAAAAGTAGCTGATTCAGATCTGGGGGCGGGAGTTATTTCTAAAAACTACAGGATGTACCGGTTTCGGCTGGTCCACTCCTTTGAGTAATTCTAGCCTCTTTTATCATTAGATAGAAGAGATCATTATCCTTTCGCGAGGAATTGCCCCCAGGTCTGAGTCTACTACGTTTGAGTGGGCTCCGCACCTTTAATTTTCTAAATTCCAATAAACCCTGACCCAAAAGGCAGGTATGGAAGCGGGAGCCAGTTATGACATTTTTTCTGGGAGTGATAGCGCAGCCGTCTTTGTGTCCGTGCCAGCACATGGATCCGGAATGCGATCACGAAGATGAGGAAGCTCCGCCTATCTACTGGGCAGGTATTGCCGAGGGGACATCTCGCGAAGACGCCAGCAACACCTTCTTTAACCGCTACGTGGATTGCGGAAACGGCGAGCAGCTTGTGGGTATGTTTGATATGCCCACCATCCGTCACGCCGCCTCCAAAGATCAATGCCCCGCTACTCTTTTCGAGAAACTCCAAAAGAGTGACCCTCGAGCGTGGCAGGAATTGTTGGCTACATTCTACATCGCGGGCTTTAGTGAAGCGATGAGAAGGCAGGCAACAACTTCCAATGCGGCGGTCTGACCAGCCGAAAAACGGTCATTAAATCCTGCAATGCAGGTGCCCAACCTCGGTTGGGCTTTCACTAAAGTATTTTCAAACGAGAATTTTTTAGTGGGAGCAATCCCGATAGTTCTTCAAAATTTCCAATAAGTCTTGAACCAGAAACTGGCAAGCAGGGAAATGGGGGCTGTGATGAAAATCGCATTTATCCGCAACGACAACACCTGTCCTGCGGAAATTTATGCCAATATATTTCCAAACGATCCCGCTACGTTCGCGCGTAGAGTAAAAGCCTACGCAACGAATAACGAGGTTGTTATCGATTCCTTTGATTTCGTCTCGCCGGAGGGGTGCGAATTAGGGATATCAGCGCTTGAGGCCCTTGTCGCTGTCAGCGATACCGATGGAGATAGTATTCAAACCACGCTTGAGTTGATGTTTAGCGGCATCTATAAGATGGGATTAGCGAAGGGGACGCAGGAAGGCCGGGTGGAAATGATAGACAGAGCCACCGGCGGCAGGTGACGGACCGATGCCCAAAATCAATTTTAATGACCGACCATCGCTGGTCGGTTTCTTTTTTCTAATAAAACTGTCTTACTCACCACACCAACTCCCCCGTCGCGCTCGCCACTTCATCGAACGTCGTCTTTCCCTCAAGCACTTTCAATATTCCATCCTGCTGCATCGTGACCATCTCCTGACGCTGAGCCACTTCGCGCAGAGCGAGCTCCGATGCTTCGTGCAAAATTGTTTTCTCTAAATCCGGGCCGCCTTCTAAAAATTCAAACACGCCCACGCGACCTTTATATCCGATGCCGTTGCATTTATCGCAACCCACCGGCGCGTAGATCTTGTAGCCATCGTAGGGCTTCTTATCAACCTTTGCGGGCAGCTTGCTTAAGAAATTTTTGATCTTCTCCGCGGTCGCGGCGTCCACGTCGGCGACCTTTTTGCATTCCTTACACAATACACGCACCAGGCGTTGCGCGATCGCAAGCGAGAGCGCCGGGCCGATGCTCACCGCTTTCACGCCAAGATTGATCAAACGCGGCACCGCGCCGACCGCATCGTTTGTGTGCAACGTGGATAACACCAAATGCCCGGTGAGCGCCGCTTGCAGCGCGATGTCCGCCGTCTCAAGATCGCGCACCTCGCCCACAAGAATAACGTCCGGATCCTGCCGCACGATCGCGCGCAGGCCGTTCGCAAACGTGTAGCCCGATTCCTCGTCCACCTGCGTCTGTTCCACACCATCAATGCGATACTCGATCGGGTCCTCAAGCGTGATGATCTTCATCGTCGGATCATTCATCGTGCGCAGGAATGCGTAGAGTGTGGTCGTCTTTCCGGAACCGGTCGGGCCGGTGTTCAATATCAGCCCATTCGGTTTTGCGATCTGGCGTTTTACGATATCTAAATTGTCTGCGCGCAAGCCGAGGTCCGGCAAGCCCACCATCGTCGCCGATGGATCAAGGATACGCATCACGATCGTCTCGCCGAACTCCGCCGGGATCACCGATACGCGCATCTCAATATCCTTATCGCCAAGCCCGATCGTGAATCGGCCGTCCTGCGCCGCATCGCGCACATTCAGCTTCATCGCGGATAATAATTTTATGCGCGACACAAACGTGCGGTAGGTCTCGAGCGGAATGTCATCGAAAATATCGTGCAATAACCCGTCAACGCGAAAACGGATCTTAGCCTTTTTTTCTCCGGCCTCGGTATGAATATCCGACGCGCGCAATCCCATCGCGCCCGCTAAAATAATTTCGATGAGCGCCACCGGGGAAACGTTCGCGAGCGGGAGCGCGGCGATCTCCTTATGCACCGCGTCGAGCGTGACGAGCCGCGCCTTTAATTCATCGAGCCGCGCCTTTTTTATATCCACCTCGCCCGTGATCGATTCCGACACGGGCTTGATGAACTGATAGAAATGCCATGCCGCTTCCATGCTCGCCGGCGAAACGACGACCACTTTCACTTCATATTTTTTCTCAACTAACCCTTCCACGATTTTTTTTGTGGCAGGGAGTTCCGGGTTGATCGCGGCGAGCGCCACCTTATTCCCCTTCACCTCGATCGCGCCGACCTTCGCATCCCTTGCCTCGGCCTCGGGCAGAATACGCACCGCGTCGAGCGACACGGGGATCTTCGCCAGGTCCACATACGAAAGCCCGAGCTTCTCCGCAAGCCGTTCTGCCGCCCGCTCTTCGCCATCGCGATGTAGTTTGGCGAGCTTCTCTTTTAGGTCGTTCTGAGGTGCATCCAGCATTTATATAGATGATACCCCTTAAAAAGCCGCCGTTCAAGCCGATTTTAATGGATTTTTAACAATTATTGACATATTGCACAGTTTGGTGGTATAATGAGCGCAGAACCATGCAGTCAAATTTGAATATGGCAGCGCCAAACCGGCGCGGAGAAGAGGAATCATGAAACTCAGAATGTTTGCGGTAATCACTTTATTGGCTCTCGCTCTTCTGCCGTTCGCGGCAGAGGCGCAGCGCGGTGGCGGTGGTTCGCGTGGCGGATCGTCGTCGGGTAGTGTAGCGCGGAGCACCGGCGGCGTTAGTGTGAGAAGCGCGAACACAGTTCGCGCACCGCGTGATAACTCCCAACCGAGAAATGAAACGGCCTCTCGCAGATCGCAACCGACGAACATCCAACAACGCTTCAATACCAATCACAGCGCCTTTACTTCAAGGGAAGTTGTTCGCAGTGAATCCATTGGCGGATTCCGAAACGCCGAAATTGCCGCTGGAGCATTTCACCAGCGTGGATGGTGGCCAGGCGGACTCCTTTGGGGGATATGGTACGGGCCCGGATGGTATTACTCATGGGGATTTTATCCGGGGGTTTGGTATTACGGATCGCTTGGATACGGATACCAATTTGCCATTGGAGAGCCGGCCAATCTATCGGGCATTAAATTCGACCTCGACCAGATCCCTAAAAAGGACCTGAAAGAGGTAGAGAATGGAAATGTCCTTTTGAATGGACGTGACGCGACACATGGCCGGGTAAAGAACTTTTCTGGAATCTCGGGAGAGGTATTACATCTCGATCCCGGCGACTACGAGGTCACCGCAAAAATAAAAGGTGGCCAGATCACCATGAAGGTCGCGGTTCAACCAGGACACGTGACGCATGTCGCGCTGAGCTTCGATCAAGAACGCAAAGAGGGGCAGCTGTCCACCAATGCTTCATCGGTAAAGCCGGGAAGTCCGACAATGACTCCCGCGCCCGCGCCCACCGATTCACCGACAGATTAAGTGTTGCATTCCTTTTCTCCCGTTCCACTTTGCCCGCATGGTCTTTGCCGGATCCTGCGGGCTTTTTTTTGCCCGGGCGCGGCGATATAATGCTCGTGAGAATACCACTATGTCAGGACATTCACACTGGGCGGGAATAAAACATAAAAAAGAGATCACCGACAAGAAGCGGGCGAAGATATTTTCGAAGTCGCTCAAACTGATCTCGGCGGCGGCGCACGGCGAGCCGAACCCGGACTTCAATCCCCGGCTCCGCACCGTGGTGTCAAAAGCGCGCGAGGCCGGCGTGCCGGCGGACACGATCGACCGCGCGATCAAGCGCGCATCGGATCCATCGGAAAAGCTCGAGGAATTATTATACGAAGCATATGGCCCGGCCGGCGCGGCGATCATCATCACCGCCGTAAGCGATAACCGTAATCGCACCGTGCAGGAAATAAAAACGATTCTGCGGGATCATAATGGCAAGTGGGCGGAGTCCGGAAGTGTGCAGTGGGCCTTTGCGTTATCAGAGGGAGAAGAACGCGATTGGAATGCGAAATTTCCGCAGGATATCGCGGAGGATGCCGAAAAAGAAAAGCTTGTGGATTTACTTGAAGCGCTCGAGGACAACGACGACGTCCAAAACGTCTACACAAATATTAACTTTTAATGATACTTTCATGATCGCGCTCGGTATCGACCCGGGGAGTCGGAGAATAGGATATGGCGTCGTGAAATGCGACGGGTCGGCGCTCACGCTCGTCGCGGCAGGGATCCTGGAAATAAAAACAGCGGATGACGTGTCGGCGCTTGAGGAAACAAAAAAGGGCGTGGATGCGCTCATCAAAAAGCACAAGCCGGATGTGATGGCCATCGAAAAGCTCTTTTTTGCCAAGAACACCAAGACCGCGCTCGCCGTGGCGCAGGCGCGCGGCGTCATCCTCCTTGCAACAAAAGAGCGTGGTGTTCGTATAAAGGAGTACACTCCGAACGAAGTGAAGTCCGGCGTGGCGGGATACGGCTTTGCGGATAAGAAAGCGGTGCTTAAGATGGTGCGCCTCATCCTTAATAAGCCCGACCTTGCGGTGATTGACGACGCGAGCGATGCGCTTGCGCTCGCGATTTTATCCACAGGCGAGCGCTTGCTTGACACGACGCGGTGATACAATATACTGGTTGAAAATAAAAAAGGTCGTTTAATTATTTGTAACTATGGTAACCGAATTATTTCCGTTTAAGTTCGAGTGGGCAGGGTTGACCGACGAGGAAAAAGACCCGATTGAAACCAGCAGCCCCGACACCGACCTCGATGACACCGACGAGGACGAAGACGATGATGCTCCCGATGCCGGCGACGCCGGAACAGACGACGCAGAGCCGTTAGAATAGCTTAATAAAAAATACCCACCGCTGTCTCGCTCCGGCGTAAGAACGCCCACTCGCTCAACAGCGGTGGGTATTTTTTATCTCTCCGTGAATAAGAAGAGGGAGAGAATACAAGAAAGAAGTGAAAAGAGGTAAAATAAAGAGACGTTTTTATGAACAACGACCTTAAAAATAATTCTCAGTCGAAGTCCGGGCGAAAGAAAAAGAAGTATATAAAGATCCTCCAGATAACGGGGGTCGTCATCGCCGCATGCGTGATCGCACTTTTCATCGCGGTGCTCTATTTTGCAAAGACCGTGCCGTCTATCCAGGAGATCGGCAGCCAGCAGATCAGCCAGTCCACAAAGATCTACGACCGGACGGGCACCGTACTGCTTTACGATGTTGATAATGGCGACCATCGGACGCTCGTGCCGTTTGATCAGATTCCGCAGAGCGTGAAGGATGCCACGATCGCCATCGAAGACCAGAATTTTTATAATGAGCCGGCGTTCGATATAAAAGGCATCTTCCGGGCGCTCTATGTTGATATCACCACCCATTCCTTTGCGGAGGGCGGATCGACGATCACCCAACAGCTCGCGCGCACCGCATTCCTGACGCTCAACCAGACGCTCTCGCGCAAGATCCGCGAGTTCATCCTTGCGGTCAAGCTTAATGAATATTATTCAAAAGATCAGATCTTGGCGCTTTATTTAAATGAGGTTCCCTACGGGCCGAACATCTCGGGCGTCGGTGAGGCGGCCGAAGATTACTTCGGCGTGCCGGTCGATCAGCTCAACATCGCGCAGAGCGCGGTGCTCGCCGCATTACCGCAGGCGCCGACGTATTATTACCCGTACGGCACGCACGTAGATGAACTGCTCCAACGCCAGCAGTTGGTGCTCCAGCAGATGTATAGCACCGGCAAGATCACAAAAGCCCAGCTCACCGCAGCACAGAATTTTAAGATCGTTTTTCAGCCACAGACCGCGAGCGGCTCGGGAATCCGCGCGCCGCACTTCGTGATGGCGGTGGAAAATTATCTCGTGCAGAAATATGGCGAGAATGAGGTTGATAACGGCGGCCTTAAGGTGATCACGACGCTCAACTGGACGATGCAACAACAGGCAGAAGCCGCGGTCACTGCGGGCGTCGCACGCAACACAGCAACTCTATCAAGCGACGAACGCCGCGATGGTGGTACAAGACCCCGCCACGGGGCAGATTCTCGCTCTCGTTGGCTCTGCAAATTACTTCGACACCGCGAATGACGGCAACTTCGACGTGGCAACGCAAGGCCTTCGCCAACCGGGGTCATCGCTCAAACCATTCGTCTATATGACCGCCTTCCAAATGGGCTACACGCCGGACACGATATTATTCGATGTTCCCACGGAGTTCAGCATTGACGCCGAATGCCCGGCAGTCCCTGACTTCAATTCAACCGATAAGAATTGTTTCCACCCACAGGACTTTGAGGGTACGTTTGCAGGCCCGCTTACCATCCGCGACGCGCTGGCACAGTCCGTGAACGTGCCGGCGGTAAAAGCGCTTTACCTTGTGGGCGAGACACAACGCGATCCAGAACGCATACAACTTCGGCCTCACCACACTCACCGACCCGGCGCAGTACGGCCTCTCACTCGTCCTCGGCGGCGGCGCAGTACACCTTATCGATCTCACCGAAGCATATTCTGTGCTTGCCGATCAAGGCGTGAAACACGCGCAGACGATGGTGCTCTCCGTGACCGACGCGAATGGCAACACGCTGGAATCATATCAGGATCAAACAACCCAGGTCGCGGACGCGCAGTCGGTCAATCTCATCAATGATATTTTATCCGACGCCGCGGCGCGGGCGCCACTTATGGGCGGAAGCCAGGGCCTCACCGTCTTCCCCGGTTATGACGTGGCGCTCAAGACCGGAACATCGAACAACTACACCGATGCGTGGGCGATGGGATACACGCCGTCGATCGTCGTCGGCGTCTGGGCAGGAAACAATAACGACGCACCGATGCAAAAAGCGGGTTCAAGTATTTTGGCGGCGGTTCCGATGTGGAACGCGTTCATGACGCAAGCGCTGCCCGAAGTGCCAAACACAACCTTCACGCCGCCCGCCCCGACGACCGCCACAAAGCCAGTCCTCACGGGGCAATACGTCATCAACGGGCAAGTCCACAACATCCTCTACTATGTTGATAAAAGCGATCCGACCGGGCCAGATCCCACAAACCCGGCAACAGACCCTGAATATAACAATTGGGAAACGGGTGTGGAAAACTGGGCGCAGGCGAATGGATACGGGAGTTAGTAAAAGCTAGGACTTTAAGATCGGCCTCAAAACGTAGAAATACGATGTGTCACTCACTGCGCGGATAAGCGCCGGCCCCGCATCTTCCTGTAAGCCAATGAATAAATCCGCGGCCTTAATGCTCTTTAGCGGATCGGATAGATAGCGCCAGTTGAAAAATACTTCGGGAATATCGCCGGTAATCTTTGCCGGGAGGATATTGTTGTTCTCGCCAAGCGCCTGGTCAGCAGAGCTGATCTCGATCGCCTTCTTGTTTTGATGGATCTTGATCTTTACCTCGCTGTTTTTCTGCCCAAACACGCCGGCGAGTTTTATCGCATTCAAAAACTCATCCTTCTCCACCACGATCTCTGCCGCAAATTCGCGCGGCACGATGGCGGAATAATCCGGGAAGCTCCCTTCCACCAACCGGGAGATCATCTCCGTCTGGTCGCTCTTAAAGAGCACTTGGTTGTCATCTTGGTAGATGCGTACCACTTCGTCATCACGCATAATGCGCGAAACCTCCAAACTCGTGCGCAACGGAACGAGCATTTTGAAGGTCTCTTTCTTTTTTGTCACAAACATATTTGAAGGGATGGATCGCTCCGCGAGGCGAAATCCATCAGTGGACGCGAGAATCAAGCTCTCGATTGAAAAATTAAATAAAACACTATTCAACTCCGGCCGCAGATCGGAATATTGTGAGGCGACAGTGACTTGCTGGATCGCTTCCCGGAGGAACACACTCTTGATCTCGATATAGTTCTCGGTATTTTTTATCTTTGGGGTGATGGGGAAATCTTCCGGTGACATCCCATTGATCACCGCGCTGTAGTTATCCGTCGCGATCTCAAGATTATTTTCTTTCTTTTCAAAATTCAACCGATCGCTTTGAATATTCCCGATAAGGCTGGAGAAAAGCGCGAGTGGCACGGTTATTTTTCCATCCTCAATCACCTTTCCCGCAACGCGGTGTGTTATCGCGATCTCAAGATTGGTCGCGGTAAATGTGATGGTGTTATTCTCCGCCTCAATGAGGATGTTTTTTAATATCGGCAGGTTGGTGTTTTCTCCAACCGCTTTCTCAATCGCCGAAATTGCATCTTTAATATTCACCCTAATCGCAATAAATTTCATCTCTTAATTATAAATTATATTTAAATACTTTTTATGATTATTGTTATTAGTGAGGTGCTTTTTTGGGGATAAAGTTTTTTTATTCAATATCCATAACCCCTACCACGCACTTCCTATGTGGACAACCATAGGACTAACTCTTATAAATCATATCCTTAATGGTTAATATCTTTTGATTAAGTGCGGGGTTTCTGTTGATCTCACTGTTGATTTTTTCGTAGGAGTGGATGGCGGTGGTGTGGTCTCTCCCCAGCTTCTCACCAATATACGGATAGGAAAGCTCCGAGATATCCCGAAGAAGATAGATTGCGATCTGGCGCGGCTCCACCACTTCCTTACGGCGATTATGGCTCACAAGGTCCTCGACGGCGATATTAAAGAACTCAGCCACAGACTTCAGGATCTGGGCATCGGTGACGCGCTTAGAGAGGTTCTGGGTGGCCTTTTCTATGATCTCCTCGGCCGCCTTCACGGTGATCTCCGTCTGTTTTCGCTCCTCATAGAATATAATCTTCTTAAGCACCCCTTCCAACTCGCGGATGTTCTTCCGGAGGCGCTTCGCGATGAGGTCGGTCACCTGATCGCTCAATGGGTGGTTCATCTCCTGGAGTTTGCTGCGGATGATCGCCACGCGCATCTCGAATTCCGGATAGGACACGTCCGCGATAAGCCCGCCCTCAAAACGCGAACGAAGGCGCTCTTCGAGCGTCGGGAGGGATTGCGGCGGCCGGTCGGACGAGATGATGATCTGCTTATCATTCTCATAGAGCGCGTTGAAAGTGTGGAAAAATTCTTCTTCCGTCTTTTCTTTTCCGCCGATGAATTGGATATCGTCGATAATCAACACGTCGACATCGCGATATTTCTTTTTTACGCTTTCAATCCGGTCGTTGCGAAGCCCCCACACGATGTCGCGCGTGAATTGTTCGGAGGAAACATATTTCGTTTTTATCTTTCCTTTAAACTTCGCATTGAGTTCGTTGCCGATCGCCTGGATAAGATGGGTCTTTCCGAGTCCGACGCCGCCGTAGATGAAAAAAGGATTGTATTTTTTGCCGGGTGCTTCAGTGATCGCAGCGGCGGCGGCGAACGCAAGTTCGTTTGAGGGGCCGACGACGAACGAAGCCAGCGTATATTTGGGGTTCAATCCTGTTTCCGGATCGGTTTTTGCAAAATCAAGTTCGGCGCCGCCACTTTGGACGTTCTTTACCTCAGGCGCGGGAGCATTGAACGCAATCTGTTTGCTTCCTACCACGAATTCGATCTTTTTGACCGACGTATCCATATTTCGGACGATGCCGATGATGTTTTTTTGATATTTTTCCTCCACCCATGTTTTTGCAAAGTTGCTCGGGAGCGCGACAAAGAGCGTATCATCCTTTTTATTGATCGGCCGACTATTTTTTAGCCACGTCGCAAAGTGCGCCTTCGTCAGTTGAACCTCCATCTCCCCTAACGTCGACTGCCACATCTGTTCAAGGTCCATGATTAAAAAATAATTAAGTTTGTGGATTCATTATTATCTCTTCCTTCGCACAAGTCAAAGAGCGCATAAACAAAGAAAGTTATCTTCCTGTGGATTACGTGGGGAGAGAATAAAAAACATCTGCGGCTTGGCGGTGCGGGGCTTTGCTTTTTCAAAAACCTATGATATTATCGAGGGAATGTCGTTCACATACAATCCGAAGAAAAAGAAGCGAAAAACCACCCATGGTTTTTTAGTGCGTCAGGCCAGCCCTACCGGCCGCCGCGTTCTTTCCCGCCGCAGGGCGAAAGGAAGGAAGAAGCTTGCCGTTTAAACGGCCTTTAAAGCCATTATGGCCATTAAAACAATGCGCCTTCCCTCGGACCAGTTCCGCGCCCGAGGCTATAAAACAACCCCAACCGCGTTTTTCCTTCTTAAAACAAAGAAGAATGCCGGCGATCGTGCAAGGATCGGGATCGTGGCGGGAGTATCCGTTCATAAAACCGCAGTAAAAAGGAATTTTTGGAAGCGGCAGGCGCAAGCGGTGCTTGTTGCCCACGCGACGCCCGGAAGTGATATCCTTATGATAGTTTTGCCGGGCGCAAATCGCATCACAAAGAAGCAATTTAAGGAGGAGGTTGTAAAGGCGCTGACCAAAACCCAATTATAAAAATAAAAAATATGGTTTATCTCTACCAGCAGATATTCTACCGGCCGGTCCTCAACCTTCTTATCTTTTTTTACAATACAATCGGGTATCACGATCTCGGCGTCGCGATCATCCTCGTCACGCTTTTCATCCGCCTCATCCTCTATCCATTCTTCCATACCGGCGCGAAGCAGCAGATGCTCATGCAACGCATCCAGCCGAAGATAAAAGATATTCAGATAAAACATAAAGAGGATCGCGATGCGCAGGCGAAGGCGCTGATGGAGTTATATAAAGAACACGGCGTGAATCCGTTTTCCGGAATGTTATTGCTCATCATCCAGCTTCCGATCCTCCTCACGTTCTATTGGGTGATCCGCTCCGGTATCGGCACGGGAGCGATCGCGGGATTATATTCCTTTGTCCCAGCTCCACGGCACATCAACACGATATTTTTAGGATTCATCAATCTTGCGAATCCGAACTTCATCCTCATCCTCGCCGCCGCCGCCGCGCAATTTCTTCAGGCAAAACTTACCATCTATCGGTCCCCCACAAACACCGGCGCGCTATCGCAAGCCGAAAAAATCGCCCGACAAATGGTGTTTGTCGGTCCAATCATCACAATCCTCGTGTTTTATAACTTTCCCGCCGCACTCGGTCTCTATTGGTTGATGAGCTCCCTCTTCTCCGCCATCCAACAGTACTTCGTCAACAAGCATCTCCAGAAAAAGTACGGGGCATAGGCAATTCATATTTCATATATAAAACAACGGCAGGCAGACGATGCTTGATTTTGTCGGCAGAATATGGAATAGTTACGGGAACCTATGGACAACTGGGAATCATTCATTAAAAAGACGCTGGACCTCATCGGATTTAAGGATTATCACTTAGAGATAAAGATAGATGAACGCCGGGGCTCGGTTTTTATTTATGAAGACGCCGAGATGGTGAAGGAGAACCTCCCCGCGATCGTGGATGCGGTGAATCACATTCTCCAGATGGTCGCAAAAAAGAACCAGGCCGAAGCGATATTTCTCGACGTCAATAATTACCGCCACGACCGCGAGCGTTTGATCGCGGAACTCGCGCGCGCTGCGGCAAAAAAGGCGGCAACCACAAAGGCGGAGGTTGCGCTCCCCGCAATGAACTCCTACGAGCGCCGGCTGGTACACATGGAGCTCGCGGTGCATCCTGAAGTGAAGACAGAAAGCGCCGGCGAAGGAAAAGAACGCTACGTCATTATCAAGCCGATATTGGAATAAATTAAAAAGCCATAGCTGTTTCGCTACCGCGTAGGAACGCTCAAGCGCTCAACAGCTACAGCTTTTTAATTAAACGTTAAGCCGTATAGTTTACTGTCATAACGGTTGATAAAGAAGAGTGCGTTGTTGAAGAATTTCATATCGGAGGCATCCATATTCTCCGTGGCATCGCTCCATAACACCTGATCCGCGCCCGTCGCGGTATTTATTTTATAGATATCATCCGAAGTAAAGAGCGCCATCGTGTTGTAGGCGTCCGGCAGTTGCGCGGAAGAGAATCCGCTTGAGCTGCGCGGGACGCCGCAGTAGAGCGCGAGGTACGGGGTGGATGTCGCCGCGGCTATCACGGGCACCGCCTTCTTTGCTGTAGCTGAGGATGCTGTGGATGTCGGAGTTCCGGTTGTTGGCGAGCTTGGCGCAGATATCGGCATCAGTTCCGTGTTAAACGCGCACTTGGAAGGCAACGTCAGGAAGTTGAGCGCCTCAGTCGGCAAATTTCCTGTTATGGCCTGCAATTGCAGGGTGTCGCCTTGTCCTGAGGGGTTGGCAAAGAAGGTCAACCCGTACGGGATCGACGCATTATGGCTCCAGATTCCTTCCGCGCCCGGAACTTCATAGATAAGAGGAGTCAGTGTGTTTGTGGCGGAATTAAATACCCACACCGAGCCCGCATTTTCCGCGGTGGGTTTATCCGAAAGAATAAACTCGCTTTGTGTGGGCCACTGGAGTGCAACGTCGTTCGCGTTGAGCGAAAGCAGCGTGACCGGACCCGCTTTAAGATTCGCCGCATTGATGGTCGCGAGCGCGAGTTTGCCGTTCCCCGTTGCCGCAAGATATGCGATCTGATAGTTATTTGCCGGCGACCACTGGGGCGAGAGCATCCCCTGAGGGAGCCCGGTCCATACGCCTGTCGAAACATTGAATATCGCCGCCTGTGGATCGGTGGCCGTGCCATAACTTACCAAAGTCATCTTGCCGTCATAGGAAAAGCTGGCGGAGATGATCGCGTTGATCGTCGAGGAGTTAATGACGGCCGATTGTCCATTTGAAATTGTGAAGATGGCGCCGGTCGGCTCGATGGCGGTGACGTTGTTCTTTGTATCAATAAAATAATCAAGGACGGGATCGCTTGAAAGCACGCCAAAATTTTGCACAGACATCTGGCTGCTCGCGGCCGGCGTGCTGCTGCCGGCTATCGGCGACAGGCCGAGCGGCGTCGTACTGCTTCCCGTCCCCGTGCCGTTACTCCCCTGCGTGCCCGCGACCGGAAGCGAGCCGGTGCTCGTCGTGTTGCCCGTTATGCCGGGAGTTGAATTACCTAAGCGCCCCTTTAAAAGGAAAAGGATCAATATCGCGATAGCCGCCGCGACGATGATGCCGATGATGATATAAATATAGCGTTTCATAGGATTAATTACATGATATGGTGCCTATACAACATTGGAAAGTATTTGAAAAAGCAGTGCTGGGGAGACAGCTTTGTCCCGGTGAACACGTGGTTCCATTACAAGTGACCGGCGGAGCTGCAGGGGTGGGAGTTGATCCTCCGGGCGCGGAGCTTTGTGTGCTTGCCGCCGGGATCGGCGGCAGTATGAGGTTTGTTAACTGGGGATTGACTACGGTCAGAATGAAATATGCTCCCGCTAATAATAATAACCCCAGGAGCGCTGCCTCGATCCATTCCTTTGCGTCGCCTTGCCCTGATGGATTTCCCGCGGACGTCATATATTTCACGCCGCCATACACCACAACGCCGAATGCGAGCACTCCGGCGATCGCCAACGAAAATTGGTAAACATTTGCGACGAATGCGCCCGGCGGTGTGCTGCTCGTGTTCGGATTTGTTCCGGGGACTCCCATACTGATCGAGACCGCATGCGCAACAGGAATAGATAAATAATTCATGTCGATCATAGCTGGCTCTCGTAGGTTAAATTGACGGATGCGGTGCCAACCGTAGAGTCCTGCGGATTGGTAACATTGAGCGATATCGCGAGACCTGTCCCCGACTGTGTGCCCTCCGGGAGCGTGATCTCTGCTTGCTGTGGATTTTCAGTATTCGATCCGTTTTGGCCATTCACCGACCAGGCGTAGGAAAGATTCGAGGTGCTTGTGGTGTTAAAGAAATATGGAAGCCCGGTCACTGTGATGGGATTTTGTGAAAATTGTCCGTTCGGATACGGCGCGTATATCACCGTTTTGGGGAGCACCATCGGAATGCTTATCTCGTGGACAAGATATGCCCCGTTATAATTGGGAATCGTCACGCGAAGGTCCACGGAATTTGGCGCGTCGCCGACGGGTGGAAACGTCACGTGTTGCACGCCAACACCACCGCCCACCAGCGTGTCATCGACATACCAGTAGATCGTCTGCCCGCTGAGGTCGAGCACTTTTCCTTGTGCCGAGATGAGTTCAAGTGATGCGGTGATCTGCGAACCATACGTCGGCAGTGCTTTCCCTAAATAAAATGATGGAATATAGCTCCCGGTCGTTCCCCACGTGACAAGAAACGTTGGTGATGATGCATTGGCGGTTTGCGCATGCGCCTCCACGGGTTTTGAAGAAAGGAAAACACCCGACGCAACGAAGACGATAAGGCATAGAAACGCCACTTTTTTAAAAACGGTTCGCGATAGCATCTCTTTGCTTTAGTATAGCAAATTACGGCAGAAATATGGCGTGTTACGCCGCGTCCGCGAGATCTTCAGCCTGCTCATCCTCATCTTCGTCATTCCCTTGAGGTTGTCGTACATTATCAATAATATCAACAACCTTCTGGGCTCGTTCCACCCCTTTTACTATCCTTCTGGTATTATGATCCATTTCATCTCTTTCTCCCTCGGGTTCTTCTTGCGTCTCGTTTTCAAATCCTTCCCCTTCATGAAATTGCTCTTCCGATGGAATATCCAGCTCTTTCCCAGCCTCCCCAACTGGATTATCCAAGGGGTTACTAAAGACGCTGGCAGCGTTCTCGCCTAAATCAGCGCCGGCCCCAACTCCTTCTGTTCCAAGTTCGGTAGTGGTGGTTGTCACCCCTTCTGTTGCTGCAGCTGCTGCCTCTCCTGCGGCCACCGCTCCCTCTGTTGCGACGGCAGCACCTTCAGTTGCTATGACCGCCCCTTCCGCAGCGACTGTACCACCCTCAAGAGCTCCGGCAGCTACAAGTGACGCGCCGCCTGTCTCAGGCGCTGCGACAACTGCGGCAGCGAGAGGTAGCGCCTCTAGGTCGTTTATCGCCACCTTTTCTGCCAAGTCAATAAATTCTTGGCCGAGTTTTGTAGAAAGCACAATCGCCAAGAATAATCCTATAGTGAGTAGTGGCAACGGCAGGAACCATGCAGCCACAAGAATTGCCTTTGTCGCGAAGCCCTTAGTCTTTCCCCAGAAATAAAAAAGGACAATAATGCCGATGAAATAGTGAGCGCCGAGGACGAACATTGCGACTACTAGTCCTATTCTCGGAATAAGCAAGCCGAATAAACCTAAAAACGCGCCGTCACTGATCAGCGCCATAATAAAAAACATTATCGTTCCAGCATCGAAAAAGTCTATTTTATCTTCTTCCATGAAAGAAAATTACACTTGATTCTTTTCCTCCAGCAACTGCTCTGGATTCGTAGTGATGATCTGATCTTCGTAATACGACGGCACGATCTGGATGGCAACGTGGCGTTTGCCGGCGAAGAAGATGCCGGTGCCGACCTCCGCGCCGAGAAGGAAATTCTTTTCCGCTTCGGTAAGGTCGAATGCTTTTGCAACGATGTCGATCGTCGCAGGCGCTTGCTTTAAGAGTAATTGCAAAGAAGAGTTTGTGACGATCGGACGGCCGTACGGCGATCGCAAGAAATCTTCCACGTCTTGAGTGATTGTTGTGACCCCAAGATAATATTTGCGCGCGCGCTTGACGAGGCCGAAGAGGAACGTCGCGCTATCGTCGTTCTTCATCATGATCCACGCCTCGTCAATGAAGAGCAGGCGCTTTGCGAGTTTTGCGCGGATGAGGTTCCAGATGAAGTTGAGTACGACGAACATGCCGAGCGGGCGGAGCTCTTCTTCGAGATCGCGTATGGAAAAGATGATCAGGCGGTTCGAGACGTCGATATTGGTGGATTGGTTTAAGAATCCCGCGAAGCTGCCTTTGGTGTATTTATAAAGCTTCTCCGCGATGTCTTTGCCGCCTTCCAGATTGCGCAGGACAGTTTCAAGGTCGCCGAGCAATGGCGGCTCCTTGCCGGCAAAGTCGGTCTCGGCGACGATCTCGCGCGAGGCGTACGTCTCCGTGATCGCGCGGTCGAGCAGAGCATCCTCTTCCGGCGAGAGTTTTCCAAGCATCAGCTTGAGCAGACTCGCGAGATTCACGATGTGCGAGCGCAAAACGTCCGACGGCGTTTCGCCTTCCGGCACGGGCGGGATATCGAATGGATTGATATGTTCATGTGACGACAGCGAAATATTGAACATGCTCCCGCCGAATGTCTCCGCAAGGCGGCCATATTCGTTCTCCGGATCGATCACGATCACCATATCGATACCCGCCATGAGCGAGCGCAGAATCTCGAGCTTTGTGGTGTACGACTTGCCGGCGCCGGATTTTGCAAAGACCACTTCGTTCGCGTTCTCAAGCGAGAATCGATCGAAGATCACAAGATTGCTATTGTGAAGATTAATGCCGTACATGATCCCCTGGTTGGAGGAAAGGTCTTCAGAGACGAACGGGAAGAACGATGAGATCGGACTCGTGTTCATCGGCGAATAAATCTGCAGTTTGTCTTCGTTGATCGGCAAGATGGAAGACAATCCTTCAAGCTGTTCAAAGAGCGCAGGCTTAATATAGATCAGCTTCGCTTCCATCATCGTGACGAGCTTGCTCTCGATCCGCGCGAGCTCGTCCTGCGTGTCCGCGTAGATCGTGATGTAGACGCCGGTGTTGAAAAGCTTTTCCTCCGACTGCTGCAACGAATCACGCAGATTTTCTACGTCGTTGATGGCCGTCTCTAACACCGGATTTCTCACCAAGCCCTTTTCCTGTTCTTCGTTCATCTGCGATTCGAGCTGCCCTGCTTTCTTGCGCAGGTTCTTGAGTGCGCTGCCGGTATCGATCGGGCTGATAAAAATGGATACATCAAAAAGATTCGGCAGGTTGATGAGCGGCTCGAACCAGCCCGTGGAAAGATAGCGCGGATAGGAAAAGACGAAGAACGTCTTTGCGAGCTTATCCCCGATCTTCAAATAATTCGGGAACACTTGCGCTCCCGCAGGCGCGATGATCTTCTTTACGTCGTCAAAATTATTTTGTTGCGGTTGCTCGGGCATGGATATGATTATGATTCCCGCGGCGCGGGCGCGGTTTTCCGTTCGATCGTCTGCGGGTTGTAGAAGTTATAGAAGAGCTCAACGAGCTGTTCGTCGTCCAATACCGTAGCTTCAAGGCCGATATTCAAAAGTCCGCTCGTCACTTGCGCCGTGCGCTGGCCGAGCTGCGCAAGGTTCTCGCTGAACATCTTTTCCGATTCTTCGGCGCGCTGTGCCACTTCCGCCGCCGGGGGTTTTTTCTTTCCGCCAAAGAACGACATCACCCCGGAAACGCTTTGCGCGCCGGGGAGCGCCGTCGCGGAATAGAACGAGACGACCACCAAAAACACCTTTTCCATAATCGCGTTCTTCTCCACGAATCCTTGGACGAACTTACTGTACTCATCGATCTGATTTTGCAGGATCGGCGACTGCTCGACGTCCTTTCTTTGCGTAAGCGTCTCGATATATTTATCGATATTCACCTTGCGCGAGTGGATAAGGATCTGCAATGGGAAATCGATCCCGTTCAAGAAAGTCTGGTATCCCTGCGTGATGATATTCTGCTCCATCTCCGACTTCAACGAAAAGTTGACGCCGCCCACCATGATGACCTGGCGAAGACTGCCGTCCTTAACAATGACGGTGCTTTGTTTAATCTCTTTAATATCGACAAGATCCAGGGAATTTCCCGCATCCTGCTTTGAAGGGGCTGCCATGCTCTTATTTTCGCACAAATTGTGGACAAATCCTAGCGATAATCCACGCGGCGCGCCGCCTCCCGCTCCCCGCTCTCCCGTTGGAATATCTGATAGCGCTCGGCCATCTTCTTTTCAACAAATTGCCGTGCGGATTGCACCTTGCCAGCCGGCGGCGTCCCGGTCTGCAGGTTTTCCCAGCTTTTATGGAGCGCACTTCCGGATGCGACCGCAGTAACGGGCGGCAGTTCACGCACCACCGCAGGCGCGGCATGTTGCGCGGGCGCCGGGTGTTCGGATTTCCAAACATACATCTGGGGCTTCCAATAATAGTTGAACGCGGCGAGCCCCACCTTCATAAGCGGCCGGCCGTTTACTTTTACGAACGAGAGCGCGAGCGCGCCGCCGACGAGGATGAGCGCCACGATGGCAAACAACCACGTCTGTAAGATGAAATAGCAGATGCCGCTAATAACCGCCGCGGCGCCAACGTACGCGAATTGTTTAATTGAGAACGGTCCGACGACCTTATCCTCGGTTTCGATGAATTGTGGAACCTGATACTGCATAGATTCTATTGTAAATCCCGCGCGCGGGATTTACCACCGGCGCTAACGCTAGAGAAAATCTTTTTGGATCGGCGCGACTGGGGCTGTTGCCGCGCCGGGAGTCGGTGGCTTTGGCGGTGTCGGTATCGACGGCGTTTGCGGTTTGGCTGATGCTAGTGGTGATGGCGTGGTTGGCATCGGCGCGGGAGCCTGTGTCTGCGCGGGGATGTGCCACACCTGCGGAGTTCTTGGAATCTGTGGCGGAGGCGGGATCGGTATGGATGAAGATGTGGTGGGTGTTGGCGCGGTCATCGGAGGCTTTGGTATCGGCACTGGGATGGACATCGCTGGAGTGGTGTTCACGCTCGCCGTCGGGCTGGTCGCGGCTGTGATCTGGCTCACGTTTCGCGGACCGGAATTCGCCGTCGGCACGGCGGCGAGCGAAGGCTTGAATTCCGAGTAAGGCTTGGCGGGCGCGCCGGGAGTCGGTGGTTTTGGCGGTACGGGGGAGGAAGAAAATCTTGGTCCGAACTCGATGACCGCCGGCCGCTGTGCCGGTTGCGGCACGCCACTCCCGCGATTCAGGTTCATCTCGCCAATGGTCCCCTGTCGCGGTAGGGTAAAGTTCGCATTCTTCTCCGCTGGCTTGAAGGCCGTATCTTCGTGAAGCATCATCGGCGCCGGTTCTGCGGATATTGTTGGCGCGGTGGGCGCAGGAGTTGGCACTTTTGGTGCCGCAGGTTGCTTTGACCAACCGACATCGGCGACGGTCACGGGCTTGTTAAACGAGAGCGACGGGCTGGATGGCGTCGTGGTGGGTACGGGCTTCACGCTTTGCGGCGTCCCCGCGCTAATATCTTGGAGAATTTTCTGATTCCCCGATATTGCCGCGGAGGTCTCTAATTTACTTAGCGGAGAATAAGCCCTATCGAGATCAGCACGAATGGGCGCAAGAATTCTTTTATTCAAGGCATCCGCAATCGCGGTCGTGATTTTGGCGTCTACATTTAGCCGCTCCTTAATCTCCTGGTTTAAATCTTCGGGATGTAGGAATCCAAGGAGAACGTATCCCACTACCCTCGCGACTTCAGGGATTCTTTCTTCGGGGATGTGTTCATCTCCGCATGTCTTCCAAATAAATTCAGAGTTGGCGTCAGAAACAATCGCGTCCCGTAGCGGGTTGGGGAGTGTATCCCATCGTTCCAATGCTTGATCGACTGAAATAGTAGTCATGGATTAATGATCTTTTTTATCGCCCCCACCTTTCCCGCCATCTTTATCGCCCCCTCCGCCATCACCTTTCTCTACGTCTGCTGTCTCAAAAACACTCTTCCTGATGCTTCTCTGGAAAATTTCCTGAATCTCCCCATAGTCCTTTGCCTTTTTAGCTTCGCCGTTATTCTTATACTGTTCAATAAGAGTGGTCAGAGCGTCATCATATTCTTTACTAAAAGAGCGTATGGTCGGCCCCTTCATCCCCTTTATAAGGTTAGGAACAATTTGTGGCGCATATTTAGCGATTTGTTTAATTGCTCTTTGTGCTTTCTCTAGCCCCTCAGGATTTTTTATATTCATAACAGCAGGGCTAAAGAGAGAATTTGTATCGATCTTTGAAGCGTCTGTCTTTGCCATCCCACTAAAGAATGCTTTCATCGCCGCCTCATTAACATCCACAGCTTTTGCTTCTACGCCTTTTTTAAAGACAATAGCTCCATTCTCATCTTTAATATCTTTTGTGGGCCTCACTACCGCAACGGCATCTTGGGCAGCAAGAGCTTCATCGAAAGATTTGCCAGATTTCGACGCCGCTTCATAAGCAGCTTTTCCTGCGGGGCTCTTTCTTGCCGCGGCAATGGCTTTCTCAGCATTGCGAGTGTCAGCGTCGCCCATCCATATTTTGTTTGCATCCGAGACTAATTTTTCTTGACCATAACGCTTCACTAAATCTTCGTTGGCCAAAAATTCATCGGCACGTGTCCCATTGATCATGTCATCCCGCTTGATCCTTCCCTCTTTAACGCCAAGAGTGATATGGGCAAATTGCTTCTGGGTGTTCATATCTCCGATGAGCTTACTCTTCGCCTCATCCCAGGTCTTTGGAACATCTTTCTGGGATTCTTTTACAAGCTCCTCGTTTGTGGCAATACTTGATATCCCCGCTCCCACGAGTGATGTGGCACGTTTCCCGAATGGAACATATTTTAGACCAGGAATAGCACCCTCCTGTAATCGTTGAGTTATTCCCTTGTCACCAGGAAGGAGTTTAACCGCCTTGTCCGCTTTTTGGTAAGCAAGGCGCGCGCCCTTCTTTGTCTGTCTTCCTGCGTACCCCGCCACCGCCTTACTTGCGGTCGATCCAATATTAACCGCCACAGCCCCTGCCTTTCCTGCGAGAGAACTTGCAAACATAAGTCCCATAATAGTCAAACCAATGAGTAAAATTTCGTCGGCAGCTTGCTGAAGGATTCCGCTAAGGCCAGTCTCTTGGTAGAGAGAGCCCTCAACCCCCGTAGCGGCGCCCGAAGGAAGCCCGGTGGCTTGGGTAAGATATACTTGGGTAGCATTTGTATTTGTTGCGACTCCAATCGCATTGCCGCCATTTGTATTTGTTGCGGCTATGAATGCGAGATAGATAAAGAAGAGTGCGAGCGGCGGAAAAAACACCCACCTAATAAAAGTATTCCACCATTTACTAAAACTATTATCGAATTTAGGGAATACGTATGTGAGCCATGCAAGAGGGAGGATAATAAGAAGGCCTCCGAGCATAAGATAGCGGATGATAAGAAGAACCGCCAAGGCAAGAAAGGTAAAAGCAATAAGAGCGGAAAAAATCAAATCAAAGAACATCGCCATAACTTGTTGTGTAAGCGCGTTCGCCTGCCCCTGTCCCGTCGCTGCCTGTTGGATGGCATTCGTCGCGTCTTGTGCCGCTTTTAGACACAATGCAGCACCTCCAGGGGTAGTTGGCGCAGGGAGACACGCTGCTTGCTCTGCCGCCCCTGCCGAGACCACCTGCGACGCACCTGGTATAAAAAGCTGAGGCGCAAAAGCCTGCATCATAGTATTTGCATATCCCTCATATCCGGCGATACTCATCGAATTAGGACTCGTGGCGTTGATAAAATAATTACTCATACTACTCGCAAAACCAACGATTGGTGCTGTAATCACGAGCCCAAAATTTACAAGGATCGCCATAACGACCAATTTCCATAGGAGCTGTTTTATTCCGTAAGTCTGGTTTCTCAGAATGGTGGCGATCGCGATAATAATAATACCAAGCACAAATCCAAGATTTGCGATCGCAAGAGAAACGGAAAACCCTGTTTGGACCCCCGGAGAGTTGAAGATATTATCGTTGAATTGAAGACCTACTCGTACGAGCCATGCTCCAACACTAATAAGAACCGCCATATAGCCATTAACGGTAAGCGATAGGAAAAAAATACTGCACGTTACAGGGTTTGTAGAGCAGTCGTATAGATTTGGTGTTGCTGGGGTTGTCTGCGCTCTCGCAATACCAAATCCAATCGTGATTTCATGTCCCGCCGTCATCCCGCTGTTCACCGTTATCACGACTGGCGCAAAAAGGATTAACAGCGCTGCCGTGATAACGAATATTTTTTTGTAATGGTTTTTGGGTGACATAAGTCGCGGGCTTATTACTGTTGTACGGTCACGGTACAGATCGCCGGAGTGTCGCTCGCTGAATCGGTAAGAGTTATGGTGTAGGTCCCTGGAGCGGCGAAAGTATCATTGAAGAACGCCCCGGTGCCGCTCACTCCATTAGAATCAATCCAATAATAGGTTGGCGGATTACCATCTACATCAGTGGTTCCGCCGGTCGCAGAAATTGAGGTCGGGGAACTATTTGTGGTGGCCGCAGACGGAGAAGTGCTAGAAGTTTCCTGGGGGGTATACCCACCAGTTCCGGCCGTTGTGGAAGGAATGGTTTGCGATGATGGATTGCACGCGAGCGGAATGGAGGCGACATTTCCGGCGGTACCACTCGTGGTGCTAGCAAGATTTTGTAGATTCGTAGGAGGCGGGGTTGCGCCAGCGGTGATGTTTGAGCTATTGAGAGAAGTAAGCCCCTGATTTACTAATTGCCCCGCCGCGTTGACCGCAGTACTTGCGAGGCCCGTTAAGAGAGAATTAAGCACCGCATTCAAGACGCCGACAATATCGTTTGCCGCAGAAAGTTGTTTTGGCGTTGCATCAATGGCAGATCCGAGAACAAATCCGGTGGCTGCGGCAGGCGTGGTAACTTGCGGTTGATTGCCGTTTGCACAGAGACCGTTATTATCCTCTACGACTGCAGTGTAGCCTTGGGAACAAAAACCAGCCGCAGGTTGTACGTAGTCGTTCGCGGTGTTGCTTTCACACTCAACGTGCGTTCCATTTGGATCGCTCCCATCGCTACACACCTGATTACCGGTAAGTCCATTAGAAGATTGGGCTTTTAGCTGGCTGGCTCCTTGCTGATTTTTATAAGAAAAAGCAACGGTTTGTGCGTTGAAAAAAAGGTTTCCATATGAATTGCCGCTTGGAAGGGTGCTGGCTCCAAATGCGATGAATCCGCCATTTGCGAAATTGTTATAGAATTGCTGAAAGCTGTTTGCTCCGAGCGCTGCCGCGAATTGGTTTGCGCAGACATTACTTCCGGGCTTATAGAATGCATTTAAAGTAATTTTTTCCTGTCCTATAAAAGCAGGGAATGTACAACCATTCTGATCAAACAGAGTATTAATACTGTTAAGTGCACTCGCTTGGGCAGCATTCACTAATTGGGTTCCCCAGTTTGTGATGAACCGTGGAGCTCCGCTCCCTTGTATCCACGTAAGCACTTCGCGTTGGATGATTGCGACAAGCGTATTCTTGAGGATCTGTAATAAGGTATTTTGAAGAAGTGCTTCGAGTCTTTGTCCCAGGTTTTGCACATGAATGGAAGAGATGAGTGAAAATAATGATGCGCTCGATGCTACTTGTTGGGCGTGAGAAGTCAGATCGAGTGTTTGATTCGCGTTATCATAGGGAATTGTTATGGCATCCAAAACGGGTTCATCAACTACAAGCTGGGCATTGGCTTGAGAGATGCTAAAGGTGTTATTAATGAATGATAATATCATACCACTGATATTCGGCGCAGGCTTTTGAAGTGAAAGGGTTTTGCTTGTGAGGCTTTGTGCCTGATCAAGAAAATTTGTTTGCACCGCGTAGAACCTATTGTCTTCTTGTTGAAAAAGAAGAGACGCTTTTACTGGATCGGTTTGCGCGAGGGTGTTAAGTTGGATCAAATTCTTTTCATACACAAGGTCGGTTATCAAGCTTTTTTGATAAGCCACTGCTGGTGTGGGAACTTGTAATGCGGAAGCATCCTGAAGCGCGCTTTCTACTTGTGCCCCAACAAAAGAGAGATCGCTTGCGTCGGCACTGCCGCTCGTGTCGCCTACGATACTTTGCACCTGTGCATTGGTATCAAGATGACTGTTCATAATGTCGTTCAGGGCATTCCCATAGTTCATCAATGCCGCACCACTGGAAGTGGCAATAATGGCTATCGGTACGGATTCAGCTTCAACATCCCAGTCAGGAATCGGAAGATCCTGGGTGCTCGTAGTGTCGGCGATACTCGCAGCGAGTGCTGTTACATCCGGAGGATTGAAGGTTGGGTTGCCGTTTGTGTCGGTGCCAGTCGGACCATTCGGATTTGCGGCCACGACGCCGTTCACAAAATCCGTCGCGAGCTGATCGGTGAGATTGTTTGGGTCGGTGGAGCTCACGAGCATGGTTGAGGACGCGAGATCTGGCGCAAGCGCGGCGGCAACCTCTTGGACTTGAGCTTCGGTTGGGATAAAAGCACTCCCGCTATTTGTGGGTGCCACACCGTTGATCGTGATCCCGTCCGCGCTAGCAGTGTTCGCCGCCGTGCTCGGCGTAAAGTTCGTAAAAGCGAAGATGAGTCCGGAGCAGACCGCAGCGGTAGCTAAAATAAGGAATCCTGTGATCAGCTTCTTGACATCTATCATTAATTCAAATTATAACTCCAAAAGAAATTGCGTGCTATTCGGGTTATCCCCATAAATGCGCCTGTGCGATCGCCACGATCTGCTTGATGCCAAGATCTTGCGGTCGTGAGGCGGAATCGATGCCGAGTTTTTTAAGTTCCTCTATAATAATGCCCTTTGTCATCGTGCCGCCGGTCGATGCCGAAAGATTGTTCAATAATGTCTTGCGTGGCTGGGCAAAAATGGCGCGCACCGCTCTATAATAATAGAGCGCCGAGTCGATGGATGTAGTAGTGTGCGCACCGCGTACCTCAGATTTTTGCGCGGTGCTCTTGGACTCAAGCACGACCACCGCAGAATCTACTTCCGGCGGCGGAGAAAAATCGTGGCGTGGCACCTGAGCCACAATCCGGGCGTCCGCCCAGAATTGCACGCTCGCGGCGAGCCGGTTCATGTCGGGCGGTGCGGCACAGATCCGTTCCGCAACCTCTTTTTGAATAAGGAGCACTGTGCGCGTGGGTTTGTGCTCAAGCTCGCTTATAACACGCAACAGTTTTCCGGTTATGTAGTAGGGAATATTTCCAACGATCTTATAGTGTGACAAATCCCCTGCACCTGCTGTATGAGACGCCTCCGTCGCGGCAAATCGCCCAGCGACTTCCGGCAACAACTTAAGTGCATCGCCCTCTATTATAGAGAGAATTCCCCCTCCTTCTTTTTCGCTCAGCTCGGTGAGTGCCGGTACGAGCGAGCGATCCTTTTCGATGCAGACAACCGCGCCGCTATTTTTTCTCGCCGTTGCGACGAGCGGGATCGTGAGCTCCCCATGCCCGGGGCCGATCTCTATCACGCGATCGCCGTCCGTAAGTGCGAGTGCGGCCACGATCTTTTCCAAGACCGCCGTGTTCTTTAAAAAATGTTGTCCAAGTTTTTGCATATGTATAAGAGTAAAAATAATTTAGTCGAGAGAGATGAATCGTTCATGGCCTTCGCCCATCGTGTCGTCGCCATAATCTTCGCCGGCATCACGCGAATGCCACCGCGAACTGCTTCCGCCACTCCCATTTCCACTCATACTATTGTCCGTCGACCCGTCACTTTCAAGGAGCGTGATGCAACCCTCCGGTATTTCGTTGATGAACCGCGAGGGCGTTCCGTAAAAACTAAGATATAAATTTTTCCGCGCGCGCGTCATTGCGACGTACATCAGCCGCCGTTCTTCCTCTAGTGAATTCTCATCGTCGAGCGAACGGCCGTGCGGCAACAATCCTTCCGCAACGCCGGCAATAAACACCGAATCAAACTCGAGCCCTTTCGCCAAGTGAACCGTCATTAAATTCACCTCTCGCCCGTCAACTGGCTTGTTCCCTATCTCATCTGCGGCCTGGAGCAGACTCAATCGCTCAAGAAGCTCATCAAGGCTTGTAAAATCAGTCGCAAATGTGATCAGCTCCGCGATGTTCTCCTCGCGTTCATCGGAATTCACAAAGTTCGACTCAAGATATTCAAAATAGCCGAATGTTTCCAAAAATAATTTTAACGCGGCAAGCGGCGCAATCTTTTCTAGAGTTAGCTTCGCCGGATTTTGTAACTCGGCCACTTTATTTTTAAATTCAGCAAAGCGCCGCTTGGTAAGATTCTTCTCCAAGCGTTCGCGCGCCGGCTCGTCCTTTGCATTCGAAATATAGCGCAGTGCCGACACCGCATCTTTTATTTCGCGCCGTTCATAAAATTTCAATCCGCCAAAGATGCGGTAGGGAATGTTATTGCGGATGAGCGCCTGCTCGATCGCGCGCGACTGCGCATTCGTTCGGTAGAGAATTCCAATGTCAGTATTCTTGTCGCGCGCGCGCAAGTCATAAATTTTTTGCGCGATCCATTCCGCTTCTTCGTTCTCGCCCCACGCTTCAAACAAAACGATCGGGTCGCCATCCGGATTTTGCGTCCATAAATTTTTCGGCGTACGGAAGCGGTTGTGTTTTGCGACCGCCGCCGCCGCGCGAATAATGATTCCTGTCGAACGATAATTCTCTTCAAGAAAGTGCACGCTCGCGCCCTTCCACTCTTTATCAAAATTCAAAAATGTTTTGATGTCGGCGTAGCGCCAACTGTAAATAGTTTGCTCGTCATCCCCTACCACACTCAGGTTGCGATGCTCACCCGCGAGCAATGAAACCAACTCGTATTGCTTTGGATTAATGTCCTGATACTCGTCCACGAGGATCGCGTCAAACATCTGCTGATATTTTTTCAACACCTCCGGATGCGCCTTCAATATCATCACCGTCTTTTCAATAAGATCATCAAAGTCGAACGCGTTGTTACGTTCGAGCGCGGCTTCGTATTTCTCAAACACATGCCGGACCTGCGCCTCCTTATCCACATTCGGCCGCGCCTCGGGCAAAAGTTTTCCAAGATTTTTCAGTTCGGAGATCTTTTTGGCAAAATAAACCGGCGTGTCCTTTTTGTTTTTCTTCGCCAGAATGCCATCGTCCTCGTCGTCTTTCTTCGGCGGCAAGACGGCTTTGACCGCCTTTTTAACCAGGTCGAACGAATCGTGGTCATCAAAAATGGCAAAATTAGGATCGCGGCCTGCCAGCCGGCACTCCTTTCGGAGGATTTTTGCTCCCAAAGAATGAAAAGTTCCTAAAAACGGCCCCGTCCGATTGACCCGCTTGGCCATCTCCTTGGCAGCCTTATTAGTAAAGGTTATAGCGCAAATCCGCTCCGGAGGTGTTCCGGTGTCTATTAGATGGATAATTCGGCTGGTCAGGGTCTTTGTTTTACCTGTCCCGGCCCCCGCTACTATTAATAGCGGCGCGTGGGGAGCGTGAACAGCCGCATTCTGGGCGGCGTTTAGCGGGGGTTGTCCGGCTTTGCCGGGCGTGGGGTGTGTTTGAGGTTTTGGAGCCATTGTGGTATTATCGAAAGTATTAGTACGACTATCCGAAAGCTCAATAAGGACTATAAGCCATTAGGAGTGGCTGTTTTTTTGGCCATCGGCGGGTTATTATCCGGACTTCTTTGGAGCTCTGTTTTTGTTGCAAATCCGGCGGGGATGATCCAGGAGCGGAGGGTCTCGGGCGGTTCGGGGTTGATTCCCCAGGCCGAAGGTGCGGAAATAGATAGTGCCGCGCTTACTCCGCAAAGCGCCCCGTTCCTTGCGTTTGCCAACGTTAATGCAGAAAGCATTCAGTCGGTGGAAAATACGAACGTTCTCTACGGAGAGGGAGCCTTTAAGGATGCTGAGCCGATAGAGAAGACTAAGACCACCGCCTCCGCGGCGAGCGTGGTTAGTAAGGCACCAACCTCCGACGTTATCTATCAGGTTGCCGTTGGAGACACTCCCCAGTCCATCTCCGCAATATTCGGCGTTCCTATCAATACGATAGTCGAATTCAACCCATCTGTAAATTTCTCATCGCTTAGCCCGGGCATCTCGATCATCATTCCCAGCCAAAAGGATGTTACTCTCCTTTCGAGCTAAGGGCGCGGATTAAAGTATTTCCTTTAATCGATAGCTGAATGCCTCCGCAAGATGGAGTGAGGTGACCTCATCTTTCTCCTCCAAGTCGGCGATGGTGCGCGCAACTTTGAGCAGTCGGTAATATCCTCGCGGAGAAAGATATCCGGTGTCGAGCGTGTCGAGGAATGCACGGGCGTCCTGGTCCATCTTCGTCGTCTCTTGCGCTTCCCGGGAGCTCATCTCCGCATTGAGTTTCCCGTATCTTTCTATCTGTATTGTCCGCGCCCGACCGACGCGAGTTTTTATCGCCGCGCTCCCTCCCCCGCTCTTTCCGCCGCCGCAATATTCTCCTTTTCTCAATTCCTCGATCGCAACCCGTCCCACCTTCACCTGTAGATCGATGCGATCGAGCAACGGCCCGGAAATTTTCTTTTGATATTTTACGATCTCATACGCGGAACATTTACACTCTTTTTCTGTATCGCCATAAAATCCACAGGGGCACGGATTCATGGCCGCCGCTAATATGAATTTTGCCGGAAACGCCACGCTTTGTTTTGTTCGCGCAAGGTGCACCACGCCGGATTCGAGCGGCTGACGCAACGCCTCGAGCGCGTTCCTTTGAAACTCCGGAAGTTCGTCAAGAAAAAGAACCCCGTGGTGTGCAAGACTTATCTCTCCCGGGCGCGGGTCTTGTCCTCCGCCGACGAGCGCCGTAATGGATGCCGTATGGTGCGGCACCCGAAATGGACGGTTATGAATAAGGCCGCCGGGACTGAGCCCTGCAGCACTCCATATTTTCGTTGTCTCAATCGCCTCTAATGTCGTAAGGTCAGGCATGATCCCCGCAAGCGCGCGCGAGAGAAATGTTTTCCCGACGCCGGGCGGGCCAAATAGTAGAACATTGTGCTGTCCCGCCGCCGCGATCTCAAGAGCCCGCTTCGCATTCTCCTGCCCTTTGACTTCCGAGATATCCGCGTCGGACGAAAAAGATCGTTCCCCCTCCAGCCCCTCATCGAACCGAGCCGGCTCACGATCTATTTTCTCTTCAAGGATCGCCATCGCATCGCGCAGGTCATCCAGCGGAATTATTTTCATTTCCGCGATCGCCGCCGCCTCGTTCGCGTTCTGCCGGGGAAGAAATATATATTTAAATCCCTCGCGCGACGCCTTCTCCGCAATATTCAGCGCCCCGTTCACCGGACGAAGACGTCCGTCGAGCGCAAGCTCGCCGAGAAATATCTTATCGGCGCACATAAAGTTTCTTATCTGTTTCGTTGCAAGGAGATATCCAAGAGCGATCGCAAGGTCATAGTGTGAGCCGGTCTTCTTTATATCCGCCGGCGCAAGATTGATCGTGATCTTCCGATTCTCGCGATTCGGCGGTTTAATGCCGGAATTTTTCAGCGCGGAATTGACGCGCTCCTTCGCCTCGTTAAGCGACCTGTCGCCGAGCCCGACGATATTGAACGAATGCAGTCCGACGTTAATGTCCGCTTCGACCTCGATGATCTTTGCATCGATTCCTTCGAGCGCGGCAGAATATAATCGTCCTATTTTTTTACTCATACATGCACTATCGCATGCCGAGCATTAAAAGAATCTAAATTAATTTTCCAATTTGCATTCCTTGCAAAAGCGCGACTCCGGGTCGATCGCGAGGATTTCGTGCTCGATCGGCTTGCCGCATTTTTCACAGACTCCATACGTGCCAGTCTGGATCTTTCCAAGCGCAATATCAATCTCATTCAAACGACTTTTCAAATCCTGTGCCGCCGCGAGCTGATCCCCCACCTGTTCCGATTTGTCGCTCTCTTCGTCACCATGATCAATATCGCTTCCAAAGTCCACCGGCTTTTCATCGTTCGCAATCTCCGCCGCGAGCAACGCCCGTTCTTTCTCCAACTTCGTTTTATATTCTTTTAATTGGTCTTGATTCATAGTCATATAAGGATACGGCGAGATGATCGGGAAGGCAATATGTCTGGCATTTCAAACTGGCTTACCTCTTGAGATAGTTTTTGCTCCCACCGTTGCCTTCCTGGGTTCCTCCTATCGCCCTATCGGTCGAAGCTCTGACGAAGATGGCATTTGGGGAATACTCCAGAATAGTCTTAATTCACAGGATGCCAAATTCACAGGAGCGATTTGCCGGATTGCCGGATTAAATCAAAATAATACGGCAAAACCCGATAAACCTATAAAACCTACTGTAAAACAAAATTGTTTTTCAAAATTGTTTTACGGAAAACACAATTTTAATTCGGGACGGCTATTTAAATTAAAAATTGGCAATTAATAGGTATATATTTTAAATTCTTAATAATTTTTGCCAAAAATTGGCTGAAAAACATTTTTAATATGTTTTACGGAAAACACAATTTTAATTCATCGTTCATATTTAATTATGAATAATATAGAAACCGGCAAAATAGGAGAGGATATTGCTAATAAATATCTATTAAACAATGGATATTTAATATTGGCACGAAATCATAGGGAAAAATTCAACGAAATAGATATAATTGCCCGAAGAAAGGATGGTTTATTGATATTTTGTGAGGTAAAGACGATCAATAGCGAAGGATATCCTATCGAATTTATGCCAGAGGATAACCTTAGTCGGGAAAAACTTAATAAGCTCATTCGGGCGAGTTCTTTATTTTTAGCGCGGCATCCTTGGGCGGTTTATGAAGGGAGCGGGTGGCAGATCGATTTTATCGCGATAGTGCTCAAAAATGGCAAACTTGCCGACCTTCGCCATTATGAAAATTTATAGTCATAAGCCATATTCTTGACATAGAGGCATAGTGCAAATATAATAGAGGAACGATGTAAGTCCGCTTTCAAGCGGCTTTTTTTAAAAGATATAACTTAATAACAACTAAATAAATGTTGAATATAAAAGAATTATCAAAAGCGTTAAAGCAGGTTGCGGAAGAAAAAGGATTGGATCCGGATAAGGTTCTTGACGTTATCGAGTCGTCCATTGCGGCGGCGTACAAAAAAGAATACGGCGAGCGCGGTGAGGTTGTGAAGTGCAAGATGGATCAAAAAACCGGTGAGCTGAACTTCTGGCAGATCAAAACCGTTGTAGATGATACGACGGTGCGTTTCGTCGAAGAGGAAGAGGAGGTGTCAGTGGCTGAGAGCGCGGCCGTCGAAAAAAAAGACGGAGCCAAGAAAAAGGAAGAGGTGGTCGAAGAGGATGATGAGCAGAAGCTTCCACGGTTCAATCCTGATCGACACATCACGTTTGATGAAGCGAAGAAGATCAAAAAAGATGTTGAGCTGGGAGAGGAGATGATGTTCCCGCTTGAAACACACGAGGATTTTGGACGCATTGCGGCGCAGACCGCAAAGCAGGTGATCCTGCAAAAGTTGCGCGAGTCCGAACGTGATTCCATTTTGAACGAGTGGCGCGGACGCGAAGGGCAGATCGTGAGCGGCGTGATCCAGCGCTTCGAGCGCGGAAATATTTTTGTGGATCTCGGCCGCACGATCGGCGTGATGTTCGCCAACGAATCGATTCCGGGCGAACACTATCGGGCGGGGGAGCGATTGCGATTTTTAGTGGTTGCCGTGCAGGAGGATACGCGCCTCCCGGGCATCATCCTTTCCCGCTCGCATCCGAAATTTGTGGCAGAACTTTTCCGTATGGAGGTTCCTGAATTGGTGGAGGATGCGATTGAGATCAAGGCGATCGCGCGCGAGCCGGGAAACCGTACGAAGATCGCGGCGGCATCAAAGGCCGAAGGCGTCGATCCGGTGGGAGCGTTGGTGGGCCAGCGCGGTACGCGCGTGATGGCGGTGAACAACGAGCTTGGCAACGAGAAGATTGACATTGCGGAGTGGTCCGACGACCCGGAGAAGTTCATCGCGAATGCACTGTCGCCGGCAAAGGTTGAAAAGGTGGAGATCCTTCCGCGACGCGAGGCGCGGGCGTATGTGCCGGAGAGCCAGCTCTCGCTCGCGATCGGAAAGGGTGGACAGAACGTGCGGCTCGCGGCAAAGCTGACGGGGTGGAAGATCGACGTGCGTTCGCAGACGCGGCCGGAGGAAGAAGTGGAAGGAGGCGTTGCGGGACTCGTTGATGCAGGGAGTTCCGGTGGCGATCAGATCGCGGCGCCGGAGGCCGATGATAAGGAGGATATCGCAATCTAAAAAAGTAATATAATAGAAGAAAATAAAACTATGTCACCCTGGGAAAAAATTCCACTAGGAGAAAAAGCGCCGGAGATCGTCAATGTGATCATTGAGATCCCAAAAGGGAGCAAGAACAAATACGAGTTTAATGAAGAGCTTGGCATCTTCAAATTGGACCGCGTTTTATACGCCTCATATCAATATCCGCTGGATTATGGTTTTATTCCGGGTACCCGTTCCGAAGACGGCGATCATTTAGATGCGCTCGTGATGGGCGGCGATCCGTTATTCACCGGATGCCTTGTGGAGGTTCGCCCGATCGGATTGCTCAATATGAACGACTCCGGCGAGCCGGATGCGAAGGTGCTTGCGGTGCAGGCGGGCGATCCGCGCTTCAGTGCAATCAATAACATCAAAGATATCGAAACGTCCAACCCGCATCTTTTAAAGGAGATCGTGAATTTTTTTGAGACGTATAAGATCTTACAGAAAAAAGAAGTGAAGATCTCCGGATGGAGCGATGCGGCCGCGGCAAAGGAAGAAATAAAGAAGGCGGAGGCGGTGTACAAACTGGAAGAGTTGAAGAAATAATTTTTAAAACACAACCAACCATGGAAGAAGGCCAGTATCTGATCCCGACGGTCATCGAAAAGACGAATAGCGGTGAGCGGGCATATGACATCTATTCGCGATTGCTCAAAGAACGCATCATTTTTTTGGGTGGCCCGGTGAATGATGCGGTTGCAAACACCGTGATTGCGCAGCTCTTGTTTTTGGAACACGAGGATCCGAAGAAAGATATCAAACTCTATATCAACAGCCCGGGCGGATCGGTCACGGCCGGCATGGCGATCTACGACACGATGCAGTACGTGAAGCCTGATGTGGCGACGATGTGTGTCGGTATCGCGGCATCGATGGGGTCGTTCCTTCTCGCCGCCGGCAAGAAGGGCAAGCGGTTTACATTGCCGAACTCGGAGATACTTTTGCATCAGGTCTCGGTGGATTCGATCGGCGGTCAGGCGACGGAGATCGAGATCTCCGCGCGGCAGATTTTAAAAACGAAGGCGCGGCTGAACCAGATCCTTGCGAAGAGCACCGGACAGGCGCTCGCGAAAGTGGAAAAAGATACCGAGCGCGACTTCTGGCTTTCCGCGGAGGAAGCAAAGGCCTATGGCGTGGTGGACGAGATCATTAAGAAATCCTAAAAAGATTTGCCAAGGTAAAAAATGGCCCGGCGCGCGAAGCGTCGGGCTTTTGGTTTTGGAGCGTAGGAGAATTCTTCTACTGAGGTTCGCGGAGAACGATATCTTCGCCATCAATTTTCCACTCCGCAGAACAAAAATCTCCACCGCAGATCATTAACTCCTTTTCATACAGTTGTCTGCGTGTAATGAGAGCAATGAACCCACATTTTGGGCAGGAAAACGCTGCAATATGTAACCCTTCTCGACCTACGAGGTTGATTGGCGCTTCAAGGTGAAAGACGCTTCCCAGCTTCATCACTCTGGGGACTTCCTTTAAGGACTCGTCTAGCAGCATTGAAGCAAAGGAAGATTCCAACTGCGAATCTGTTCTCGCCATTGCATTTCCTCCCATATTCGCCAATCGGCGCCTTTCTGTATTAATAGTAGCATTTTCGTGCTAGAATAGAGCTACATGGCGGTCAATAAAGAACTGAATAAGGAAAAGATCGAAACATTGCTCTCGCGCAATGTGGAAGAGGTGATCGATGAAAGTCATCTGCGCACGGCGCTGCTTTCGGGCAAAAAGCTTCGGGTGAAGTTCGGCATCGATCCGACAGGGGATAAGATCCATATCGGCCGCGCGGTGGCGCTGTGGAAGCTGAGGGAGTTTCAAGACCTTGGGCACACGATAGTTCTTATTATCGGCGATTTTACCGCACAGGTTGGGGATCCGTCCGACAAGCTGGAAAAACGCCCATTCCTAACTGCCGCACAGGTCAAAAAGAATCTTAAGAGCTATCTTGCACAGATCGGTAAGATCATTGATCTCAAAAAAGCGGAGGTTCGCTACAATAGCACCTGGCTCAGAAAATTGAATTTTCAAGAGATCTCGGAGCTTGCGGAGATGTTCACGATCCAGCAGATGGTGGAGCGCAGAAATTTCAAAGATCGTTGGGAGGCGCACAAAGAGATCAGTTTGCGCGAATTTTTATATCCGATCATACAAGGATACGACTCCGTGACGATCAAAGCCGACGTGGAACTCGGCGGTACGGACCAACTCTTTAATCTGCTCGCCGGCCGGAAGATCCAGGAGCGATATAAGCAAAAACCGCAAGATATCATGACAAATAAGATGCTGCTTGGCACTGATGGCCGCAAGATGTCCACCAGCTGGGGCAATGTCATCAATATCGTGGACGCGCCCGACGACCAATTTGGCAAAGTGATGTCCGTGCGCGACGATCAGATCCCGAATTATTTCCATCTTGCGACGGATGTGCCGGAAAAAGATATAAAGAAGCACGTCGACGGCATCAAGGGCGGCGATAATCCAAAAAAAGTGAAAGAGATTTTAGCATTCGAGGTGGTGAAGCGTTATTACGGCGAGAAGAAAGCGCATGCGGCGGCGGAAAATTTTGCAAAAATGTTCTCGCGACGCGAGACCCCGGACGCGATCCCGACACTCAAGATAAATAGCGGAAATATTTTACCGGTGGACCTTCTTATCGCTTCTGGGGTGTTTACGAGTAAGAGCGAGGCGCGACGCCTTGTTGAACAAGGGGGATTTGATGTGGATAACCATCCCTGCCGCGACCCGCAGATCCCGCTTGTCCTCCGGGGCGGAGAGGTTATAAAGGTAGGCAAAAAGCGCTTTTTTAAGGTTATTCTGTAGTTATCCACAGGGCGGGTTTGCGGGAGTGGCGGATTCTGGTATATTTATATCAGCGACTGCCGAAACTTAATCATCATCATTTAAACCGCCGTAAAAAGCGGTCGCTCTCTGGCTTACGAGCCAAAAATTTCGCACCTATATTTTATATACGTGCCACAGTGACTCCCCGGGCTGCACTTCATGTGTGGCCCTTTGTCTTTTTTGAATATGTGAATTTATTGGCGGACATTGTGCTTTTTTACAGATTTTTGTATAACCTAATGAGCGTTTAAAACTCAATAGGGGAAGGAGGTGGTTTTCATGCCAGCAGCGGTTCCGGTGACATATGCGGATTATCGGGGACTCAAGGAGGGATTGGAAGCTTTGGGGTTTGAAGAAATCCCACCGTGGGTAAAACAACGAATTCTTGAATATCACAACGGGGTAGCAACGGAAAAATTTGTGATCGCGGGAGAGGTCGGCTTCGAGATCTCCCATAAAGGATATCGGGTGAGGGCATGGACGGGATGTGCTCGTAAAATCGTGAAGCAATGCGATTGGATGCCGAGCTCCTCCTTTGAGATCGTTGTGGGACGACCCGCAGGTGAGGACGCGGGTTGGATACTTGTCATTGATGATGCAAGCGGCCGTGTCCAATATTTTGCTCGCAAAGTCCTCCGCACGGAGAATTTCGTCAAGAATTTTTTGGAGCGAGCGCGTATTACCTGGAAAAGAATTTTTCATCGTCCCGAATGTGAGTGCCACCGACTATTCGAGCTTTTTCAAGACAAAGAAGCCGGAGACACTTTCTGGAGGTGTTATCAAAAAAATGAGCACGCCAAGAGAAAACAAACGCGGGAAGATTGGAATTTCTGTCTCACCGCAGAAGAGCGAAAAACAGTGAGGGAATGGGGGCGGTCCCGTCGCCGTTCTCGTAAAAAAACGCAAGCACTGCGAGCCGCGCAGGAAGCCGCCAGCGTTTCGATTGATTCTAGTAAGGCCTCGCCGTAACCGCGAGGCCTGTTTTTTTTATCTCCTCTTACGGGCGAACCCCAAACGTCCTATGCCACACGCCCGCGAAGCGGGGAAACCAAGAATCGGCGACGGCGCTCTTGTAGATCCACGTGCGATAAGGTTCGCCGTTTGCGTCGATGAGCTCGGGGTAGCCGCCGTTGCGCTCGGTGTCTTCTTTGAGCTGAAGAAGGATGCGTTCAGCGCGGGAGCGGTAGCTTTCATCGTTGGCCGCGTGCGCAAGGTCGAGCAGGCGATCGGCGAGCTCAACATTGAATGACGACCACACGGTGCGGCCATGATACGACGGCGTGGCGTATCGGTGAATAAGATCACAGTCGGGATCTTTGCGTGAGACAAAATAACAATTATTGGAAATGTCGCGGAAGGTCGGGTCGGAGAATATCAGATCGACCGTATTTTTAAAAAGTATTTGCTCGTCAGGATCGGAGAAATTCCAAAAGCCGTTATGGATATGCGCGAAGTCGAGTGTGATGTTGTCGGTGGCGCGCGCCGGACGCAACGAAGGAGCGAGCGAGTCGCAGATGTATCCTTCCGCACCGAAGAGTTCGAGAATATCTTTTTTATATTGCGTCTTATCGAGGCCGAACGCGGCGAATACTTTTCCATCCATAAGACCAAGGCGCTCGGCTTTTGCAAATGTGGCCCAAACGTTCGCGCTCACGACGAAGCGCATGCGCTCGTTGCGCGTATCCGTCGCGCTCGACATATTTTTCCGCGCGTCGAGGAGGAGGTATTTCTTTCTATTGATAATGATCGGTTCGAGATGTGCGGCGATGCGTGCGAGCTCGCGCTCGATGTTCTTTTTATATTGCGCGATGATCTCCGTCGCGGTGTAGCCGGTCTCGCGCGATGCGTCAGTGAGCTGTTCGAGCCCTGCCAGAATGCCGAGCAGGGAGTCGGACGGCGGCGTCACGTAATTGACGGCGGCGAAGCGGCGCGCGGTGAGCGGGATGATCGTCGTCGTATACGCCCGCGTGCCCATCGTCTCGAGCGCGGTGCGAATACTCCGCTCGAGCAAAACGATGCGGTTTTCGCGATCCGCCTCATCTATGATCGTTGCCGGGCTAAGAAGATCCGGATAGAACCACGCAAAATTTCGCAGATACATGCCGCGGGAATGCGGCGCGCCGGTCGTGATGAAAAGGTGTTTAGGGTCGAACGCCCGGCGGACGCTTTCCTCATATAACTGCGCAATCGGCGCCGATGTCGGCTCGCGCGTGACCACCGAGACGGACGAATGCACCAAGAAATTGATTGCCTGCGCGGAATGGGCAAGGTGGCGATATAACATATTCGTTTTTCCTTCAGAATGCTCCGTCTCTGCAGTCGTTGCGACCCGCTCACGCAGGGGATGTCCTAGGACATAAATGACAGTCCCGACAATCAAATACGCCGCAATAAGATAAATAATGAGATGAATCATGCAATGAGCGCTATATTTAGGAGTAGTATAACACGGCAACGCGAGCTATTTTTGACTAAAGAAAACCGCGGCAATAAAAAAGAGCCCGTTCGTCGCATGGCGCGACAAACGGGCTTTCTATTCGCTCCCTCTACGAAGATGTCGCCCATCGGGCAATGAGCTTACCGACAGTCATCTTGTCGGGAAAGCATTTCACACGGCAACGTTTAACCCTGTGGAGAAGCATAATAATGTTGGCAATCTGAATAGATCCAAGAGGGGTATCACGGGAAATTTCTTCCGGTGGGATTCCCGTCGCCCTAGCGAGAAACGGCAAAAGGGAGGCCCAGGGATCGAGTTTAGGCGGACGAAATGTCTGCATAAATACCTCCCATCGTACCAGACACAACGGACATTCCGCGATGTGAGCCAGGGCAGATAGCGCTATCTCGTTGGTAACTCCGCGCAAGTCTTCACCCTCTTCATTGCGCCGCTTCCATCTGAGGAAGATATTCCATGCGGTATTACAAGTGGGCACAAAGACCTCCTTTTGACTGGAGGCATCATATCATTTGACAGTCTATCCGTCAATCGGTAGAATGCGGACAGGCAGCTTTAAGCGGAGGGAAAAATGAATTTAGATGAGATCGTCGCACGGGAGATTGAAGGCGTGAAGGCACGGCTTTGCCAGTATTGTAAACCCGGCGAACACGTCGTCGCGTTTATAAAAATCATCCGCTCCCCATCGGAACCATTAACCAATGCGGAGTGGGATGCGATTCTTTCCGCGGAGGACTGGAAGTATAATCATCGCAAAGCGCTTGAATGGATCCGTGAGTATGGGTTCTACAAGGTGCGCAGCAGGGCAATCGACGACTTTTGGTTGAGTGAATATGTGACTATCAATAACCACCTGAAGAAACATAAACTACCCTATCGCTTAAAAAGCATCCAGGGCGTCAATCAAATGACGCGAAGATAGGTAGTTATGATTCCGACAGCTTGACAGCGTCCGGCAGTAATGTCGGGCCGCTTTTCTTTTTTATTAGGGCCTAAACACGGATCAGGGCAAGGAATTGGAGAATTGGGTTGAGCTGAGCGAGAGGACTTTCAACTTTGCACGCTATGCCCGCGTATGGTTCAAGCACGGCGATTTGGAAACGAAAAAAGCGATATTCGCCTGTATTGGTTACAACCACATCCTTAAAGCCCAAAAGATCGCATTAACCCTTCGGCGTCCATTCAAATTCATTGAAGAGAAGCGAGAAATTATTGAGAAAGAATTGGAATGGTTTGAACCTCTCGAAACAAGCGCCATTCCTATGACGGTTGTAGATATGAGGCAAAAGTTTCCTGTTCTGAGCGGGTAAGGGGAGTCGAACCCCTGACTTCACCTTGGAAGGGTGACGTAATACCGTTATACAATACCCGCAGTGCCGCCGGTTCTCCGGCGCGCTCTGCGTGATTTAATCTACCATTCTTACTTGCTTTTTTCAATTATTTTTGGTAAAAATAGGAAATCCAATTCATGCCCACATTCTCTCGTCGCACAAAGATCATTGCGGCTTTTATCATCCTTATTGCTGTGGGATATGGTCTCGTCCTGTTTTGGCGGGCGGAAAACAAAGTCCCGGCGGACTTCACTGCCGCGCGGCTGCAGGGCGCTATCATTGCCCAAACAATCGTCAACAATTCCAACCAGTCCACGGCCGAGCTTCAGGGAATCAATAAAGACGATCAGGATGGCGATTACTCGGCAGCTCTCGCTTCAACGACCGACCTTATCAACCAAAGCGCGGGGTTGCGCGCCGAAGCGATCCAGCTTTCCGCGCAGGTGAGCCAAATGACGAGTGCTCTTCCGGACATCACTTCGCCGTCCGCACAGCAAGCGGCGCTCGAATCGATTTCGAGCCGTCTTGCCGTCATCAACGAACTCATCACATACAGCAACGACCTCGATCATCTTCTTGGCGTGCTTCAATCTCGGTTCAGCGGAACGCCGGTGCCAAACGATGAGGTGACGGGAATTGTGAATCAGATCAACACCGACGTGAATGCGATCAATAACTTCAATGCGCAGGCTGGGCAGGCAATGGACCAGTTTGATACTATAGAGAAGGGGAATCAGTAGTCCGCGCTACTTCGTGGGTGCGGCGTTGAGCCACGGGGTTCGCGCCTCGGAGCGCTTACGCGCAACCTGGCTTGCCCGCCCCTTGGGCGGGACCCGCCTTCGCGGCTCCGAGAGACGCCCTTCAAAGCAGTGCAGGCTGCTGGATTCCAAAGATTAATAAGTTTCCGCCTGTAGCTCAGTGGTAGAGCCGTCGTCTTATACACGACTGGTCGTAGGTTCGAATCCTACCGGGCGGACGTTTTCTCAAATATCGTAGTTGCCGTGCTATACTTATGTTTATAGATGAAAAAATATCTGGCTGGTTTCAGTTTTATACTTTCCATATTTGCGGTTCCCTTACTTGCTCATGCCGCCCAGATCTATCTGGATCCGGCGACGGGAAAGTATCCGCCGGGGGTCACGTTCGCGGTTAATGTCCGCTTAGACAACCAGGGTCAGTGCATCAACGCCGCTCAGGTTGACCTTGCTTATCCTGCCAATATACTCCAGGCGGTCGGCGTAAGTGACGGCGATTCGATTCTCACGCTGTGGGTAAAACAGCCTACGATATATTCATCATACGGAGTTATTTCTTTCGTAGGTGGATTGCCCGGCGGATATTGCGGGCGCGTGGCCGGCGATCCGAGCTTGAGCAATCAGCTTGCCACGATATATTTCAAATTCCCGACCTCATCCACTCCCCTAGCAACCTCAACACTGTTCCAGGCTGCGCATCTTTCTTTCCTCAGCAGCACGCAGGCGATATTGAACGACGGACTGGGAACTCCCGCGGCGCTGCAGACCGCAACCGCAACCTATACTCCTCAAATGCTGAAAGGAAGTTATGTTTCAGTGGACGCGATGCAGGAGGCGATCCAGAACGACACGACGCCGCCCGAACCTTTCACTGTGGGAGTGTATCATGACCCGTCGCTCTTCAACGGCCAATGGTTCGCCATCTTCTCGACGGTGGATAAGCAGACGGGGATCGATCATTATGAAGTGGCTGAAGTACCGCCTTCACAACTGAACACCCCACAGAATCAGTGGAACTGGATCCGTGCGATAAGCCCCTATCTCATTCAGGATCAAAGTCTGAACGATGTCATCGCGGTGCGTGCCATAGATATGGCCGGGAACACGCGTGTCGAAGAATATACGCCGACGGCGCCTGCGGCGGCTCCGGTACAGAAGAATTGGGCAGCTGCGATGCTCCCGTACCTGGCCATCATAGGGATCTCCGGACTCGCGATCTTCCAGCTTATTGTCCACTTTCTGTTATAGCGATAGCCGGATAAAATAGATAAGTAAAAAAGCGGCTCGAAAGCCGCTTTTTTGTCTCGCCGAAAAGACTCCCTTCCCTTAATCCATTCGAACCTCCAATTTCCGGGTCTTTTTGCGATTCGTTTTTGGCATTCGCACAGAAAGAATGCCGTTCTTGAACTTAACAGATGCGTTTTCCGGGTCTACTTCTTCCGGAAGGATGATGGAGCGGGTAAATTTACCCCAATAGCATTCCTGGTGCAGATATTCAGCCTCAGGGGATTCGGGATCGCGCCTCCGGAGGCCCTTTATTGATATCGAATCGGTTGCCACGACAACATTGATATCTTCGGGGTGCGCCCCCGCTATCGCGGATTCAACGACGATATCGTTGGGCGTATGATAGATATCCACCGTAAGCTGCCCAACGGGTCCGTCGGTATCTTGCTCGGCGGATTTCGGCGGAGCCGGAATCGGTAACGTGGCCTTCGCGAGATCAATATTAATATCCGGAGCTTCCATATTCGACCTGACGGATGCGAGTCTTCTAAAAAACGACATATTATCCATATACGATTCATTGTAAGACACGAGCATTCTTCCCGCAAGAAGAATTGTGTGCATTACTTTCAGCGGATGCGCTCCCTTGGGTTTTTACAAAAACTATTTATCCACAAGCAGTCAAATCAGAGTCGTGTATAATGAAATCAGATATCTCGGCGGTCGAGTTTGGGGAAATATCGCCCCCCGAGATTGCGGGAAATGCAGTGTTTTAAAGGATTATGGTCGAAAATAAAAAAGGAGGGACTCGTTACATCACCCTGAAGGAAGCTTCCAAAATATCCGGATATACTCCGGATTATTTAGGGCAACTTATCAGAAAAGGAAAGCTCTCGGGGAAGCAGATCTATTTGAATATTGCATGGGTGACGACCGAAGAGGCTTTGGGAGAGTATCTTGAAAAGAATAAATCCGGCGGCGCGAAGCCGGGCGCAGGATCGGGGATGAGGAATAAAGTCCGCCGCTGGCTTATGGCGCATAGCTCGGGAGAAGAGGTCCTGCGCCTCGCGCGGAAGGTCATCTATATCACCATCGCACTTCTTTTTATGCTGTGCATCTTCCTGATATATGCCATTGTCGCAAATATCCTCAAGTGAGCGAATATGCAATGAAACTAAAGCATACTATCGGAATTATCCTTTCCCTCGCCGTCATCCTTCTTTCTGCGGCGTGGGCACATCTTGCTTTTGCCCAAACGGCCGGCGTCCCGAGAATCCTTAGTTATCAGGGAAGGCTTTTAAGCTCGAGCGGCAATCTCTTGGGCGGCGCGGGTACGACCTATTGTTTCCGATTTTCCCTTTTCAATGCGTCGTCCGGGGGGTCGCAGGTGTGGCCCGCCGCGACCGCATTGATCATGAGCGCCACGGTGGCAAACGGGGTCTTTGATATCGGCGTGGGCGATACGAGTGCGGGCGGCGACGCGCTGACATATGATTTTCAGGATAGCAACACGGTCTATTTGAATGTCCAGGTCGCCACGCTCGTGGACCCGACGTGCACGGGCGGAAGCGAGGTATTCGAAACGCTCTCTCCGCGCGAGAGGGTGGTCGCGTCGGGGTATGCGATCAATTCGTATTCCGTGGATGGATACAGCGCTTCCACAAATGCATCGGGCACGATGATCCCCGTGATCGCGTCCGACACGCTCACGCTCGCGGGCGTGAATCCGGAGATCAACGCGACCGGCACCAACACGCTGACATTGCAGGGAGGTGCCGGCACCGGTGCGATACAATTCTTTTCGGCGAACAACTATATCACTTCATCCACGTTCCGGGTCGCCGGCATGGTGTCGGCGAACATGTTGCAGATGGCGGTGGCTCCGACCCAATCCGCAAACGCGTCGCTCATATCGCTCGGGCAGTTGCCGATAAAGAACGGTGTCGCCTCGGGGACGTTCATCGGTATCAATACCTCGGGAACATACAACGGCGATTATCTGGAGTTCGAAAATAATTCATCCACGGTGCTCGAGGTGGCCTCTTCCGGACAACTGACCATCGCCACGACGACGAATATTTCAAACTCGCTTTTTTATATTGCCACCTCGTCGAATATCTTCACCGTTATGAGCAACGGCGATATCGGGATCGGCACATCCTCCCCGTCCACGCAATTGCAGGTGGTGGGGCCGGAAGCATTGGGCGTTTCCTCATCAACGGAGGGCCAGCTCCTCTTCTATAATTCCCTCACGAGCTCTACCGTGACCCTTCAGGGGAGCACGAGCACGCCGAGAAGTTTTACGCTGACATTACCGAACTCGACCGGCACGGCGGGGCAGTCGCTTGTTACCGATGGCAACGGCAATCTTTCCTGGGGAAGCACGGGATTCACCGTGATCGCGAGCACCTCCGTGAACAAAGTGCTCACGGTTGCCATGGCGTCGGATACTACCGCAGGCATCACGCCATCAAGCCTGAATTCGGAGGTGTGGATCACGGCGAACGTCATGGCAAGTACGACCGCGGCCACCAGTTCGGTCGGCATCGGCGTGTATAAAACGGCGACATGCACCTCCCTTGTCGGCAGCGTGGTGACAAGCACGTTCGATCGCGCAAGCACCACGATCCCGGGCATTTTCAATATGACGTTGAACGTGGTGGACGCTCCCGCCTCGACAACCAAGCAGAATTACTGGCTCTGTGCCGATTACGCCGGCACGGTTTCGAACCTTAGCTATGCGGAGCTCACCCTGCAGGAAATCCGCGCCGGTTCGGATGTCGCGGAAGTATATTATGCCGCGACCGGTACGCAGCTCACGGCGGGGGATGTGATAAGTTTAGACCCTTCTATCAGCGACGGCGTGAAGCAATCAGAAAGCCCCTACGACAACACTCTCATGGGCATCATCTCCACGCAGCCGGGTGCCACGCTCGGCAACTCGGATCCGCCATCGGGCGTCCAGGAGCTTGTTGCTCTCGCCGGCCGCGTTCCCATCAATGTGACGAACGAAAACGGCGATATCAATGCCGGCGACTATCTTACGTCGTCGGACATCCCCGGCATCGCCATGCGCGCGACGGGACCGGGCCGGGTGGTCGCCATCGCAATGCAAAGTTTTACCCCCGATCCGTCGGAAGGCACCACTACGGGCTCCATTCTGGCATTCGTGGATGTCGGGTGGGAACCGGGGGACCTTATTGGTACGACAAGCACCGCTTCGTCTTCTTTCTCGATCGGGGACGACCTCCGTAATTTTTTCGGCATCTTCGCGAACATCGGCGATGCGGTGCAGACATTCATACGGGCATCGATGATCGCCGTGGAAAATCTTTTCGTGAAGACGGAGGTGATACTTCCCGGAGGAAACATCAAAGTGCCATCCGGCCCGGATCAGATTTCCGGCATTGCGACGCTCGGCGCTCTCTCCTCGGCGGTTTTCATATCCAATACACAAGTGACATCATCGTCGAAAATTTTCATCACGCCGACTGCACTCACCGCCGTACCATTGGTGGTGATAAGCGAGCAGGACGGCGTCGGATTTTCCGTGGGTGTCGCAGTGCCGCAGGCGAACGACGTCCCGTTCGACTGGGTCATGGTGCAAAGTTATCACGTGGGAGGAGCCGATGTTTCATGGAACCAAAATACCCCCCCCGCAGATACCAGCGGTGGAGGAGGTGGTGATGCTACTGACGGCAACATGCAAGCGGCAACCACAACCGATACCGGGGCAGCGACAACCACGGTCGTGACTTCTGATGATGACAGCAGCTCAACAGATGCAACAAGCGGAACGACCGACGATATTGATAGTAGCGTGTCGGCTCCGACCTCAACCGACACAACGATTGCCGTGCCGGATACAGACAGTTCTTCTTCGGACACAACCGCAGACGTGATCACGGACGCGACGGGAACGGATTCGACCGGGACCACGCAATAAGAAATGGTGCGAATAATGCTATAAAAAAATGAGAGAAACAATAAATTTAAAAGGGGAAGAACAATATCAGGGATCGGCAGACGGGGCATCGCATAAAAGATACCGTCCGCGCCGCGGAAAGATATTTCTCTGGCTGGTGGTCACTATTATTATCGTCCTTGTCGGATGGTGGCTGGTGAATGGCGCAACGCAATGGAAGGCGGTCTTTCTCACCAACAATCAGGTGTACTTCGGCCATTTTTGGGATGTCCCGTTCGAGGGGGTCATCACCTTGAGGGATGTTTATTATTTGGAACTCTCACAGCCCGGGCAGGATCTGAGCGCGCAGAACCAGTCACCATTGAAGTTGGTTAAGCTCGGCAGTGAGATCCATGGTCCTACCGACGAAATGATGATCCCCATATCGCAGGTGCTTTTCTGGGAAACACTCCGCTCCGACAGCGCGATCGTAACGACGATCAACAATGGCCAAAATCAAACCACCCCATAAATGGATCATCGCCGCGGTCGCGGGAACGCTCATCGCATTCTTCGCGGGACCGTTCGTGTTTTCATTTGCGGACACCGCGACAAGCACGGATTTCATCGTGCAGGATGGTTTCGTCGGGATGTTCGGCGGGAACGCCTCATCCACTGACTTCCAGGTGATCTCGGGCGGTGCGCCGATGATGAACGGCAACGCGGCAAGTACGGATTTCGCTGCCGACACCGGCCCGGTGAACGAGAGCGACTTCGCACCGGTATCGCAGACGTGGCGATGGTACGGCGATGCGAACGACGAGACGCCGACCAGTTCGCTTGCCGCGGAGAATGTCGCGCCTTCGAACATCGCGAACGCGCAGGTGATAAAACTGCGGCTCAATATAAAAGAGATGAGCGGCATCACGGGGAGCGCGAACCTGAAGTTTCGTTTACAATTTGCGCAGTCGTCAGATTTTACGGTTTCCCCCGGGCTTGTGGCGGAAGCGGGGAGCGCTTGCACCGCGAGTTCGACGTGGTGCTATGCAACGAGCACCGGCGGGAATGACAATCAGGTCATCTCGACCGCGGTGCTCTCGACAAGCGACGCGTGCAGCGGAGGGGTCGGCAACGGATGCGGCACGCACAATACTTCGGGCATAAGCACGTCGACATCAACGCAGAATGCCGGCGCGACGACGGAATATGAATTTACCATCATGGCATCCGGCGCATCGAACGGGACCGCTTACTTCTTCCGTCCGATCCTTGCCGCCGATAGCACGGTGATCCCGCTCGGCGCCACGTCGAGTTATCCGAGCCTGGTCATGCAGGGAGCGACACTGACCTTTTCCGTGAGCGGGCTTCCGCAGAGCACGAGCACGAACGGCGTCATGACGAACGTTTCGACGACGGCTACCGGCATTCCCTTCGGGTCGCTTATTATCGGGACGAGCACGATCGCCGCGCAGCGGCTCTTGATCACGACGGATGCAGCGGAAGGGTATGAGATATATGCCGAACAGGATCAGCAGCTTACTGATGCGCGCGGCGATCAGCTGCCCGGCGTTGCGGGAACGAATGCGAGTCCGGTCGCATGGTCGAGCGGATGTACCGTCACGTCGGCGGGATGTTACGGCTATCACGCCGGCAGTCCGGTGCTGTCCGGAGGGTCGGTGCGTTTCGCGGCCGATGACAGTTACGCGGCGCTTACTTCAACGATCGCGGAGGTCGGATATGGCGGGTCTCCTGCGGTAAGCAGTACGATGGATATGGTCTATCGCGCACAGATCGGGGCGACACAGGGCACGGGTGCATATCAGAACAATATTATTTACGTCGTCGCCCCTTCATTCTGATGAAAAAAACTTTTTTTTATGAAAAAATAACAGAAGGAACGATGGCGGCGGCCGTCGTCGCCGCGGCGATTCTTTTTTTCTTCGGCTTGCATACGCCCCCCGTCGCGCACGCCGACACCGACACCGTCACCGTGCTCCCCGCAGTGATCGACGGCAGCGGTGTGCCGAACGATATTTTGAATTACTCGCTCACCATCACGAATACTTCGAACGTCCAGGAGAATATCTTTGCCACGGTGTGCGAGCTCACCGCGAGCGGTACGCAGGTGTTTGCAAATCCCTCACAGGACGACCGCGCCACATTGCTCGCGGCGTGGATCGGTGTCTCGCGCGGAGCCATATTGCTGCAGCCCGGACAATCGACCACCACTCCCGTCGAGATACAGATCAGCCCGTACGCCGCGGCGGGGGATTATCATGCGGTGATTGCGTTCGTCGAGGGCGGCACGCGCGACGATGCGGAACAACATCTGAACGGAGCTCCGCAGACGCTCATTGATATGTCCGTCGCATCCGGCCTTACCGCGAGCCTGCGTATCGACGCTTTTTCCTCAGTAAAGAGCTTTTATACGGGGTTTCCGGTAGTGTTCACCTATATAATAGAGAATAACGGGCAGGTTTCCTCCACCCCTTCCGGCCAGATGACGTTCTACGACCGGTCTGGACACGAACTTGGATCGATCGACGCGAACCCGGAAAATATTCCACTTGCGCCCGGCGCGAAACAATCGTTCACCGCGCCATGGCAGGGGCAGGAGGGTCTCGGCCAGTACAGGGCGGTGCTTGATCTTTCTTACGGCGGAGAGAACAGCGACCTCCAGGACACCGCGCTTGTCTGGGTGCTCCCGTGGAAAAAAATACTCGTGCTATTCACGACGTTGTTCATTCTGACAATAGCGTTCGCGATCTGGCTCCATCATGAATATGAGAAGCGCCATCATCGCCGCCGCCGCGCGATCGAAAATCTTCTCAAGAGGAAAAATTTCGAAACAACGATAGACCTTCGCCATCCCCATGAATAAGATCAGCAAACTTTTTATCATTGCCGTCGCCATGGCGATATTGTTGCCGATGACATCCCGCGCGCAAACGGCGGATTCGACATCGCTCACGATCACCCCCCCGTTTTTTGAATTGAATGTGGATCCCGGGGATATATGGTCGAGTTCGATCAGGGTGGTGAATACGAATGCGACCGACCTGCAGGTCCATGCGATAGCCATGGGATTCGAAGCGTCGGACGATCTGGGACACGGAAGTTTCATTCCGCTCTCAGCGCTCGCAGGTGATGACGATGCGCTCGCCAATTGGATCACCGTCTCGGGTTCATCGGTCAATGTGCCGGCGGGCGGCACGGCGGACGTTCCCTTTTCGATCTCCGTGCCCGCCGACGCATCTCCCGGCGGACACTACGGCGCGATCCTCATCGGGACAGGAGGGTTAAGCGGACCATCCGGACAATCCCAGGTCGGCGTGAGCAGTTTTATTTCCGCGCTCATCTTCGTCCGGGTCTCGGGAAATATCATCGAGTCGGCACAGATACATGATTTTTCGACCGACCATCCCTCCTATCAGACGCCCGATGTGCATTTTTCGGTCAATGTGCAGAATACCGGCAATGTACATATCCGTCCGTCGGGCATGATCCAGATATACAATGCCTTCGGTAAGGAACGCGGGGAGATTCCCATCAACGGGACGGGGACGCTTGGGTATGTCCTCCCGTCAAGCAGCCGGGAATTCGATGTCGAGTGGCAGGGCCAGCCAAGTCTGCTGGATATCGGGCCTTATACTGCGGTTCTCAGCCTCGGGTATGGTGAAAATGGAACAAAAAGCATCACCCGGACGATCGGATTCTGGGTTCTGCCCATTGATCAGTTATTAGAGGTGGGATTCGGCATCCTTATCGCCGCCATGGCCTGTATGTATCTCTTAAGGCGTGCCGTGAGGAACATGCTTGCGCACGAATTGCAAAGATACGGGCATGTTCCGAAGGAAAAAAGAAAAGCATCGCTTTCCCGCCATGATGACGGGACGCTTGATCTCAGGAATCCACACGACCGATAGTTTACAAAACCAGATGGTCCGTTTTAAAATACTCTTACAAGGAGGCTCTCGATAAAAATCAAAAAAATGTTTTCTCAGTACAGGACATTTAGAAAAGATCTCGCTGCCTCGCTCACCATCGGGTTGGTCATAAGCCTCCTCGCATGGACGGTCGGATTCCGCATCCTTCAGCTTGCTCACGCGGCAAGTTTGACGAATGTAAGCGATACGCTGAGCGATGCCCGTCCGGGATATCCCGCGAACCACACGATCGTGTTCACTAACCCTTCATCGACGACCGCCGGTCAGAGCATCACGTACACGTTCGATCCCAATACGAGCGCATTCGGCAGTGTCACTTCAACCGTTCTCGCGAACGTCACATCGACCGGCATGTCCGTCGTCGCAACCTGTGCAGGAGCGATCAACACCGCTTCCATGGCGACGACCTCATATAATGTGCTCACCTTTACCGCGTGCAACACGATCTCTTCGGGGACGATATCCCTCAAGATCCTGGGCAATACGATCACGAACCCGACGAGCACCGGTTCATACATCATCCGCATCGGAGGCACGCAGGCAAATTCCGCTGACACCCGCGTGGTGATATTAAACGGCGTCAACGTCACCGCCGCCATTGCGACCACCTTCACCTTTACGATCTCTCCGCTCTCGACCTCTACCACGCTTGGGAATAATGCAACGACGACCGGCACGGATACCTCCTCAAGCCTTCCGTTCGGCACGATCGCCCCGGCCACCCATAACGAATTGGGCCTTCAGCTCAACGTGACGACGAATGCGTCGAACGGATTTGCCGTCACCGTGCATGAGGATCAGGATCTTACGAGCAACAAAGGCAATATCATCCACTTGTTTTCCAATGCCAACGCGACATCAACGCCTTCCCCGTGGACATCGCCTACGAATGTCATCAACAATCCGAATACCTACGGACATGTCGGCATCACGAGCGACGATACGAGCAGTACGCTTGTCGGAGGAAAGAATTTCGGCACCAGCACTCCGCTCTATGCGGGAAGCTTCAATCCGACATCGACACTGATGGTGTTTGGATGGAACGGTCCGGCGGATGGCGTAACGCAGAACGTTGGCGCCGCGAAAGTAGCGGTGCGCATCGAGATCGGTCCTCTGCAGGCAGCCGCGAACGACTATCAGAACAATCTCATTTACGTGGCGACGCCGGTGTTCTAGTAATCCGAACTATCCTGTGGACGGTTCTCTTGACTGCCTGTGGATAAGTGGCCTTGAAATGTTTACAACTTGTTATGGTACAATTATTTCAACGAGAAATCATAATGATTTCCAAATAATAAAAATTAATTAAAAAGGTCGCCATACTTTTAGTTGCCTACAAATAAATAACTCAGATTAGATAAATGTTTACCGAACATCAGATAGTAAAAAAAGATATTATAGTCGCAATCACCATCGGGTTGGTCATAAGCCTCCTCGCATGGACGGTCGGATTCCGCATCCTTCAGCTTGCTCACGCGGCAAGTTTGACGAATGTAAGCGATACGCTGAGCGATGCCCGTCCGGGATATCCCGCGAACCACACGATCGTGTTCACTAACCCTTCATCGACGACCGCCGGTCAGAGCATCACGTACACGTTCGATCCCAATACGAGCGCATTCGGCAGTGTCACTTCAACCTCGATCGCCAACGTGACCTCGACGGGGATGACGATCGCCACATCGACCTGCCCCGGCAGCGGAAACAATGTTCAGATGGCGACGACCTCATATAATGTGCTCACCTTTACCGTTTGCCCGAGCAACACGATCGCTTCGGGGACGATATCCCTCAAGATCCTGGGCAATACGATCACGAACCCGACGAGCACCGGTTCATACATCATCCGCATCGGAGGCACACAGCCGAGCTCGGCGGATACGAGAATTGCTATCATAAACGGCGTCAACGTCACCGCCGCCATTGCGACCACCTTCACCTTTACGATCTCTCCGCTCTCGACCTCTACCACGCTTGGGAATAATGCAACGACGACCGGCACGGATACCTCCTCAAGCCTTCCGTTCGGCACGATCGCCCCGGCCACCCATAACGAATTGGGCCTTCAGCTCAACGTGACGACGAATGCGTCGAACGGATTTGCCGTCACCGTGCATGAGGATCAGGATCTTACGAGCAACAAAGGCAATATCATCCACTTGTTTTCCAATGCCAACGCGACATCAACGCCTTCCCCGTGGACATCGCCTACGAATGTCATCAACAATCCGAATACCTACGGACATGTCGGCATCACGAGCGACGATACGAGCAGTACGGCAGTGGGAGGTCCGTTCTTTGGAAGCAGCACTCCGCTCTATGCGGGAAGCTTCAATCCGACCTCCACGCTCATCGTCTTCGGATGGACTGGCCCTGCGGATGGAACAACGCAGAACGTTGGCGCCGCGAAGGTAACGACGCGCATCGAGATCGGTCCTCTGCAGGCAGCCGCGAACGACTACGTGAACAACCAGATTTACGTGGCGACGCCGATCTTCTAGGGAATTATCTCGGACGTCCTTCTTGAAAAATGATATTTGCGGGGTGGCACTGATATGCTAGACTCAAACTATTAACCAGGCCGAAACAATGATGGATACATCAAAAAGGGGGGTGGGGCGTCGAATCGCTTTAGCGGCCGGAGCCGGCTTTGTTCTCTTGGCGGGAGTTGTCCTTTTCGGGGGTGTTTCTCGCGCGCAGACTGCCGGAATCGGACTGAACATAAAAGTGGCGCCCGCCCTTTTTGAGCAGACCGTGAACCCCGGCGATCAGTTTTCGACCTCGATAACCATCAGCAATCCGGATACCGTTGCCCATCAATTCTCGGTCGGCGTCCAGGATATCTCGGGAATGCAGGGATCCGGCGAACCGATCTTCACCACTTCTTCAGTTCCGGAATACGGCCTGAGCTCGTGGGTCTCGCTCGGCGAGACGGAGATATCGATTCCGGCAGGAGGCAACGTCACCGTCCCTTTCACGATCACGGTTCCGAAGAACGCCGGACCCGGAGGACATTACGGCGCGATCTTCATTTCGTCCGGCGCGAGTAGGCCGACATCCAACGGATCGGGGCTTGGATATAATGTTGGCGCGCTCATCGAGCTTCGCATTGCGGGTAATGCCACGGAACAGGCGGAGATCAAGGAGTTCTCGACCGACAAATCGCTCTATCAGACGCCGAGCGTCACGTTTACCGCATCGATCGCGAACGAAGGCAACGTACTGATCCAGCCGCGCGGCCCGATTGATATCACTAATATGTTCGGTCAGAAGGTGGGGACGGTGATCGTAAACGATCAGGCAGCCTCAATATTCCCCGGCACCCAGCGATCATTCACTGCATCGTGGGGAGGCAATGGTTTTGCGTTCGGGCAATTCACTGCCATCACCACATTGAATTATGGAGATACGGAGAACAAAACCGTTTCCGCATCGGCGACGTTCTGGGTCATCCCGGTCGTTCCGATCGCCGCCGTACTCGGAAGCATCATTTTCTTCATCCTGATATTCGTCTGGGCGGTCAAGGCGTACGTTCGCAAGCGCGTGAGTGCCATGATCGGCGAATCCGGCAAAGAAGTTCGTTCTTCCGCATCAGAAGAGGAAAAATTGCTTTCGGGCGGAGGACTCCCGCTCTCACGGCTTGTCTTTATTGTGATCGCGACGGCGGTGTTCGCCCTCGTCTTCCTTCTCATCCTCTTGTTCTTCTTTGGATAGAGGCCGCATGAATAAACGGACGGTCTGGTTTCTGATAATGCTTCTCGGAGCCATTTCATCCCTCCTCCTTTTTTCCGGCGGAAGGGTGGCGGCTCCTTCGAGGTTGTTGGCACAAATCGGCATTGCGGTCGGCATCGCGCCGAACCCTTACAATACGCTGAACGAGCAATTGCAACAGCAACAGACCGAGCTGAACCAGCAGGCGGCGGATCTCGCCGCGCGCGAGGCGGCGTTCGCGAGCAGCACCGGGGCGGCTACCGCTGCGGAGTCTCCCGTGATCTGGTATCTTGCCATTGCGATCGCCATCATCGGTATCCTTGTTTTTCTCAACTTCTACTTCGAGTGGCAATATTTCCGCCGCACTCCGAAGGGTCCTCCGGAAGAATAATTTTTTCTCTATCCTATATAATAGAGGGGTGAGGCATCGATCCATTTATATCATGAGTGCAGCCTTATTGTTTTTGGCTGCTTTTTCTTTTGCTTGGATGCCGGTCGCGCGCGCCGCGCAGGCGCAAACACAATTGAGCTATGTAAGCGATACGATAAGCGATTCCCGCCCGTCGGTCTCAGTCAATCACGCGATCGTTTTCAGGACGACGAGCGGCATCCCGGCATCGGGACAGATCGTCATCTCTTTTGAGAACACCCCCTTCTCCATCGACCCGCTTTTCAGTTATACCGATATGGATCTCGCCGTTTCGACAAGCTCCTCTCTTTCCGACGCCACCGAACGTACGCTCGCGGCGATTCCCGACGGGACGGATGACGGCGTCGCGGTGTCGCCGGTGACGGGTCCGATCACGATCACGCTCTCGTCCGGCTCGGGCATCCCGGCAGGATCGTATGTGCGCGTCTTGCTCGGCACCAACGCTCCGGCCGGCGTCTATCAGATCACCAATCCCTCCGCGCCGGCATCGTACCGGATATTCATCGATACCTATACTGCGATGAGCGCTCCGCTCGACTATGGAGCGGCGATGGTGGCGATCATTCCGGCGGTCGGTGTCGATGCGAATACGAATGGAAGCGTGCCGGTGCTTTCGGACGGCCTCCCGTCGGGCACGATTCCTTCCAACGCCGGAAATGTTCTCGTCTCCTTTGATACGAATATATATGCCACCTGTAGATATGCGACGTCCTCCGGTGTTTCTTACGATGCGATGGCCGGTGTTACCGATGACCAGTCATCCGACTTGTTCCATACGTTCATTGTCGGGAATATCGTCTTGGGAAACACGTACACCTTCTATGCGCGTTGCAGTGATTATGCCGGCAATAAAAACACGACGGATTACATAATATCTTTTTACGCCGGCAACCCGACGGGAACAGGGACCGGGGGAGGAGCTCCCGGGTCCGGCAGTAGCGGCGGAGGAGGCGGGGGGGGTGGAGCGCCGTACGCGGCGTTGCCGCCATCGCCCTCTCTTGTGATCAGCGGGATCGCTATGCCCGACGCGACCATTGCCGTACTTCAGGACGGGTCGCAGATTCCGACCACGGCATCGACGGATAGCTATGGAAATTTTTCCGTCAGCATCCCTTCGCTGCCGCAGGGAACCTATTCATTTACGATAGAGGTGACGGACGGCAGCCCCACCCCGATCTCTTTTTACACCACGACGATAACCTTGATCTCGGGGACAACGAACAATATTACCGGCGTCGTTCTTCCTCCTTCGATCGGCTTTGTCACAAGCACGGTCGCGCTCGGGAAGCCATTCTTTGTATCGGGGCTTGGCGAGCCTTCGTCCACGGTTGACATCCTCGTGACGAGTCAGGCGAACGGAGGAGTTCCGCTCGAGGCGACGACGACCGCGGATCCGAACGGCGTCTGGTCATATCCTCTTTCCACCGTCGGACTTCCGATGGGAACCTATCAAGTGAAGGCCCGCTCGTTGGTGCAGTCGCTTGCCGAGAGCAGTTTTTCCTCTCCTTCGTTTCTCGGAGTGGGAGAGGCGGCGGCAAATCTGAAGATCGGGGATCTGAATGGCGACGGAAAGGTGAACCTCGTTGATTTTTCCATCATGCTTGCGCACTGGGGCACCGATTATGCTCCCGCGGACCTGAACGGCGATGGGAAAGTCGACCTTCCGGATTTGAGCATCATGCTTGCGCACTGGACGGGATAATTTTCATGGAAACGGCGAGTTCGATTTGGTATACTGACTTATATAATACGCATGAGTTCCTTTTATGAAAAATTGTCGATGAGGCTTCAGGGTGACGATGATGCCGGAGGGGACGAGAAGGCGGTCGCTCCGCCAAAGAGCGTTACCTATACCGCCACCGGCAACAAGGCTGTTTCCATAAAAAAGGATGATCCCGCGCAGGTGATGACGCCGGCGGTGGAGAAGGCGCCCGATGGCACGGATCCGATCGATGTGGATCTTTTTCAATCCGATTCGCGGATGGTCGTTTTTCTGAAGGCGAGCGGGATTCCCGCCGGCGGTTTTGATATAACGATCAGCGAGGAATCAAACACGCTCGTCGTTGAGGCGACCCAAAAGAGGCCGGAACTTCCCGCGATTGCCGTTCCGAAGGACGGCAATCCTCCGGAAAAAGGAATATACGTGAAGCAGGAGATAAAATGGAAAGCGCTGTATCGTAAGATATATCTTCCCGCATCGTTCGACGGCGGTGCCGCCACGGCGACCCTCGGGAACGGCGTTCTTGTGGTGACCCTCCCGGCAAAACATCCGGGAGTGGGCAAGAAACTTATCGTTCAGGAGGTCCGACAGGATGAAAATAAGAAATGAGAAAGCACCATCATCGAACGGTCGCTGTCTGCCGGGCACTCTTCGTTTTCGCGCTCGGCTGTCTTGCGGTTAGCGCGGGGATCATCCCGATCGTTCGCGCCCAGTCGACGGGGGGCGCGAGCCTTTCTCTTTCTCCCGCAAGCGGTTCCTATGCCACGGGCGGAACGTTCACGGTAAGCGTGATGGTGAACAGCGGCGGAGGAGTGGGAGTGAATGCCGCGGACGGGGAGTTGAGCTTTGATCCGACGATGCTCGCCGTGCAAAGCGTTTCGAAGGACAATTCAGTTTTCAATCTTTGGACCAGCAATCCTTCATTCTCGAACACTGCGGGAACCGTCGATTATAGTGGCGGCAGCAATAACGCGTATACGGGCAGTGCTGGGGATGTCGTTGATGTGACATTTCAAGCATTGAGCGCGGGATCGACGTCGATAAAATTCTCTTCCGCGTCCGTGCTTGCGGCGGACGGGCAGGGGACGAATGTGCTCGGCAGTAATACCGGGGCGACCTTTACGATCGGCGGAGCGGCGGCTTCCGCTCCCGCAGTGAATCCCCCTGCGGCCTCTGCGGACAATAGCGCGGCGCAGTCTCAGGCATCCGCCGATACCTCATCACAAACTCCGTACACGGTGACGATCACCATCTCGTCCCCGACGGATCCCGACCCCACGCAATGGTATAACAACAACAGCCCGAGCTTCACATGGACGCTCACGCCGGATGTCGCCGGGGTAAGCGTCGCATTCGACCAGAACCCCGATACGTATCCGAAGCGGACATCGGCAGGCCTGTTGTCCTCGAAACAATATTCAAACGTAGCCGACGGCACGTGGTACTTCCATGCTCGGTTCGAAGATTCCGTCGGCGACTGGAGCGACCCGGTGAACTTCCAGGTCAATATCGACACCTCGGCGCCATTGCCATTCACGGTGACCGCCGCTCCGGGAGAGGGCATCAGCGGACGGACCAACCTTATGTTCAACGCGACCGACACCGTCTCCGGCATCGATCATTATGTTGCAACGTTCGACGGCGTGAATTCCTCGACCGTCGCGCTTTCTGATCTGCAGAATGGGGTGTACACCGCTCCGCCGCTCCTTCCGGGAGATCACATCGTACAGATATCGGCGTTCGATAAGGCGGGGAATTATACCAGCGAAAACGTCCAGTTCTCCATCTCGGGCGTGGGGATGCCGGAGATCACGAATTTCCCGGAAACAGTGATTGAGCATTCGCCGATCGTGCTCGAAGGCACTGCCGATAGCGGCGCGAATGTTACCGTGGATATCAATGACAGCGACGGGAAGACGGTCTCTGAGGGGAAAATGGTGGCCGACCAGACGGGACACTGGTTGTATGCGGTGGAGGGCGGACTCTCGGATGGAAAATATGCGCTCGTCGCCACTATGGTGACGACGCAGGGGGCGGTCGCATCGTCCACCGACAAATATTCCATTGATGTCATCTCGGCGCCGTTCCTCGACCGGTTTGGATGGATACTGATCATCCTTTTGCTGGCATGTATCAGCGGCATGGCCACCTATGGCTTCTATAAGAAAAAAATCCACACCCTACAGCTCCAGCTTGCGAAACGCGAGAACGATGAGGCGCGGGAAAGGACCAAGGTGGTGTTCGAAGCGTTGCGCGAAGAGGTGGATGAGAAGATCAGCCATATGGAAGGCGGGGCGGCGCAGGCGCAAGGGGAGGCAAAGCTTGAGCCGGAGAACGTGCTTGATGCGGTACGCAACGCGCTCGTCATTTCGGAGACCACCATTCAGAAAGAGATTGAAGATGTGGATAAGGCTCTCAATGAAGAATAAGCGTGCGCCGGAAAGAAAGACGAGTGACTTTAGGCCGGGGACGGAACCGCACACGCTCGTACTGAAAAAAAAGGAAGCGTGGAAGATCGAGATGAGCGCGGAGGGGATGAAGCGTTTTTGGGGGCGGCATAAGATAGCGCTGGTCGCCGTGCTCGCGGTGCTCGTTGCCGGCGCCGTGACGCGGTACGTCCTCGTCGGATTTGCGAGCACTGCGGATTTCTATCCGTCATCGTGCCTTGGAAATTGGGAGAATGTCCAGAACGCGCTCGGCAAGCCCGACCTTCCTCCCGGGGCCGACGTATCGGCATTCAACACGTTCAATTCCGCAGTGATGGGAACGAGCACCGCGCAAATGTTCTGCGGAAATTTTTCCGGCGATACGGATATCAATACGCTTACCGGAGAATCGTTTCAGAGCGCCGACCTTGTGGTCTCGTGGGCGTTCATATTTCCGGGAGACGCTTCCACGAGCATAATCACATCGGGCGACGGCGGTGGTGGCGGTGATGATGGTGGCGATGTCGACAGTAGTAGCAGTGACGTGATTGCCTCATCTTCGTCCACATCCCCATCGGTGACGACATCAACTCAGGATGTTTCCTCCTCGGACGAAGGAGGCGATGTTATCAGCGCATCATCAACTGCTGCGGATGACGCGGATGCGAGTACGAGCATGGCAAGTGATACTTCTTCCGACGCCTCGAGTTCCGCCATCGCCCCGGTACCGATCGTATCAACGTCATCAGATGATACCTCTTTCGATGCTTCGAGTTCGCCGCCCACGCAAGCTTCTCCCGCGCCGACCGAGGATGCATCAAGCGTCGTCCCGCAAAGTGCGCCAGCAGATAATAGTTCGGATAACAATACGGACGATACCGATGTTCAACCCCCCGCCCCTGCTCCCGTGAGCGACCCGTCGGATTCCGACGCATCCTCGCCAACGTCATGGCTTCACGCTCTCGTGGGGGTTGCATACGCGGATGAAACATCGTCGATGGCGATCGACACGAGCACGTCCGGCGACGATTCGTCCGACACGCCGACGGGAACCTCATATATACAGGTAGGAACCTCCAGCATTCCGGAATCGGCGCCCATCAGCGTGGATACGGCGGCGTTTCAAAATATCGCCGTGCCGTCGAGCACGGGCGATGCGGTGCTCTCGGTCGTCTACTCGACGGACGGCGTCACATGGCAGCCGCTGGTGAATATCGACAGCGCGAACTGGCAGGAAGAGCGGTATCCGATCCCAATAGATTCCTGGGCCGAGCTGGAGCATCTTCAGGTCGCGTTCATCGGGCTTGGGGCGTCGAGTTCTCCGCAGATATTTCTTGATGCCGCGGGCGTTGAGGTGAGTTATGCGGATGCGCCACAACCACAGCCGGATGTCGTCGCGTCGGATACCACCGAGGACGTCACACCCGCGCCTGCGGTCGCCGCACCGCCTCCTCCCGCGGAACTTCCGCCGGTACAGGCCTTCAAGCAGGTGTTCGATCCTTTTGCCGGACAAGAATGTTCCGTCACGCCGTTTTCTGAATCGATCGCCGCGGGCGGCGGCGGATCATTCCTTCTCACGCTGACGCCGCCGGCCGACAGCACCTCGTCCGCTGGTAGTTCTCCCGTCCATAATGTAAAAACTCCTTTTCTCTATGATGCTTCGGTCGGATCGTTGCCGACCGGCATATCTGCGACGGTCATTCCGGAAGGTCCGGGAATGGACACGATCGGAGTCACTGCTGCGGCGACCGTCGCTCCGGGTTCTTACAATGCGGTCGTTGTCTACAAAGAGCGGCAGCACGACGGAACCGTTGCGCCAAATTTTTGCCAATTCAATCTGGTGGTGACCCCGGTTTCCTTCTGAGGACACATTTTTTGTGTGATAGAATTATTAGGTAATACCGTTTCATGAACCGCTTTTTTTTAGTTCTCGCCATAATAATGGCCGTGGTCGGAGCTGCTTTTTTTGTCCCGCACGCCCGGGCGGCAACGTGGTATAACACGGCGTGGGGGTATCGGAATCTTCTCACCATCAACGCGTCGCAGGTATCGACCTCGAGCGTCACTTCTTCCACGTATACCAATTTCACCGTACTCGTCAGCTTTTCTTCAAGCAGCCAGCTCAAGGCCGGAGCGCAGGCGAGCGGTACCGATATTCTTTTTACCGACGGCACCGGCGCAAACCTTTTGAATTTTGAAATGGAGCGCTATGTGAGCAGTACGGGAGAGCTTGAGGCGTGGGTAAAAATGCCGACCATCGCGACATCCACCAATACGCCTCTCTATATGTATTACGGAAATCCCTCCGCGACGACGAGCCTTCAAAGCGCGACCAATACGTGGGACAGCAATTACCTCGGCGTCTGGCACATGGCGAGCGTGAACGGGTCGACAACGATCAACACCAAGGATTCGACCGTGAATGGGAATAACGGCGTGATCACCGGCGGCGCGACGAGCACGGCGGGACAGGTCGACGGCGCGGGAAATTTCAACGGTACGAGCCAATATATTTCGAACACCTATCTTCAGCAGTCGTCCACCGCGGTCACGTACGAGGCCTGGGTGAATGTGCCGAGCTCGACGACGAACGTGGCGGTCGTCGTGCAAAACAGAGGATCGGGCGCAGGGCATTCCCTTACGCTCGCACTCGACGGGGATCTTGCGTGCGGAAGCACGAGTTGCGGAGGAACGTTGGGAAGCGTTCCCAGCCCTACCGGCAAGGTGATGTTCGGTGATGACTCCGCGAATATTTGGATCGGCGAGGAAGCGAGCACCACGAAGACGAGCGATGGCACATGGCATTATATTGTGGGCACGTGGGCGGCGACGTCGGGGGTTGCCATAGCGCCGAGCCAGTTCCATGTTTATCTTGATGGCGCAAATATTGTCAACGCAACATCCGGCAATACCGGCACGGACACGTCGCCGCTCACGGGCCTTGCGAGTACGACGATCGGGTACCATCCGGCATGGAACGCATACTATACCGGAGGGATCGACGAGCTGCGCATCTCGAAGATCGTCCGTCCGTTCGCCTGGATCGCCACGGAGTACAACAACGAAAAATCCCCTTTGACGTTCATAACGGTGGCGGCGCAGGAAACGCCGCCGGCGTTCACGCAATCCGCATACCGATGGTTCACGAACATCGCTTCAAGCTCCGTCGGAGCGCCGCTCGCCGCGCAGAACACGACGACGACCGCACAGCTCGTGAGCAGTTCCACGTTCCGCTTGCGCATGCTTATCCGGGTGACGGGGAGCCAGGTCAACTCGAGTTCGCAATCATTCAACCTCCAGTATGTCGATGCCGGAACAGGAAATTGCGGGTCTCCGTCGGGCGGAAATCCTGCGAGCTACACGAACATTTCCACTTCGACCGGCCTGTTCCAGTATTTGAACGACGGGATTACCGACGGGGGCGCCCTTGTGCCGACGAGCACCGATCCGGTGGACGGGACGAGTACGGTCGTCAATGAAACGTATGATCAATCGAATCCGTTCACCGATTCCCAGGGTGCGATCGCGGCCGGCGCGGACGGAAAATGGGATTTTGCGCTTACGGACAGCGGCGCAAAGGTAGGTGAAACCTATTGCTTTCGCGCGGTCACCGCGAGCGGCACCGCGTTCTCTTCCTATGGAGTGTACCCGACGGTCGTTATCGGAAATGTTGCGCCCACCGTCTCCGGAGTGACGCTCAACGGGAATAGTAATATATCCCTGATCATCGGGACGACGACGCTCGTTCAGGCGACGGCCACGGTAAGCGATGGAAACGGATACACGGATATCGCAACGACGTCGGCGGTCATTTTCCGTACGAGTTCGGGAACGAGCTGCACGGCCAATAACAATGACTGCTACATAGTGCCGTCGTGCTCATTGAGTTTATGCTTCGGGACCTCATGCACCGCCACATGCAATGCCAATATATGGTATTTTGCGCAGCCCACCGACGCGGGTTCGCCGTGGGCATCGGACACGTGGTCCGCGGCGATGAACGTCTCGGATTTTGAGAATGCGACAGGCACCGCCACGAGTACGAGCGTGGAACTTCTTTCTCTCCTTGGCATCCAGGTCGCTTCATCTATAAACTATGGTTCGTTGAGTCCGGGATCGACGACGGCCTCATTGAATACCCCCGTCACCATCACTTCCGTCGGAAATGTTTCCATGAACGCGACCATCTATGGCACCAATATGACGAACGGGGCGAATAGCATTCCGGTCGGGGACCAGAGCTATGCGACGTCGGTGCTGTCTTTTTCATCGGGCACCACGCTGCTCGCCAATCCCGGGACGACCGTCATGCTCGCGATCCCGAAGACGACATCAACGATTCCGGCGAGCGAGACGCTCGATTGGGGGCTTTCCGTTCCCGATCCCCAGCCGTCGGGAAACTTTACCGGCGTGAACACTTTTATCGGCGTGGAAAATCCATTACCGTGGCCGTAAGGGAGCGTGCTAAAATGAAAGAACAATGCGTCTGCGTGATTTTATAGGGGGGATCATCCTGGTGTCGGGGGTCGTCGTCGCGATAGGCGTCGTCCGGCATGCTTCGGCGAACACCTCCCCCGTCATTTCGGATGTTTCCGTCGCCAGCGTCGGAGCCACATCGACCACGGTCACGTGGACGACCAATGAAGGCACGGACAGTTTTGTAAATTTCAGTCAGGATACGAATTATTGCGGGGTCAGAAATACAGGGAGTCTCAGCACCCAGCATTCGGTGGTCATTCCGAATCTTACTCCCGACACGTCTTATTTCTTCCGTATCAGCGCGACCGATCAGGATGGAAATCAGGCGCTCTCGGGGAATTATAATTTTACGACGACGAGCACTCCCGGTGCCGCCAATCTGAGCTCGATCGCCAGTCCGCAGCAACAGGCATTGGCGTCGGATGCGGTAGCGGCGATACAGAATATCACGAGCGCCCAGGCGCTCAGCGCCGTTCAGCAGGCGCTCAATAGCCAGGCAAGCCAGGTGGTCGGGCCGCCGAAGATTTTAGGGAATCCGCAGATCGATATCGGCACCGACCAGGCGTCGTTCACGTGGAACACCGACCAGGATTCGAACGGAGTGGTCTATATCGCTTCCGATGCGGAATATAATCCGGGATCCGCGAATCCCTATCCGCGCCAGGAGCAGGATACTAATAATAGTACGCAAACCCACTCGGTCGTCGTATACGGACTCACTCCGGAAACTGAATATCATTACAAAGTATCGTCGCAGGGATCGCTTGGTGATGCGGGGACGAGCCAGGATCTCACGTTCACGACAAAAGCGGTACTGCCCACTATCCTGAACCCGCATCTCGTGAAGGTGGACGAACATGATGCGACGGTGAGCTGGGGAACGCCATTGCCATCGGCGGGGACGGTGACGTATGAGGACCTCGACTCAAGGCAATCGCTCTCGGCCGGCGACCCGGCGTTCCTCGTCACTCACATCGTGCAGCTTACCAACCTTGTCTTTGAAACCAGATACTCCCTCACGATCCAGGCGACGAATCAGGCGGGGGACATCGTGACGAGCACGCCGCTCTATTTTGTGACGACAAAAAACAATATTCCGCCGACGATCTCGCAGGTGAATGACGACTCGACGTTGTATCCGGGGCAGGACACCACGGTGCAGACCGTCGTATCGTGGCAGACCGATGAGCCGTCCGAGTGCAACATGTCATATGTGAGCGGCGTGTCGGCGGCCGGATCCGGCGTGGAATCGTCCACGATGGAAACGGCATTCCTGACAAAGCACGTAAGCGTGGTGACGAACTTCCAGCCGGCGACGGTGTATAAATATTGGGTGACCTGCACGGATGCTGACGGCAACACGACGAGCTCGCAGGATTTCGTCCTGCTTACGCCACAACAACAGAAGAGCATCATTGATATCATTATCGAAAATTTCCAGGGTACTTTCGGTTGGCTGAACGGCGTCGGCGGCGCGAAGAAATAATAAGAGCAACCATGATCGAACCCATCATCCGCGTCAAGAACATCAAGATCGTCTACAACGAAGGGAAGGCGAACGAATATTATGCGTTGCGCGACGAAAGCCTTGAGATCTATCCGAACGAATACATCATTCTCTTCGGGCCGTCCGGCTGCGGAAAATCGACGCTGCTCTATTCATTGCTCGGCATTCTTCCGCCGAGCTCCGGGGAGGTGCTCGTGAAGAACGAGAATCCGTACAAGTACAACGTGAAAGACATGGTTCGGTTCCAGCGTTCGGTCGTGGGTATCATCTATCAATCGTTCAACCTGATCCCGTCGCTCACCGTCATTGATAACGTGGCACTGCCGCTTATCTTTGCCGGAATTCCGAAAGCGGAGCGCGATCGCCGCGCGATGGTGCTTTTGAAAAGATTCGGCGTGGACCAGCAGGCGTACAAACTTTCCACAAATCTTTCCGGAGGACAATCACAGCGCGTGGCGGTCGCGCGCTCACTCGTGAACGATCCGGAAATATTATTCGCCGATGAACCGGTCGGCAACCTCGACTCGTTATCGTCCGATCAGGTTATGGGCACGCTGGAGGAGATCAACATGAAGGACAAGAAGACCGTCATTCTCGTCACGCACGACGCGAAGCTGTTGCCGTATGCGCACCGCGTCTATTATTTGCGCGACGGCCAGGTGGAGCGCGAAGTGATCAACCCCGAAAAAAAACAGATCAAGCAGACGGATCCCGGCACATCGATCCTTTCGGAGATCGAAAAGCTGGCGCGCATCTATCCGTATGCGTCAGCCGAGGAATTGCGGGTCAAGAGCATCGTCAATTTCTTGACGCAGGACATCGGGTTCGATCAGATTGAACGCCTCGAGAAGTGCGTTGGCATGTACATCAACGGGAAATACAACGACAGCAGTTTCGTGAGTATGCTCACGAAGAAACTGGAGGCGGGAGGCCCCGAGATCAGCGCGGAGCAGGCGAATTTGTTCTCCGGCCGGATAAACACTATCCTAAAGGAGGCTCGAGAGATCAGGGTTTACCGCGATAACTTCAAGGCACGGGTCGCCTCGCCCCGGCAGGCGGACCGGATCGCCGAGGTGCGCGACGACCTTATGCGCGAATGTCATTTCTCGCTCAGCCCGGAGCAGACCGCGCGGATGGATGAACTTCTGAAATTCCGGATCCGCGGATTCATCCAGCAGGAAGACATGCGCCGCCGGCTGGAAGCGAGTTTTGATAATGACGGGATCGGCATCGATTCGGACGGTGCGCGCGAGGTCTCGCGCTACCTGGAAAAATTATTGGGGCAGGGGATGTATCTGTAACATGGATAAATTATTCTCATGAGAGCAAGGGACGCACTTAAACTTTCAACAAGAATGTTCAAGACCAATCCTGCAAGGACATGGCTTACGATCCTTGGCATGGGCGTGGGGACATCGGCGGTCGTCATGCTCGTCGGGCTCGGATTCGGATTGCAGAATATTCTTCTCGAGAAGATCGTGTTCGGCGATACACTCCTCAGTCTCACCGTCACCAACCCTCCGTCGAACGCGGTGGTGCTGACCGACGCGACGCTCGCGTCGTTCAAAGCGATGCCGAACGTGATCGACGTATCGCCGCTCGCGGACCTCTCGTCGGTCGTCACGTTCAACGGACTTTCCGCAAACACCGACCTGCAGGGCGTCAAAGCGTCATATTTTAAATATGCGGGCATCGCGATGGCGGCGGGGCAGTCGTTCACCGACGCCCAGGGAGACGGCAACGACATCGTTCTCTCGAGCGCCGCATTGCAACTTTTCGGCGTGACCGATCCGAGCCAGATATTGGGAAAGCCGGTGTCCTTCAGCGTGGTCGCTCCGTCGGCCGGATCGGCGACGGGCGCCACCGACGAGGTTCCTCTGAACGGGACCTTCACGGTGGTCGGCGTGTCGAACGATACGGCGGCCATCTATGCGATGATCCCGCTTGCAACGCTTTCTTCACAGGTTGGCATCACCTCGTACAGCAAGGTGCAGGTCCGCGTTTCGGCGAGCAATTTTTTGAGCGCGGTCCAGGCCGCGATCGTCGGGCAGGGGTTCATCGTCTCGGCCCTTTCCCAGACGGTCGCTCAGGCAAACCAGATATTCAGCGGCGTCCAAGTGCTCCTTGCCGGCTTCGGAGGCATCGCACTCGTCGTTTCGGCGATCGGCATGTTCAACACCATGACCGTGACCCTACTCGAACGTACAAACGAAATCGGTGTCATGCGCACGCTCGGCGCTTCGCCGCGGGATATCCAGATATTGTTCCTTTCGGAGGCGGTCGTGGTCGGATTTTTAGGCGGCATGACCGGCATGGCAATGGGCATCGCCGGAGGTCTCATCATTAATTACGCACTGAACCTTGTTGCGGCCCATTTCGGCGGAGCTGCCGTAGCGCTCTTTGCCTTCCCGGGAGCATTTTTGGGATTCATCACGTTCTTTTCGGCGATTGTGGGATTTATCACCGGCATTTTCCCTGCAAAGCGCGCATCATCGATCAGCCCTCTCGAAGCCATCCGTTATAAATAATATTTTTATGCGAGGGCTGTGGATAACTTTCCTTTTTCTATGGAAGGTTTGACGGTATACTGATGGTAAGCATGATATTGATGAATGACCGATGAACTCCTCTGATTCGAGAAAAAAAATCGGTATCTCCGTTCTGGTCTCCGGGTGTTTGGTGGCCGTGGTCATCTTGGTGACCTATTTTTTTGCGACCGATTCTATACAGCATGCCCGGTTCGCCATCGCACAAAGCACGGCGACGACAACGGTGAACGTTCTGAACACCCCGCCGCTGTGGACGGTGATCGCGTATGAGAATCCGGTCTCCGCAACCTCTTCCCCTACCAATGCGGGAAATGCAGTGACGTGGTACGCGATCGGCACGGATCCGAACAGTGACAATTATTACCTTTTGCTTTGCAAGACGAGCAGCACGCCGACGGCGAACAATTCGGCAGCCCCGAACTGCAACGGCGGACAATGGACCGTCTCGACCTCGACGACGAGCGCGGCAACCTCTACCGCATTTTACACGACATCCGCAGCCGACGCGCAGATAAACACCTACTACGCCTGGATCTGCGATGGCAATGCGGGCGGGGCCAAATGCAATACAACGTCGTATACGGGTACGTTTGTTGTCAACCATCGGCCGAATTTCAGTAGTTTTACCAATAACTCTCCGGCGATCCCGGGCGCCACGGTGACGTGGTCGACCAATGCGTCCGACACCGACAACTTCACCGGTGCGACCGACACCGTACAACTTTTTGTGTGTAAGGCAACCGACTTCACCGGCACCGCGTGCGGCCCTGCGGGCACCTATTGTTCCTCGGCTGCGTCGCTTGCAAATCCGAGCTGCACGTCCACTATCGCGATCCCGACCCAGGATCAGGGATATGCTTCCTACGGATATATCATTGATAACCACCAGTTCGCAGCGGCGGGCGGCGCCGAAGCAACTGACGCGACGGAGACGGTGAGTGCGGTTGCACCGACCATCGCTTCTTCGAGCATCAATCTTTTGAACGTCGGCGGATCAAGCACCCCGCTCTCTCTCACCAATCCCGGCGGACAGACATCGGGATTCCAGGTTACATTCACGGCGACCGATAACAATAGTTGTTTGAACTCCGTTGGCGGACAGGAGGTGGCAACCGCAAGCATCGATGTGTTCCGGACGGGCATCGGCCTTTCGAACTGTTCGTCCTCGGGAAATTACAATGCGAATAATTGCTATCCTGCAGCGGTAGGAACGAGCACGTGGGCTTACAGCTGTTCTCAGAATGGCGGATCGTGCGCTGGCTCAAGTTCCATCACTTCGCAGTGGACATGCACATTCCCGCTGTGGTACATGGCAGATCCGACCGATGGCACGGCAACGAGCACGCAATATTATAATCAGGCATGGGCCGCTGCGGCTCAGGCGACGAACTATCTTGGTTCTGCGGGAGTGACCACTCAGAGTGCGAGCACCAATACCGTAATGAGTTTCCTTGCTTCGCAGTTGAATACGCCGGGCATCAGCTTCGGGGCGTTGGCTCCGGGATCGACGACCCCTACCACTTCTGCGACGACGACCCTTTCCGAGCTCGGCAACGTAGGCCTGAATGAACAGCTTTATGGAACGAGCATGTGTTCCAATTACCCGGGTTGTCCGGTCTCCACGACATCAACCATCCCCGTCAACCAGCTTGTGTTCGCGAGTTCGGTTGTCGCGTACGGATCCGGATTCACATTGGCGGTCAATCCCGGAACCCTATTCTCGATACAGATACCAAAATCCACCTCGACGGCGACCTCATCGCTCGGAACTACATTCTGGGGTATCTCGATCCCCTCAACGATTCAGTTGTCCGGCGCCTATACCGGACAGAACACGTTCGTCGCCGTGAGAAGCGCGCCTTCGACCTGGTAATCCTTATCCACGGGATTTCCCCAGTGCTTATCATAAGCGTCTTCGCCTGTGGTATTATTATGAGAAGCGTTGGGATTCGCGCACAGGCTCGCGAATTTATTTTTGGGGAGATGTCGTGATGAAAAAAATATTTTCCATTATTGCGGTATTGCTCGCTGCGGCGGGAATGACAGCGGCGGGATTGCCGCCGGTTCTTCAAGCTCATGCGGACGGATTCGGCATCACGCCGCCATATGTGACGAACGCGCAGCTTACGCAAAATTCGCATTACGAACAGGTGATCACGCTTGTGCGGAGCGATCCCACCGAGGACCTTCAGACGAATGTGACGATCAATGTTCCCGGAGCGGATAGCTGGATATTGATAGACAGGGGGACGCAGTTCATCATGCCTGCCGGAACTCAGCAGGAGCCGATGACGGTAAGCGTGAACGTTCCGAGTGACGCAAAGCTCGGAAGTTATACCGGGAACATTCAGGTGGTCGTTTCGCCGCTCGGCGGTCCGGCAAAGGGAACGGTCGGCATCACGATCGGTGCGCAGATCGACGTAAGCCTTCAGGTGGTGAGCGGCAAGATGGCGAATCTCTCGGTCAAACGCGTCACGATGACGAACACCGAAGTCGGCCATACGCTTTGGTGGATGCACTTCCCCGGAAAGATCCTTTTTGCCATGGATCTGGACAATACCGGGAACATTGCAGGCACGCCGGGCAAGGTGGTCTTCCAATATCAGGAATATCTTACGGGAAACGTCCTCGAAACGGAGCAAAATACCAACGGACTTGATTCCGTCCAGCCGTTCGAAGCAAAGACGGTGACGGCAGAAATGCCGACATATCTGCCGCAGGGAAGCTACCGGGTCTTCTATCAGATCTACGGAGCGGATAGTGCGAACGTCATCGGACAAGGGACGCTGGATCTCGCGATCCTGCCGCCGGGAACGCTCCTTGGATATGTTGGATATGGTTTCTGGGGGCTTCGATGGAGCGAAAAATTCATGACGTTCGGCGTTATCATCCTTATTTTAGCCCTGCTTTACTTGATCTTCTGGGGCGCTCGTAAAATGGCAGGGAAATGGCGCCACAGAGGCCGTGGTAGAACAATGCCCCCTCCGCCCCCTCCGGATTATCGGTGATCGTCAAAAAAAACAACAGATGAAGGATCATGTGGCATGGATATAAATCGCTTCTCTTTGCATTATTTCTCGGAGTATTTTTAGCGCTGCCCTTTTCACGCATCGCGCATGCGCAATACATCGCGACAACGACGGTGTATGTGAGCATCTGCGGGAATGGCATTGTCGACCCCGGAGAAGTCTGCGATGACGGCACCGACAACGGACAATATGCGACATCGTCGGCAGGAAAAAACTGCCTTCCGGATTGCAGCGGATATGGTCCGTATTGCGGCGATGGGATATTGCAGGAAGCATATGGCGAACAATGCGATGACGGTGCGTTGAATGGCACGCCGGGCGACGGATGTTCCGCCACATGCCAGATAGTATCAACGGCGCCATTGCCGGGTCCGGGTACGTCGCCCTCCGGTGGCGGGAGCTATTCGCCGGGAGCATATACCCCTCCCAATCCCACGGAAGTCATCATCGAGGGGACGGCATATCCGGAATCGAGCGTGAACATTTTGGACGACGGCGCCACGATCGGTCTCGTCAAGGCGGACTCGAGCGGAGATTTTTATTTTTCCACCACGAACGTATCGCCGGGCGTGGCGACATTCGGATTTTGGGCACAGGATTCCGACGGGCTGAAATCGATCGCGCTCACGACGACCGTGACGATCACTGCGAATGCCGCGACCACCATATCGGGGGAATATCTGCCACCGACGATCACTATCGATAAGCGGCAATTACAGAAGGGGGACACTCTCACTATTTCGGGCCAGTCCGCGCCTTCGGTGACGGTCGAGACGCATATCCATTCGGGTAATAATATCGTCGTCACGACGAGTACCGATACCGGCGGGAATTGGAAGATATTATTCGACACCTCGCCGCTTCAAAACAACGAACTTCATACGGTGGATGCGGATTTTGTGACCACCGCGAACGGCGCCTCCGCCCGGAGCGAGGTCAGTCAGTCGGTCTCGTTCTTTGTCGGTGCCGGAAGCGCGAGCAAAAGCTACCTCGCCGATCTTAACGGTGACGGCAAGGTCAATCTCGCCGACTTCTCCATACTCCTCTATTATTGGGGGACGAACTATCCGCCCGCCGAGTTCGATGGCGGCAGCAAGGTAGACCTTCAGGATCTGAGCATTATGCTCTATTATTGGACGGGGTAGAACGGCCACTGGCCGAACGCAAAGTTGACTTAATCTTATATATTATATATAATAGGGGAACGTTCTTTGTCATTTATTCTCTGTGCGTAAAAGAGGTGCTTTGTGTTCAATCAGCTTCTAAAGACATATCCGGCTTTTCGGAGCCGCGACTTTCGCCTTTACTTCCTCGGCCAAAGCATCTCGTTCATTGGAACGTGGATGCAGGTCGTCGTGCAGGGATGGTTGATGTTCCAACTTACCGGTTCCGCTTTTTCAATGGGACTGGTGAATTTTTTGGCCGTCATTCCTGTTGTCGTGATCGCCCCCCTCGCGGGAGCGATCGTCGATAAAACGTCAGCTCGCTTTATGCTGGTAACGACGAGCATCCTTGGGATCTTGCAGGCGTCGCTGTTCTATGGAGCGTTTGTCAGCGGTCATTTATCACCGGCAGGCATCTGCGGTATGGCACTCGCGTGGGGGATTATCAATGGACTTGAAACTCCCGCGCGATTCGTCTGTATCAAGGAGATCGTCGATTCCGATCCCAGTCTGGTGCCATCGGCAATGGCCTTAAACGGCACGCTGGTTGGCCTTGGATTTATCCTCGGCCCCAGTGTTGGCGGTATCGTCGTTGCGCATTGGGGCGTTGGCATGGCGTTTTTTCTGAACGCCATAAGTTTCATCCCGATGCTGATCTTCATAATAAAGGTAATAAAGCCGAAGGCGAGGGCAAGAGGTGGAGCTATAAGTGTTTCGGGCATCATCAAAGACGTCATCGACGGATTCCGTCTATGCGTAAGCGATGGAGCAATACGGCCACTTATTTTACTCCTGGGAGCCGCGACATTTTTCGGATTTTCATACCGGGGAATGCTTCCTGCGGTCGCTGAGTATCTCCATCTGGGTCCGGTTGGATTTGGATGGCTATCGGCAGCTCCGGGGATCGGTACGCTGGTTGCCGCTGCGGTGGTTTCACGATCGACGCAAGCACTTCCGGTCAGGAGATTTCTCCTGCTCGGAATATCCTCGCTCGCCGGGACACTCGTGACATTTTTCTTTCTGAGAAATTTCGTTGCGGGAATGGTGCTCCTTGGGATAGCAGGATTTGGGCTTGATCTTGTTGTGCTTACCGTCCAGTCTGCCACCTCAATCATTACTAAGCAGAGCAATCCGGTGATGATTGGGAGGGTTATGGGGTGTGGAGCGTCTATCTTCTTTATGGGGAGCGCATTCGGCTATCTGGCCCTCGGCTCTGTTTCAAAAGTGATCGGCGTATTCCCTGCAATGGGATGTTTTGGGATGGTATTGCTCATTCTAGCGGTTATCGTTGCAGTAAGGAATAAACGATACCCCGCGTTCGTCAAAGGATAAAAATATAAAAGGTGTGCAGAGGATTTTCTCTGCACACCTTCTTTTTTATCCCGCGCAATCTTACCTTATGCGGCGATCGGTTTGATCCTGAACGGCTTCAGTACTGCGTTGAAATCATCCTGCTCGAGGACCTCTTTTTCCATCAGCGTGTCCGCGATCTTTTTAAGCGCCGTTTTGTGCGTCTTCAATATTTTTTCCGCGATGTCCTGGGCATGAATGAGGAGCTTGCGGATCTGTTCGTCGATCTCCGACGCGACGCGCTCGGAATAGTTCTTGTCGTTCGAGATCTCCTGGCCGAGGAACATCATCTGTTCGCTCTTGCCGAAGACGATCGGGCCGAGGTCGCTCATGCCGTATTTGACGACCATCCGCCGCGCGAGCTCGGATGCTTCTTTAAGATCGCTTGATGCGCCGGTCGAGACATCGCCGAAGGTGAGCTTCTCCGAGACGTAGCCGCCCATCATCATCGAGAGGTCGGCGAGGAACTGGTTGCGGGTCTTAAGGTGCTGATCCTCGTTCGGCAGTTTCATCGTGTAGCCGCCGGCAAAGCCGCGGGAGATGATCGAAACTTTTTGCACCGGGTCGGCGTCTTTGACGGACGCGGCGACGAGCGCGTGGCCGCCTTCGTGATACGCCGTGATCTCTTTTTCTTTCTGCGAGATGACGCGGCTCTTGCGCTCCGGTCCCATGATCACTTTCTCGGCGGCCTCGAGCAGTTCTGCCTGGCCGATCGACTTTTTTATTCTGTCGTGCGGAGGCGATCGCGGCCTCGTTCATCAAGTTTGCAAGATCGGCACCGGAGAATCCCGGCGTGCGGGCCGCGACGCGGCGCAGGTCGACGTTCTTTTCGAGGGTCTTCCCGTCGGAATGGATGCGGAGGATCGATTCGCGGTCGTTCATGTCGGGGAGGTCGAGGATGACGCGGCGGTCGAAGCGGCCGGGACGGAGGAGCGCGGGGTCAAGGATGTCAGGACGATTGGTGGCCGCCAGCACTATCACGCGCGTGTCGCGGTCAAAGCCGTCCATCTCGACGAGGATCTGGTTCAGCGTCTGTTCGCGCTCGTCGCTGCCGCCGCCCATGCCCGCGCCGCGCTGGCGGCCGACGGCGTCGATCTCATCAATGAACAGGATGGCGGGCGAGGCGCGCTTGGCCTGCATAAAGGCGTCGCGCGTGCGCGAGGCGCCGACGCCGACGAACATTTCCACGAACTCCGACGCTGATATATAGAAGAAGGGGACATTGCTTTCGCCCGCGACCGCGCGTGCGACGAGCGTTTTGCCCGTGCCCGGAGGTCCCATCAAGAGAATACCGCGTGGGATGCGTGCGCCGAGGTCAAGGAATTTTTGAGGATTTTTTAAGAAATCGACGACCTCTATCAATTCTTCTTTCGCTTCCTTCAATCCGGCGACATCCTTGAACATCACCTTATCTTTGACGGTTGAAAGCTTAAGGTTTGACCGGCCGAATTGGAATGCCTGGTTGACGCCGGTCTTGGCCTGGCGGAACATGAGCCAGAAGATGAATCCGATCGCGAGGAGCGTGAGCAGATCCGGAGCGAGAAGGCCCAGCCAATATTCCCAGCCTGACTGGTTCACTACCTCGAGGTCCACTTTTTGCATGGCCTGCTGGTTCACTCCGAGGTTGTTCAGGGTTTCCGTCACGCCCGACTCATCTTCTTTCTGCGCGACTGCCGCGCTGCCATTGGTCATCATGATATCAAGCTCGTCGCCGTTCACTTTTATCTGCTTGATGGTTCCGGCGTTGATGTCCGCAACGACCTGGTTGAGGTTGAGCGTGGTCGGCTGGGTTTGCGGCCCGACGAAATACGAAAAGATAAGCGCGACGATGATCAGGGTGATGATTCCCCAGATGATATTCTTGGTGAGGTTGGACATGGGTGAGAGTTAATTAATGTAATACAATTATATAAAGAATTTGCTTCATGGTCAAAAAACGAATAAGAAATAAAAACGCCCCCACCGAAGAATCTCGGCAGGGGCGTGTATGGAATCAGGTTATGAAAGAGGGGCCGGTTACTTTTTCGGAGCGACCAGCGCGGGGATGAAGGATGCCTTCACTGGTGCAGTGCGGGTTGTTCCGTCTACTGGATCGGTAACATGGTTCGACGGCCGTTCTGCTGTTGCGCCGGCGTAATAGAGGTCGGCGGGCTGCGGCTGAAACTCCCCTGCCACGCTCCAGGTTTTCATTCCGGCGTAATAGAGGTTCGCGGGCCGTTGTTGCAGCTGTGATGCCACGCTCATTACTTGCGGTTTATTCTGCGCTTGGGCAAATATCGCCGTAGAGAAGGCAACGACCAACATCATTACGTTCGAAAACTTCATCGGTCTTTCTCCTATGGATTCAAAGCTTTCCGCCTTAAATCTGCTGTAAGTACTATAGCATATAGCTATAAATTGTCAAGTATCGCGAACGGGGCTTTGCGGAGACTACAGAATCCCGTGAAGCGGCCAGGTGAGCACTTCCAGTACTTTCAGAGAAAATGGGCGGCGCACCCAGTCTTCTTTCTTTACTTCCTTTGCTCGCGCGAGATCTTCCAAAAATTGCCGCTTCAGTTCGGCGATGAAATCCGGGTCGGAGCTTCTTATATTGCCTTCATAGTTAAGAAGGAGGCTGAGGTTATCGATGTTTGCACTGCCAATGCTTCCCCAAACATCGTCGATGACGCCCGTCTTTGCATGTAGGATCGTTCTATCGTCATAAAAGTAGAGTTTAATGCCGGCATTCAATGCCAGGACAAAGGTGGAGCCGGTGGCGATATTTGCGATGCGGACATCGGATAATCCGGGCAGGAGTATCCGGACGTCGACGCCGCGTCGAGCGGCTTTCGTGAGCGAGGTGAATATTTTTATGCTCGGTACGAAGTATGGCGTGGTGAGATATATAGAGTGCCTTGCTTTGCGTATGGTGCGGCGCAGGTCGTGGTAGATATAGCGGCCGTGGAGGCGCGGCGAGTTGGCGAGGAAGGAAAAATCCTCTCCGGCGTGGAACGTCGGCTTGAATCTGAAGAATTTATGCCGCGGCGCGGCGATCCACATCTGATCGAAGCTCGCCTGTGCTTCGGCCACGACCGGGCCGGTCATCCGCACGTTCGTGTCGCGCCACTCCGCCATGCGCCCGTCGATCGCCGCGCCGCCGGTGTGCACGATCGCTCTGTCCACCAATAAAAGCTTCCGGTGATCGCGCAAGAACCACGAGAACACATTGCCGACGCGCCATGGCTGGATGGGATTGAAGAATTTTATTGCGATGCCGGCTGCCATAAGCGCCTTGGCGCTCTTTGAATTGAGCAGGCTGAAACTCCCCACCGCGTCGCAAAATATCCTTACTTTTATACCCTCGCCGCTCTTCTTCTTCAAGACTTCAAAAAATTTTTGTCCGACGGCATCGTCTTCAAAAATATATTGCTCTATATCTATGCATTCGCGCGCCGCGGCGCAGTCGGCAAGCATGGCTTCCCATGCATCCGCGGAGCGCACGTAAAACTTCCAGAAAATACCGGACATGATACCTGTAGTGTAACATCGCGCACACTTTCATGGTAAGATGCGGACATGCTATTCCTTGACCATCTTATCTTCGCCTTCTGGGCGGTGTTCATCCTTTATTGGATTATTTCTGCGATCGGGGTCAAGAAAAATGTCCGCACGGATGAATGGCGCCGCGATGCGGGTATTAGAATATTTCTTATCATTATCGTGGTCATCCTGCTGCAATTAAGCGAGTTCTGGCGGATCTTCAGTTATCAATTCCCTATAAGCGTGCAGGCGATCGGCGTCGTCCTTTGCGCTATGGGTCTCGCTTGTGCGATCTGGGCGCGCGTACATTTGGGGAAAAATTGGAGCGGAATGCCGTCCATAAAGGAAGGACACGAACTTGTGACCTCCGGGCCGTATCATCTTGTGCGCCACCCGATCTATACCGGCATGTTGCTCGCGCTCTTCGGATCCGCGCTCGTGGCCGGCGTCATCTGGCTCGCCGTATTCATGATATTCACCGCAAACTTTTTCTACCGGATCCCGGTGGAGGAGCGGTATATGATGCAACTTTTCCCCGACCAGTATGCGGAATATAAAAAACGGACGAAGGCACTGATTCCGTTCGTCTGGTAGGAGGGCTCGGTTGAGATCGGTCGTTATTTTACGATCACCCTGCGGTCGCCGAGATATGCCTTGTTCTTGTCATCGTAGAGCGCGTTAGTTCGGTCACCTTCGGCCGGTGTTTTTCATTAGTTTCACCATGACGGCTCCTCAGTCGTTTGTGCGGACTTGCAAAAACTATATAGGTTCTGCAATACTCCTATAAAATCTATCTAAAAATCGCCGGGTGCCTAACGGGAATTGAACCCGTATTGCCGCTGCCACAGAGCGGAGCTTTACCATTAAGCTATAGGCACCATCATTAACTGCGGCTCGTCCGCATCCTTAATGTACACGGCTTTGGCTGATTTTTCAACATTTTGGGAGTATGATTATGGCATGGTGTAACACTTCTTACGGATACCTTGGGCCATATTAACCGGTTAATTTTACACACTCCAATGAATTACTCAGCGATACAAAAAGAAGACCCGCAGGTGTATGAGATCGTCAAGCGCGAGGAACAGCGGCAGAAAGAGGGTATCGAGCTGATCGCGAGCGAGAACTACGTTTCGACCGCGGTGCTCACCGCGATGGGTTCGATCCTTACCAATAAATACAGCGAAGGGTATCCGGGAAAGCGTTACTACGGCGGCAATGAGATCATCGACCAGGCAGAAACACTCGCGATCGAGCGCGCGAAGGAACTGTTTGGCGCGGAGCATGTGAACGTACAACCGCTTTCCGGTTCGCCGGCGAACCTGGCGGTCTACATGGCACTATTGCAGCCGGGTGATAAAGTATTGGGATTTTCTCTCGACCAAGGTGGACATCTTTCACACGGGCATCCGCTGAATTTTTCCGGAAAGCTTTACGCTATTATTCCGTACTTTGTGAACCGCGAGACGGAGATCATCGACATGGACGAAGTGGAGGCGATCGCGATGCGCGAGAAGCCGAAGATGATCCTCGCGGGATTTTCCGCATACTCGCGTTCGATGGACTGGGCGCGCTTCCGCGCGATCGCGGACAAGTGCGGCGCGTATTTGTTTGCCGACATCGCGCACATTGCAGGGCTCGTGGCCGGGAAGCAGCTCGAGAACCCGATCCCGTTCTGCGATGTCGTTTCGACGACCACCCACAAGACGTTGCGCGGGCCGCGCGGTGCGATGATCATGTGCCGCGAGCAGTTCGCGTCCGCGATCGACAAGGCGGTGTTCCCCGGCGTGCAGGGCGGTCCCCACGATCATATCAATGCGGCGAAAGCGATCGCGTACGGCGAGGCGCTCAAGCCGGAATTCGCGGAGTATTCCAAGGCGGTGATCGCGAACGCGCGGGCGCTCGCGGCGGCGTTGCAAGAGAAGGGCTATCGCATCATCTCCGGCGGCACGGACAACCATCTGATGCTCGTCGACGTATTCGGCAGTAAGGGTATCACCGGCAAGGAAGCGGAGAAGGCTTTGGAAAAAGTGGGCATCTCGATCAACAAAAATATGATCCCGTTCGATCCGCGCAAGCCGCTCGATCCGTCGGGGGTGCGCCTCGGGACGCCCGCGCTCACCACGCGCGGATGCGGCGCGGCTGACATGAAGACGGTGGCGGACTTGATCGACGAGACGCTCGCGCACCGCGAGGACGAGACAGCGCTCGGCGCGATCAAAGAAAAAGTTAAAAAATTCTCATTGCGATTTCCGGTTCCGGGGATCGAGTAATCATGGCAACTTCGCATCGCAAAAAGATCGCCCACTTGAAAAAGAGTGACCCCGCCTTGAGGACTCTCATGGAGGGAGTTGTCCTGCGGGAGCTTACCGTCACGCGCGGGCCGTTCGAGGCGCTTGTCGAGGCGATCGTGAGCCAGCAACTTTCGATCAAGGCTGCCGACACGATCTTCAATTGATTCGTGGCGCTCACGCCGGGCCGCAAATTTCCCACGCCGCGCGAGATCATGAAGATGCCGGCCGCCAAGATGCGCAAATGCGGCTTGTCGCGCATGAAGGTGAGCTTTATCAAGGATCTTGCCAAGAAGACGCTCGATGGCACGCTCGACTTCAAGCATATGGATGTGATGACTGATGAAGAAGTGATAGGCCACCTGACCGGCGTGAAGGGGATCGGGCGATGGACTGCGGAAATGTTTTTGATCTTCTCGTTGCAGCGCGATGACGTGTTCTCATACGGCGACCTCGGCTTGCGAAATGCCCTCAAAAAGATATATAAGTTGAGGAAGGCGCCGACGCCCGCGCAGGCGGAGAAGATCACGGCAAAGTGGAAACCGTATCGCAGTCTTGGATCGCGATATCTGTGGGCAAGCCTGGATAATAAATAACACGAGACGTTAACATCATAAAACATACATGATCATCGACGGAAAAATCATTGCGGAGAATATTGTTGAGCGCTTGCGCTCACAGCCGAAGCCGGAGAAGTTCTTCGGCGCGGCGCTCGTGGGTGACGATCCGGCATCGCTCAATTTTTTGAAGCAAAAAGAGCGCGTCGCGCGCGAGCTCGGCATCGAGTTTCGGCTGCACCAACTTCCGCTTGGCACCACGACCGACGCGCTCCGCGCCGAGATCGGCCGGCTCGCCGAGCCGAAGACGTGCGGGGCGTTCATCGTGCAGCTGCCGTTGCCGGCCGCCATCAATCGTTACTACGCGTTGAATGCGATCCCGAAGGAAAAAGATGTCGACTGCCTCAGCGAGGCGGCGCTCGGCGCGTTCTACACTGAGCGCGGCAAGATCGTTCCGCCAGCAGTAGCAACCGTGGAAGAAATATTAGCGCGCGAGTGCGGCGACCTTGTTGGCAATCCAAGCGCATTGCGCGGATTGAAAGCGGTCGTCATCGGCGCAGGATTCTTGATCGGCAAGCCGGTGGGCTTCTGGCTGCAGAACCGCGTGGCGGAGCTTGTCGTGCTCGATGCGAGCGTTAAGAACATCCACGAGAAGCTGGGCGATGCGGACATCGTGATCGCCGGCGCCGGGCATGTGGGGCTTTTTAGCGCAGAACACTTAAAAGAGGAAACGATTGTGATAGACTTTGGTTTTAGTAACGATAAAAATGGGAAGATGGCCGGTGATTTTGATTCTGCCGGTGCAGAAAAAAAGAATATTAAATATTCGCAGGCACCAAGCGGCCCAGGGAGGATTGTAACGGCAAAGCTGTTCGAGAATTTTTATACGCTGAATAGTGGTGCGCGCTGAGGGAGTTGAACCCCCGGCCCACTCGGTGTAAACGAGTTGCTCTACCGCTGAGCTAAGCGCGCCATTGAGGAGAATGGTAACGAAAACGCGGGCATTTTGCAATCCATCATTGCCTCTATTTTATAGAAGAGTGCGAGTTATGCACATGTTTTCCAGAGGGGGTGCGTTATACTAAAATCAGTAGCGAAATTTTTATCCACGGAGGTAATACCGATGAGCGCAGCGGCGTTTCAATGGTGGGATCCAGAATGGCCGAAAGATGGGTCGAAGCCAGATGATATGAAAGCGTCAGCACGAAGAGCTGTCCGGAATTTTGCGGACAGAGACAAGCCACGTCGACCGCGCTTCGGTCGCCGTTGCCCTCAGGGCCTGTGGCGTAGATTCATTGATTTCAATGTTCACAAGCGCCACATTGATTGATGTCTCGCCATCAATCTTTTTTGAGCCCCGATTCTTTCGGGGCTCGCACTTTTCTCTTTTTGTCGGGATGCAGGGAATTGAACCCTGTCTAATTGCTCCCAAAGCAATCGTACTACCGGTATACGACATCCCGAAGAATTATGACTTATTTAAAACCTCTTTTAGCTGCTTTTCAAGCTTTTCGTAGGTTAGTCTGTCGGAGTATCTAACCTTACAAGTGCCTCTGTTTTTACCAATTTTATTTCCCCGAGGGCGAATTATAGTTTTTGTGAACCGCTCTCGCGGGATATTGGTCGTTGTAGACCAAAAAGATTCTAAATCATCCTGATCGTCCCCTTTATGTATCTGAAGTTGTATTCTCAGCCTCTCCTCATCAACACCAACATCATATCTTAAAAAGCCTAAAAAAGCCATAATAATTCCCGGATTTGTGTTGGTGACGTCCACATTTTTAACCCAGTTTCCACTCTTCTTTTTATAGGCTTTAGTTCCCTCCGTCCACCATATAATTAAACCGGCGATTTTTCTCGCTTCTTGATCCATAAAATCATTATCGTTAAAAATCTCTATTCAGTAAAAAAATTTTAATATATTTTTAATACTTCCATTTTCCTTATTTTTACATTAAACTCAACAAGAAATTGCCCTGGTAGCTTAATGGATAAAGCAGAGCTCTTCTAAGGCTTTGATGCGGGTTCGATTCCTGCCCGGGGCACACAAAAAAATAAATGTTCGGCTAATAAAAGAGGATATCCACTTCGTCAACGAAACCGCTCGGAGGGAAAATCCCAAGGTGTATGATCGATTGAATGGTGACGTCCTCAACTTCCGTGCGATAAGCGGTGATGCGGTTATCTTGGTTCGAAGCGTTTTCTCCCCGGTGAAATTTTTTCGGGATCATATTGAGGGTGATCGCGTTCGATGAGAGGACGATCGAATTGATGGCAGGATTCTTTGGTTTTAACTCGACGTTCGTTGCTTCGAGAGAGTTTTGCGGAGCTCCAAGAACGTCAATGAACTCTTACTTTGACCGATGGGTCTTTATATAACCAATCATGGCTTCGATCCATTCCGCTCCTATCGTTTTATCCAGAATTTCCATTTTTAATTATACCGAAGATTATTACGGTGGTGAGTTTGTATCAGTCGGCTCGCAACCATTTTAGCCGAAATCAATGAGTTTTGACACCCCGCAGGGTAGTCGTTAGGGGGGTCGTTACGCAACGACTACCCCTACCCACCCGAAGGGCTGATGGATACTGACTTTCTTCCTTCTCGCCGCCTCATTTTGGTTGCTGACATATATGACTTTTCGGGTCGGCTCGTTGGACGCCAAAGAGCTTGCGGAGGAGTTCAAGCCGGAGTTCGGGAGCGAGGACATGGGGCATACGGAGAACTACCAATTTTATACAAAATTGATGATAGACGGGAAGCGGAGCAAGCCATTCACGGCGGAAACGCTCCCGCCCATCGCCTTGAACGGCGACGAGGCAACAATGGAGAATGTCATACGGGTATCACGAGAGCGTTTCGCGCAACCAAGATTAGAAGTGGAAACCAAAATCGAAAAATGGTTTGCCTGACCAAATTATGCAAGCCCATTTTTCGCGGCTGACGCGCTCCTCGGCCATGCGGCCATGAGCTTGTCTTATTTATTGTATCTTCGATAATCTTTTTATCCCCCCAGCGCGTATACAAAACCGACTGCGGCACGGAGAGCGGGAAGCCGAGGGCCTGATGCGGCCGAGCACGGCCGCCCCCGAAGTCCCGAGGTCTTCCGAGGGACGGAGGGGTAAGGGAAATGGATGAAAGGTTTTGCATGGCGAAAAGTCATATATGTCAGCAACCAAAATGAGGCGGCGAGAAGGAAGAAAGTCAGTATCCATCAGCCCTTCGGGTGGGTAGGGGTAGTCGTTGCGTAACGACCCCCCTAACGACTACCCTGCGGGGTGTCAAAACTCATTGATTTCGGCTAAAATGGTTGCGAGCCGACTGATACAAACTCACAAGAGTAGAAACTAGATTTTTTTCAGAAAAATTTTTGCGCGATGCGCACAGCGCATCGTTAGGTGGGGTGGGGGTAACGACGAGAGAACGGGAAGAAAGAAAGAGGGTCGAGCCGAAGAATTTTTTTGCCGAGAGTTTTTTCTGCGTGAGGGTGGGGGCAAGAGCGGTTTCGATTTACTAGCGGACAATACTGCTTCCCCACCCAAACCGCGCGCGCAGTATTGAACAATCTTATTTTTTGCCGACGAAGCGTCGGCAAACTCCCTTGAAGAACTTTGAAGGTGGCAAGAAGCGATAAAAAGCCATACAATTATGGGATATGGAAAAAGCTGTTGAAGTGCGGCATCTTACAAAAGTTTTTGTGTTTCCCGTGAAAGACCAAAAGAGTGGTTTTCTTAAAAATCTTTTTTCGCCGCAAACCCGTTCTATAACCGCAGTTGATGACATTTCATTCTCTGCTTTTGAAGGCGAGTCGCTGGCATTTATCGGCCCGAATGGAGCGGGTAAATCAACGACTATAAAGATGCTTACGGGTATACTGTCGCCAACTTCCGGCAACGCATCAGTTCTTGGACTCAATCCTCAAAAAGATAGAAAAGAATTAGCACTTAACATCGGTACGGTATTCGGTCAGCGTTCGCAGTTGATTTTTAATCTCCCCATTAGGGATTCATTTGATTTGTTCGCCAAGGTATACGAAGTTGAAACAACACAATATACGACACAGCGAGAGAAACTCATTGAGCTTTTTGACCTTGCAGAGATTTTTGACCAACCCGTGCGAAAGTTATCGTTGGGACAACGGATGAGGGCGGAAATCGCCGTGGCACTCATCCACGAACCGCCGATTGTATTTCTTGATGAGCCGACCATCGGGCTTGATATTGTAGCAAAACGAAAGTTGCGAGAGAATTTGAAATCCATAAACAAAAACCTCAAGACCACCATTTTTTTGACTTCGCATGACGCTGGCGATATTGAAACGCTGTGCGACAGAACAATCATCGTCAATCAAGGCAAGATAATTTTCGATGACAAGACATCTAATCTCAAGAGAAAATATCTCAATAAGAAAGTAGTCCGTATTGCTCTCGGGGAAAAAGATAAGCTTGACGTGAAAGAGATGCCTGCTGGCATCGACATCCTCAAAAATAAAGGTGGCGGAGTCAAATTTACTGTTGATACCAGCATCACTTCGATAGACGAGGTGCTCAAAGACGTAATTCACGGCAAGGATATTCAAGACATTACCATCGAAGACCCGCCGCTAGAGGAGGTTATCGGAAAAATTTATGAACATAAGGATAGCTAATCGTAGCTGGCTTAGTCAGGCCTCAAAATATCTTTTTATATATCGCCTTTCCATAAAGGAGACCTTGTACTATCCCAAGAAACTTCAAACGAGTGCTATTCTCGTTCCGTTTCGTATTCTTATATTGCTTGCTATATATACCTACGCCTTCCATTACATCGGCCAAGACATAAACGGCGTTGATGCGGCGATAGCGGTTTGGAGTATCGCGGTTTATCACCTGCTCCTATATATGCAATTCAGAGGTGTTTTCAAAACCATTGACGAAGAAGCGCGGAAAGGTACGCTAGAATTGCAAATCAACAAACCTTATTCGTATGTCGCTTATAAATTTTGGGAACAGTTTGGCAAGGGGTTACTAAGTTTTCTGGTGAGTGCGGCTGTTGTCATACCGATTTTGTTACTTTTTACGCACGGCTTTCCAAGCTCGGCCTCGTTCCCGCGTCTTTTATATGCCTTACTCCTTGCGGCCGCCGGAACGATGGTGTCGGCAGGGCTTTATATTTTGATTGCACTACCTTCTTTGTGGATTAACGATTCCCGACCGTTTTTTTGGATTGTTGATAAAGCGATTCTCATTTTTGGAGGAGCATATGTTCCGCTCGCACTTCTCCCGTCTTCTTTTCAAACTTTTGCTAATTTCACCCCTTTTGGTGCACCAATGTTTGCAACGCAGATGTTCAACCCCACCTTTTTGTCGCAATGGCCGTTATTGCTTGTCGCCCAACTTTTTTGGGTAATTTTCTTTTTCATACTCATCAAGATTGTTTTCCAAAGGGCGCAAAGGAAATTGTCGATAAACGGAGGATAATGCCATGAGAAAATTTGCCAAAAAAACGACCTTTCAGAAATTTATTTCCGAGCTTTCCGTTGCTGGTCGCTATATTAAAATAAATCTCATGGCGGCGGCGGAACTTCGGTTTTCCTTTCTCATGCAGGTCGTTGGAATGGTTGTAAATAATTTTGCGTTCGTGGTGGTTTGGTTGTTGTTCTTTAAGGCCTTTGGGACTATTAACGGCTGGTCGGGCGTAGAGGTTATAGGATTGCAAGGTTTTGTTGCAATAACTTTCGGACTTGCGTTCTCGTTTTGTTACGGCGCAAACAACTTGGATTCTTTTGTTAATAATGGAACTTTTGACTCAATTCTTCTTACGCCGAAAAATCTCTATTTGCGAATTTTGACGACAACGACAATGACAAGTGCCATCGGGGACACGATATTTGGTATTATTCTTTTTGCCATATATACCTACATAACGCACGCATCGCTTGTGCAGATTATTTTGCTAATTTCACTTATCATCCCCGCAACGACGATATTTATAAATTTTGCACTGATGGCTTCCTGTATCTCGTTTTATCTCCCCGATTCCGCGCAACTTTCGGACGACGCCTTTGATATACTGGTCGGCCCAAGTCTTTACCCTTCGGGGGTGTACCAAGGAGTAATTCGTTTTATTTTTATTTTTATTATCCCAAGCATAGCCGTTGGCGGCTTACCTATAGAAGCAGTTAAAAATATCAACGTCGCAGAAGTCGCTTTAATCTGGGCGTTGGCGGCGGCATGGTTTTTCGTCGCGCTTTGGGTTTTGCGAAAGGGTGTGCGGCGATACGAAAGCGCAAACCTAACGGGAGCAAGAGTATAGGAATTGGTTTTAGAAAAAATCTAGTTTTTTCTTGTAAATCATCGAAAGTTTTTTCAACTCTATGAAATCAATACGCCGTTCTCCCGATTCCACTTTTGAAATATAAGATTGTGGTTTTCCAAGCTTCTTGGCGACATCGGATTGTAGTAGCCCAACTTCTTCACGGGCTTTACGGAGACGTTTTAGAAAATCCCTATAGTCTTTTGCTTGAACGTTCGTCATTTCAACTTAATCGTATATCCTCTTGCGGCATATCCCAAGATGGGATACACTTATTGCATGACCTCATATTTCCTCTACGCCCGCAAATCATCCGAAGCCGAAGACAGGCAGATACGCTCTATCGAAGACCAACTTTCCGTGTTGCGAGCCTTAGCCAAGCAAGAAGGACTTAGCATCATTCACGAGTTCACCGAGAAGGAGACGGCGAAGAAACCCGGCCGCCCCGTCTTCAATCAGATGATAGAGAGGATTGAACGGGGCGAGGCGCAGGGTATTTTATGTTGGAAACTCGACAGGTTAGCCCGCAATCCGTGGGACGACGGGAAAATACGATGGCTTCACCAAATCGGCACGATACAGCAAGTCCGCACCTATGAGCACGACTATCAGTCCGAGGACAACGGGCTTCTCATGTCGGTTGAGTTCGCGGCGGCTACCCAATATGTCCGCGACTTGAGCGCGAATACCAAGCGCGGCCTACACGAGAAAGCCAAACGGGGCGAGTATCCTTCGGTTGCCCCGCCCGGATATATGAACGATGTAGCCCGCAAACTCGTCGTAAGGGACAGGCGCGAAGCTCCTGTTTTGGTAAAGCTGTTTGAACTTACCGCCGAGAACAAATCCCACTTGGAGGATTTGTCGATGTTTCTTTTCAACCACGGCATCAAGACGAGAGCAACGAAGCGATGGAGTGGCGGAGGCGGCAAGCCGTTGAAGCGCGACCAAGTGAAAGCCATTCTCACCAACCCCTTCTATATCGGTATGTTCCGCTACGCCGGAGAGTTATATGAGGGCAAGCATCCGCCGCTCATCTCGAAGAAACTTTTTGATAAAGTACAGGAGGTTTTGAAAGAGCGAAGCCGACCGCGCCATGAGCCGGAGAATAACGCAAGCCCTCTTTGCGGCCTGTTGCGTTGCGGCGAGTGCGGCATGAGCATCACGGCCGAAACAAAGACCAAGCATCAGAAGAACGGGAACGTCCATACCTACACCTACTACCGATGCACGAAGAAGAAGGGCACTTGCTCCCAACCCTTCATCCGAGAGGAAGCGTTGTCAGCCGAGCTTTCAGATATTATGACCCAATACGCCTTGCCCCATGATTGGGCGGCGGAATTGAACAGGATGGCGGACAAGGACGAACAGGAGGCCATCCAGTCGTCCGCCGCCGCGAGCCAAGCGACGAGAGGCGAAATATCGGCCATTGAGAAGAAGCTAAGCATCCTGCTCGAAGTCCGGTTGGAGGAGAGCATCGGCAAAGAGCAATACCAAGAACAGAGGTCGGTGCTTCTTCTCCGCAAGAAGGGGCTGGAGGAAGAAATGGCCTCTTTGCAAAAAGGACAGGTCGCTTGGCTCGAACCCCTAAGAGAGTGGATAAAAGACGCAGAAAATCTGACGGAAACCGCTCTTGCCCCCACCCTCACGCAGAAAAAACTCTCGGCAAAAAAATTCTTCGGCTCGACCCTCTTTCTTTCTTCCCGTTCTCTCGTCGTTACCCCCACCCCACCTAACGATGCGCTGTGCGCATCGCGCAAAAATTTTTCTGAAAAAAATCTAGTTTCTACTCTTGTGCCGCGAGAGAGAATCGAACTCACTTAGCTCGCTCTTCAGGCGAGTGCTCTACCATTGAGCTATCGCGGCATAGTGCTGAATTCAGGTCTTAGAATATCGGATTTCCACCCGAAAGTAAAGATAAAAAAATAGCCCCAAAGGGCCATTTTTATTTCTTCGTCTTCAACGTGATCCGCTTCTCTTCCTGCTTTACGGTGTCAATGACGAACGGATAGGTCTCGCCGACGGTGAGCGCTTTCTTCATCTCGTCCTGGCCGCCGAATTCGGAGATGTGCACCATGCCTTGGAGGTCGCCGTCGAGCGCGACGACCGCGCCGAACGGATTGAACTTATAGACTTTGCCCTGGACGGTCTCGCCCGGTTTGAACTTGTCGCCGGCTTTGACCCACGGATCTTCCTTGAGCGCTTTGAGCGAAAGGAAGACGCGGCCTTCTTTGATATCAATAATTTTTGCTTTCAACGGATCGTTCACTTTGACGAGCTCCTTAGGGTTGTCGATCAACTTGTAATCCAGCTCGGAGATGTGGATCATGCCCTCGATCTGCGGATTGTCGGTGAAGCGGACGAACACGCCGAAGTCGGCGGTGCCGGAGACCATCACGTCAATGACCTGGCCGATCGTGTATGCGGCGAGCAATTCTTTGACGTTTGCGGAAAGCACTTCGCGCTCGGAGACGATCACTTTATTCGTGCGAGGGTTGACGTCGATGATCTTGACGTTCAATTCCTGGCCGACGAACTTTTTCAACTCTTCCGCGATCTTGATGCGGTCGCCGTCCGGAACCTTCGGATAGTGTTCAAGTGAAAGCTGAGACACGGGAAGGAACGCCTTGAGGTCATCCGCGACGACGGTCATGAGCCCGCCCGCGTTCGCGGCAACGATCTTTGCCTTGATCACTTCGCCCGATTCCGCATAATCCTTGGCGAGCGCCCAGAGTTTTTGCTTGCCGGCTTCGGAGAGCGAGAGCTCGATGTGTCCTTCCTCGCCGTCGAGGACGACGATCTTCGCCTGGAGCGAATCGCCGGGCTTTAGGGTGCGCAACGCTTCGCGCGCATTCGCGATCTCTGCACCGAACACGATGCCGGTGCCAAAGCGGCCCATATCAAAGTAGGCTTTGCGGGGGAGGCGCTTTAAAAGCGTGACTTCAACAACGCTGCCCTCCTTTGGCCAGTCGGTGGTCGATATCTCGGTTTTCAGCGCCTGTGCGATGGTGGTCGCCTTCGGATCTTCTGTTTGTGGCATGAGGATGATTATATCAGCAATCTTCGCTTTTGCAAGGGTGTGTCCTGAGGTTTTCGGGGCCGCGTATTTTCCTGCTGGAAAATCGCTAAGCCTCGGCGCCTTCGCACCTCCGGAATGCCCCGAAAACCTCAGGACACACCCTTGCAAAAGCGAAGGGAGTGATAAGGAGATTGGGCTCAAATTCTGCCCAGGACACAGAGGGTAAGTATGGTAAATATATAGAAAGGGCGGAAATTCTGTTAAGATTTATAGAATGCTTTTTCTGACAAAGAGATTAATTCTCGCTTTTCTATGCATTTAGAAATTATTCCTTGGTGGTTTTGGGCTTCCGGAATGGTTGCGATTTTAATTTTTTCTTTTGGAAAAATATTACAAAAATATGAGAAAAAAATAATATATATATACCATGTTCGTTCTGGGGATTCTTTATGGAAAGCTTAGCTATTTTTATATTGATATTTATTATTCAACAATCCCTGTCGAGTCAGCTTAACTCAAGGGTAGTGCTGGATATGGCAGTAGATCCAACATCAAAGATTTTAACCATAAAGAATTTAGGCTTAGTTCCGATTAACAATGGATATATACGGGTGTCAGCATATGTAATTAATTCTCCAATAAGCACCAGCAATCCAATGGGTCTATATAACGCCCCTGGCGGGAATGGATCTTCATTTGTGGCTTTGAATCCGGGAGCTAGTTTGAGAGTCGATCTGAAACCCGATTTTAAAATAGAAAATTGGCAGAATTCCTTAACGGCTGATACGTCGAATCTCTATTATTGTATTCGTATAAGCTTTCGGAATTCTATTACCAACGAAGAAATGGTACATTACATGATTGTCAATGCTGAGATAGGCGTCGATGTCTTCGGTAGCGACCCGGACTTTCCTTCTGGGTCAAGTGGATCTTTTAAAACTGAACAAGCATTGCAAGTGGTACAAGAGGAAATTTTTAAAAATCAAGAATTGATTCATGGAGATACTAAGAGCGAAATTTATTAAAAAGTTTTTATTTAAGCAGTTTAAAAATCAATCGTTCAGGTTTTACTCATAAACCAGATTCGAATTTCGTTCGCTGTCCGGGACAGTGGGCACATCCAAAGACACTACCTATTCTCCTCCTATATCAGGCCATTCAACAGACTTGTGCCGATCATCTCGTCGGGTTTTTGGATGCCCATGAGCGCGAGGATGGTGGGGGCGACGTCGGCGAGGGAGCCGAGCGTTTCGGTGGTGAGGCGGTCGGCGTTGATGAACTTTCTTCCCTTATATTCCTGCACGACGAGGTGGAACGGCACGGGGTTGGGGTCGTGCTGGCTTTCGGGTTCGCCGGTACGTTCATTGATCATCTCTTCCACGTTGCCGTGATCGGCGGTGATGAAGAGGAGCGTGTCGGGATTGTCCGCCGCTTTGATGACGCGCGCGATCTGCGTGTCGAGCACGTTGATCGCTTCGAGCGCGGCTTTGAAGTTGGCGCTGTGTCCCATCGTGTCGGCGTTCGAATAGTTGACGAGGATGAAATCGAATCCGCGGCTGTCGATCGCTTCGATCAGGCGGTCGGTGATCGCGACGGCCATCATCTCGGGATGTTCTTCGGGATGCGGGCCGGACGCGGACGGCACGAGCGTGCGGTATTCTCCTTTGAATGGCGCCTCGCGGAATCCGTTGAAGAAGTAGGTGACGTGCGCATATTTATATGTCTCGGCCAGGCGGAGCTGGGTGAGGCCGGCATCGCTTATCACTCGTCCCAGCGGATGCTCGACCCCGTCGGCGGCGAATGCGAACGGCGCATCGAATGTGTCATCGTAGTGGGTGAGCGTTGCGACGTAGAGATTGTTGAATGGGACGATGGGGAATTCAGAGAAATCTTTTTTGATGAACGCGGACGCCAGCTGGCGGATGCTGTCTTCGCGATAATTGAAGAACACGAGCGCGTCGCCGTCGTTCAGGTGTTTATCCTCCGAAAAGCGGAGTGCAGGAAGATACTCCTCTGTCGCATCGTGCTTATAGGTGGCCTCGATCGCCGCCGTCGGGTCGCCCACGATCGTGCCGCTCTTGCCGAGGATCGCTTCGTACGCGGTCTGCGTGAGGCGCCAATTGCCCTCGCGATCCATCGCATAATAGCGGCCTGTGAGACTCGCCAAATATTCCTTCGGGATCTCTTTAAGAAAGTCGCCGACAGTATGCGGAGGACTGTCCTCTCCGTCTGCGAAAAGATGGAGATTTATTCTTGTGACCTTCTCCATCTGCGCCATTTTTAAAAGCGCGTGGAGATGATCGAGCGATGCGTGCACATTCGCCTTGGTGAGCAGTCCCGCAAAGTTGATCGCGGAATTATTATCGCGCGCGTGCGCGAAGGCGGCTTTCAGCACTGGATTTTCGAAGAACGTGCCGTCTTGGATCGCCATCATGATCTTTGGATAATATTGATAGACGACCTTGCCGGCGCCGAGCGTGAGGTGGCCGACCTCGCTGTTGCCGGTCTCGCCCCACGGAAGCCCGACGGAGATGCCCGATGCCTGGAGGCTCGTGAGGGGATAGTTCTCGGCGAGCCATTGGAATGTCGGCGGCTTTGCCACGAAGACGGGGTTAATGTATGAGTCCTTGCCGATACCCCATCCGTCCAGCACCACGAGAATCGCCATTTTCTTTGCCATTGCTTTATTTTAGATGAAACGATGCGTTTGGCATAGCCATGCATCGTTTTGAAAGGACGGCGTTCTGGTCTGCTGACCAGCTGCCTTGGCTCTCAGCGCCTTCGCGCTTCCGAGACACCTTTCAAAACGATGCATGGCTATGCCAAACTCCGGGTATTCTTTAAAAAACGAGGGCAAGGAATCTTTTTATCAATCCAAATTCTGTCCTGAGCACAAGATTAATTATGTTATAGTCTACTTATGAAAGTATGGCATTCATGGAAGCGTTTTCTATGGGTTGAAGGAGCTCTCTTAGTCATTGGGGCAATAGGTTATTGGGGTGCAAGTTTGCCGTATGTCGCTAATTCTTCATTCTTACAATACTGCGAAGCAAGTCCATCATGCACGCCAGGATATCCCTGTTCGGATCTCGTATATAGGGCATCGTGTATTCCTGGTTCCCTGACTTTAATTTTTGATGTGGCCGTATTTATCGCGCTTTTCAATATTGTTGGCTTCGTATGGTTTATGACGATTGACTTCATAAAGTCTAAATCTCATCACGAAGAGCTAAAGTAGTTCGAGTCTCGTCCAGAAAACAAAAAACCCGTTGCCGGGTTCTTTGCGATTCAAACATAACGCTGAATGATCTGGACTGACAACCTTAACTATAATAACAGTTCAGAAAAGTCTGTCAAAAAGTTTTTAATCTTTATTTAATATCCATTTGTCATTTTTATGCGGGGGTGCGGAGACTTGCGCCCCGTGAATCTCGGTTATCAGTCCAGATTCAGCACTATGCCACCCCCGCAGAGAGTTTATAAAATAGTGCATTAAAACTATCTAAACTCGTCGCACGTTTTTCCTTGACCAAAGCGCCTGTTTTGCGCTATCATAAAGACGATTAAAGAGTCATTAAATCAACCAATGAAACTTTCGGGAACTAACAATTATTATGGAAATAACCTATATAGCGCTCAGCGCAGTGGTGTTTTTGGTGATCGGGGGAGCCGTGGGATATCTCACGCGCAGATACTCGGGGGCAAATAAGCTCGCCGAAGCGGAGACGAAAGCAAAAGAAATCATTTTAGAGGCAAAGGAGAAGTCTGCCTCGCTTTTGGTCGAGTTAAAGAACGAAGAGAAGGATCGTCGCAAGGAGATCGATGCACTTGAGGCGCGGGTGCTGCATCGCGAGGAGACGCTGGATAAAAAACTGACCGACCTTTCCTCAGAAGAGGCGAGGCTTCGCGCGCGCGAAGACGCGGCAAAGGCAAAAGAAGAGACGGTTTCCAAAAAAGAGAACGAAATCGAGTCGCGCATTGAAAAGATAGGGAGCCTTTCTGTCGCCGAGGCAAAAGAGGAGATCCTCCGCCGCGCAAAGGAGGACCGTTCAAATGACCTTGCGCAATCGATCCAGAAGATCGATCGCGAGAATCGCGAAGAAGTGGAGAAGCGGGCCAATGACATCATCACGATCGCACTCCAACGCTATGCGCGCTCGCATGTTGCGGAAATGACGACGACGATCTTTCACTTGGAAGACGAAGAGTTGAAAGGCAAGATTATCGGCCGCGAGGGTCGCAATATCCGTGCGCTTGAGCGCGCCACTGGCGTGGAGTTTATTATAGACGAGGCACCGGACGGCATCATTATTTCCTCATTCGACCCGTTCCGCCGCGAAGTGGCGCGCCTTGCGCTTGAACGGCTCGTGAAGGACGGCCGTATCCAGCCGGCGAAGATCGAAGAGAGCGTGGAGACGGCGAAGGCCGACCTTCAGAAACGCACCCAGGAGATCGGCGAAGCCGCCGCGCAGGATCTTGGCGTATTCGATCTTCCGAAGGAGCTTTTACAGATGATCGGCCGCCTGCACTTCCGTACGAGCTACGGCCAGAACGTGCTGGTGCACTCGACCGAGATGGCATACATCGCCGAGATGATGGCGCGAGAGCTTGGCTTGAACGCCGAAGTGGCAAAGAAGGGTGCATTGCTTCACGACATCGGCAAAGCGATCGATCACGAAGTGGAGGGGACGCACGTGGAGCTCGGCATGAAGCTGCTCCGCAAATATAATATAGATGAGCGGGTCGTCGAGGCAATGCAGTCGCATCACGACGATTATCCGTACGCACGGCCCGAAGCATATGTGGTGACCGCCGCCGATGTGCTCTCGGCGGCACGCCCGGGCGCCCGTCGCGGTACGCTTGAAAATTACGTAAAGCGCCTCGCCGACCTTGAAAAAATCGCGGGCGAGTTCAGTGGCGTAAAAAGCGCCTATGCGATTGCCGCCGGCCGCGAACTCCGCGTCTTCGTCACCCCTGAAAAAGTGGATGACTTCCGCGCGCTTGAGCTTGCGCGGGAGATTGCAAATAAAATACAATCAGAGTTAAAATATCCTGGTGAGATCAAAGTAAATGTGATCCGCGAGATGCGCGCGGTGGAATACGCCCGATAGTAGCCCCTATGCGCATACCAAAAAAATCTGATTGTGATACAATAAAACCCATATGATTACCGATACCATTTTTAGCCATCCCGTTAGCGCAGCCGTCATCGCAGGACTTTTACTCGTAGGAGTCATTGGCAAGCTGATGAAATTCTCGTTCGAGCGTATCGCCAAATGGTATCTCTATATTTCTGTTTTTTCCGTTCTTATCGTGATGAACTCCATCTTTTTCCCTTTTATCGGAGGAAAGGATTTTTTCTTTAGGTTTACTACCGAACTTGCGCTCGCGTGCATGGTGCTTTGGTGGGCGTTCGAAGCGAAGAAAGGCGATGCGAAGAAGCGTATTTCTTCGCTTTTCCATAAGCCACTCGTGATCGCAGTGAGCGTGTTTGCGGCGATATTTGAGCTTGCGTGCATATTTGCCTACGATTTTCACGCGGCATTCTGGTCAAACTATGAGCGCGGCGAAGGCGGTTTCCAGATGCTTCACTACTATTTATTTTTCCTGCTCCTCGTGCTGATTTTTAATGATGAGAAGGATTGGAAGAATCTCTTCCGGTTCTCGCTGATCTCGGCGGCGGGTATGATTCTTTACGGCCTTGCTGGGAATTATTCCGTGCCGGGCTTCATTGGCCCGTACGCGGGCAGCGCTGCCCCGACCGGCTGGTGGAATATCCTCATCCAAGGACGCTTCGAGGGGTCTCTCGGAAATCCTGCGTATGTAGATCCTTATCTCATATTCTCAATGTTCTTTGTCGCGTATCTTTGGCTTTCAAGCAAGCTCGAAAGCAAGCTTACTGCACTGAAGTCATGGGGGTATGGTGTTTTTCTTGCAGTATTGTTCGTTTTCTTTATTCTTGGCCAGACGCGCGGCGCATTCTTGGGGCTCATTGCAGGAGTGTTTGTATTGGTTTTGTACATGATCTTCTCTAGTAGGGGTTCCGTACGGAAATGGGGTGCGATTACTCTTGGCATTTTGGTTGTTCTCGGGCTTAGCCTCTACGCGGTCAGGAATAGTCCCACGGTACAAAACCTTCCAGAAGGAAGATTGCTTCAGATCAGTTTTTCAGATACAACGGCGCAAACCCGTTTCTGGGTCTGGGGAGAAGCATGGCAAGGATTTTTGGAACGGCCGGTGCTCGGCTGGGGTCCGGAAAACTTTACGCCAGTATTCGACAAATTCTTTAATCCCAACTTTTATGTTCCTGGGCAAAACAACGAAACCTGGTTCGATCGGGCGCATAGCGTGTTCTTTGATTATCTTTCAGAGACGGGCGCGCTCGGACTTCTTAGCTATCTCGGAATATTCTTTATGTTCTATTGGGAGTTTTTCAAGAAAGCGAACAAGCACGCGACTTCCCAATTACAAAAAGGGCTCATCCTGGCCGTTCCTATCGCCTACCTTGTGCAAGGGGTTGCGATCTTCGACGTGTTCCCGATGTATATAAGCCTGTTCAGCTTCCTCGCGTTCGCGGCGTACTATTTCTCCGTACATAAAAAAGCTCAAGCATAACCATTACACCCATGGAAGATCGAACGTATCAGAGAGTTATAGCAATTATCATCGTAGCGGCTATCTTCGGCATCGCCATTTACGGTTCGTACCTGCCGATGCGAAAAGCGCAGATGTTCATCGCAACCTTGCAGGGCCTCCAGACTCCGCAGGGTCAGGCGACGTCGTTGCAGGATCTTGAGAATAAGCTTTCGGTGCCGCTCAACTATCCTTCGCCGATCGGGCAGGAGGAGCTCGTGCGTAATATGGCAAACAGCGTGCTCTCGTTCGTGCAACAGGGAGGCAATCCGAGCTCCACTGCCGCGCTCATTGGTTTCTTGAATAGCTACTACGATCCGATTCTCAACCAGGGAAAGGGTATGAGCTTTGGTCAGGATCTGTATCTTGAGGGAGCGATCAACGAGATCGCGTTTGCCGGCACCGGTGATCCGACGTACTTGGCGGCCGCGCAGCATTGGTATCAGGAAGGCGTCGCGCTCGGCCCCAACCGCCCGCAATCGCTCTACGGTCTCTTTGATGTCTATCGCGCCGAGGGTGATACGACGGATACGATCGCAGTCGGCACTACTATTTTGAGGAATTGGCCGACGGATACGACCATCCAGCAGGCCATGGCGATGTACTTGGCTTCAAGCACGGCGGCGAAAAAGTAAGAGGTGCCGAGGGGACAGCACACAGTAAGTGATAATATGAAAAAAGCGCTTATTACCGGCATTACGGGCCAGGACGGAAGTTATTTGGCGGAACTGTTATTGATGAAAGGATATGAGGTTCACGGCATCATTCGTCGTGCATCGACCTTCAACACGGGACGCCTCGATGATATTTATAAGGATCCGCACGTCGCCGATTCGCGTTTTCATTTGCACTACGGAGATCTTTCCGATACGGGAACTATCCGGAACATCATCTACAAGGTCCAGCCGGACGAGATATACAATTTAGGTGCGCAGTCGCATGTGCGCGTGTCATTCGATATTCCGGAATATACAGCGGACATCACCGGCCTCGGTGTATTGCGTCTTCTTGAGGCGGTCAAGGACTATCAGGAACATACCGGGAAGAAAATAAAATTCTATCAGGCATCAAGTTCGGAAATGTTCGGCTCGGCGCTTCCGCCGCAGAACGAAGACACGCCGTTCCATCCGCGGAGTCCGTATGGCGTGGCCAAGGTGTTTGCATTCGACACGGTACGGAATTATCGGGAAGCGTATGGCCTCTTTGCGGTGAACGGAATACTTTTCAATCATGAATCGGAACGGCGCGGGGAGACGTTTGTCACGCGCAAGATCACGCGCGGCGTTGCGCGGATCCTTGCCGGCCTTGATAAAAAACTGTACCTAGGGAATCTCGATGCGCGCCGCGACTGGGGTTACGCGCCGGAGTATGTCGAGGCGATGTATCTGATGCTCCAACAGCCGGAACCGGATGATTTTGTGATCGGCACGGGCGAATCGCATTCGGTGGAGGATTTTGTGAGGGAGGCGTTCAAAGTTGCGGGCATCAATGATTGGAAGGGCTATGTCGAGATCGACCCGCGGTATTACCGTCCGTCTGAGGTGGATAACTTGATCGCAGATGCGAGTAAGGCAAAAAAGAAACTGGGATGGGAGCCGAAAGTTGGTTTTGAGGAGCTGGTGAAAAAAATGATGCGGCATGATCTGGAAAAATATGGAGCTAAAAGATAGGAAAATTTTGGTGACGGGAGGGAATGGGTTTTTGGGCAGGCGTGTGGTCGCCGCGCTTGCCGCGCATGGCGTTTCCGGGACAACTATCTTCGCGCCGCGCAGTACCGAAGTCGATCTTCTGAAAAAGGAAGATTGCGCAAAGGCGGTTGCCGGCCAGGATGTCGTCATACACCTCGCGGCGGTCGTGGGGGGCATCGGCGCGAACCGCGAGCATCCCGGCAAATTCTTTTATGAGAATTTAATGATGGGCGTGCAGTTGATGGAAGCGGCGCGTCTTGCCGGGGTTAAAAAATTCGTTGCCGTCGGCACGGTGTGCGCGTATCCGAAGTTCACCCCGGTTCCGTTCAAAGAAGACGATATTTGGAACGGATATCCGGAGGAAACGAATGCACCGTACGGCCTCGCAAAGAAAATGCTCCTCGTACAGGCACAGGCCTATCGCCAGGAATATGGATTCGACGCGATTTACCTTTTGCCGGTGAATTTATACGGGCCAGGCGACAATTTCGACCCGGCTTCGTCGCACGTGATCCCCGCGCTCATTAAAAAAATCTATGATGCCAAAAAGGCAGGCGCTCCGTTTATTGAGGCATGGGGAACCGGCAGCGCGAGCCGGGAGTTTCTTTATGTGGATGATGCAGCGGAGGGAATCGTCCTTGCAACGGAAAAATATGAGAAGCCGGAGCCGGTGAATCTTGGTTCGGGGATGGAGATCGCCATAAAGGACCTTACGGAAACGATATGCCGATTGATGGAATACAAAGGGGAGATCCGATGGGATGCAACAAAGCCGGATGGCCAGCCGCGACGGGCACTCGATGTGAGCCGGGCGAAGGAGGAATTCGGGTTTCGTGCAAAGGTTACACTTGAAGAGGGATTAAAAAACGCAATACATTGGTACATTACGCATAAAAATAGTTCTAACAGTATATAGCAATGGTTGTTGTGGCTTTGCGTGGCGGATTGGGTAATCAGATGTTTCAGTATGCGGCGGGACTGGCAGCCGCTCGCGCAGGCGGTGTGGCGCTGGTCTTGGATACTGTATATCTGAATGATCGTTTTCCGCGTCCCGCCTTTAGTCCGCGCACCTACGACTTGGATATCTTTTGCCTTCAACCTGCCATGACCCCCCTCTCGAGGATCTCCAAATCCCTTCCTATACCGGGAGTGTGGCTTGGTATAGATCTTACTATCGCGACATTAAGAGGTGCGCTTGGCGGACGGAAGGTTCTAAGAGAAAAGAGAAATTTTATTTTTAATCCCGAAGTGGTAAGCGGCAAGAAAGAACTTTTTCTTTGGGGGTTTTGGCAGACGCCGAAATATTTTGAGGGGATAAAGGATGAGCTGCTTCAGGCATTTCGCTTCAGATATCCGCTTAAAGGAGAGGCTGCCGCAATCGCGGAGGATATAAAAAACAGCAACGCCATCGCACTTCACGTCCGTCGAGCAGATTACATAACAGCAAAATATAAAAAGACCTACGGAAAGACCAATCTTTCTTATTATGAAACCGCAATCAAGAACATTGCTGACAAGGTAAAGGATCCGAAATTCTACATATTTTCTGATGATATTGCGTGGTGTAAGGAACATATCAAACCTGCATTTTCAACAGAATATATGGAACGCAACTCGGAAGGGCCGAAAGCAAATTACCACCTACAGCTTATGTCGCTCTGTAAGCATAATATCATCGCAAATAGCACTTTTTCGTGGTGGGGAGCATGGCTTAACCGGAATCCCGAAAAAATTGTGATCGCCCCGGCAATATGGCATATGGGAGGACGCCCGGGCGAGGATGATATAATTCCCTCCGGGTGGAAGCGGATATAAGCTATTCCACTACTTCTGTAAGTGCGCTATACTCACATGGTATGAAAATATTCGTCGCAGGCGGGGCAGGTTTCATCGGGTCGAACTTTATCAGGCATCTTCTTCTGGCTGATCCGAAGATAAAGATCCTGAATTATGACAAATTGACCTATTCGGGAAACTTGGATAATCTTCGCGGCCTCGAAAAGAAAAAAAATTACCTTTTTGTTCGGGGGGATATTACCAATAACAAAAAGCTCACGCTCACGGTAAATAAGTTCAAGCCAGATTTTATCATTAATTTTGCCGCGGAAACGCACGTTGATAGGAGTATCCATGTCGGAGCTAAGGAGTTTATCGATACGAATGTCATGGGTGTTTTTAATTTTTTGGAACTCGTAAAGGCGAATTCCTATATTAAAAACTATCTACAGGTATCAACTGATGAGGTCTATGGAAGCCTTCCGTTAACATCAAAAAAGTTGTTTACCGAGGAGACCCCGTTCGCTCCAAACATCCCGTATTCGGCGACCAAAGCGGGAGGGGATATGTTGTGCCGCGCCTATTTTCAGACCTTCAAGGTTCCCGTCACCGTCACGCACGCCTCAAATAATTACGGTCCATACCAGTATCCGGAAAAGTTAATCCCGTTTTTTATCACGCAGGCCATTGAGGGAAAACCATTACCGCTCTACGGGAATGGCAGGAATGTCCGCGATTGGTTGCATGTTCTCGATCATTGCGAAGCGTTGCGACTTATATTGCTCAAAGGAAAACCCGGCGAGGTTTATAATATCGGCGCCGATAACGAGAGAACCAACCTCGAGATTGCAGAACGGATCATCGCCCGATTCAAAGAGAGTGGGAGCAGGATCGTTTTCGTGGCGGACCGTCCAGGCCATGATCTTCGCTATGCCATCGATGCGTCGAAGATACGGCGGGAACTGGGATGGCGTCCGAAATATTCTTTTATTTCCGCTCTCGACGAAACGATCACCTGGTACGTGAAAAATCCACGATGGATCAAGCGGGTGAGGGAGAGAACCGGCGTTTTCAATCCGCATATTGACCTTTGGAAGGGGCACAAGATAAAATAGATTCTTATGAAAGGTGTAATTTTGGCTGGGGGGTTGGGTACGCGTTTGGCACCGCTTACGCTCATTACGAATAAGCACCTTTTACCCATATATGATAAGCCGATGATCTTATATCCGCTCGATACCCTGAAGCGCTCGGGGATCGATCAGATTATGATCGTATGCGGGAAGGAGCACGGGGGACACTTTATGAATTTTTTGGGTTCAGGAAAGGAGTATGGAGTAAAACTTTCATACGCCCTACAGCACGGATCCGGTGGCATCGCCGATGCGCTGAACCTTGCAAAAGAGTTTGTGAACGGCGATAAGGTTGCGGTAATCCTCGGCGACAATATCTTTGAGAACGATTTTTCAGGGAGTATTTCGGGGTTTGAAGCCAATACTACCGGCGGTGCAATGGTCTTTCTAAAGAAGGTTCCTGATCCGTGGCGTTTTGGCGTCGCCGAAGTATTGAACGGAAAGATAAAGAATATTATCGAGAAGCCCAAGGAGCCAAAATCGGATCTTGCGACCGTCGGTTTTTATATTTACGATTCGACGGTGTTCGAGAAAATCGGAAGATTGGCGCCTTCGTCAAGGAATGAGCTTGAAATCACCGACGTACACAATATGTATATTCAGGAGAATAAATTATATTACGACGAGGTGGGGGGGTATTGGTCGGATGCTGGGACATTCGATTCCTTATATAGAACCGCAGGATGGGCGGCGGAAAAGCGTGGGCAAAATAAATAAAAAGCGCTGGATCTCGGGATGGGGAGGCTCAGCGCTTTATTGATATTTCGGCAGTGTTAATGAGAACATCTTGCCTGGAGTCTTGTTCTGGGGTTTGGCTTGGGGAAAGTTTCTATGACCGTGATCCAAATATTCCTGGGGGCTCCCTCAGTGTTGATGGCGAGAGCGAATTTGGATGCCACTTCCTGGGAAATTTCTTCGTTGAAATGGAATTCCTGACTGTCGCCTGCCTTCGCGGATGTAAACCATTCCCTCACTACAGCGAGATCAACAATATTTCTCTCCATAGATCCTCCTTCCCGCTTGGCGGGAGGTCACTGAATAGAACATACTATCTCGAACCGTTTATGTCAATCCCTTTAAACAAAAATTATCCCGATGCCACCCCATCCCTGATCCCCACGCTCGATGAATTCCCGATAGGTTTTCCCCTGTTTTAATTCATTCCAAAAAACATGGACCTCAGATCCGGTGACTGGGGGGTGGAGTGCCACGTCATGAAAAGCGATAATTCCGCCCGGCCGCACAAATGGTGAATACATTACATAATCGTTCCTGACCCCCTCATAGGAATGATCGCCATCAATAAAAAGAAAATCTAGCTTTTCGTCACCGATCGCCGTTTTAAACAGGATCACCATCTCTTCGCCATGGGAATCACCACGGAGGAAGTCAATATGTTGCCCTTTTGATGCAAAGGTTTTATAGAAAGGTTCTTTCCAACGCGGGAACGCCCAATTATTCTCGCCCCCCGGCATATCGATGCTTATGATGTGTGCATCTTTTGCGGCGAGGCGCGACCAGAACGAATAATGTGCCGCCCCTTGATGTGCCGATCTCGAGGATATTTTTCGGGTGCATATCTTCCACGAGTTTTGCAAGGCTGACAATCTCCCACCTAACCTGAGAAGGCCTTATATAGCCCCCATATTTTTTATTTACAAAATCAATTGCAGTCTCTGCGGTATAGGACTTTTCAGTCTGTCGGGGGAGGTCCCACCGCGCATAAGGATAGAAAACGATGCGGAACGGTTCGAGCTGGCGCAAAAAGGCGTGCCACCCTTTCTTTATAAACACCCCCACCCCTTGTTGTTGTATAATGCGCGCCGATTTTCCGATGAATGACTCTTCCATAATCTCAAGTCTTCTTATGATAGGGCTTTTAACAAGAACTGTAAAATGGGGTATTATCATGGCTATGGCTGATGATATATTGGAAAATACGCTTATTACCGGAGCCGGTGGAGCGTTGGCCGGATACGCCGATTTTGGGATAAAAAAGGACCATCATTCGCTCGATATTACTGATTTAGCAGCTGTACGCAAGGTTTTTAAGGAAGTTCAGCCCCGGGCGATTTTACACCTTGCTGCGGCCACGGACATGGGTAAGTGCGAGGCGGATCCTGCGTATGCTTATATGGCCAACGCGGTGGGAACATACAATCTCGCACTTGCGGCCCGGGAGGGTGGCGCCCGTTTTATCTATGTTTCAACCGCAGGAGTTTTTGATGGCGAGAAAAAAGGAGCATACACCGAGAGCGATATTCCCAATCCGCCAAATATATATGGACATTCGAAATATTTGGGAGAGTTTGCGGTAAGCGGATTGCTTGAAAATTATGTCATCGTTCGTACCTGCTGGGTCTTTGGCGGCGGCGCGGAAAATGATAAAAAATTCGTCGGCAAAATTGTGGGGAAATTGCGGGATCCTCAAACAAAAGTGCTTAAAGGAACAAGCGACGAGATCGGCATGCCAACGTACGGGAAAGATATCATGGCCTCGTTGAAAAAGTTATTATTGGGTGATGAAAAAGGTATCGTGCACATCGCGAACGAAGGCGTGGCGTCCCGTTACGAAGTCGCAAAATACATTGCGGAGACCCTTGCATCGACAATTCCTGTCGAAAGCGCAATGTCATCTTCGTTTGATTTATCCATGGAGATTACAAAAAATCAAAGCCTTTCGTCGCGTATTGGTTTAATGCGGCCATGGCAACGGGCGCTTAAGGAATATTTAACAAAAGAATGGTGATGGGTCGTTATAAATCGCTTCCCAGCGGGGTTGTGCCGCGTTTTTTCCCATAGGCGCGCCCGGGAATAAACGCGGTCAGTATGCACGAATGGAAATTTAGGCTATCCTTTATTACATGAATAATTTTTATACGCACAAAAAGGAATGTCACAGTTGCGGGGGCAGGGATCTTGTGAAGATTCTGGATCTTGGTACGATGGCGCTCGCGAATGCGTTTCTAAAGAAGGAAGAGCTTGACCGGCCGGAGATAAAAGCGCCGCTCGTCGTGTATTTTTGCCGCTCCTGCGGCCTCGTACAATTGCTCGACGAAGTCGATCCCGCGATCCTTTTCAGGGATTACGACTATCTTACATCAGCGAGCGCGCCGCTCATAAAACATTTCGAGGAAATGGCGCACGAGCTTATTCAGCAATTTATCAGAAATAAGGATGAGCTTATGGTTGAGATCGGGGGCAATGATGCGGTATTGCTCAATGCCGCAAAAGATATGTGTCGCGTTTTGAATGTGGATCCGGCGACAAATGTGGCAAAACTCTCGGAGGCAAAAGGCGTTCCGACGCTCAATGCGTTCTTTGGATCAGACATTGCAATGGAGATCGTTAAAAAATATGGCACTGCAAAGGTTGCGGTGGCCAATAACGTCATGGCGCACATCCCGACGATCAAGGATGTGTTCAGGGGGGTGCACACGCTCATCGGCGAAGACGGGGTTTTTGTGATGGAAGTGCACTGGGTCGGCAACCTGATCGGCGGCGGAGGATTCGATCAGATCTATCACGAGCATCTTTTCTATTATTCGCTCCACGCCCTCCGGACGCTTATCCAACCGCTTGGACTTGAGACATTCGATATCGAGATCCTTCCCATACACGGAGAATCCATGCGGGTGTATATTTCAAGGAATCGTCCCTTAACCGACCGTGCAAAGGAGTTTTTAAAACGGGAAGAAAAAATGGGGCTTACCACCGAAGCCGCATTCCTGGCATTTTCGGAAAAAGTGGCAAAGAATAAAAAAGAGTTGTCGGAGCTCTTGCGGAGTCTTAAGGCGCAAGGCAAGAAGATCGCCGGATATGGCGCACCGGCAAAAGGGAATACGCTTTTGAACTATTTCGAGATAGGCCCCGATGTTCTGAAATTTATTACCGACACGACACCGCTTAAACAGGGAATGTATTCTCCCGGCATGCATATTCCGATCGTTTCACCAGAGAGACTTCTTCAAGATCCGCCTGATGATGTATTGCTGCTTGCATGGAACTATGCCGATGCGATATTAAAGAAGGAAGAAGCACTCCGGCAAAAAGGCGTGAAATTCATTATCCCGGCACCTGTGGTGCGCGTGGTCTGAGCCATCATCCATTTTTATGATAACGGTTAAAATTCACGGAGGGCTTGGCAATCAGATGTTCCAGTATGCGATGGCGCGCGCGCTTTCTTTACGGAATGGTGACGGGTTGCGGATCGATCCGGCCCCCGTTTTTGACCGCACGCCGTGGAAGCATTACACATTCAGGAATTATGCGCTGAGCACTGTTTTCGCGATTGATCCGACGTTCAATCTTCCCGCAATGATAGAAAGCAAGCTTAGCATTCCGTACTTTGCAAAAGTGTTCAATAAATATTATCCGCGTGCGCTGGGAAAGGCGGGATACTGGCGCTATATAAAAGAAAAACACTCGTATCTTTTTGAGCCTGCAGTCGCGAGCGCCCAAGGGAATATCTACCTTGACGGCGATTGGCAGACGGAAAAATATTTCAAGGATTTCGAGCGGGATATCCGCAGCGATTTTTCTTTCCGCAATCCGTTGGATGGGGAAAAAGTCGCACTTGCGGAACGGATAAAGGGAACGAATGCGGTATGCCTCAACGTGCGGCGACAGGAGATCGTCCGCGATCCGGTGATCGGCGCGGTTCATAATGTGGTCACCCCAGCCTTCTATGAGGCGGCGGTCGCGCTCATGAAAAAAAAAGCGGGGGATGGCGCGGTGTTCTATGTGATCTCAGACGAGATCGAGTGGTGTCGTGAGAACATGAAGATCGACGGTAAGCATATTTTTATCGGTGACGAATACTATGGCGTCGAATTCCGCGACGCACTGCACTTGATGAGTTTGTGCAAGCACTTCATCATCCCAAACAGCTCGTTTGCATGGTGGGGAGCGTGGCTTGCCACTCACAAAGACAAAGTAGTTGTTGCCCCAAAAAAATGGACCAATAACGATCCGGCGGGTGCAGGAGATCTTTTGCCGGATGGATGGATCGGGATATGAAGTTTTTATAGAGATAACTCGTCGCCCTTGAGGATTTTCTCAATAATGGGTCGATGTTCCATCACAATATTCAAAGGAAGCTTCGCTATATTGGAAAAGGTACCTATTTGCGATGCTTCGTCGTCCGGCGTGAGTATCCCTTCTACCAGCTCGCAAAGAAATAACAAGCTTATAGTGGAGCCGAACCCTCGCTGTTCTTTTTCACTTGGATATTCAAGATACCCCAAAAGTTTTTTAATATTGATTGATATTCCCGCCTCCTCGCGGGCCGTCCGCTTTACGGCATCCTCCACGCTTTCTTGATAAAGAACGGTGCTGCCGGGAAAATGCCAGAGATTATTCCATGAAGGAAGATTGCGGAGGGTAAGCACGATACCCTGCGGAGTCTGGATAACGAGATCAACACTTACCCTTGGAACCCGGGAATATATCTGTTTGAATTCTTCATATGACAGCGGATGGTTTCGTGAGTTCATCTTGTCTGTAACTTTCCCATATTACCGCGAAGACCATCCCATGTTCCCTTCAGAACCATCCGAACCTTCTCCATTTTCTGATCCTCGAACAACATTGCTTTAATAAAATAGCGGGGAATGATGAATAGCCACACTGCGCTCATTTTGCTGTTGCTCTTTATAAAGAAATCATCAAAATAGCGTGTGTAGAGATATACCCCATTTCTGGAAATATAATAGTATCGATAGGGAGGATAGTTTGTTACCGCGGCGGTCAACCAAAGGAACTTTCGTAGTGATGGTTCCCCAAGTGTATGGTAAAGAATCGCAGCTGGTACTATCAGGGAATATATTCTTGCGCGATATGCTCGATGAGAAAACTCGCTGTCAACAAAGTCAATAAAAAGCTCCTCCTTGTAGAATCCGATCTTTTGATAGACTTCGGCCTTCACTATCTCGCCTGAACTCAACGCTCCGTCGGTAATGAATGGTTTACCCTCAAACATCATTCCTTTTACCGTAGTGTAGTTTGGCATGACGCGCCCGACCCTTTTTTGGTCCTCTGGGGAAAGGGCATTATATGCTTCAAGCATTTTTGCAACCATATCTTGTGATGCAACGCTGTCATCGTCGATTGGCATCACCCAGGCCGCCCCTGTATCTAGGGCGGCCTGAACCCCAACGTTCAAACCCCCGGCATTTCCAAGATTCTTCCCGTTCCATACGAATGTGATAAATCCTTCAAATTCCTTGCCGAGTTTTTTAAGTTCGTCCTGAAGTTCCGGACTCGACCCGTTGTCACAGATGATGACGTGGTTGACCTGTGGGCGCAATGCCTTTAACGACCTTCGTAATACTTCTATATCTGGATTCCAAGAGAGAATTGAAGCGACTATCTTTTGCGCCATGGATTAGATTATGATTTTTTTTTGAGATTTTTGCAACACTTATCGAAAGGGCATATAATAGGGACATTGTTCTATGAAACAGTATTGCGACATTTCCCTTGATGGCATGACCGCATTGGTCAAGGAGAGTAAAAAGAGGGGAAACCCAGCCTTTTTCGTCAGTCCTTTCGCCCGCAATATCGCGTGGGCCTTTTTTTCGTGCAAAATCTTCCTTTCGGGAAAGATAACAGCGAGTGAGTTAGCGCGGGTCTTTATTGACGGGAAAAAAGAGGGATTGGTTAAAAAAAAGGTGAAGGAGTTATCCGAACAAGAATTACTTTCGCTATTTAAAGGCTGTGCGCCTCGGCTTACCGTAGGGAATATGTCCGTCGTTCCGCATAATACTTCAATAGCGGGACTCATTGATTTTCTGACACTCCTTCAACAGATCATCGTGGACGATCAGTATCACGCCCGGGAATTCCTTACATCGGATTCAATTGTGATCGATGCCGGTGCGAACATTGGGACGTTCACTGTATTTGCGGCATCAATTGCGGAGAAGGGAAAGGTATACGCGTTTGAGCCCGGCGCACCAGCGCGAGCTACGCTTATCGAAAACGTAAGGAATGCGACGAATGTTTCAGTGGTTCCTTTTGGGCTGGGGGAGAAGAGCGACAGCCGCGAGATGCGGGTGAACGCTGAATTCCCTGGTTTTAGCGCTTTTTCCGATACGGGCTTTGCGGCCACGGGTGGCATAAGTGATGTTGTGTTGGAAACCGTTAAAATTGTCACGATTGATGATTTCGTCAAAGAGAATGCCCTTCCCTCCGTGGATTTTATAAAAATGGACACCGAGGGATATGAAAAAAATATTATTCGCGGTGCGCGGGAAACGATCAAGCGCTTCAAGCCGGTCATCGCTGCATCCGCGTATCATTATCCGAACGACAAAATCGATATTCCGGCCCTGATTCAGGAGATTGAACCGGGCTATCGCCATATTCTTTCCCATCGCGCGGAGGAAGACTTCATTTTTTGGCTTCCAAGATGACCATGGCAAAAAAGATCAAAAAAATCTTTTTTAAGATTTTTCTAATGTCGTCCGTGAATGCCCGGTTCAAAAAGGAGCCGGCGGTATTTGAATCAATCGTTTCCGCCGATCCGAAGAAGCTTTTTGTTATCATTCTCGCGTTTAATAAGCCCGACCTCATCGAGCTTCATTATACGGCGATCAAGAAATTCTTACGCGATGAATATGAATATTTCATTATGGATAATTCGAGCGAGGACGAGCCATCGGCACAGATCAAGGATTATTGCCTGGCGCAGGGATTGAACTATATTCGCCTACCTAAGAATCCCGGCATTGACGAGAGTATTAACCCCGGACTTGCATTCAATTGGATTTATTCTAATCTGATCGTGCGATTCAAGCCTGACCGCTTCGGTTTTATTGACAGCGATCTTTTTCCCATAGAGCCCGTCAGTATCAGTCCCTATCTGGAAGAGGGTGATGCCTGGGGAGTAATACATCATTGTGCCCCCCGGCCTTTCCGGAATTTTCGGAAAGAGATATGGTATCTATGGCTGGGACTTCTTTTCTTTCGGCGAGAATATCTCAACGGCCAGGAACCAAATTTCTTGCCTGGCTGGGGAATTGATGCGGGCGGGCGGGTTCACGTGAACCCCGACGAGGTAAAAAAACTTCCCGATGTATATGACCTTCATGGAAAGCCCGGAGAGCCATGGACGGTCGAGCCTGTCCATGGAGTGCGTGTCCATTTTTATGGGAAGTTCGTCCATTTTATCGGAGGATCGTGGCAATCGAATGGTTTGGAAAATCAGATTCATTGGATGAAGAATATATTAAAAAATAATTAAGGCTATGATTTCTTCCCGGGGAATCCCCCTCGTTTCCATTCTCATCCCATCCTATAATGCCGACCGGTATATAAAGGAGGCGATCGATTCGGCGCTTATGCAAGATTATCCGAATTTTGAGATTCTTGTGATCGATGATGGTTCTACCGACAGAACATGGGAAATCTTGCAGGGCTATACGGATCCGCGTCTTCATATGACAAGGCGCGAGAATCGGGGTATTACTTCTACGAGAAATGAATTATTTCAACAGGCGAAAGGGGACTACTTCACGCTCCTCGACAGCGATGATATTTATATGCAAGGGAAACTATCGAAAGAAGTTGCATTTCTTGAGATGCACCACGAGTACGCATTGGTCTATTGTCGTCTTAAATATTTCTTCGACGGGGCGCCGGATACCTATTACCGGCATCGCTTTAAGTTATATTCTGGCGAAGAAGTATTTCCAGAGTTGCTTAAACAGCAGTTCATCACAAACACGGCAATCATGTTCCGGCGCGAGGTGTATGACAAGCTTGGTGGCTATAATCCTGCCACGGGAATGGTGGAGGATTGGGAATATTTCCTCCGTATGCTTCGCAATGGATACAAGATCGCTTATCTTGACGAAGACCTTGTGCGATACCGGCTCCGATGGGATAGCAACACGAACTTTGCGCGGCAAGTTACGCTCAAGGATTCCCAGGTGAAGATATTTGAGAATCTTCGCGATCAGATGTCAGCGGAAGATCGAAAGAAATGGAACATTGATCACTGGCTTGCCGATCGTAAAAAGAATTATGCAATCGCGTTTCTTTCGAACGGACAGAAGAAAGAAGCATGGAATGTGTACGGTGAGATAAAAGAAAAGATAAGTCTAAAAAATCGCGTGCTGATCGTTATGATGATGGCGGTGCCTTCGCTGCTCCTGCGATTTGCGATCGAACAGGCATGGAATTTAAGGAAGAAACGGCTTTTTATTCCTATGGCGGAATGAGTGCGGTATAATGGTAAGGATGAAAAAGGAGAAAGTGCTCATCACTGGCGGGGCTGGCTTCATTGGAAGCCATACTGCAGATGCGCTTGCGAAGGCCGGATATACGGTGCGTATCATTGATAACCTGAAGCCGCCGGTTCATGCTGGGCAATGGCCTGCATATCTTTCGGGCAAAGGATATGAATTGATAAAAGGCGATGTTAGTAGAAGGAAGGATCTCGAGAGAGCGCTCGCCGGGGTGTCGTACATATATCACCTTGCGGCATATCAGGATCAACGTCCGGACTTCAGCAAGTTTTTTGTGACGAATACCGTGAGCGCCGCCCTGATGTATGAGATTATTGTAGAGAAAAAAATTCCGGTAAAAAAGATTGTTTTCGCAAGCACCCAATTTGCTTACGGCGATGGTGAATACGAATGTCCGCATACTCATAAGCGTTTTTATCCAGAGGTGCGTACGCAGAAGCAGTTCGACGGGAAGCAGTTCGACATTCTTTGTCCGCACGGGAAGAGGGCAATATTTCACCCATTCAAAGAGGATCAACCGCTCACTCCTACCAATGCCTACGGCCTTTCCAAGGAAGCGATTGAGCGCTTGGCGTTGCGTTTTGGGAAGACCTATGACATTCCAAGCGTTATTTTTCGTTATTCGATCGTGCAGGGGCCGCGCCAGTCGCCGCGCAATCTCTATTCCGGCGCAATGCGCATCTTTTCACTCCAGGCGCTTGCCGGGGATCCGATCACGGTATACGAGGATGGGAATCAACTGAGGGATTTTGTGAACGTGTATGATGTGGTGGCCGCAAATCTTCTGGCATTAAAGAACGAAAAAATGGATTTTGGCACGTTTAACGTTGGCGGCGGAAAGGCATATCCGGTCATTGAATTTGCGAAGATGGTTAAGTGTGTTACCGGTTCATCCTCCGATATAAAGATCGGCGGGTATCGAAGGACGGATACAAGGAATGCGGTATCGGATATTTCCAAGTTAAAAAAACTTGGTTGGAGACCCCGGCATACTCCCGAAGAGTCGGTGCGTGACTACGTGGCATGGCTCAAAGATCGGGCACGGTAACGCTAGACGCCGGGGCGTTTGAGTTGTAGTATTGCATCTATGATCGTAGTAAGAGCCCCTCTTAGGATCAGCTTTGCCGGCGGGGGTACGGATATGGCTTCATTCTATACGCGCCACCCAGGGCGTGTTTTATCGACAGCCATCGACAAATACGTATATGTGGTGGTTAATCGTACGCCGCTTATTGATAAGGTTTCGGCGCGTTACTCCGTTTCGGAAACAGTTTCCCACCCGAGCGAGCTTCAGCACACTCGCATTAAGGCGGCGCTTTTGGATGCGGGGATAACAAGCGGTATTGAACTTGCTTCATTTGCATCATTACCGGCAAAGGCCGGACTCGGGTCGTCGTCCACGTTTTCCGTCGCGCTCGTGAAAGCGCTTGCGGCGTATCAGGGAAAGAAGATCGACAAGGGTCAGGCCGCAGAAGCGGCAGCACGTTTGGAGATCGAATTACTTAAGGAATCAATGGGAAAACAAGGACAGTATACTGCCGCCTTCGGGGGTTTTAATGTTTTTCAGTTCAACGCGGATCATTCCGTGGATGTGAAGCCGGTGTTGGTGGATTATAAGGTTCGCCTTGGGCTAGAGGACCACATCATGATATTTTTTACGGGTCTTATCCGGGATGCGGCAGGCGTGCTGAAAGAACAAGAAGCGAGTGCCGAAAAGAATTTTGAAGTGATGAAAGCAATGGCTCACTCGGTGGCAAAGGCGCAAGCGGCACTTCTTGCTGCGGACTTTGAGAAATTGGGAAGCATCCTTAACGAGGGGTGGACAATGAAGAAGTCGCTCGTGTCGACAATTTCAAATTCGACGGTTGATAGTCTTTATTTAGCAGGCTTGCAGGCGGGTGCGTGGGGAGGAAAAATGTTGGGCGCAGGTAGTGGGGGGTGTGTTATGTTTCTTGCCCCCATAGAAAAAAAAGAGGCGATTAGGCACGCGGTCGCCGTGGCGGCACAAGCAGCAACCCTCAAAGATTTTAAAGAGATTCCTGTTCGATTTATACAATCGGGCGTCGAGGTGTTGCATGATAGCGATTATGAAAGGACTACGCTCTCATAGAATGAGAATATATTTATGGATCAATTTATAAAAGAATTTTCGGGAAAGGTGAGGGCGACATTACAAAACCTGCCGATCGAAGAGATCGCTAAGGCGATGAATATCCTCCAGGCATGTTACGAGCGAGATGGCCGTATCTATGTCTTCGGCAACGGCGGATCGCTTGCAATCGCGACGCATTGGGTCGCAGATATTAATAAAACGATCTTCAGTCATGATTTAAGCGAGCACACTCGGCGATTTCAGGCAGTGCGACTGCCTTCTACAGAGTCTGAGATTACCGCTTGGGCGAATGACGTTGGATATGATATGGTGTTTGCGGGTCCGCTTCAGAATTATATTCAGGACTCCGACGTGGTCATTGCCATTTCGAGTTCGGGTAATTCGATCAACATCATCAAAGCAGTGGAACTCGCCAAAAAATATAATGTACCAGTGATCGGCCTTTCGGGGTTCGACGGGGGGAAATTGAACGAGCTTGCTGATGCAAAAATTTTAGTAAATACGGAAAAAGGGGAATACGAAGTTGTCGAAAGTGCACATGGGACGATTATGCATCTTATCACGAAATACTTTAAAAATTACTTCGATCGTCTTATCGAACGGCGCACTGCGCGTTCGTAGAATAAAATCCGAATGATTATCTCAAAAACCCCTCTTCGCATCGAATTTTTAGGGGGCAGTACGGACATTAAAAATTTCTATCGTCGTTCCCCGGGGCGGATTTTGAATCTCGCTATCGACAAATTCATTTATGTCACGATCCATCCGCGATTTGACGGAAGATTGCGCCTGGCGTACGAGGGCATGGAATATGCAACCCATTCAAAAGAGGTTACCCATTCGCGTACGCGCGCGGCGTTGCATTATTTCCATATACCGACCGGGCTCGATATCGCTTCCGCATCGCACGTCTCCGCACAGGGATCCGGCCTCGGAGCATCGAGTAGCTTCACGGCAGGGCTTGTCAACGCGCTTGCGGCCTGGGAGGGGAAGAAATTTTCGCCTCTTAAGGTTGCGGAATTGGCAGCACATATCGAAATAGATAAACTCAAGGAGCCGATCGGAAAACAGGATCAATACGCGGCCGCATTCGGAGGCTTCAATGCATACACGTTCAATAAGGCTGGATCGGTAAAAGTTGTCCCGGTCGGGTTATCTCCCAAGAAGCTTTCCGAATTTATGGAGCATATGATCGTTTTTCATACGGGCGTCGGGCATTCAGCTTCTGGGATATTAAACGATCAGCATAAACAGTTTCAGGTCAACTTTCCGAAGCTTAAAGAAATGGCCGCACAGGTTTCTCCTGCGATTCAGTTCCTTGAAAAAGGAGATTGGAAGAGTTTTGCAGAAATTCTTTCTTATGAATGGGAAATAAAACAGACACTTTCCCGGGGTATTACCAATAGTCAGATCGAGACTATGAGAGAAAAAGCAAAGCGAGCGGGGGCGTGGGGGAGTAGACTGAGCGGTGCGGGTGGTGGGGGTTATCTTGTCGTTATAGCGCCGCCGCATAAGCATCCCACCCTCAAGAGGGCTCTTAAGGGCTATCAAGTCTTTCCGGTAGGGTTTTCGCGTTCGGGGAGCGAAATTATTTTTTCAGAACAAGCTTAGGATTCTTTGGCAATTGCGGGCGAGCTTATACCAAAAGGCGATCGATGGGGATGTCCCGCCAGTGCAGGAATACCTCCTCTGCGCCTGCATTGCGGAGCGCGGCGATGACCGTCGGAGTATCATAGACCGGCATACCGATTGCACGCGATTGAGCCTTGCGTGCGGCTTCGATCCCTCGCGGAGAATCTTCGAAGACAAGTTGTACGGATGGTTCAATACCCATTCGCTTCGCGGTCTCGATAAATACGCCTGGAGCAGGTTTTAAATTTTTTACATGACTTTTGAGTACAACCGTGTTGGTGTCAAAAAACTTCGAAAGCCCCGAGGCATCCAAGATATGACGAGCGTCATTGTCTTCTGTGAGGGATCCTATCGCGGTCTTTATCCCCCGCTTCTTACACTGATCAAGAATTTCAAGAAATCCATCACGCGGCACAATAGGCATGGTTGCAAGTAGCTCTTTATAGTAAGCAGCGTCACGGCCGACGATCCACGCAGGACTTTCTCTCTCCCCTGAAAGCTCAAAAATCTCCTCTGCGATGATCGAATCAGGGCCACCAATAAAATGATGGATCTTTTCAATGGCTTCTTCTAGGGTAAGGTCGATCCCCAGTTCATGGCACACTCTCAGGTGGGCGTTGTGATGTGCTGGTTCAAGGTCAACAACGGTCCCTTCAAGATCAAATGCGATTCCTTTTATCATAGATAATATTGTACACTATACTTAACTTAAGGGATGTCAAAACATAAGATTACGCAGGCGATGATATTGGGGGCGGGGCTTGGCACCCGCTTGCGGCCGATTACCGATACGATTCCAAAGGTAATGGTTCCCATTGCTACGGGGAAACCGCTTCTTGCACATACCATCGAGTGGATGCGGGAGCAGGGGGTCAATAGATTTATCATCAATATCCACTACCTCCCGGAAGTGATTACGTCATATTTTGGAGATGGCAGGAAATGGGGGGTGAATATCACCTATAGTGACGAGACGAAGCAATTATTAGATACTGGCGGTGCAATTAAGAAGGCGCAACCGCTGCTCGATGATCAGTTTTTCTTCTTATATGGTGACGAATTGAATTTTTTCAATTACTCAAATTTTGGAGAGGAGCATATAAAGCAGGGCGGGATCGGCTCGATTGTGTTGAAGGAGGAAATTCCACAGGATGGAGAGGTGGCTAAATTTGACCGTGCGTCGAAAAAAATAGTGCAATGGCATACAAGGCCTCATCATATCGCCCAGTTGGACGATTCGCTTCTCGTAAATGCAGGGATATACGCTTTTTCAAAAAAGATCCTGGACTATATTCCTCCTGCCGCCCCTATAAAACTCGACGGAGAGGTTATCCCGCGGGCATTCGCCGATGGTGCAGTATTTTATGCGTTCCCGACCACGGAGCCCATTCTTGATATCGGCAAACCCGAAAAATATGAGAGGGCGATGGAATATTATGAGAAAAAAATAAGAAAAAGCGTAGCGGATCCGTGGGGCACCATTTCCATTTGAAAAATCTTTATCCAGGACTACAATATATCCATGAAGACCCCCGTCGTAAGTGTGATCATGCCGACGTACAACCGGCGCAAGCTTTTGGAGCGTGCAGTGGACAGTGTCCTTTCGCAGACGCTCACCGACTTCGAATTCATCATAGTGAACGATGCATCGACTGACGATACAAAGGTATTTTTGGATGGACTGGCGAAGAAGGATGCTCGTGTGAGGCCGATACATCACGAGAAGAACTATTATCCGGATATTTCTCGCACACTGAACGAGGCGATGAAGATCGCGCAGGGCACTTACATCGCGCGGCTGGACGACGACGATTATTGGTGTGATGCGGAAAAACTTTCAAAACAGGTTGCGTTCTTTGACGCGCATCCGGATTTCGTACTTACGGGCGGGGGAACGATCGTGATCGATGAGAATGACAAAGAGCGGTTCCGTTATCTAAAGCCCGAGGATGATGCGACGATTCGGAATAAGGCGCTCTTCGCTAATCCATTCACGCATTCCACGGTGATGTTCCGGCGCGAGGTTGCGCTTGCTGCGGGTGGGTACGGCGATTTCAAGAATGCTGAAGACTGGGATTTATGGCTCCGCATGGGACAACGCGGGAGGCTTTATAACTTTCAGGAATATTTTGTCCGCTATCTTTTGACCGACAAGAGTAAAACAGTGCTTTTCAAGCGTTCGCAAGCCGACGAGATACTACACATCGTCGCCAGCCACCGAAAAGAATATCCAAATTTTCTTCCGGCATACATCCTGAACGTTACCCAATATTGCTATAGTCAGCTTCCGGCCGGGATTCGGCGGATACTCTATAATTCGCTGTCTCGGGCGAAGAGGAGCCTTTTTGCGAATCAGGGAAGGCGGTGCTAGACGGTAATCGGTTTCGTCCTTTTAGAGAAGGGAAGTATATCGAGGGTCTCTTCGAATAGGGGGTCCTTCAATAGTTTGAGCATTAGGATATAAACAACAGCGCTCACAAGGACGTTAACGACGACTTGTGTGCCGAGGAAGAACAAAGCGACGGTCGTCACTCCCATCACCACCCCCGCCACCGCAACTTTTTTAAGGCGCGGCACGATGGTAAAGTAGTTGATTGATTTCATTTTATGCCATAGGTAGGCGTTGCTGAGCATTTGCGCAATCAAGGTTGCGACCGCCGATCCCACAATGCCGAATTTGGGGATGAATGCGAGGTCAAGGACGACATTCATGATTCCTCCGATCGCCGAGGAGATGATCAGGCTGCGTTGCTCATCGTATGCGAATACCGCGTTACTGATGAAGGTTGCCGGATAATCAAATATAATTGTGACCATAAGGATGGCAAATGCTAGGCCGCCAGCCACATATTGTGGCCCATAGACGAAGCTCATGATCTCATTTCCCAGGATCGCTCCACCGATGGCAAAGGGGATGGAGAGCAGAAATATAATCCCGAGCGCGCGTTCAAAGGTAGCACGGAATCGTTGGTCATCCTTGCGGGCGAAGCGTGATAGAATGGGGAGCGTGCTCCATTGGACGATTGTCGGCACAAGATAAAGAAGTTGCACGATGCGTATGCCCGCGGCATAAACTCCCACATCTGCCGCCGTACCCATCCAACTGATGATCAGAATATCGGTGTTGGTAAGCAGAAGGCCGAGAGCGCTAATAACCGCGAATGGCCATGCCGACTTGATAATAGTAAGCGCAAGCTTCGAAGAAAAATAATCGAAGGGTTTCTTAAAGTATGGCCATATCGCCCATGCCGCAGCACAAGCCCCGATGGCGCTCCCTGCCGCGTATGACCATGCAAATGACTTTGGCGAGAGGGAGACGCGGAGGAAAACAAAACCGAATATCACAATACAGATATTCGTTAGGATAAATATCCCCGCATCCCATTCCATTTTTTCCATTCCTCGAATAAGCGACGAGAAGAATTCGCGACAACTATCGAAGAGGATGATGCATACGACGATTGGCAGCAATATTTTTGAGCCGGGAAGTGTGCTGAAATAGGGAGCGATCCACAATATCACAAAAATACTTGCAAGAAGTATAAAAAATTTCATGACGAGCGTGGTTGAAAAGGTCCGCCGCCGCTCCTCTTCGGTCGATTTCCCCGCCTCTCGTATTAAGATGGAATTGATGCCCGGGTCGACGAAGAGCGTAAAGAATCCCGCAAGCGTGGTGGCGTAGGAGAAGACCCCCCAGTCCGAAGCTCCCAGCACTCGAGCTCCATAGATGACAATGACTGCTTTAATGGCCCTTCCGCCAAAGTTAGAAACGCTGAGCCATATAGTGTTTTTGGCAGCCGTTTGGCGGTTGGAGGTGTTCTTAAAGAAAAAATCTTTTATCTTCTTAAACATGAGGTTATACTTAACTCATACAGGATAGCCGAAAAAATGGCTTCCGTAAATCAATATGGCAAAAAGGAAAAAGGTGGTGGTTGCGGTTTCTGGCGGGTTCGATCCCATCCATATCGGCCACGTGCGGATGTTTGAAAGCGCTCGTGCGCTCGGCGACGAGCTTGTGGTTATTTTGAACAACGATAACTGGCTCAAGAAGAAAAAAGGTTTTGCGTTCATGCCGGAAAAGGAACGCAAAGAGGTGATTGAGGGGCTTCGCGCGGTGGATAGGGTGGTACTCACCAATCATACGCCTAACGATAAAGATATGAGCGTTTCCCGCACTCTGCGAGCGGTCAACCCCGCCATTTTCGCGAACGGCGGCGATCGCAATGAAGCAAATGCAGCTGACCCTAATTCTTCGTTATGCAAGGATATGCACACCTGCAAAGAATTGAATATCGATATGATTTTTAATGTCGGTCAGGGCGGGAAGATACAGTCCAGCTCATGGCTGCTTGCGAAGCATTTTGAGCGTGCGGCATCGGCGAGACGACCCGCGCTAACGCCTCGGGCAAAATCGAGAAGGAAGCGTTAAGTTTCTATAAGTGCTTTTCGAACCCCTTCTTTAATATCCACTTTTGGCTTCCACCCCAATAGCTTGCGGGCCTTCGCGGCATCGAGGCTAATGCGATAAATTTCCCCAGGACGGTATGGCGCATAGATCGGTTTTTGGGCAAATCCCACTTCGTGTGCGATCGCCTCAAACATCTGCTTATCGCTCGTCGTAATGCCGCATCCGATATTCACCGTAGTATTTCGCGCCGCCGGACGTCGAAGTGCGGCCAGGTTCGCCGCCGCGACGTCACCTACGTAGACATAGTCGCGCGACTTTGTTCCGTCGCCGAAGATCGTCGGTAACTTACCACTTTTCATCAGCGCTCCGAAGATCGCGACGATGCCTGCCTCGCCGCGCGGGTTCTGTCGCGGGCCGAACACATTGGCATAGCGGAAGATGAAATAATCAAAGCCGAACTGTTTTGCATAGAAGACAATCGTTTCCTCGGCGAGTTTTTTGGAAAGCGCGTATGGCGAGAGGGGATCGGCGGGGGCATTTTCCTTCACCGGAATTTGCTTTGGGTCTCCATACATTGCGCCGCCGGTGGAGGAGAAAATGAACTTTCGGCGCGCGCCGCCGCGGCTATGATGGCCGAACGCGAGCAGTACGTTCGCGGTGCCGAGGACATTTGTGGTGAGTGTGGGGATCGGATCGCGCACCGAGAGCGTGACTTCCGCGATCGCCGCATGATGGTTCACTATTTCCGGACACTCCTCTTTGAATATCCTTTCCATGAGCGCCAGGTCGGTGATATCCGCCTTATAAAACTTTGCCTTCGGATTGATATTTTTGCGTGAGCCCTTGGAGAGGTTGTCGATTATCACCACGCGGTGGCCCGCTTTTATATACACATCAGTGATATGTGATGCAATGAATCCTGCGCCGCCCGTCACGATTATTTTCATTATTCTTTAATGTTAGTATAAAATCAGAAATTTATCTTATATCACTAAGAAAATCAACAGGGAGGCTGTCGAGTGTTTGAGCGTGTCCCGTGGGACTTCCGTCGGTCGCTTACGCAGTAGAGAGATAGTCCCCCTTTGATTTTTTATTCCGGATTCACGAAAAGCGATTTGATCGTCTTCAGCACGATCGTCCAGTCCAGGATCGGTGAACGATTCTTCAGATAATAGATGTCATATTGCAGCTTTTCCGCAACGTCCTCGTCGGTGAGGTCCGCGCGGTGATGGATCTGCGCCCATCCGGTGACGCCGGGCTTGATGAAGAGCCGCGCTTCGTAGTACGGGATCCGCGCCGCGAGTTTTTCCACGAACTCCGGCCGCTCCGGCCGCGGGCCGACGAACGAGAGGTCGCCGCGGATGATGTTCCAAAGCTGGGGGAGTTCGTCGAGGTGCGAAGCGCGGAGCAGTCCGCCAATCGGCGTCGTGCGGGCATCGTTCTTTGACGCCCACTGTGCGCCGCCGGCTTCCGCATCCACGCGCATGCTGCGGAATTTATAGAACATGAAGTTCTTCCCCTTTTCTCCGACGCGCACCTGGCGGTAGATGATCGGACCGCGCGAAGTGATCGCGACGAGCAGCGCGATCAGAATTTCCAATGGCAATAAGATGATGCCGAGCGCGAGCGCGCCGATGAACTCAGACGCGCGTTTCAATGGATCATAGAAGCTCACCTGCTGTGCGATGTTCTCAAGGAACCACGTTTCCTGAATGCCCGCGAGCGGCACTTTGCGCATGATGAGCTCGTAGAAGCTGACGAGATCCGTCACTACAATGCCGCTCGCGAAGAGCTCGTAAAGTACCGATACGAGCGCGGGCTCGTGCTTCAGCTTATGGGAGATGACGATAAGGTTGATACCTTCGCGCTCCGCGATCGATTTTATTTCCCGTGGCGCGGCATACGCGGTCTTTTCATCCATCTCCGCCTTGATGGCGTACCCAAGCTGGGGGGCTTCGATGATGGTTTTTTTAACTTCCGCGCCGATCGGGCCGTCACCGATGATCAGCACTTTATTCGGCGCGCCGCCGAACGCCATCACGCGGTTTAAGAAGCGCCGCCAAAAAACCTCGATGACGGCGAAGATGGCGATGAAGATCAGGAGGTTTGTCTTTGGCGCGATGCCAAAGACGGGGATCGCATAGAAGAGCAGGACCGCAAGTGCCGCGTTGATGCCGAGGCACAAGAAGAGCGTTTTGATGAAGTCGAGGTTGTTGCGCAAGCGGCGCAGGTCATAGAGCCCGGCGATATAGAAAACAAGGATCCAGATTATAAAAAGGATGGTGAATGGTGCCGCGTGGGCATCAACGAACTGGGTGTAGAATTGGCTGCCGTAGCGGATGAGAAGCGTGATAAAAAGCCCGGCGTAGAGTGCGGCCACGTCGGCGAGCAAAAAGAGGAATGCCTTCACTTTATTCCCAGAATCCATAATGTCCTTATTATAAGCGGAAGCGGGAGAATGCGTAAATAAGGCCTTCGATGATGATAAAAAAGGCGATAATGGTACTGAGTGCAATCAGCCATTCCTTTGCGCGGCTTTCCGGGCGGTACGCCATTGCCTTTTGGTCGGCAAATCGCACTTCCGTGGAGGTCATCGTGAACGGTTTATTAAAGAATGTGATCCAGAAATAATTGAGCGCATAACGCCAGCCCATCGTGAAGGTGCCTTCCTTTGCGAGGCGCCTGCCGGAGGAGCGCATGGCGAAATCGAATGACCATCGCACGTGGCCCACGGCGCGCAGCCGCCGTGCGAGGTCTGCATCGTCGCCGTAGAACGTCAGGTTCACGTCATGTCCGCCGATCTTTGCGAGCGCGGTGCGCCGCACGATCTCCGTCCCGCCCTGGATCATCGAAGTGTTTCGGAATATATAATTATTCACGAGATAGACGAGGTACGTTCCGATATAAAACCCCTGCACGAGCGCGCGCACCGCGAACGGAAGGTCGTAATAGATGAATGGGCCGGAGATGCAGACCAGGTTCGGATCTTTTGCGAATGCGCGCTCGGCGCGGTCGATCCATCCGGGGATCAGCTCCGTATCCGCATCGAGGAATGCGACGAGTTCGCCCCTGGACACCACGAACCCCGCCTCGCGCGCGCTATTCGCGCCGCGCCGCGGCTCGTGAATAAGTTGCACGGAAGGATAATCATGCGCGACGATCTCGCACGTCTTATCGTTCGAGTTGTTGTCCACGACGACGATCTCGTATCCGGGCCGGCCGCCGATCTCGCGAATGATCGTGTCGAGGCAGAGTTTGATATATCCCTCTTCGTTATAGGCGGGGATGACGAAACTTACGACAATGTCGTGGCCGTTCCGGTGATGGCCCGGCTCGGCGTAGGTCTTATGGAGCGGCTTTCCCTGAAACGTCATCCAGAAATAGTTGAGTGCGTAACGGGTGCCCATGGTGAGGATGCCTTCCTTTGCGAGGCGGCGTCCGGACGAATAGATCGGCAATGCAAAAGTGAATTTGACGTCGCCCGCTTTGCTCATGCGCTTTGCGATGTCGGTATCCTCGCCGTAGAACACGATGCTCGTGTCGTACCCGCCGATCTCATTGAGGGCGTCGCGGCGCACGATGAAGTTGCCGCCCTGCACGACGGACCCGACGTGGAATACGAACCGGTTGATGATATAGGCACAATAGGTGATCCCGTAAAATATTTTTACGAGGAATTGTTCGCTCTTCGGAAGGTCGTAATAGATGAACGGGCCGGAGAGTGTCACGAGGCGCGGATTTTTTTTAAATTCCGCGAGCGCGGTGTCGATCCATCCCGGCGTGATCATGGTGTCGGCATCGACGTTCGCGATGAGTTCGCCGTGCGACGCGGCAAATCCCGCCTGGCGCGCAAAGACGATCCCTTTCCGGTGTTCGTCCACGATCGTGACGTTCGGGTAGCGCAGGGCGACGGCGCGGGTATCGTCGGTCGAGGCGTTGTTCACCACGATGATCTCGACATCGTGTTCCTTCCCGCGCGATTCCTTCGTGATGGAATCAAGGCATTTCCCCAGGTATGCCTCTTCGTTATAGGCGGGGATGACGAAACTTATTTTCATACGGTTCCTTCATTATAGTCTTTTATCGCCGTTTCATATATCTTCTCCCAGCGGGCGGCGATGGCATCCTCGCTGAACCGCTCGGCATACGTTCGCGCGCCCGCGCCCAACGTTTTTGCATCGGCGGGGTGGTTCAGCAAGAATCCTATCCGCTCCGCCATCGCATGCTCATCATTCGGTGCCACAAGAAAACCATTTTTATCGTTGACGTATTCCGGAATGCCGCGTGCGCGGACGCCGACCACCGGGATGCCGGACGCCATCGCCTGCATCATCACCATGCTTTGGGTGTCTGCCGTGCTTGCGATCGCGAACACTTCGGACGCGTTATATGCCTCGTTGAGCGTCGCCTGGTCAAGGAATCCCAGAAATTTTACGGAGTCCGCGACGCCGAGCGATCCCGCGAGCGCGCGGAGCTTCTGTTCGGACGACCCCTTTCCGGCAAAAACGAGCATCGCGCGCGGGATGTTTTTTTTGATGAGTGCGAGTGCTTTGATAAGCACCTCCGGGCTGCGCTCATCCGAAAGTCGTCCTGCATGGATGACCGTCGCGTCGCTCAAGCCGAATTTTTTCTTGAGCGCCGTGCGATCGGTCGACGGACGAAACGTCATTATGTCGATCGGGTTCGGCGTCACCTCTGTGTGTGCGCCTTTAAATCCGAGCGCGACCATCTCGTCGAACACCGATTTCGACGGTGCGGTGACGATCGCGCATTGTTCGTAATACCAGTTCACATATGCGAGAAGTGCGGTATTGAACCATGCGGATTTGATCGGGCTGTAGTTGAGAAATTCTTTGAGTGCCGTATGGTTGGTGCCGACCACCGGCAGGCCGAGCGCGCGACCGGCAAAGAGCGCCTCGAGTCCGACGCCGAAGAAGAGCTGTGTATGGATGATGTCGGGGCGAAAGCGCGATACTTGCATGGCGCGCAGACCGATCGGTATCACAAAGCGGGCATGGCCGGTGCCGGTCGCGCAATAGGGGAAAGAGGCAAAGCGGTGGATCTCCACGTTCGGGCCGAGGTCGAGCTCGCGATGCGGCACGTTCGCCGCAGCGTAATCGCCGGGCGCGTATGCGGGCACGAAGAACGCGATCGCGTGCCCGCGCCCGGCGAGCGTCCTTGCGAGCGAGATCACCGAATCCGAAATGCCGGAGAGTTCGGGGTAAAAATTGTCCGAGTATATCGCGATGCGCATATTATTCGGCTTCAATCTTTTTCTCAAGCCCGGAGAAATATTTTCTTTGGAAATAGGTGATCGCGATAACGATCACAACCGCCGCCGCGATGACATACCCGCCAAGGTTGAGATAGTGCTGGATCGTCGCGTACGCCGCGCCGAAGTAATAGCCGAGGATCAAATAAAACAATGATGAAGGGACAATAATGAGGATGCTCCAGAGCGCATATCTTTTAATATCCATGCGCGCCGCTCCGATGATGATGAGTCCCGGCGTGGCAAGCAGCGGGATCATCTTTATCGCGAACATCGATTTTCCGAAATGCTGCTTCGCCAGCTTCTCGGTGAGCGCGACACGCTCCGGCGTTATCCCGAAATAGTGGCCATATGTATTGATAAGTTTTTCCCTTCCCCAATAACCGATCGCATAGTAGACGACGTCGGGGATGAAGTTTGCAAAGATAGAGAGCGCGAGCACAATCCAGATGTTCAGATAATGCAGCGCTGCTGCAAATGCCGCCGCCGCGGTGACCACCGGACCTTCTATCAACATCACGACAAAGAGCAGGGGGTATCCGTGCTGAAGAATCCATTGGACCATGCCTGCAAAACTCGCGTCGATCAGTGCCATACCTGTTATACTATACGAATGCTCGCGGTATTTAAAGAACACAAAGGATTTTGGACGCCCGCGCGAAAGCGCTCGATGTGGTTCGGGGTTCTTCTCCTTGCGCTCAGTGTCATCGTTCAGGTCGTGCTGGGGCGGTTTTCCTCGCGCGTCGCGGTGGACGCGCCCGGCGTCCGGGACATATTTTTGGACAACCTGCCGCTCGTGAATCTCAGCCCTGTCATCGTAGGCGGCGCGATCGTGCTCTGGGTGTTTGCGTGGGTGCTTTTAATTGTAAAACCCAACTATCTTATTTTTTCCACCAAGGCGATCGCGCTCTATATTATCTCGCGCGCGTTTTTCTTCAGTCTTACCCACGTCGGCCCCTATCCATTGCATTATTCTCCGAGCGCGGCGAATGACGGGTACCGCCTCTATCACCTCGTCACGTTCCAGGGGAACTTCTTTTATTCGGGGCATACTGCGTTCCCGTTCCTTTTGGCGTTGATTTTCTGGGATAAGAAATACTTGCGGTATGTATTCCTCTTTTTGACCGTTTTCTTCGGCGCAAGCGTGCTTCTCGCGCATGTGCATTATTCCATCGACGTATTTGCCGCACCATTTATCGTCTATGGCATGTATGTCATAACCGCAAAGCTTTTTCCCCGTGATTACGCACTCATTCCCACTTGATGCGCATTCGTGAGCGCGGTATTATTAAGAAAATATAAAAATATCATGAACGAATACGATACTGTGCCAATCGAAGAGACGGAAGCGGAAGTAGCCGCCGAACATGGCGCGCCAAAGAGGGATCTATTTTTGCCGATCAGCATTTTGGTTGCCGCGGTCGTGGTGGGCGGCGCGATCGTCTTCGGGACGTTATACAAAGGGAGTGTCGGTTCGGCGCCGGCACCAGCCGGCGGAGCCGGTAACGTGGTTGCAGAAACTTCCACGACGCCTAGTGCCGCACAGGTCATGACGCTCGGCCCGCGCGACGCGATCCTCGGTAATCCGAATGCCAAAGTAACGCTTATTGAGTACGGCGACTATCAGTGTCCGTTCTGCGGACAGTTCTTCAGCCAGGTAGAACCGCAGATCGTCCAGAACTATGTGAATACCGGCAAGGTGAGGATGGTGTTCCGAAACTTCGCGTTCCTCGGCGCCGAATCCACCGCCGCCGCGGAAGCGGCCGACTGTGCCGAAGATCAGAACAAGCTATGGGCGTATCATGATGCGCTCTACTCCGGCAAGGTGGCGGATGATGCGAACGGCGGGACCGAGGATGACGGGTTCTTCAGTACGGCAGAGCTCCTGAAGCTCGGCCAGCAGGTCGGGCTCAATATGACGACGTTCACGAGCTGCGTTCAGAACGACACGGACGGCAATCTGGTTGCGCAAGAGAAGGGTGCGGCGGCAAGCGCGGGCGTCAATTCCACGCCGATGTTCTTCGTGAACGGCGCGCAGATCACCGGCGCCGAGCCGTACACGACATTCCAGCAGGCGCTGGATTCCGCATTACAGGGCTAAGGGGCGGGATAGCTTTGACTTTGCCTCCTGCGAACTTTAAAATAAAGCCATGACGGAAAATTGGACGGAGCTTGTCATCGGGATTATCATTATTATCTCGCCGTGGGTATTCGGATTTTCCGATATATCTGTCGCCAAGTGGTGTAATATCCTATTAGGACTGGCGCTCGTGCTTGTGAACGCGTGGACGATATTCGGAGAACCGACGCAGACAGTTCCCGTGATGGAAGAATCGCAGAAAGGGAAACGCAGATCAAAGAACAACGTCGAACAAAATAAATTTTAATTAATCATTCAATCACCACTTCTATGGCAAAAGTAACTATCTACAGCACTCCGACCTGCGTTTATTGCAAAATGGCAAAGGAATTCTTTGCAAAGAACAATATTGCATATGAAGAGCACGACGTTGCATCCGACATGAAGGCGCGCGAGGACATGATGGCAAAATCACATCAGCTCGGCGTGCCGGTCATCGACATCGATAACAATATTGTGATCGGGTTCGATCAAAAGACGATCGAAGGACTGCTCGGGCTTGGTAAGGCAGCGGCCCCGGCGGCATAGTGAAGTAACGTAAAAAGTTTTACCGAAATTAAATGTACGATCTTATCATCATCGGCGGGGGGCCGGGCGGCGTTGCCGCCGGCGTCTACGCCGCGCGCAAGAAAATGAAGACAGCGCTCGTCACCGACACGTTCGGCGGGCAGTCTTTGGTCTCCAACGATATTCAGAACTGGATCGGCACAAAATCGATCTCGGGGTTTGATCTTGCGAAATCACTGGAGGAACATCTTCGCGCGCAGGCGGGAATCGACATTATAGATGGCGACCTCGCCCTGGCCGTCGCAAAGCGTGACGATGGTACGTTCGGCGTGACAACGAAGAACGGCAGGACGCTCGAAACGAAATATATCCTGCTTGCTTCCGGCTCGCGCCGTAAGCGGCTTGGCGTGCCGGGCGAGGACCAGTTCGACGGCAAGGGCGTGGTGTTCTGCACCACGTGCGATGCGCCGCTCTTCGGCGGCAAGACGGTGGCCGTCGTAGGCGGCGGCAATTCAGCGCTCGAGGGCGTTGAAGACCTTCTGATGTATGCGTCGAAAATCTATCTACTCGTGCGTTCGGAGGTTTTGCGCGGCGATCCGGTCACGCAGGAAAAAGTGAAGGGCGATCCAAAAGTGGAGATCATTTGGAATGCGGTGGTTGAAGAGATCAAGGGCGGCGCATTTGTGAATGGCATCAAATATAAGGACGTGAAGACGTGGCGAATCAAAAGACCTCGCCCTCGACGGCGTGTTTGTGGAGATCGGGCTTCTGCCAAATTCCGATCTTGTAAAAGATCTTGTGGCGCTTGATGCGTTCGGAAAGGTGGTGGTGGATCACAAGACCCAGCAAACTTCTTGCCCGGGCATCTGGGCCGCCGGCGACGTGAGCGATGTGCTCTACGATCAGAACAACATCTCGGTGGGAGATTCCGTCAAAGCGGTCCTGAACGCCTACGATAAGATTAAAAAAGGATAAAAACTGCCCGCTTGACGGGTATTTTTTTTGCCCTATAATTCCTATTGGCACTCACTAGTCCCGAGTGCTAAATTATTCAAATACCATGAATTTTAAACCATTATCGAACCATTTATTCCTTGAGCCGGTAGAAGAAGAGAAGACGACAGCGAGCGGCATCGTCCTGCCGGACACGGCGGAAAAGGAGAAGCCGGTGAAGGCAAAGGTGGTGGCGGTCGGCCCGGGAAAGAAGAATGACAAGGGCGAACCTCAGCCGATGGCGGTCAAGATCGGCGATGTAGTGCTTTTCAAAAAATACGGGCCGGATGAATTTGAGCTTGAAGGAAAGAAATATCTGGTCGGCGATGAGGATGATATATTAGCAATAATCGAATAATCAAAATGGCAAAACAAATAAAATTTAACGAGGATGCGCGGGCTTCCATAAAGAAGGGAATTGATAAGCTGGCGGATGCGGTGAAGGTCACGCTCGGACCCCGCGGCCGCGCGGTCGTGATCGAAAAAGGATACGGCGCTCCGCAGGTGACGTTCGACGGCGTGACCGTCGCGAAGGAGATCGAGCTCGAGGACAAGTGGGAAAATCTCGGCGCGGAGTTCATCAAGCAGGCGGCGGATAAGACGAACGAAGGCGTCGGCGACGGCACGACGAGCGCGACCGTCCTTGCGCACGCGATGATCGACGAAGGAGAGAAAGTGATCCGCGAGAAAGGATTCAACGTGATCCAGCTCGCCGAAGAACTCAAGAAAGCGAGCGCGTCGGTGGTGAAGGCGCTCGAGGGCCAGCGCGAGCTCATCAACGATAATAAAAAAATAAAAGAAGTGGCGACGCTCTCCGCGAAGGACGAGGAGATCGGCGGTCTCATCGCGACCGTTATGGAGAAAGTGGGCAAGGAAGGCATCGTGACCGTCGACGACTCAAATACGATCGGCAGCTCGTACGAGCTCGTCGAGGGCATGCAGTTCGATCGCGGCTACGTCTCGCAGTACATGGTGACGAATCAGGAGAAGATGGAATCGGTGCTTGAGGAGCCGTACGTGCTCGTGACGGACAAGAAGATTTCTTCCATCCAGGACATTTTGGCGTTGCTCGAGAAGATCGTGGCAAGCGGCAAGAAAGAATTATTGATTATCGCCGACGATGTTGACGGAGAAGCGCTTACCACTTTGATCGTCAACAAGTTGCGCGGCATCTTTAACGTGCTCGCGGTAAAAGCGCCGGGCTTTGGCGATCGCAAAAAAGAGATGCTGCAGGACATTGCGACGGTGACCGGTGCCTCGTTTATCTCGGAAGAGCTCGGCAAGAAGTTTGAGAATACAGAGCTCGCCGATCTTGGCCGCGCACGCCGCGCGGTGTCCACAAAAGACGTGACGACGATCGTCGATGGCAAAGGCGATAAGAAGGATATTGAATCGCGCGTCGCGCAGATCAAGGCGCAGATCAAAAAGACCGATTCGGATTTTGATAAAGAGAAATTGCAGGAGCGTCTGGGCAAGCTTTCAAATGGTGTCGCCGTGATCAAAGTTGGCGCGCCGACAGAATCCGCACAGAAGGAGTTAAAGCAGCGTGTTGATGATGCGGTTGCCGCGACCCGCGCCGCAATGGAAGAAGGTATCGTGCCGGGGGGTGGTATCGCGCTCTTGAATGTGAGCTTTGAGTTGTTCTCCAAGCCGGAGGCAGAAAAAACGGTGAAGAGTGCGGCGGTCTCGATCCTGCGCCGTGCGCTCGAAGCGCCGATCCGCGCGATTGTCGAGAACAGCGGCGAGTCCGCGGATCGTGTCCTTGGTGAGCTGGAGAAGACATCCGACAAGCCATGGCGCGGATTCAACGCGCTTACGAACAAAGTGATCGGCGACCTCCGCGAAGCGGGCATCATCGATCCACTCAAAGTGACGCGCACCGCGTTCATGAACGCGGTCTCCGTCGCGGCGAACTATCTGACGATCGGCGCGGCAGTGACGAACATCCCCGAGAAGAAAGATGGTGGCATGCCTGGCGGCATGGGCGGCGGGATGCCGGGCATGGGAGGGGATTACTAATAGCAACTATCAATTGCTCTAACTCGTATAGATTGGTACAATACCATCATGACCTGGATAATTCTTGCGGTAGTTGTTCTTATTCTCTTGTGGCTCGTGCTGGCCTACAACGGGCTTGTTACTTCGCGCAATCGCACGCAGGAGGCGTTTTCGGACATCGACGTTCAGCTCAAGCGCCGCTACGACCTTATCCCGAACCTGGTTTCGACCGTACAGGGCTATGCTTCGCACGAGAAGACGGTGTTCGAGGACGTGACGAAGGCCCGCTCGCAGGCCATGCAGGCGACCGGCACCGATCGTGCAGGTGCGGAGAACCAGCTTTCTTCGACGCTTAAGTCCCTTTTCGCCGTCGCGGAAAATTATCCGGACCTCAAGGCGAATCAGAATTTCCTTTCACTCCAGGACCAGCTGACCGATACGGAAGACAAGATCCAGGCCGCCCGCCGGTTCTATAACGGCATGGTCCGCGACTTCAACACGAAACTCCAGGTCTTCCCGACGAATATCTTCGCGAACATGATGGGCTTCACCAAGATGGATTTCTTCGGCAATGATCTGACGGACGCGGAGAAGCAGCCGGTTGCGGTCAAGTTCTAAACAATGATGGGGTACATGTTTTCGAAACAAGGAGGATTAATTGCTCCGAAAACATGTACCCCATCATTGTTTAGTTCGTTGGCAACCGGCTGCTTCTCCGCTTAAACTGATATAAAAAAGAATGGCTGTTAATCTCTACACACTTCAATCGTCGAACATCCGGCGCACGTGGATGCTGTTCATCGTATTCTTTATCGTGTTCCTCGGACTCGGCTATTTTATCTCGGTCTATTACGGCGATCCGAGCATCCTCGTCTTCGCGGCGATCTTTTGTATCGTGTATTCGCTGGTCAGCTATTATTCGTCGGCGTCGATCGCGCTCGGGCTCGCAAAGGCGAAGGAAATCCAGAAAGCGGATAATCCGATGCTCTACAATTTGGTGGAGAATCTGACGATCACCGCCGGGCTTCCGATGCCGAAGCTGTACATCACGCCAGAGCTGCAGATCAACGCGTTTGCGACGGGCCGCGATCCACAGCACGCGGCGGTGGCGGTCACGCAGGGCGCGTTGCAGAGATTGAATAAAGATGAATTGCAGGGCGTGCTTGCGCACGAGCTTTCGCACGTGGGCAATCGTGATATCCTCGTCTCGACGGTGGCTGCGATCCTCGCCGGCATCATCGCGCTCATCGCGGACGTCTTCCTGCGCTCGCTCATATTCGGCGGGTTCGGCGGCGGACGCGGGCGGGGCAACGGCGAAGCGCAGGAAATATTCTTCATCGCCGCGATCGTGCTCTCTATCCTCGCGCCGATCGGTACGATGCTGATCCAGCTTGCAATCTCGCGCCGCCGCGAGGCGCTCGCGGACGCATCGGGCGTATTGCTCACGCGTTATCCGGAAGGGCTCATCTCCGCACTGCAAAAGATCCAGCTCGACGAGACGCCGATGGCGTCCGCAAAGGATTCTACCGCGCACATGTGGCTCGACACGCCGTTCAAGGGCAAGGGCGCCTCGTGGTGGCACACGCTCTTTGCGACGCATCCGCCGATCGAGCAGCGCATCAAGGCGTTGCAGGAAATTGCGGGATAGGCAGACGATTTTCTTTAAGATCCTTTTAATGCCCTCTATGGTATCAATGGTGGTACTATATGAAAATAAGATATACCGAACATGCGCTTTATTGATTGCATAAGAGAGAGATTACGAAGCAAGACGTTGAGGATGCTCTCAGGCATGGAATGAGCGAACCGACACACGGCGGGGCAATGATTGCAAAGCGATATCGTAATAACAAGCAACCATTAGTTGTGATATATTATATAAAAGGATTTGGTAAAATACTCGTCGTCACCGTATATGAAGAATAAAAACACTATGGATATAAAATATGATTCAGAAGCGGATGCGCTTTATATAAAAATAAGCGAAGGCGCTGTGGCAAAAACCAAAAAGAATGGAGACTATTTGGTTGATTATGATAAGAACAATGGGATTCTGGGAATAGAGGTGCTTTTTTGCTCCCGAAATATTTTTGCCAAAACAAGCTCAATTAAAGCGAACGTTCTTGAATAGAAAGGAGTTTAAGGGTACTATCATCGGAGTATAGGAAGCATCTGGAGAGGTGCGTGAGTGGTTTAAACGGCAGTCCTGGAAAGACTGTGTACCGAAAGGTACCGAGGGTTCGAATCCCTCCTTCTCCGCGTCAAGGTTGACAAGATTTTTCTCAATCGAACTTCGGTAACATCGAAGTGCCATCTGGGTTGTTCGCAGGATATTTTTCTGGCGTCAGCACTCTCCGGGAAGGAGAGATAAAGTTTATGATGAAGTACAATAAAGAAATGGGGGAACGGCGCGATAGGCTTATCCAATTTATAACGATTGCCCTTGGTTGTTTTTGGGTGGTCGATGGCGTGCTTCAATTACAACCTTCCATGTTCACGGCTGTATTCGTAAATAATGTGCTTGCCCCAAATTTACAAAGCCAGCCGGTCATCATAGAACGAATTATCGCATCCGGCATTCAAATATTCAGCACCCATCTTTTTTTGGCGAATCTTCTTTCGGCTCTCATACAACTTTGCATCGGGGCGGCGCTTCTATTATCTCGAGATAAAAAAGTTCTCCGCGTGGCACTGTGGACATCGATCGTATGGGCTTTTATCATCTGGATCTTCGGAGAAGGATTGGGCCTTCTTTTTACCGGTTCGGCATCTTTCTATACCGGCGCTCCGGGATCTGCGTTGTTATATCTTCTTCTGGCCCTATTTCTCATTCGGGCGCAGGACAAGCCGGATAGTATTGACTCCCTGCCGCTCGTCGCGGGAATCGTTTTTATTTTAGGAGCAGCCCTCAATCTGATGCCGATGTTCTGGCAGCCGACGATGCTTTCCATGCTTTCAGCGATCCCTCGCGTATCGGGGTGGCTAGGCAGGTTTGGCGGCCAGGGAACCATGCTCGGCAATATTATTGCATTCGACGCGCTTCTTTGTATCGGGATTTTTCTCGTAGCGCTTCCAAATAGAATAATTGGATGGATTGCGCTCGCCTTTCTTTTGGCTATATGGTGGGTTGGACAATATTTCGGAGGGATCATGACCTTCCCGTTTGGGGCTGCGACCGATCCCAATTCAGCTCCGGTGTTGGTGTTGTTTGTTCTGCCCCTTATACTGGTTCCGATGAAGGGTTCCGCCTAAAACTTTGCGATCCTATTCGCGAATATGTCAGTGCGTATGATTTGAATCGATCGGATGGAATTGTTTGTTCCAAACATACATTTCGTAATCGATAAATTCCTGAATCATCACGAAAAGCGATCGCCATAAGAGTGCGATAAAACCCAGCAACATCCATGAAACGGAAAGATAAATAGACGGACCGAGCATTGATGGAATAATCGGTTGCATAGGCGGGAGCCAGCCGTTCAATGGATTGAAAATAATAAGCGAGCCAAGCGAGAACCAATACGTGAAGCAGAAGCCGCACGTCAACGCTCGGCTTAGAGGGTAGGGGATATGCGTTTTAATACCTTCGCGGAGCTGTGGTAGGTCATTCAATAATTTTCGCCAGATCACTGCAAAACTTCCAATGATGAGACCGGTCATAATAAGGTTGAAAATCATTTGCATGTTTTGATTCATGGAATAGATAAAGTTGTGGTGCCCGACCCGGATGGGATCGGGCACCGATTGGCTAACAATCTGCCGATGCGAGCATTCCGTTCTGGAGCATGATCTGTTCGCGCATAGTCATGCGCAACTCTTCCTGGGTAGGGGCCGCGACAATGCCGCAGCAATTGTAAAACCCGAAGGCGACGCCCAGATCCCGTTTAAGAATGCCGCGGGCGATGTCAGATCCCAGAAGACGGATCAACTGTTTGCCGACTGCCGAATTGGGATCTTCCGCCTCAAGAACGCGCTTCCCCGTCCGCTTCACGGTATCCGCGACCTGCTTAAGATACGAAACTCCGACACTGAGGTCGCGGCCGAATGCCTCTTTGAGTACGTTTTCAAGTTCGGCGTCGTCTGCGGTATCAAGGTCGATCCTTCGTTCTGTGAGAACTGCTGCCACAGAGGGATATGACATGTTGTTTCCTCCAAAGAGCTATTTGCTGGCCTTGATGAGCCAGTATATCCATCATCGAGCTTGGAGGCCGATACGTCAATTTATTTGCAAATAAGTCGCAATTAGAATATCATAGTATTATGGCGACAGAACAGGAATCCAGACAAATTCTTCGAAAAAGCGGCTTTAAAGCCACGTCGGCGAGGATTGCCATTCTTGGGACGCTAAAGAAAGCGAAAAAGCCCATGAGCGCACAAGCGATCTTCGAGGTGCTTGCGGGAGACCTCGACCGGGCAACGGTATACCGAAGCGTAAAATCGCTCAAGGAAAAAGGCATTATCGTCCCTATCGATCTGCGACACAATCACGTGCACTACGAGCTCGCAAATCTTGCCGAGCACCATCATCTCATTTGTATTCAATGCGGCAAAGTGGAGGACGTACACCACTGCGGCCTCGAGGAGATGCAAACAAAAGTACTCCGTTCCTCAAAGCATTTTGCGAAGATTACCGAGCACGCTTTAGAATTCTATGGTTTATGCAAGAAATGCGATCGGCATATGGGAGCCGGATGAACCCAGTAACCCTGGTGAACTCCTGCGAGGGCTAGGCTAGCGGTTCGAACGTCGTTCAGGAGCCTCCGCAATTGACACGCCGCCTTTTTATTGCTTTATTATAAGCAGAAAGGAATTCGAGGAGCGTGCCGAATGAGACTTCGTTGGTTGTTCATAGCTTCTTTGCTTGTTGTCGTGGCAGGGGGTGCGATCTATAGGTATAGTCCGCGCTTTTCCCCCAAAATATGGCAGGCTCCGGCATGGAAAGATTTTTCCCGGCTGACCCCAACCCCCCAGTCGGGTTTCTGCAATCCTCATCCAGAGTTGCGAGAAGGAGAGGTCTTTTTTGACAATGCCTCTGATCTGCCTTTGCCCCCGATAATCGGCATTCGTCCGACTACCACCTATTGGCAAATGATCACATGGAGAACGAAGCGTCGGGGTAAGGTCGCCTACGATGACAGTTGCCATGTGCTGGAAGGGAAATTCCCGGTATTCGTCCGGCGCAAAGAGCTGTCTGACGGAGGCATCAACCCGGACACGCTGAGGCCGTTTCGGAAGCATCACTTGCGTAATTCGTAATATCCCTCGATGGTTTTAAGGCACGCCAAGCTTATGCTTGAAACGGCCTTTTATTTTTCGCCAAACGTCTAGAATATCGCGTTCACCAATTCTTCCATGCCCCGGCCGGTTTTCGAAGAATAGGGGATTACGGGCGCGCCATGCGCGAGACCCGTGATCACCGCCAGTCGTGCTTCGTAGTCGGAGGATTTTATTTTATCGATTTTGTTCGCCACGATGACGAGCGGTTTTTGGTGTTCGCGCAGGAGTGCAAGCATCTCGAGGTCGTTCTTTGACGGGCCGACGTTCGCGTCGAGCACGAGCACCGCGCGATGCTGAACGTGATCCGAATCAAAAAGATACCACCAGTTCAGCTTTTGAAGGCTCTCGCGGATCCGCTCCGGCACTTTTGCGAACCCGTATCCGGGCAGGTCGAGCAGATAGAACTTATTATTGATGGAATAGACGTTGATCTCCTGCGTGAGGCCGGGCGTATCGCTCGTGCGTGCGAGCGCCTTTTCCCGGGTGAGCGAGTTGATGATACTTGATTTGCCGACGTTCGATCGGCCGATGAGCGCAACCTGCGGCGTGCCGTCAGACAATAGATCGTCGGTGCCGTTCACGCCCCGCATAAATTTTGCCGAAGTGATGTGCATGGTGATGGTCGCCCCGCCTGTGCGCGGCGAAAATTATTCTTCTCCTGCGCTATCGTTCTGCAATAGCTTCAACATAGTGTCGATCTTGGTGTTCATCGCGGCGATCTGGCGCGTGAGGTCGGCGATGCTCTTGCCGCCGGCCGGGCTCGTTCCCGTCGCGCCATCCGCAAAGCGCGGAGTGCTTGCCGTAGAGGATCCCTTGCCCTTCGGCGCCTCGCGCGGGACGCCAAAGCAGTCTTTGCAGTAGACCGGCTTCGTGCCGTCCGGGCGGAAGGGGACCTGGCACTTCTTGCCGCAGTTACTGCATGTTGCATCGAATTTCTGAAAGGCTTCCGAGCGGGGGCTGCGTGCGCCAAAGCCCGGCCGCGCCGAGGCGTGAGCGCCGAACCGCGAATGGCTTGGGGGGCGGGCTCCTCCGCGACTTTCCGGTCGGCTGCCGCTTGTTCGTGCGCCGTATGGCTTTTTGAATTTGTTCATCCCCGAAGAGTAGCTTTTTCCCGGGTTAATAGCAATAAAGGCATCGATATGCTATACTGGTCTGGATAGCTTATCCGCTGGATGTATAGAGATATATAGCTAATTTATGGACGAAACAGCCCTTAGGCAGAGCATCCCCGACTCAGTTCTGCCCTATCCGAAAGGATTCCGGAACCGGTCGAAGTACGTTTTTTGGAAGGCCATCTATCCCGTGCATGGCACCGGCAGGGATATTTTATTGTCCCTTGGTATTCTTCATCACGAGGGGAGGCAAAATTACCTTTTGGGACATCTTGCCCCCGGACGGAACATGGAGGATTTCGTTAAATACCTCGAGGGCAAGCAGATATGCAATCACTTCGTGGCACTACGGGATGACGACGAGGTGGTAAGTCTCCGCAAGCCGGTGGACTTTGAACATCAATATCACCTTCGCATCTTTAAGGATGGGGAAGTGCGCGGGCATTACGAATACACGCCGGAGAGCCATCCGAAGTGGCATATGAAGAAAGTCGGGCAGGAACCGCGCCGAGAGGAGTTTTTAAAGCTGCTTGGCGACTGGATCGTCCCGGCGTCAGAGGAACTGATCATGAGCGAGAGCCAGCCTCCGAGCGTTACGCGAATCCTGGGAAGAAATCCGTTTTAATGCGGGCGGGCGGGACGCCCATCCCGCGCAAGATCGCTTTGAAATAATTCGTCATCGCGTGCGTGCCCGAAATATAGAACATGCGTTCCCGGTAATCCGGGATTTCTTTTTTTATCGTATCGGCGTCGAGGCGTCCGCCGTTTGCGCCGCTGCCCGTGATCGTATAAACGGTCTTCATCCCTATTTTTTTCTCTGCGTCATCAAAAATATCACGATATACAATCTCTTCCGGCGCGCGATTCGAATAGAAGAGTACCGCATCGCGCCTTTCCCCACGATCGATGAGGTTTTTTATCATGCTGCGGAACGGGGTGACGCCGATGCCGCCCGCGATGAACGCCAGTTTTTGCGCGGGGTCTTTCGGCAGCGTGAAATCGCCGGCAAGATTTCCCGCGACGATCGTGTCGCCCGGTTTGAGCATAAGCAATCTCTTTTTAAAACTGCTCGACGGTTCGTAAAACCTTACGCCGAGCTGGATTGTGTCTTCCGTTGGCGCCGAGGCGATCGTAAAGTAGCGGCGGTTGCCGCGACCGTCCACGTTATCGTGACCGAGCGTCCACTCAAGATATTGTCCGGGCCGGAACGATAATTTTTTATCGGAGGCGAATATAAAATGGTAAATATCCTTGCCGGCCTCCTTCTTTTCCTTGAGCGTGAGTATGCGTTTCCCTTTCGGGCTCACGATATATGAGAAGACGTTGCCTACGAGGAGCGCAAGCTCGGGCGAAGAACTGATCCCGGCAATGGCGATGAACGGCGAGAAGAGCGCGCCGACGATCGCGCCGTAGACCATGCGCCATTTGCGCGTCGGCGGCGTGGTGAGCGGCTCGGTGATCATGATTGACGCAAAGAAGAAGAGCGGAGTGTGGAGGAGCGCTTTCTCTATCGTGGAGATCGGATCGAAGGCCGCGTGCGTCACGACGTCGCTCGCAAGCGCGAACGCGAAGAACGTGAGCGCGAGGTCGAAGCGCTGGATCTTGCGCAGGACGAGCAGGCCGCCCACGATCACGAACGCCATCATGGGAATGTTCCCGCCGACCCACCAGCTTGCCGTCTGGCCGAGCGCGAGCGCGGTCACGGCCACGGCGAACGCCGCAGGGTTGAAGATGTGCTTCTTATCGATCGCGAGCACGTATTTCGATGCCATCGCGAGCATCGCCGCCCAGGCGAGGAAGGTGATGGTCGCGACGTCGTTCGGCATCCCCGGCGTGATGATGAGCGCAAGGATCAGTGCGGTGATATAAACCGATTCTGAGTTCGGTTGCGCGTTCATAAGCTTCGCGCAGATGCCGTTCGCCGCCCACGCGACGACGACCAAAAAGAGCGTGGAGAAAATAATAGCGATCGGATTGTAGGGGAGGATGCCGAACGCGCCGAAGATCGCCGCGATCGCGAGCAAGACTATTAAGTAGTACATCACGAGGCGATACATCGTGATATTGTTCAGAAATCGATCAATAAGGTTCATGGTGAAAATATGTAAGGGGCGTCAGCGCTACGCGATGGCATATCTTTCGAACCTGGTCGTCATCGTGGCGGTACCGTTTGTATCTATTATATATCCTTCGCAGCCGGGGAGTTGTTCTATGAATTTAATGCCGTCGATGCCCATCGCGAATGCGGCGGTGGCAAAACGGTCGGCGTCATGGATGTTCGGGCCGATCACGGTAAGGCTCACGATGCCGTTCACGGGTTGATTGCTTGCGCGCGGGTTATAGATATGATTGCCGCGGATGTATGTGCCGGAGGTGGCCACGCCTTCGTCGCTCACGCGCAGTATTTTTATATTTTCATCCTGCTTGAACGGATTTTTGATCCCCACCGTCCACTTTTTGCCATCCGCGTTATTTCCGTGCGGTTGGATATCACCGCCCGCGTCGATATAAAAATTCTCAAACTGTTTTTTCTTAAGGAGTTGTGCGGCATTCCAAATTGCCCAGCCCTTCACAAGACCGGACGGATCAAGCTTCCCGCCCGGTGTTTTAATATCGAAATATCCGCCCGTCTGTTGTTTTGTTTCTTCGCACATCGCGAGGACGACTTGCATCTCCGGGCTCGCGTCGCTCGCGGCGAGCGTGCCGGTGTTGATCGCGCTTATCTCGCTCGTTGATTTATAAGTGCTGAATTTTTCGTCGATGTGCGTGAAATAATCAAAAACTTCATTAAAAATTTCCTCCGTGGCGCGCGGATCGACAACTTCGACGGTGATGGGCATGCCCATCAGAAATCGCGTCTGCTTCATAATGGAATTGGCCCGCTTAGCTCTTTGCCTGCGCGAGCGCGGAGGCGAGCGATTGCTGGAATGCCTGGGAATCCTGCGTCGCGCCGGAGACGACGTTGACGTTCGCGCTTTGCGCGGCGATCGCTTCCTGCCTGAGCTCCGGCAATGCCGTCGCGCTCACGTCGCCCGAATGGCCGCCGCTCGGGGCCTGTGGGAACGTCACGTCGGTGATCGCGCCACCGCTGATCGTCACGGTCACCTGAAGATTTCCATAGAACGCGTCGGCTACGGAGCCGGTATAGATGCCGTCTTTATACTGGCCACCGGATGCGGTGGGTATGCCGGTGCCGACACCGACGCCAACAGTTGCGGGCGGAGTCCCTGCCGGGGTTGAAGTCGGAGGCGTGGAGGTTGGCATGGTCGCGCTAGGGGAGCCGGACGGCACCGCCGCCACCGGCGTAGCGCCTTTATTTGCATTTGCGAACACGAGATATGCCACGAACGCGACTACGAGCACGCCTGCGATGATGTATTTTTTCATGGGTGAAATATATATTTTATAGCTACTATTGTACCTTATCCGATACGACCTGCCCAGACGTTTTGGCGCCGGACCGTTTTGCCTTATAATACGATGACTATGAATAACGTACGCCCGCAGGACGATTTCTTCCGTTTCGTGAACGGCAAGTGGATCGAGGAGAACCCGATCCCGCCGGAGGAATCGAAATGGGGTTCTTTTTACGTCCTTCGCGTGGAGGTCGAAAAACAATTGAAGGCGATCTTTGAGGAAATTGCCGTGAAAAGCGACGCTGAACTGGATGATAACGCGCGGAAGGTGCGGGACTTCTATCGCACCGGCATGGATGAAGAAAAATTAGATGCGCTAAAAGATGCACCGCTCAAAGATCTTTTTGCGACGATAGATGGCGTGACGGATGTCGCTGGCCTTCCGTCACTCTTGGGTATCTTGCATCGGCAGGGCATAGGTGCGTTTTGGGGGTGTAGCGTTGAACAGGATCTCAAAAACAGTGAAATCATGGCGCTGTATATCGGTCAGGGCGGATTGAGCCTGCCCGACAGGGACTATTATCTGAATGACGACGAGAAGAGTCGCGGGATTCGCGAGAGGTATTTGGCATATGCCGACCGGATGATCGCGCTTTCAAAGAACATCGCCGCATATGAGCCGGCACCGAAAATATTTGTAGAGATCGAAACGCGCCTCGCAAAAGCGTCGATGACTCGCGTTGAATTACGTGACATCGAAAAGCAATACAATAAGATGACCCCCGTAGAGCTTTCAATGATCGCGCCGCGCGTGGACTGGAGTAAATATTTTGAAGCAGCGCGCATTATCGTTCCGGAATATCTGATAGTTTGTCAGCCGGAGTTTATGAGGGCGGTCAATAGCATCGTTGAGGATATTTCAATTGAAGACATCAAGACATATTTACGATGGCATGTGTTGAATGGGGTTGGTAATTTTTTGAGTGAAGATTTTTCGGCGGAAGCATTTAATTTTTACGGCCGGACATTCAGCGGCGCAACGGAAATGAAGCCGCGTTGGCGCCGAGTGCTTGGCGTTGTGGATGCCATGCTCGATGAAGCGGTAGGGCAATTGTATGTAAGAAAACATTTTAGCGAGACTGCGAAAGAAAAGATTAATAATCTCGTGAACCATCTGATCGCCGCGTATAAAACCCGCATTGAGAATCTTGACTGGATGGGGGCGGAGACGAAGCAGAAAGCGATCGCAAAACTCGCCGCAATGACGAAGAAATTAGGCTATCCTGACAAGTGGAAGGATTTCACGGCGCTTGAGATCGGCGCCGGCTCGTACGTACAAAATTACATCCATGCGTGCGAGTTCGAATTCGATCGTCAGATAAAGAAGATCGCGAAGCCTGTGGACCGCACGGAATGGTATATGATGCCGCAAGCAGTGAATGCTTGTTATCATCCGGTCATGAATGAAGTGTTGTTCCCTGCCGCGTTTCTCCAGCCGCCGTTTTTCGATCCAGCCGCCGATGATGCCGTAAATTACGGCGCTGTCGGAACGGTCATTGGTCACGAGCTCACGCATGGATTTGACGACCAGGGCGCGTTATTCGATCTTCACGGCAATTTACAAAACTGGTGGACCAAAGAAGACAAAGAGCGATTTGATAAAAAGACCGTTCGCCTCGCCGAACAATTCGATGCGTACGAACCGTTGCCAGGTCTCCATGTAAATGGAAAGTTGACCCTCGGCGAAAATATCGCGGATCTCGGCGGGTTGTTGATCGGATATGACGGATTGCTGTTGGCATTGGGATCGGAGTCTTCGGCAAAGAGCTCACGTACCGATAGGATGACTCCCTTCCAAGAATTTTTCAAAAGCTTGGCGGTTGCGGAGCGTGTCGATATTCGCGACCAGGCATTGCGTACGCAGATCCAGACGGACCCCCACTCGCCGGGTATATATCGCGTGAACGGCCCGCTTTCCAATATGGCTGAATTCTATGAAGCCTTCGATGTTACGCCGGGCGATAAATTATATCGGGAGGAATCCGATCGCGTGAAGATCTGGTAAGAAACACTATCAAGGCAGAAAATGTGGCATACCTGCTGAGTGAGGGGGCGTTCCTGCGTCGGAACGAAGCAGGAACGCCTTATTTTTCGGTCTTTTAAAATAGTTTTAATGCACATTGTTGTATGCTCGGTGCATGACAACAAAAAAACTATCTGCGGTGCTCGTCGCGCTCCTCGCGGCCGCTTCCGCGCTTGTTCCGTCGGGTGCCGCCAATGCGGCGTATCGTTTTTCGGATTTCCAGGGGAAGCCGCCGGTGCACGTATATCAGTCGGCCGAAAAGGCGCCTTCCGGCGTGACGCCGGCGGAGATAAAAAAGATCTATAACCTTCCCGCCACCGGCGGGAAGGGGACGATCGCGCTCATCGACGCATACGACGATGCGAATATGGAGAGCGACCTTGCGGTGTTCGATAAGCAATTCAATCTTCCGGCGTGCACGACCGCGAACGGTTGTTTTGAAAAGCATAAAATGGCGACATCCACCGCGACGAACAGCGGCTGGGCGATGGAAACTTCGCTCGACGTCGAATGGGCGCATGCGATCGCGCCGAGCGCGAAGATATTGCTCGTGGAGGCAAAGACGCCATCCGGCGCGAATCTGATGAGCGCGGTGGATTACGCCGCCGCGCGAAAAGACGTTGTCGCTGTTTCGATGAGCTGGGGCGGCGCGGAATTTTCCGACGAGCTTTCGGAAGATTCGCACTTCGTCGGCAAGGCGAGCTCGAGCGTCGCATTCTTTGCCTCGTCCGGCGATGATGGCACGGGCGCCAGCTGGCCCGCGTCCTCGCCGAACGTGATCGGCGTCGGCGGCACATCGCTCAAGCTCGCGTCGAGCGGCACGCTCATCGCTGAGAGCGCATGGTCGGGGAGCGGCGGCGGCGTGAGCGCTTATGAAAAGGAACCGGCGTATCAGACGGCGTACAAGATCTCCAAAGCGAACGGCATGCGTGCGATTCCGGATGTATCGTATGACGCAGATCCGGCGTCGGGATATCCGGTCTACCTCACGGCCGGCACGAGTACGAAAGCAAAGGGCTCCTGGAACACTGTCGGTGGTACGAGTGCCGGTTCGCCGCAATGGGCCGCAATCCAGGCACTCGGCGGTTCCGCCGCGCTCGCAAAGTTCTATACCGACAAGGCAAGCACCAGTACGCTCAAATATTTCCGTGACATCACGAGCGGTGCAAACGGCACCTGCCAATATTACTGCGACGCCCGCAAGCGATACGACTACGTGACGGGGTTGGGAAGTCCGCAGACGACAAAGTTCTAAAATAGGCTGTGGGTTACGGCAGGTAGATAAAAAAGAGCCCGCGTTTTTGAACGCGGGCTTGTAAGAGGCCAGAGAGGGTCAAGCCGGTTTTCTGCCGGAATATTCGATTGCTTCATAGATGCCGATTACCGCGAGGGTGACCCCGAGCAGTAGTACGAGTCCGAGAAGGTTTGCATGGGTGGACCCCGGCGGAAATGCGGCGAATCCATTTAACCCAACCAGAACCAGCGTTGTCAGCGAGAGCGCCAATCCGAAGATTGCCATTGCTACGAATATAAAAAACCTACTCATGTGCCACCTCCAGTTTATAAATAAACCTATTTAGCGTATTTGTCAATTATTTCGGGGCTTCCCCGCTTGGTTTTTTCCTCTGAAACATGCTAAAATATCTGTATTGCCGCAGGGGCATTTTTTAACGAAAAATAAGCTGAAAACCCAATAAAAATGGCCGAAAAAGAACCGAAAGAAGAAGTAAAAAAAGCGTCAAAAGCCCCGGTTAAAGCCGAGACAAAGGGCGTTGTTGCGAACAATAAAGGCAGTGCCACGTACGGCGCAAAAGATATCACCGTCCTTGAAGGGTTGGAGCCGGTTCGCCTTCGCCCGGGCATGTACATCGGTTCCACGGGAACCACCGGATTGCACCACTTGATCTGGGAGATCGTGGATAATGCGCATCGATGAAGTGATGGCGGGATACGCAAAGAACATCACCGTCGAACTTTTGCCGGACAATAAAGTGAGCGTTCAGGATGACGGGCGCGGCATTCCGGTCGACATCCATCCGCAGACGAAGAAGTCCACGCTTGAGACGGTGATGACCGTGCTCCACGCCGGAGGAAAATTCGGCGGCGAGGGATACAAAGTTTCCGGCGGTTTGCACGGCGTCGGCGCTTCCGTCGTGAATGCGCTTTCGACATGGGTCAAGGTAGAAGTAGAGCGCGACGGGGGAATGTACGTGCAGGAATATAAGCGCGGCGTGCCGGAATATAAGGTGAAGAAAGATCGGCGCGTCCAAGCGGCACGGCACGAAGACCACGTTCTCTCCCGACCCGCAGATCTTCTCGGAGATGGAGTTCAGCGACAAAGTGATCCTCGAGCGTTTGCGCCAGCAGGCGTATCTTAACGAAAGGCGTCCGCATCAATTTTTACGATCGCCGCCAGCCGGTGCCGTACTTCTACGGATTTTATTTCGAGGGCGGCGTGCTTGTCGTACGTAAAATATCTTTCGCAGAATAAGAATCGGCTGAACGAAGATATTTTTTATGTGGAGAAGGAAGCCGAGAAGCTGGATATCGAGGTGGCGTTCCTTTATGTGGACGATGTGCGCGTGACCGAGATGAGCTTTGCGAACAATATCAACACGCCGGAGGGCGGCATGCATCTGACCGGTTTCCGTTCCGCGCTCACGCGCACGCTCAACAACTACGCCCGCGCGGAGGGGTGGCTTAAAGAGAAGGAAGAGAACCTGACGGCGGATGATGTGCGCGAAGGATTGGTCGCGGTCATTTCGGTGAAATTGCGCGATCCGCAGTTCGAAGGCCAGACGAAGGCCAAGCTCGGCAATCCGGAAGCACGCACCGCGACGGAGTCCGTGGTGAACGAAGCACTCAAGGAGTTTTTGGAAAAGCATCCGGCGGAGGGCAAGGCGATCATCCAGAAAGTGATCTTGACCGCAAAGGCGCGGCTTGCGGCAAAGGCGGCGCGCGAGACAGTGCTGCGCAAAGGCGCGTTCGAGGGGCTCACGCTCCCGGGCAAGCTCGCGGATTGCACGTCCAAGATCGCGGCAGAGTCGGAGCTATTCATAGTAGAGGGAGATTCTGCAGGAGGCACCGCCAAGCAGGGGCGCAACCGCCACACGCAGGCCATTTTGCCATTGCGCGGCAAGCCGTTGAACGTGGAGCGCGCGCGGCTCGACAAGATGCTCGCGAACGCGGAAGTCCGCTCGCTCGTCATCGCGATCGGCACCGCCATCGGCGAGGAGTTCAGCATGGAAAAGTTGCGCTATCACAAGATCATCATCATGACGGATGCCGACGTTGACGGCGCGCACATTCGCACGCTCTTGCTCACGCTTTTCTATCGCTATTTCCGCGAGGTGGTGGATGGCGGCTACGTGTATATCGCCCAGCCGCCGCTGTATCGCATCCAGCTTGGCAAGAATGTTCGCTATGCGTTCACGGACGAGGAGAAGGATAAGATCATCGCCGAGATGCAGAAGACCGCGCCGGCACTTCCGGCAAAAGGCGCGAAAGCCGCAGCGGCCGCTGCGAAAGGCGGTAAGAAAGCCAAACCGACCACGCTCGCGGAGCTCGCCGACGTTGCGGCCGAAGCGCTGTGGCAGAAGAAGAAGCTGCCGGCGAAGAATCGCCGGAGGGCGTCACCGAAGGCCAGGGCGACGGGAAGCGCCAGCCAAACATCCAGCGCTACAAAGGTCTTGGCGAAATGAACGCCGAACAACTTTGGGAGACCACGATGAATCCAGAGGTGCGCTTGATGAAGCAGGTGATAGTGGACGACGCCGAGAAAGCCGACAAGCTTTTCGACACGCTCATGGGCGACGCCGTGGAACCGCGCAAGAACTTCATCCAGGCCCACGCCGCGACGGTGCAGAATCTTGACGTATAGGTTTATTAAAAAATTATTAAAAAGTTTTTGACTTTTCCTTTGCAAAGAATAAGATAATAGGCGAGACAGTGTCCCGCCGAGATGGCGGACTCAAATCCTGTTTGTTACAAAAATAGCCCCTTCGCGGGGGCTGTTTTTGTTTTACGTAGTTTTAATGGTCTTTTTGCTAGCATGCATTTACCGGTGGAGCATGGGCCCGTCGTCTATACGGTAATACACTGTCTTTAACAAACAGGAAAAGCGGGTCCGACTCCCGTCGGGTCCACCGGTGTGCCCGGGCTGTGGTCGGCAGCTCGTGCGTGTGCCCTTGGAGTCTCGTGGTACTAGGCATTTTGTCTCCGCATTTGACGTTTAGACCAATTGAATGCTATACTCTTCTTACCTCCAACCGCGAGTATAGCGGTATTTTAATTGGAAAAAACAGCAAAAATAGAAACCATGTTCGCCTGGATAAAAAAATTCTTCAGTGAGGCAAAGAACGAGATCCGCCACGTCAATTGGCCGACGCGCCAGGAAGCGACGCGACTCACCCTCATCGTCATCGGGATCGCCATTGGCCTCGCGGTATTTTTGGGCGGCTTTGATTATCTTTTTTCGTATCTTGATAAAAATTTTATTTTGGCGTAATTGTGAAATCGTATTATAGTAAACAGATATGGCATTGAATCATCCAAGCGGGGGAACACAAAGCGAAAAGCCGGCGGTGCGGCAGTGGTACGCCGTGCAGACCTATTCGGGCTATGAAGAGGCGGTCTCGCGTTATCTGAAGCAGCGCGTCGAGTCACTCGCGATGGGCGATAAGATATTTAACATTCTCGTGCCGAAGGAGAAGAAGATAAAAGTGAAGGCGGGCAAGCGGCAGACGGTGGAGGAAAAGATTTATCCGGGCTATGTGCTCGTGGAGATGATCCTCACCGAGGATTCGTGGTATGTGGTTCGCAATACGCCGCGCGTGACCGGCTTCGTCGGCCCCGATAATACGACGCCGACGCCGCTTTCCAAGGACGAGGTGGACTTCCTCCTCGCGCGCACCGGCGAGGGCGATAAGAAGATGATCCTTGACTTGAAGGTAGGCGATCTGGTAAAAATAACCGACGGTCCGTTCAAGGAATACGACGGCAAGATCTCCGAAGTCAATGAAGAGAAGGGAAGCATCAAGGTGTTGGTGCCGATCTTCGGCCGGGACACGGCGGTCGAGCTGGATTCACTACAAGTAAGGAAAGTATAAATAACACACGATCATGGCACCCACCACAGCCCAGCAGTGCTTTTTCTGCTCACAGAACTTAAAGAACATCGACTATAAAGAGATCGACCTTTTGCGCCGGTTCGTTTCGAGCCAGGCAAAGATCATCGACCCGCGCCACACGCACATCTGCGCAAAGCATCAGCGCAAGCTCTCGACCGCGATCAAGCAGGCGAGGTTCATGGCGCTTCTGCCGTACGTGAGGAAATAACGATGAGGGTCGACGAAAGTCGGCCCTTTTTGTTGCGCATGTTATAATAGACAAATATGTTTTCTCTTGACCGCAGGATCTTTCAGTTCATCTATGCCGCCGGGCATCATAATGCGTTCTGGGATACGCTTGCGATATTCTTTGCGGAATATCTGCCGTATTTACTCGTGCTCGCATTCCTCGTGCTTGTCTATTATCAAAAGGGATGGCGGCGGAAGGTGTATCTGTTCTGCGAGGGCGCGCTTGCGATCATCCTCGCGCGCGGGATCGTGACGACGCTCATCCAATATTTTTATCACGAGCCGCGCCCGTTTTCTTTCTATAGCTTCACGCCGCTTATCAGCGAGAGCGGATGGTCATTCCCGTCGGCGCATGCCGCGTGGTTCTTTGCGCTCGCGCTCACCGTCTGGTTTGCCAATCGCAAGTGGGGATGGTGGTTCCTTGGGTTGTCATTGCTGATGGGCATCGCGCGGATCTACGCCGGCGTGCACTGGCCGATGGATATCGTGGGCGGCGCGGCGGTGGGGTTGCTATGCGCGTGGTTTATTCACTGGATGCTCGCGGGGAGCAGGAGGGGGATTGAAATGACGAGATTGAAGCAATAAACATGAGACTGATATCGCTCAACACTTGGTCAGGCCGTGGCGGGAATAAGGAACTTTTAGATTTTTTTGCGCGCTATAAAAATATGACGGACATTTTTTGTTTGCAGGAAGTGTGGGAGGGTGGGCACGAGCACAAAGATATTTGGGGCCCCAACGTTGATCCGGCGCTATTTACTCATCTCAACGAAATTTTGCCGGGGTTCGTTTCATTCTTCAAGCCTCACTACTGGAATTTTTTTGGCCTCGCGATATTTATAAAGAAAAATATAAAAATTTTGGAGGAAGGCGATATTTTTGTCTTTAAGGATCGTGAAGATATGTTTCATGATGATAACGCGGTGAACCATGCTCGCAACCTTGAATACATAACCATCGAAACGCCGAAGGGCGTTCGGACAATTGCAAACTTTCATGGCCTTTGGAATGGCATCAGCAAAGAAGATACCGAAGAGCGCTTTTCACAGGCGGAGAATATCGTGCGATTCCTCGCGGGCATCAAGGTTCCCCACGTGCTTTGCGGTGACTTCAACCTTTTGCCCGACTCGGAAAGTCTTAAGATGATCCAAGGCTCCCACATGCGCAATCTTATCAAAGAGTTTGGCATCACTTCCACGCGTGCAAGCGTCTATAAAAAACCTGGAAAATTTGCCGATTATATATTGGTGAGCGAGGGCATCAATGTGAAGGACTTCAAAGTTTTACCGGACGAGGTCTCCGATCATCTTGCGATGCAGTTGGATTTTGAATAATTGAAATCAATTTCTCGGCTAGGAGTGTAATAGCAATAACAGCAAAATAGGTGCGTCCTCATATTATTAGCCACCGATGACATGCGTACGGTGGCCGTTTTTATCCTATAACCCTCTCTTTTTATTTTCCGAAATCAAAGTCGCAAGAATCGGGGTTCTATTATCTTTCTCTGCGACAATTCGATCGAACAGCTTCTCGTCATCAATAAAGTACACGTGCGCGCCGCACTCGATCATGCCGTCTATCACCGAGGGGAATTTCATCGTGTCCATAGGAGAAACCGCTTCGAGAGATAGCCACTCATATTCCTTGCCGATCTTTTGAAAATTTTCTCCGGGAAGTATATAAAGAAATCCACCTTTATCGTTTGGCGCGAACTCTTTTGAAGTTCCCCAAATGCAGATATACGCGATATCATTTTCAAATCCGATACTCGCGAGCGTGTCGGTGGGGAACATAAATACCGCTGCAATGTCTTTTCGCTCCGTCGCGAACACCGCGGGTTGTGTATGAATATAGTCGGGCGCGCCGCTCCGCAATATAGGTTTTAGTGAGCCCTCGATGCGAATTGGACTGCCGTGATAAAGTTCTTTGCCGAATGTGGAAGGTGTCATAGAACTTATAGTATAGCGTAAGAATTGGGACACTGTTTTAGTGAAGAATGGTTAGCCTTTGGGAAACTTGACCTACTTTTATAAATATGCTATTTTATTAGTCGTGATTAAAAATCATATTGTTTTTAACGACTATACCACGCGGCAGGGGAATCTCAATTCTCCGAAGGCCGTCCTTAATGGCATGAATGACTGGGCAATCGTCCGCCAGCATCGGCAGTGCATCCTTGATTTTCAAAAGAAGTAGTATATAAAATATCAACTTTTGAAACCAACAATGCCTTGCTGATCCAGTAAGGCATTGTTTTTTTGACAACAGAATACGAAGGGAGGGGAGTAGGTGATGCAGAATCAATGGAAAAGGCGCGGGATGAATCCGCTCGGGTATCTTTTTGGCAAGACCTGGCGATATTCGGAGGGCAGGCGAAAGAGCGTGGTGTGCTTTTCGATCATGTTCGTCATTGCTAAAGCAATATCAAGGGTGTTTCTGCCGCTGATCATCGCCGCGATGTTCAACATCATTCAGAAGCAAGGACTCACCACTGCAAGCGTGAAGCTTCTTCTGGAGCTTTTATTACTTGGGGTCGTGGTCTATCTTGTCTTCTGGTCATTACATGGACCTGCGCGGATCATTGAACGCAAAAATGCGTTCAAGGTCCGGGCTCACTATCGAAAGTATCTCTCAAAGGGTCTTCTGATGCTGCCAATCGAATGGCAGGTCGAGCATCATTCGGGTGATACGATCGATAAGATCGAGAAAGGGACGAGGGCGCTCTATGATTTCTCAGGAGGTTCGTTCCAGTTCATTTACGCCGGGGTTCAGTTTGTGGTGAGCTATGGCATGCTCGTCTACATCAGCCCTCCGTCTGCCTATATCGTTCTCGTGGGGATCGTCCTTATCATATGGGTCATCACACGGTTCGATCGGGTGATCCTCGGGCAATACATGGAGCTCAACCGTGCGGAGAACGCCGTTTCGGAGAGCATCACCGATGCGATAACCAACATCACGACCGTCATCATCCTTCGGGTGGAGCGGTTTGTGTTCGAGGCGCTCGCGAGCAAGATCGACAAACCATGCGATCTCTTCAGTGAGAACGTGCGGCTTGATGAGATCAAGTGGTGCTTGATGGAGGTGCTTGGACAATTCATGGTCTTCGCCGTGATGGGAACCTATTTTTTGCGTCATATTGGCACCCCAAAAGGGGTCGTCATCGTCGCGTCCTATCTCTTGTTCAGCTACCTCAATCAAATCTCCGAGCTATCCTCTCAATTTTGTCAGAAATATAGCGAGGTGCTTCAGCGTGCGTCGCTGGTCATGAATGCCGAAGAACTCGCTGCGGATTTCCGCGTCGAGAACTTCACGAACCATGTTCTGCCGAAAGATTGGCAGGAATTGCGGATCGAAGATCTCTCCTTCTCGTACGCACAGGAGGAAGATGGAGAGTCGCATCTCGACAATCTTTCGCTTTCGCTCATACATGGACAGAAGATCGCGCTCGTTGGCGAAAGTGGAAGCGGGAAGACTACGCTCCTCAAGATCATGCGTGACCTCTATCATCCGCGGAGCATTAAGCTTTCCGTGGATGGCCGGGAAATAGCGCAAGGATTTGAGGGGATCAATAGGGCTATCACGCTCATTCCGCAGGATCCGGAGCTGTTCGCAAACACCATCTTCGGGAATATCACGCTTGGCGCGGAATATGACATGACATTTGTTCGGCGGTTTACCGACATGGCGTGTCTTACTGATGTGATCGATACACTACCGAATGGATTCGATTCCTTCATTAAGGAGAAGGGCGTCAATCTGAGCGGCGGCCAGCGGCAGCGCCTTGCACTCGCGCGCGGATTGCTCGCGTGCCACGATAAGGATGTGGTGCTGCTCGATGAACCGACGAGTAGCATCGATACCGCGAACGAGATGAGAATCTATCGAAACATTTTCTGCCAGTTTAATGGAAAGACCATCGTCTCATCCATCCACCGCCTTCACCTCCTTCCGCTGTTCGATCGCATCTATTTTATGGGCAGCGGACGGATCATTGCTTCTGGCAGTCTGAATGATCTGCTATCCACATGCTCCGAATTTCAGGGATTGTGGCAACAGTATCACGAAAGCAGTCGCGAAGTTGCAGTATAGAAATTCATGGCCACCAGGAAAACTCGGTGGCCATTTTCTTTTATTAAAAAAATTATTTAGCTTTCTGCACGCTCGCGCAGAAAGCACACCGATGCGCTTTGGCAGGAATACTACTCAGACACTCCGGGCACACTTTCGTGGTCGCCTCGGGCGGAGGGCCTTTATGTATACTACTCAGTTTATTAACGGGAACGACGATAAAGAAATAGATCGTCGCCGCGGTGATCAAAAAAGAGATAAGGTCGTTTATGAAATCGCCATAAAGGAACTGGCTGCCGTTCAAAGTGAACGAAAACGTGGAAAAATTGGGCTGCTTCACGATCGCCGCGATGAGCGGAGTCATCAGGTCTTTGACGAGCGCCGTGACGACAGTGTTGAACGCCGCGCCGATCATGACGCCGACGGCAAGATCCACCACGTTCCCGCGCAATACGAACTCCTTGAACCCTTTTAATATGCTTTTCATTATAATAATGGCTCTCCCGTCCTGATCTTTTGTATCTGCTTAACTATATAATACCCGATCGGCAGAATGATGATGACCGCGAGCGTGTAGTATTCAAGATAGACGTCCGCGTGGCGCACTGCACGACCCAAAAAGTAGCCGATCAGCAACAATATAGTGGAACGTAGGGCATTCATCGGCGTTATGTATTCCAGAAACTTCTGATAGGCCATCTTTGACGCTCCGGCAGCCACCAAAAACAACGATCCCACGCCGTACGACGCCTTGCTTATCATAAACGTCTTCCCAGGATACTTCTTGAAGTGCTCTTCCACTTTTTCCAAGCGCGCTTCGGTGATGTGCAGGAATTTTACCCGCTCCACGAACCTGCGCCCGCGCCGGCCGAGGGCATAATAAAAAGAATCGGAGAGGATATCTCCGGCAAAGACCACCAATAACGTGGGGATGAAGCTCAAAATGCCGAGCGATATAAGAAATCCCGACACCATAGTGATGATCGGGCCCTCGAGCGTGGCGATAGGGAATATCACCCAGTACTTGTATTTGATGAGGAACCGGAAAAGTTGCCTGGACACCAGACTATTCTACTTCATCGCCAGATTCTGGTCGAGGATGACGATCTGCGCCTTCTGGATGCCAAAGTCGAGGGCTTGATTATAAGTAGGCATCCAGATATCCACGCGACCGCTGAACTTGGCGTTCGTGCGATCTTCAACGGTAAAGACCTTAGCACCAAAGAGAGCAGGGATTTCGATCTCGGTCCCGAAGGGGAGCAGGTTGTCAGCCACTACGCCGTCCCGCACCATCCCACCCGAGGCGGTGATGAGGGGGTGGTCGGACGTCTCGTCCGGGTCGCTCGTGTAGGCCGTCACCCAGACTGTCTGGGTATTGGGCGGCGTTATAGACAGGGTTTCGGGCGCGGAAGCCGTGGCTTGAACCCCCACTGCCGCGATCGGTGCGCTCAGGACGGGGTGGGCGGCCATCGTGTCGGCCTGAATGGTGCCCGGGTAGACCATAAGGCCTACGGCAACCAGAATTAGTAGGTATTTACTGGCTTTCCCAATAAAAAAGCCCCTCGCGGGGTAATATATACTACTCATTTATTTGTTCCCTAATACTAGCAGACCCCCTCCAAAAAGTCAATGGATTGGCCGGGAGGGGATCTTGGCAAGCCGAAGGGGTAGTTTGGGATGTCAAGACGCCTCCTCAGGGTGCTTTTTTAGGAAATTCTGGATTATTTTACTCACCTCGGCCGCATTTTCCGCTTCCATCAGTCGGAGGCGGAGCTCTTTAGCGCCATCGAAGCCGTCATATGCCGTCGTATAGGATTTATAGTGCTTCTTCATCACGTCAAAGTTCTTAAGCCGGCCACCCTGGCCGATGGTCTTGGGGTTATCGCTCCGGTAGAGCTTCTCAAAGAGTTCGGTGTGAGTGACGAGCCGTTCGAGCCGTTCCCGGACGCCTGGCACCCGGCCGGAGAAGAACCAAGGGTTGCCAAAGAGGCCGGAGCCTACCATCGCTCCGTCCATGCCGGATTCGGCGGCTTTTTGGCGGCCGTCTTCGAGCGAGCGGACGTCGCCATTGCCGAGGAGGATGGTTTTTGGGGCGATTTTGTCCCTCATGGTCACTATTTTTGGTGCCAGATCCCAGTGCGCCGGTACGTCGGACATCTCGGCGCGGGTGCGGAGGTGGACGGTGAGCGCCGCTAGGTTTTCTTCGAGTAGCGTCGGGATCCAGGTTTCCATCTCGGCGGTGTTCGAATACCCGAGCCGGGTTTTTACGGAGACGGGGAGCCCGCCCGCACCGTTCGCCGCCGCCATGAGGCCGCGCTTGAGCGCGCGAATGATTTCTTTTGCGACTGCTGGGGTCTTAATAAGCCCGGCTCCAGCCCCGGACTTTTCTACGCCACGGTCAGGGCAACCCATATTGATGTCGATGCCATCGAAGCCGAGCTCTTTGATGAGCGGTGCCACTGCCTCGAACTGTTCCGGCTTACCGCCGAAGATCTGCGCCACGATCGGGCGCTCGGCAGGGTTTTCTTTGTCGAACCAGAGGTCGGTAAGCAGTTTCTCGCGCCCGCGCGAAAGCAAGCCTTCCACGGAAACGAATTCCGTCCAAAAGACGTCCGGCTTGCCGCACTCCGCGAACATGCGCCGGAAAGCCGCGTCCGTGACGTTCGCCATCGGCGCCTGCGCCATGATCGGGCGGGGGAGCTTAAGCCAGAAGTTGTTATTAGTGGTTTTTGTGCCGGCCATGTCGTTTGTTAGCATACTGGAATTATGGATTTGCGGAAAGGGAACAATTTCACGTCATATTTTCCTTATTCTATTGACGAAAAAGGCAATGGGTAGATAATCTTTTTTTAATATGCAAATGGTAGGGTTTGGGAATGAAACGAAACCATATATTCATCTCGATTTGTATCGCGATGGCAGGGATTTTTGTCTTGTTTCGATTTCACGCGCAATTCTTTCCAGTTCAATATAAAAATATTACTTCAAGTGGAGCGTTTTCGCTTATTACCGAACCGGACGATGGCATCGCGCCGGTACTTACGATGATCCGCGGTGCTTCGGCGTCCGTGGATCTCGTGATGTATGAGTTTGATGACCCACAGATCGAGTCCGCGCTCGTGGCAGATGAACGGCGCGGCGTAGCGGTGCGGGTCATCCTGAGTGCCGGGTATCAAGGGGCGATGTCCACGATGAACGGCGCGGTATATGACTACTTAACTGCGCGTGGAATCCCGGTGCGATGGTCGCCATCGTATTTTTCTTTGACGCACGAAAAATCACTGGTCGTCGACAGCGATCGCGCGCTCGTCATGACCTTCAACTTGGTTTCAAACTATTACGCCACCGGACGTGACTTTGGAATTGTTGACGATGACACACGCGATGTTGAGGCAATGAAGGATACGTTCAATGATGATTGGGAGGGGAGCGCCACGCCAGGGCGTGGCACTCCCGCGAGCGGCGGTAACAACGGCGACTCAGGCGACGACCTTCTTTGGAGCCCTGGTTCGGAACCGGCGTTGATCAATCTTATTGATGGGGCGAGAAAATCACTCTATATATACAACGAGGAGATGGCTGATCCGGTCGTGACGAAAGCACTCATCGATGCCGCGCGACGGGGCATCGCCGTCTATGTGGATATGACAGGCGCTCTTGAATGGAAGTGGGAGTTCGAAGAGCTTACCACCGCAGGAGTGCATGTGCGCACCTATGCCGATGCGGATGACGCGCCGCTCTATGTTCATGCCAAGGTGATTGTTGCTGATGGCGAGAGTGCATCCGCCCGGGCGTTTGTTGGGTCAGAAAATTTTTCTGCGACATCACTCAGTGACAACCGAGAGCTCGGAATCATACTGACGGATCCGGGCATCATCACGTCGCTCATAAAGACGTACACTGCCGACTGGCGCGGCGCAACGCCATTCGCGCCATGACGCAAAGGTTTTTATTCCTTGTTGGCAAATACCACAAGCCGGTCGGAATAGCTTTTTTCTGCCGCGTTCCATGTGCCCTCGCACGTGATAAGGTTCAAATGCGCCAAGCCGTCATTTGAGGTGAATACCGATGAGGCATTGGCGTTCTGGCTATAGAGCTGGAGTGTCTGTACTACGAAGGTCGTGGTCGCTCCTTGATCGTCCACAACATAGATCTCATCGCCCGGCCTCAGTTCGTGAAGATTATCGAAAATCGCAAAGATGCCGTCCTTCCATCCTTCATGCCCGGCAATCACCGCACTCCCGATCTGGCCTGGACGCGGGCCGAGATCGAACCACGTGGTGCTCGTGGGACCGACGGGTACGCCCATGGCACCATCGACGAGCCCGGCCGGCGCTATCGTGGTATCAATGTTGATCGCCGGAATAATGAGACGGGCAGGAATTCCCACGGTTTGCGAGGGAGAAGAGGCGCTGACCGCGACCGGCGCAACGGTTGGCACAACTGCGACGACGGGCGAACCACCGGTCGAATACTGCCCTTGAACATTGGGGGGTATGAAAAAAACAACAGCCCCCGTACAGACGAGCACAACTGCGCCAATAATAATCGACCACGTTGATGAGATGTTCGATCGCATACCCCGTTTTTTTATTATTATCCCACCCGCCGCTTTTGGGTGAAATATAAGATTATTGCTGTAGAGATGCCAGTCACTACCAGGATAATCCACGGGATGTCGTTCCCCGCCGGAGGAAATCCGGTATTCGGAAGTCCGGGCGTGGACACGGGGGCGGATACGAGGACGGTGGCAAAGGCATAGCCGATCGCGGTAAGCCCGTTCGCACTTCCTTCGGCGGTGGCGGTATTGGTGGTCGAGTTTGTGATATTAGTGCTGCAGGCATAGGTCCACACCTCACCCGGATCAAGGAGGCCGTTCCCATTCACATCACCCGAAAGATAATTTACCGGGCTGCATCTATTATCGGTCACCGACACGTTGTTCAACGGAACCATTCCTGGGTTGGTGACGGTGTAGGTATAGGTAACCGTACCGCCGCCGAATGGGAAGGGGACCAGGCGGCTCGGCACTTTCACAATATTTATGAGCGGAGGGTCAAGCGGTGCGCCGACAACGACTGTCGCGACGGCCGTTGCGACCGCGGTCTGGGTGCCGGTATGCCCAGTGGCGATAGCCGTGTTTGTGGTAGTGCTGGCAAGCGTGGTGACGCAGTCATATTTCCAGTTTTCGCCCGGGTCAAGTTGTCCATTATTATTTAGATCGCCGGAAAGGTATGTCACCGGACTGCATCTGTTGTCGGTCACGGTGACGTCGGTCAACGGGGCGTCCCCTCCGACATTCCAGAACGGTATAGGTGTAGGTGACCTGGCCGGGCCCTGCGGGGAGTGTAAGTGGTGCAGGAACTTTTGTGATGCCGATCAAAGGCACGATCTCTCCGCCGCCTCCGCCACCACTGACGACTGGTGCCACCACTGGCGCCGGAATGTCACTGTTTACGATAGTACAGGTCGCCACCTCGCCTGCGGTAAGAGTGATATTGCCGCTTGCATTGCATGTGCCGGTAAAGCTCTGGGTATACCCCGGGGCGGCATTCTCGCTCACCGTGTATGCGCCCGGAGCAAGTGAATAGGGTGTCCCTGGCGCAGCGGCGCCAGGTAACGGACTTCCTGCAACGTCAAGGCCGGAGCTGGCATTTTCTACATGCAAGGTGAAGTTGGAAGGAATTGCCGTGCCACCATTCGCATTCACGACAAGTTTGATGACGTTGAGTGTCGCAGGAGCCGAACCGGCGGGAAGCGAAACCGTATTCGCAATCATCGTGATCTGGCTTTGCGCGAGCGCCCGGCCGTTCAACGCCGCGCCTGCGTTCATGATGATCTGTTTCGCGCTCAATATATTTCCATTGAATGTTGAATATGCCCCGAGTGTTGCGCCCGTGGAGCCGCCAACGACCCAATATACATTTTGAGCCTGAGCTCCTCCAGTGAGCAAGATCTGCGCACCATTGCCCAGATTACCTCCATCGGCAACGGTCATATTCCCATCTATCTGAAATATCCAGACATCATTCGGGCCGCCGTTCAACGTGATCGTCGTTGATGGTGTTCCTCCTGCCGCTATGGTGACGCCTGTCGTCCAATTATAGAGTCCGGGGGCGAATGTTTCTCCGCCAAGAATCCCGGCATCAACGTTTGTGGCGTTGGGCGTCGCCCTTCCGGCGCCATCAACGTATGCTGCATCCATATTGCTTACGGCGGTGGTCATATATGCCGGTGTCGGCGGCGTATAATTGGCGGCATAGATTTTTCCGGTCACGAGCGCTGACGTTGAAAAAGTATTGGACGGATCCGCCGTCAATCCAAATCCCTGAAGGAAGGTTGCCGCTGCCGGACTGATGCCGACATCGCCGGTGATCGCCGTGGCTCCTGTTGTCGTTATTGCGGTTTCTGCGAGGATGGCAAAATTACCGGCCGTGCCGAGATTCAACGGCGCCGGGCCGGCGGCAAATGCTATAGCGGGTCCTGCAACGCCGAGCACCAAGAAAACAGATATTATCGTTGTGATTATATTGTCTTCGATTCGCTTCATGTTTTTTTGTTTAAATTATTATATTGATTTAGTAATGCGCGCTGATATATGCCCGAGTGATCGCTCCAAAATTTCCAAGTGCCGGACCGACGCCGACGCTCGCCTGAAATTCCGCCAATGCCGCGCGAGTGAGGGAGCCAAAGTAAGCAGTCGCTCCAACGTTTGCCAGTGCCTGGGCGGCCGGACCTTTGTTTTGGTCGATCAAAAATTGTTGCAACATTGCCACTGCATCGCCGGTACTGCCTTGCGAAAGATTTACCGCAACGTCCTGGATTGGTGACCCTTGTTGCGCCGCTTCGGTTTGAAGTGTTTGTAGTTCAGACAATAGTCCGTTCAACTCGGTTTGTAGGGTGGCATTCGGCGCCCCCTGTGTCGTCTGTGCCTGCGTGAGCGTCGGATTGTTAGTAGAAGACGCCGTCGTAGAGGTATATACCGGAGTTGGCGTCGATACTATCACTGGCGTCGACGTCGGCACCATGACGACGACGGGCGCCGGCGTCGACGCGGCTCCCGGTTCCGTCACCGTATTTGCGTCGAGTGTCACCGCTGCCTGCGCGAGTGCCCGGCCATTTAACACCGCGCCTGTGTTCAATACGATGGTGGTCTGATCTAAAATAGTTCCGTTCACGACCGCGGTCGTGCCGATGGTGGTCTGTCCGGCGACGATCCAGAAAACATTGCTCGCCTGCGCGCCGCCACTGAGGACGACGTTTACTCCCGGGCTCACATTGAGACCCTGCGCTATTTGGAATACCCAGACATCGTTCGGGCCGCCAGAGAGCGTGACATCCGTCGGAATGGTCACGCCGGTGCTCCACTTATAAAGTCCCGGCGCCAGGGTGAGTCCGCCGATGTTTCCGGCACCCAGTTCTGTCGCGGTCGGATCGGTCATTCCGGCGCCGTTCGTGTAAGCGGTCTGCATATCACTGATCGCAGTGGTCATCACCGTCGGGGTGGGGAGCGCATAGCCCGGCGCATAGATATCTCCCGTCACAAGTGCCGATGTGGAGAACGCGCCGGCCGAGGGGAGTGTCAGTGCAAATCCCGTGATGTAGCTTGCCGCCGCCGGGCTGATGCCGATATTTCCCACTACTGCAGTCGATCCCGTGGTCGAGATCCCTGTTTCTGCGAGGATGGCAAAGTTTCCTGCAGTGCCGAGATCGACCGGCGGTGGCCCCGCTGCGAATGCCGCCATTGGGCTTGCTGCGCCAAGGCCGAACGTCAAAAAGACGCCCAATACTGTTAATAATGAGTTTTTGTTTATGGTTTTCATATAATAGACGCCGTCATAGCGGCGAAGATATTACATGGCCGCCTTTTTCAACTTGCCGATCTCCTTTTCCAGATCTCCGATGCGCGCCTCGAGGATCTGTGTTCGTTCTGTGAGTTTTGATTCAAGCTGGGTTGTGTGGTTGGCGAGCGTCTCTGCGACCGCCATCATATCCGTCACGTCCTCCATGGCAAGCAGGATGATGGGCGGAAAGAGCGGCGCGGCGGCATTCGCGGCGACGTGTATCTGGCGGGCATTAAGGATCATGATCTTGCGGCCGATCGCGGGAAAATCATGGGCGACCTCAAAGCCCTTAAAGAACGTGTTTTTGGGAAGAATATCCTCCAGGAGTTTTTTAAGGGAGGGGATATTCCATTGGCCGTTGCCGAGCTCATACACGATCTTATGTTCGGTATCCTTTGATTCCACCTGGAATGTGTTATAGAAGGATTCGTTTGCCGCCATCACGCGAAGGTCTTTATCGAGGATTAAAATGGGTTCGCGCACGACGTCAACGACGGTTTTAATATACGTCCAGCTTTCCTCCCAGAGGCGCTCGAAAAAATCGGCACCGACAGGGCTAATGGTTTGTCCTTCACCTCGCTTGTTTTTTTCCATATTAATAACGACGCTTGACGGCAGAAATCCTTACACCGAAGGATTGTAGAGCTCTTTCAGTCGTTCAAGCCCGCGGTGTATCTGGACCGCAATGGTATTTTTTGACTGCCCGGTGATGAGCGAGATTTCTTTGAGTGATAGGTCTTGTACATAACGCATGCGTAGCACCATCTGATATTTTTCCGGAAGACGCTGGATCAAAATGAGCGCCGCTTTCCCGTCTAAAAAATTAAAAAGGCGGCGAGGGGATCCGGAGTGCAGCGCTTTCGGTTCGAATCCTTTTTCGAGCAGGACATCAAGCGAGACAGTTTTATGCTTTCGATATTCATCCACGATGAGATTGTTGAGGATGTGATAGAGAAATGCCTTCATGACCACCACTTTGCCCCCCCTTACCAAATACCCCCACGTTTTTATGAACGTGTCCTGTACCAGGTCCTCGCTTACGGCGCGATTGCGCACTTTGAAAAATGCATACAAATGGAGCCCCCTTCCGTAGTCGTGGTGTGCAGTTGTCAACGCCGCCTGCCGTTTTGCCTCCTGTTTGGGAGTCATTACGTATATAAGCCGATGATGACGGTGTTCTGTGACACGAATATTACCCCGGCAAGGTAATAGATAGGGCAAATGGCGCGCACGGCGGAGGTCGCCGTTACAACGAGATTACGATGATACCCTAAGAATCCCACGCGAACGTGATTCTGGCAAGATGCGATCTTATGCCCGTTTTTTGAGCTTGGCGATCTCCCGCTCCATTTTTTCGATCTGTGCCTCCAATCTTTGCGTGCGAATGACGAATTTTGCTTCAATCTGATCGTTGTGGCTCGCAAGCGATTCGGCGACCACCATCATTTCGGTGACGTCTTCGATGGCGAGCAGGATGATCGGCGGGAACGAGTCCTTTTTATCATAATCTTCAATATAGATCTGTCGTCCGTTCAATATCATCACCTTGCGCCCGATCCCGGGGAATTCATGGGCGACCTGAAATCCTTTGAAGAAAGTATTATGCGCAAGGATATCTTCAAGAAGTTTTCGCAATGAGGGAATATCCCACTGGCCGTCGCCGAGTTGATACACGATATTTCCCTCCGTTTCTTTCGATTTAACCCTGAACGTTTCATAGAACGCATCGTTCGCCGCCATTACGCGAAGGTCTTTGTCGAGCACGAGCACCGGTTCGCGCACCACATCAACAACGGTCTTGATATATGTCCAGCTCTTCTGCCACAGCCGATCGAAAAAATCCGCGCCAATGCGCGTGGGATTCTTTGCAGATATTTTATTTTTTTTCATGGAAAGTATTTGTCCTCTATGTGATACATCATATGCTTAAGGAGTGTAATAGTCCATGCGGTGCTTCGGCATCATTCATATGCTATGGACTATCGTTATAATTTTATTAGTGCTTTGGCTTCTGGGTTTCGGATTCAAGATCGGTGGCAGCTTGATCCATGCGTTGCTCGTTATTGCGCTCATCATACTTATTTATCGACTTCTGTTTTAGTAGGGCAGGGGAGGGTTTTGACAATCTCGTCGTAGATTTGGAATAATGGTTATGAGCTAATCAAGCTAAGACCATGCTGAATTTGAATAATGAAAAGTGGCTTTGGACAGGGCGTGTGGTGAGCACTCTTTCGGCGGCGTTCATGGCGTTCGATGGCATCATTCATATTGCTCGCCCGGCAGCCGTCATTCAGGCTTATCAGCAGGGCGGATACTCATTGAGCATCATCGTGCCGCTCGCCATCATTGAGCTCGTCTGTGTTTTGCTCTATATTATTCCGCGCACGTCCGCGATCGGCGCAATCCTTCTTTCCGGATATCTTGGCGGAGCGGTGGATTTCAACGTGCGCGCCGGCAATCCGCTAGTCATTACCTTGTCGCCGGTGATTGTAGCCGTGCTTTTGTGGGCGGGGCTGTATCTTCGCAGCGAGAAACTGCGTACGGCGGTTTGCTAACATTTTTAATGCTGGCGGTGTGTGTCGGTTTAGAACTTTTACCGTTCAAGCCCCATAAGCGTTTTTAAGGGGTCGGAGCGAAAATAGGATCGAGGTGTCTCGGTCGCTATCCTTCCGAGAAAAGTTAACAAACTTTACACAGATCGGCACGTTAACTTTCATATGTTAACTTTTCAAAAAGACCAGAAGAAATAAGGGCTATTGGACAATGGCTTCTCCTCGGATCGCGTTAACTTTTATACAAAAAACCGAGCCATTGACAAGCATTTCTGATAATAGTATAATGATAGCGTTCTTTAATAAACCAAGGTGCGGTTATAGCTTCCAGCCCATGAGCCATCTCGCGGCCTGAAAGCTATAACCCGCCAATCAAAAAATCCAAACGGTGGACTAGCAGAAGGAGTTGCATATGACAACGACCGCTACCCTTTCCCAAGGCAAGCATCTTGCCGAACTGTTTGAAACCCTTGAGTCCGGTCAGCTTCAAGCATTGATTGCTTCCGGACTTCTCACCGATCTTCGGCGCTGCGCTGCGGAACTCGACCCGACAAAGGTCAACCGAGACGAGTTTCAGAAGGTTCTCGGCTTCGACCCCTCTGTCTTCACGGTGAAGATGGGCGGGTCGAACAACACCGACGAGATCACGGCCGCGCTGGGCTTTCCCTTCAACGACTGGATCACGCAGGCCAACTTCCCGCTGACAGCCTCCGAAACGCCGTGGGATGACGAGATCGAAATCGTCGACCCCGGCAAGAGCTTCAGCGAAGAAGAAGGTCTTGCGATCCTGAAAGAGAAGGGTCTGCTTCGCCCGACGTACGAGCACGGCATCCGTTTCGCCGAGCAGCACGGGAAAGCGACGACTTCCGGAAAGAAGCCGTTCGTGATCTTCCTGCACGAAGCTTGGCTGGACCCGAGCCGCAACCGTCGCATCGTGTACTTGCGCCGCGGCGCTGAGTACCGCGAGCTCGACCTGTTCTATCCCGTCGACAGGTTCGACGGCGGCTGCGTCCTCGCTGGCGTCCGCCCGCGCAAACAGTCTTAGAACTGAAGCGCTTTCGCCCTCTGGATTTTTGACCCTCAGTCCCTTTGCCCGTTCCGATTTTGGAACGGGCATTTCTTTTTTGAACTTGTCTTCCGATTTTATTTTTTTATAAAAATGGCTCACAATTACTATCAGGAAGTAGATCAGCATGCCTGCGGCTACGGCTTCGGGCGGTCGAACCCAGCATCGCAAGAGTCCGGAGTGGAATCGGGTACGCCTCATTCCAGTGTGACTCTTGATGTTTTTGAAATCGAGGATGCTTGGTGCGGGAAGTTGGAGAATTACCTTCACGGGGACATTCCAAATTCGATTCAGCCTTAAGCTGTCGGCTTCGAGATTTCTCGCCCGGCACCGAGAGGCGGTGGCGCAGATGACTTTCCGCACATTCCTTGGCTGGACCCGAACCGCAACCGTCGCATCGTGTACTTGAACCGCAACGCTAAGTACCGCAAGCTCAACCTGAACTATCCCGACAACAGGTTCAACGACAACTGCGTCCTCGCTGGCGTCCGCCCGCGCAACCCTCTTCGTTTCAATCCCGCCCTCGTTTGGGGGCGGGAGTTTCTTTTTGTGCCGACTGCCGCGCCCATCCGCCGAGCTGTCTGCCTATCTCATCGAGCTGTTCAGAAAACGCGATATATTTTTTGACATCGAGCGATTTTATTTCCCAGCCTATCTGGAAGAAGAATTTGAGAAGATCGGTTTTCGCCATCGCTTTCTGCAGGAGCGGTAATTTCTCCTCCTTCGGCAAAAAGCTTGCCGTGTAAACAAGTTCGATTACCTCAAGGAGGTGCGCGTCGATTTTCTCGCCCAAAGTATAGCGCGAAGTCTTCGCGAGATTGGGCATCGTCTCATGCCATGATTTATATACCGTAATCAGCCGCTTCAGGATCGGCAGCGTCGCACGGTTGGGAATTGGCGTTGTTTCGTTCATACTTTATACATGATTCAGTTTCAGGGTACGCTCGAAGATATCGCGAGCGTCGAAAATCTTTTGGAGGCGTGGACGGAATTCATTGTCGGCAAGCGGAATAAACCCGATGTTCAGGAATTCTCGCTGCGCCTCATGGATCATATCTTCCTGCTCCATCGGGATCTCATTTCTCATTCGTATCGGCATGGGCCGTATCGTGCGTTCAACATCTGCGACCCGAAGCCGCGCAATATCCATAAGGCGTCCGTGCGGGATCGCTTGCTTCATCATGCCATTTATAGAAGGCTTTATCCGTTCTTCGATACAACGTTTATCTCTCACTCGTATTCCTGCCGCGTCGACAAGGGAACGCATAGGGCGCTGGATTGTTTTGATTCGTTCGCCCGCAAGGAGAGCGCGAATCATACGAAAACGGTCTGGGTCTTGAAATGCGACATCCGGAAGTTCTTCGCGACAATCGACCATGGCGTGCTTTCGGAAATTTTGCACCGCCGGATTTCCGACGAAGGAATCCGATGGCTTCTCGGAGAAGTGATCGGGAGCTTCTCGTCGACGAGGCCGGGCGTGGGGCTTCCGCTCGGCAATCTTACCTCGCAACTTCTTGTGAATATTTATATGAATGAATTCGACCAATTTATGAAGCGCGAGCTGAAGATAGCGTACTATCTCCGTTATGCCGACGATTTCGCAATACTTTCTCGCGACAGACGGTACCTGGAAAATCTGATGCCGCAGATCAGCGTATTTCTCGGCGAGCGGCTCAAGCTTGCCCTTCATCCCGATAAAGTTTATATCAAGAGTTTCGCCTCGGGCATCGATTTCCTCGGATGGATTCATTTTCCCGATCATCGCGTCGTGCGGACGGCGAGCAAGAAGCGAATGTTTCGCGGCCTGAGAGAAAATCCCACCGAACAGGCGGTGGCGTCGTATGCGGGAATGCTCACGCACGGCAACGCGGCGCGTCTCGCTCAGCACATCAAAGAAGAATTTCCTTTTTGGTTCAGGGAAGAAAACAAATGGGCGGCCGGAAGCTAATAAAAATTCATCCAAGGATTCGAACCGGCTGCCGGTTCGAGAGAGAGAGAGAGAGAGAGAGAGAGAGAGAGAGAGAGAGAACACTCGCGCCGTGCTCGCTGAGGGTTCAATGAAGAGTTATTTGTTGGCATGGTCATATTTATTTCTCATCTTTAAATCCCGCGAATAAAAAATTATGCTCTTGCCCTTCTTCCAGCGTTACGAAGTTAATATCGTTCTTCTTTAATACCTGTTCGGGGATCCGAAAGGCCGCTCCGACCCGATCGCGCTGGAGCATGCCATCGTGGATCGGGAATGCTATCGCAGGATGCACATCGAGCGCATACCGGATTGCATCGCCGATTTTGCACCACGGTCCGGCGACGGGAAGAGCGAGGATGTCGACGAACGTGGGCGGCTTGAAAAACGAATCGCCGGGGATGAGGAGCTTTCCGGCGATGAGGAATGCGGTATTTTGAACCTGCCCGATCTCTTCGAAAATTTCTTCGTGCTTGGCATCATACGCTTCAATAGAAACGCGCTTGATCTCAGCGGTATCCCGATCGCGCATGCGACGATGCGGTATATTAACTTTATCGAGTTTTTTGCCGACCCCTTCGTTCGCGATCACTTCCGCGTGTGGATTATTTTTGAGAATTTCCTGCAGCGATTTTATATGCAGGTGATCCTCATGCTCGTGCGTGATAAGAACCGCATCAATGCCTCGCAGCTTATTTTGCGCGACGGAAAACGAGCCGGGATCGGTTAGTATCAACGGGTTGTCGCCCGATCCGGATCTTATAAGGAGGCAGCAATGCCCGATTTTCTTTATCAGCATAGTTGCATTTTAGCAGGTTCTTTCGGTTCCGCGAAGAGCGCTATTCGCGTTGCTATAAAGCATTGGGTTTTGCACAGGCAGCCGGGTCTTGATTTAAGATGCGAGATGGGTACAATGAAAATATCCCGCGACGGTTTTATTTTTGAAAAGTAAATAGTTGTGGTTTTCTTCATAGGCGGGACTAGGAGGAAAATCATACCCGCGTAGCACGAGGTCGGTATACCGTGGTTCGTAAGGTCTATACTTAGACCTCGCCATCGGATGAGCCCGAGATAAGTCCAAAGACATTCCTTTGCTGGGATGTCGTGGATTTATCTCGGGTTTTTTTGTTGCTCAAAAAGGCCGAAATCAATAAAAAATAACATTATGAACCCCAAAATAAACGTTTCCACTCCTATGGAGTCCGAGATTAAGAGAATTTTGCCGTCCATCAGGTTGACCAGCGAATTTGAAGAATTCGTCAGGTTTTCCGCGACGCCGCGCACATTGCGCGAGGTAAAAACGCAGGAGATGTTCGCGAAAAAATTCGGAGTCAGCCCCGATACGTTATCGGACTGGAAAAAATTGCCGGGATTCGCCGCGCTGATCCGACACGAAATTCTCGCGCGGGAGAAGAGCGATCTGCCGGAGGTCATCAACGCCCTCCGCGAAAAGGCGAAAGAAGGAAATCCGGGTGCAATTCGGCTGTGGCTCCAGTATGTCGGCGAGCTGCAGATAAAAGGCCAAAAGAAGGCAAATTAAAATTAATTAAATAAACTCAATGAACAGACAACCTTTAGCGTGGCACAACGAACGGAGGCTTTTGAAAAGTCTTAAGCCTTGTCCTCAAAATCCAAATACCAATACGGAGCGGCAGTTCGGCAATTTAAAGAAGAGCCTCAAGATTAACGGTTACGCCGAAATCATCGTCATCGATGTCGACGGCACGATCGCCGCAGGGGAGCACCGCCATCAAGCGATGATGGAAATGGGCATGGGCGATCAGATGGTCGACGTCAGAGTGCCGAACCGCAAGCTCACTAAGGAAGAATTCGATCGCTATTTGATCGCGAGCAACGCGCTGCATGGCGAATGGGACGTTTCCAAGCTCCAGGCCTTCGATATCGAGACGTTAATTGAGATCGGCATGGATGAGAACGAACTCGCAAATCTGTGGGACGGCATGCTCGAAGCGGAAGATGACCATTGGGATGAAGAGAAAGAGCGTGCGAAGATAAAAAAGCCGAAATCGAAACTCGGCGAGATCTATCAGCTGGGACCGCACCGGCTGGCCGTAGGCGACGCGAACGATTCCGCCGTCCTCAAAAAGCTGTTCGGCAACGATAAGGCATCGATGATCTATTCCGATCCGGTCTACAATTTGCGCGGGGGCGTCGATTATGCGAAGGGTGTCGGCGGCCGCGCCAATTACGGCGGCAGCGTGAATGATACGCGCACCGACGAAGCCTATAGGGAATTCCTCCGCAAGAGCATGGTAAACGCGCTCGCAGTCGCGAAGGATGACGTGCACGTCTTCTATTACTGCGATTCCTCGTACGTATGGTTGTTGCAGACGCTCTATCGGGAGATCGGCATTGATTACAAGCGCACCTGCTTATGGATCAAAAATGGATTGGGGTTAACGCCCGGCGTGGCGTTCAGCAAGATTTATGAACCTTGTATTTATGGAGTCAGAAACAAGCCGCCGATCACGAAGGGCATCGAAAATCTTTCCGAGATCATGAATAAGGAGATCGGCACGGGCAATCGCACGCTCGACGATATTCTCGACGGCATTGAGATATGGCTGGCGAAGCGGTTGCCGGGCAGCGAGTATCAGCATGCAACCAGCAAGCCGCCCACGCTCCACGAGCGAGCGATACGCCGCTGCACGAAGCCGGGCGACATCATATTAGATAGTTTCTGCGGCAGCGGCAGCACATTAATCAGCGCCCATCAACTGAAGCGCCGGGTCTACACGGTCGAATTGGAACCGGTATTTTGCGATCTAACTATTTCCAGGTTTGAACGCCTGACCAATATCCATGCCAAAAAACTCAATTAAAAAAATAGAATATGGGGATGCGTTCCGCATTGGAAATCATTTGCTCATGTGCGCAGATGCCCGCGATGCCGATCTTGTGAATCGGCTCGTCGGGAAGCGGAAAATAAAACTCGTCTGTTGCGACGTTCCATATTCCGTAGCATATGCGGAATCGAAGGCGGGATTCGCAAAGATCAGAGTGGCAAAAAATATCTTGAACGACAACTTTGCCTCCGAGAGCGAGTACGCTCGCTTTACGGCTGAGTGGCTGTCTGCGATCGTGCCCCATCTTGAGCGCAAGAACACCGTCTATATTTTTAACTCGGATAAGATGCTTTTTGCGCTTCGCGACGGCATGGAACGGGCTGGCGTGCATTTTTCTCAGCTACTCATTTGGCTTAAGAGCAATGCTGTTATCGGCAGGAAAGATTATCTTCCCGCCCATGAATTGATCGCCTACGGTTGGGCCGGGACGCACGACTTCAAGAAGGCGAAAGATAAAACATTGCTTTACTGTCCGCGCCCCAGCAGCAGCCCACTTCACCCAACCCAAAAGCCGATACCGCTCATCCGCCGCTTGATATTGAACAGCACGGATATCGGCGATCTCGTCTATGACGGGTTCACGGGGTCGGGAACGCTTGGCGTAAGCTGCGAGCAGACAAAGCGCATCGCGATCATGGTCGAACGCGATGCCGAATATTGTGCCACCATCATACAAAGGATGGAGGCTCTCTTTAACCTTAAAGCGGAACGCGTAACATTATGAAAAAACAGCGCATCCAAAAATTGTTTATTGAGCAGCTTCGCAAAGCCCCTATCATCCAAGTCGCTTGCGAAAAATTGGATATCTCGCGTGTGAGCATTCATAACTGGCGGAAGGCCGATCCGGCATTCGATAAAGCGGTGGATGAGGCGCTCGGCGAGGGCGAAGCAATCCTAAATGATTTAGGAGAAGCGCAACTCATCTCGCTCATAAAAGACAAACACTGGCAATCCATAGCGTTTTGGCTGTCGCGCCGGCATCCGAAATTCAAAAACACGCTCGACATCACCGCACGCATCGAGAAAAAAGAGTCTCTCACGCCCGAGCAGCAAGAGATCGTCCGCAAGGCGCTCCAGCATGCAGCATTGCTTCCAAAGGACGGAACGCCCACGCCGACCGAATGATAACCACGCCCATGGCAGAATCGCAAACATATAAAGTACTGATCCCGATGTGCATCCAGGAGTACTACCAGGAGGGAGAGATTATCTCGCTCGGCGTAATGGAAGCCCAGCCGTATCTCGCCCGCGGCGTTATAAAGGAGTACGTGCCTCCTCCGGGCGAACCGCGCGGCGAAAGAAGGTGGATCATCCTTAACAGAATTCCTCGGCCATCACCATATTTTGAGAAAGGGCAGATCGTCACACTCGATCCGACTGTCGCCAAGACATACGTCGACAGAAAATTCTTAGAGCCGTATCCGCCCGCGTATGACCCTCTGGAAGGAACCAGGCGATATAAGGCAACGCGCGATGTGGATATCGAGAAAACCGTTACGTGGGGAGATATCGTCGATATTGGTCCTAGCAGCGATATCGGAAGGCTTTTTTTCGATGGCAAGATCAAGGCATACGTGCCGCCGCCGGGCGAACCGCGCGTCCATCTCGAAGGGTTCAAGAGATGCGTGGTAAACACGGGAGAACTTACGGTAATCGTCGGATCGTTTACGGAGGAAGATATCTTCGACCTCGACCCCGCGATAGCCGAACCCTATGTCTCGAACGGCTCCATTGAGCCATATGGCTGGTCGCCCGTTGTTCCCGAAGGAGATGCGGCTGCGGAGGTTGGCGATGATGCCGCGTTGCCGGAGAACGAAGAGATGGAGCTTCCCGATCCCGATGCCTACGCAACGGAGGCGATGCCGCCGGAGCTTTTCGAACAGATTATGACCGATCGGAGCGTCCGCGCGGCCGTGTGCAGCGAGAGTCCCTACGCTTTCTTCCATCTCTATTTTGCGGATGCCGTGGAATACGACACGGCGGCATTTCACCGCGAGATGTTTCGCCTGATCGGGCAGGAAGAGCTGCATAAGCTTTTTATCGTCTCATTCCGCGGATCGGGCAAGTCGACCATCTTCACGACGGCGCTTCCGTTATGGTCGATTATGGGAAAACCGCAAAAGAAATTCGTCGTTATCATTTGCGATACCCTTCCGCAGGCGAAGCTGCAGATGGATGCCATCAAGCAGAAGCTTGAGGACGATGAACTCCTTAAAAATGACTTGGGTCCGTTTGAAGATGATAGCCCGGAATGGGGCGCGTATACCATTGTGTTCAAGAATTTCAACGCGCGGATTCTCGTGATGTCGGTTGAATCGAAGATTAGGGGCATCCATCACGGCAAATATCGTCCGGATCTCATCATCTGCGACGATGTCGAATCAACCGCTTCCGTGAAAACGAAGGAAGGCCGCGACAAAGTGTACCGCTGGCTGAAGCTCGATGTGATCGGCGCGGGAGAATTCGGGAAAACGCGCCTCGTCATCGTGGGCAACCTGCTCCATGAAGACTCGCTTTTGATGCGCTTGAAGCGCGAGGTAAGCAGCGGCGCGATTGATGGCGTATTCAAGGCCTATCCGTTTATAGACAAGAACGGCACGGTCGCGTGGCCGAATAAATATCCGACCGAAGCGGCAATTGAAGCGCAAAAGCGGGAGATAGGAAACAAGAACGCATTCCTGCGGGAATTCATGCTGAAGATCGTTCCCGAAGAAGATCAGGTGGTCACGCGGGACATGATCCGGTATTACGACAAATTGCCTTCTCCGGATCAAGGGCATATCACCGCATACCTCGGCGTCGATCTCGCGATCGGACAGAAGGAGACGAACGACTACACCGCCATGGTGAGCATCGTGACGCAGGGAACGGGCAAAAACTTTAAAGCCTACGTATTGCCGAGTATCGTAAATGAGCGGCTCACGTTCCCCGAAATCATAGCGAAGATAAAGGAACGTTATTATTCGCTCCGTAACGCATGGCGAGATGCGAAGATCCGCGTCGAGACAGTCCAATTCCAGCAAGCGGCCGTCGACCAGCTGAAATTCGACCGCATTTACAAAGTCGAGGGCGTGACGGTCACGACCGACAAACGCTCCCGCCTTGCGTCGTGCGCCGATCTCATGAACGCAGGGGTCATCCTATTCCCCAAGCATGGAGCGGAAACGCTTATTGCGCAGATGATCGGGCTGGGAGTGGAATCTCATGACGATGAAGCGGACAGTTTTACACTCCTAGTTCGTAGCTTCATTGATGAGGGATTAATTGAGGATCGTTATTATGGCGTAAAGTGGTCATGAAGATATTCAGTGTGTGTTTGTGTAATTCTGCCCGACGGATTATGATAAATTCAACAATTTCATAGGGTTAATCCCAGCCTAACCCTCCGCTTCCAGCGGAGATATGGACCAAAGCCCCGATAAAGAATTCTGAACCCCGCGTTCAGCAACTCTTTATCGGGCCATATCGGGAAACTGGTATGGGGTCGCAAGACCTAGCTGGCACGGGGTTCAGAGTTTCTAAGAACTTCGGGTCGGCGATGAAATTGCTCAATCGCCATGGCTCAAAATTCAGGAAAGAAAATTACACTATTTCTGGTCGACGGCGAACCGGACGGAAGGAAAATAATCTCGCTCGCGGGCTGGACCGGGCAAGGCCTCATTTTCCCCCGCAACAAATTGAAGGAGATGGGTAGCGATGACGTCGCGCGACAGCCAGCGGTGTATTTTTTGTTTGGCCGCGAATTCGAAGAAAACCTCGTCGCATCCGCCTATATCGGCGAAGCGGAAAATCTTTTTGACAGATTGACGACGCACAACAACGACAAAGGCAAGGATTTTTGGTATACCACCATCGCGTTCGTCTCAAGCGACGAGAGCCTGACGAAGGCGCATGTGAAATATCTCGAATCGCGCTGCGTCGAGATTGCAAACGAGGCGAAGCATTTCGGTTATGTGCTTAAGAACAGCACGGGATCGCTCATTCCGCACCTCCCGCAGGCCGATATTCCCGTGATGGAGGAATTCGTAAAAAATATCGGATTACTTCTCGGCACGGTCGGCTACCCGATACTCCAGAAGCTCGAAGCGAAAGCGGTTGCCGATCACGAGAATCCGCTGTTTATGGTTCAGAACAAAGACGTCACCGCGAAAGGTACCGCCCGGATGACGAATGAGGGATTTATCGTCTACCAAGGATCGACGATCAGCGGAAAGCAATCACCTGCGGTTGCCGAACGGAATGAAAAGCTTATCGCGAAACTTTTAGCAGAAGGTATCGTCGAAAAAAGCGGCGATGGATATGCCTTCGCCCGTGATTACAGTTTTACGACGCCGAGTGCGGCGGGCGACCTTATTCTCGGTTATTCCACGAACGGATGGATGACGTGGAAAACGGCTGATGGCAAGACCTTGGACGAGCTGTATCGCCAAGGTTTGTGAGAAATTTGGAAGCTCTGGACTTGATCGAGTATTCGCGTCATTCATTGTGTTGAAAGGTCGAATACAACCATAAAGAGAAATAACATGGGAGCATTATTAGGAACAGTGGGAATTATCTCGATGCTCTTCACGATCGGTGCGTTGATCAGACCGGAGCCGCTCAAGAAGCTCTTTAAGGAGAATACGCGGACGAAAATCGCGCTGACGTTCGGACTCGGTGGATTCATCCTCTTTGCAATCGGAATAGGGATAACGCCCAATCAAACAACGGCGCCTCAGACCACCGCGCCGACGACTGTTGCGAATAACGTTCCGCAGGATCCCGCTTCGCAGATCAAGGCGATCGTGGGGAACGTCCTACAGGGGCAGACGAACCAAAGCAACGAGCCGAAGCTGAGGAGCGTTGATGTCGAACCGGATCCCGCAGTAAAAGGCGGATGGGACGTTACTGTAGAATTCAACGGCGACAATAATCTGTCGAACGGTCTGACGAAGGACGGCCTTGAATCGGAAACCGCCGATGTTTTCATCGCCGTCTATACGAGCGGCCAGAAGATAGAAACCGCGACGGTAACGGGATATCTTCCCCTCACCGACAAGTACGGGAACACGAGCGACGGCATGGTGTACCGGGCGACGCTTACGACAGACGACGCATCGCAGATCAACTGGAGCCTCGATAAAGCGACGCTCGAACTGCAGATCCTGCCGGGCGTGTGGGATCTCGACTATGTGAATCCGGCATTCGAATAGTAGGGTGGAGTCATTGCGTTATATGAAAACAAGCCGCCGAATTTCGGGGCTTGTTTTCATATAACGCAATATTTGGCTATTGCATGCTCTCTGGAGTAACATCAGGGTAATGACCTACCGAGATATTTTAAAAAAGAGAATTCTAAGGGAGCTAGAGGATCCCGATTGGGAGAATCTTTTGGAAAAGGAATATAGCAAGTTCGACATAATTTGGATTCTTGCCGATTTGGTTCAAGAGGGACAGTTCGTGGAAAAGGCGTTAAGGGTTGCCGAACTTTACGCACGCGATCCAGATCCTGTGCCGGGTTTTGACAATCTCAACGAAAAAATTGAAAAAGGAGAAGACATCAATAATATCTACACCATACGGGGAAGCGTGCCCTGGTTGCTTCAAAAAATCGTAGCTACGTTTAAAACAGAATATTACCAACGGGTATTAAGTGTCCTCGAAGAGCTTGCTAGCGATGAATCGCTATACGTTCGCCAGCAAGTGCCCGCAGCTCTTTCTGGCTTGACCATCAATATGTATGCCAAGCAGAACAAAGATGGCACGCCATTTGGATTTACCGATGCCGATAAATCCCGGGCCGTGGCTCTCGCGTGGAAGATGCTCCGGGATAATACTAAATATCCCCGCGTTTTAGAAAGCGTGGTGGGCGTATTCGATAAGCCGAGAATCACTCTCACCGAAGCGCAGGCTCAGGAACTATTGAGCACGATTTTTTATGACGCAAGCGGGGTCCTTCGTCCTGACTATCTCACGGAGCACGCCACGCCGTACGCTCTTTTCTTTGCGGAATATAGGCCGAAATTCGATGCTGCTTTTCACGGAGAATGGTTCAGAGATTTTTTGAAAAAGCTTATCAAAGATTCAAGTTCGGATGTTCCGCAGGCACCTCGACTCAAGACTACCCTCATTTGGATAACATGGAAGCAGCTCGAAGAAAATGGAGAAAATTATGAACTGTTCAAAAAATATATCCCCTTATTTTTTGAAGGAAAATTCCAATACGAGCCTGTCGGCCAATTTGAATTTTTAGTCGAAGCCGTTCTACGGATAGCGCCGGGAGACGGCGTGCAGTTCACAAGGCAGATGCTGGAATATTTAGAAGGTGGGATGTCGCATCTTGAAAAAGAGAGGCGCGTATGGCTCAACGGAATTCAGGAGATCGTCGAGAAAATTGCTGAGGTTGCCCCAGATAGCCTCATCGACATACTAACTCATGTCGAAAAAATAACTTACCTCGGAGCTTATGTGGGAGACTGGCCAAGAATCTTTGCTTCGTATAAGCTCGCTCCGGAAGATCGGAGGAAAGAACTCGAAGCACCTGCGGCCGCTATCTACGAGAGGATTAAGAGGGGGTACCCGAACTCCAATTTGCCCCCGAATCTCTAATGGCGTACTCGTTTTCGGAAGAGCTCGATAGTATCCGCGAGTATTATGAGAAAGTCGATTCGACGTTATCGGCTGACATTGTTAATAGTGCTGACCTGGCTCAAGGCGATTCCATGTCTGCTTCGCGGCCAAGATCCACTCCGCTGTACGCGGCATACCTTCGCCAGTCCATACCGATAATGTTTTGCATGGCTTGGGAGAAATTCGTACGCGATCTTAAAACAGCTGATCCGGCGCGCCATAAAATTTGCTTTCAAGACCGCTCCGAAAAGGTGCTAAGAAAGTGTTATGACCCCGCGATTCGAGAAATTTTTTTAATTCGTAATTCGATTGTTCACCTTGATGGTCGCGCAACGAGAGATTATGAAAGAGAGTTTGGAAAATATAAGGAAGGAGAAAAAATCGCAGAGATAAATCAGCCGGAAATAGACAGGCAGCGAGAAATATTTTCCAAGGCTTTCGAAAGGATTACATCGTCACCCATTGCTTCGTTGCCGTAAGGAGATAAGGAGCCCTTAAGGGCTTTTCGGTCGCTCTGGACTCCTGCCGCCATTGCGTCATCCATTGAGGTATGACTACCCAAACAATGGGGGCAAGCGGGACGGGAGCCCCCACAAAAATCCCGACCCAAGTAAAGGTCAAATACCTCTTGTATGCAAGGAAGAGCACCGAATCGGAGGAGCGCCAGATTCTATCGATCGATTCGCAGGTGAAAGAGATGCTTCAGCTCGCCGAACGCGAAGAGTTGGAAGTCGTCGAGATTCGTCGCGAGAGCCATTCGGCTAAAGCGACAGGCCAGCGTCCGGTGTTCAATGAGATTATTAACGATATCCGCGCCGGAAAGTTCAACGGCATTATGACGTGGGCGGCAGACAGGTTGAGCAGGAACGCCGGAGATTTGGGGAAGCTCGTCGATCTTATGGATGAGCAACTCCTCGTCGATATCCGGACGTACGGCCAGCGATTCAGTAATTCGCCGAACGAAAAGTTCCTGCTTATGATTCTTGGTTCGCAGGCGAAATTAGAAAACGATAATCGCGGCGTAAACGTGCGACGCGGATTACGGACGCGATGTGAAATGGGGTTGCGGCCGGGCGTTGCGCCCACTGGATATCTTAACGAGAAGAGGATGGATCGGAAATGCCAAGTGCTCGTTGACCCCGAACGCGGACATATCATAAAGAAAATTTTTGAGAAGGTGGCAAATGAACATTGGTCTGGCCGGAAAGTTTATCACTGGCTGCGGTTCGACCTAAATTTCCGAACCAAGAGTAATCACCATCTTTCGCTGGGGAATATTTATATCACGCTCCAGAACCACTTTTATTACGGACGATTCGAATATCCAGAAAAGAGTGGCATGTGGTATGACGGTAAGCATCAGCCGCTAATTACCAAGGAACTGTTCGATAAAGTACAGGCGCAGCTGAAGCGTGATCAGATCGTGCGTTCGGAGATTAAGGAGTTCGCATTCACAAAGCTGATGACGTGTGGCCTTTGTGGATCGGGTGTGAGTGCGGAGGAAAAGTATAAGAGGCATAAAGATGGCACGACGGCTCGGTACGTTTATTATGGCTGTAGTCGGGCACGGGATAAGAACTGTAAGGCGGGATACATGCGTGAAGAAGATATAATCGAGCAGCTTGTGAAAATCATGGACAAGCTTGATATTAGCGAAATAGGAATGCGGCACAAATTCGAGGAAGAAGTCCAACGATTCAATAAATTTCAAAAAGGGATTCTCGGAATGCAGGGAATCAAGGCAGCAGTCCAAGATGTCGATCTCCGAATTTACGCTAAATATTTATTGCGTGAAGGAAGTATAGTTGAGAAACGAGAGCTGCTGGGGGCCATAAAAAGCAGGCTTTTATTCAAAGATAAAAAAATCATTAAAGACAACTTGGAGACCCAGAAAAATCAGAGTAAGATTGAATAAACAATGCCAAATTTGGATACACAATTTGATATGCAGTTAAGAAAGGATACGGGGGCTCATTACACGCCGACTTCCTTAGCGGACTTTGTCGCAGCTCAAATTTTGGATCAGTTGGAAACAAGGATCTTGGATAAAAAGCACAAGATTAGAATAATTGATCCTGCGGTAGGCGACGGAGAGCTTTTGCTTAGTTTGATTAAGCTCGCGCATGATAGAAACCTTAACAATCTAGAGGTATTCGGCTGTGATATCAGTCAGGATGCTGTAAATGCCTCACAAAAGTTAATTAGTGAGAATTTTCCTTCGACTTCTCTGAGGATCGAGAAGCGAGATTTTCTGGAGTGGGTTCTAGACTTCTATAATGAATCACTATTCTCGCCAGCGACTGAAGCTTCGCGATTCGATATTGTTATTGCAAACCCTCCCTACGTAAGAACCCAGGTAATGGGATCTGAAAAGGCAAAGCGATTAGCAAAACAATTCAACCTTTCCGGGAGGGTAGATCTTTATCATGCGTTCCTTAAGGGCATCGAAAAGATTTTAAAATCAAATGGGATTTTAGGCATCATAGTGTCGAACCGATTTTTGACAACGAAATCGGGGGTTACGGTGAGGAAAAATTTATTGTCCAGTTTTAATATTTTACATGTTTGGGATTTCGGTGACACCCGCTTGTTTGAAGCAGCCGTACTTCCGGCAGTTTTATTACTTGAGAAAGCAAAAGGCATGCCAGATGAGGTTCACCAGCCAAAATTTACCTCAATTTATCTTCAGGAAGGAACTAAAAATCCCAATCCTACTTTAGTCTTCAATGCTCTGGCGAAAAGCGATGGCGATTTATTTAAGGTGCTCCACGGAACCTTGGATCATGGAAAGAAACATGGCGATGTCTGGAGATTGGCGACTCAGCAAGCTGACGATTGGCTCGAGCAAGTGAGATCAAAAACGAAGCTGACATTTAAGGATATCGGAAAGATAAGGGTTGGCATAAAAACAACTGCCGACAACGTTTTTATTCTCTCCGATGCAGATATGGAAAAATTTTCGGGACGGTTGCCCGAAATCCTGCAGCCATTAATTACACATCATGTAGCTAGGCGTTTTAAGGCCAATGAGCCGATCAAGTATGTGATTTATCCACACGAGGTAAAAGATGGGGTAAGGAAGGCAATTGATCTTGCGAAATTTCCCATCGTTAAAAAATATCTCGAGTCCCATAAAAAACAGCTCGCAAGTAGGACTTATATTGCAGAGTCGAATCGCAACTGGTTTGAGATATGGGTTCCTCATAACCCTGATGCCTGGAAGCAGCCCAAGCTCGTTTTTCGGGACATCTCGGAAAAGCCAGTGTTCTGGATGGACCTAAGCGGGAGCGTCGTGAATGGCGATTGCTACTGGCTTTCGTTGAGCGATAAAAAAGAATCTGATTTACTTTGGCTAGCCTTGGCAGTCGCCAACTCAAGCTTCATCGAAGAATTTTATGATCATAGCTTTAATAACAAGCTATATTCAGGCCGGCGTCGTTTCATTACTCAATATGTTGAGAATTTTCCGTTGCCGAATCCCGATCTAAAAATCTCAAAAGAGATTGTTGTTATTGCAAGGCAAATGTATAAAATCTCGCCCAGCGCAAAAACAAACGATCTTGAGGCGAAATTAAATTCGCGGGTCTATATGGCTTTCGGATTGAACTCGAAGAAATCGGCGGGTAAGGGTATCTGAATCTTTTTGTTAATAATCTTTCCCTCAAATCTCGGGAATCGGGAAAAGAATTCTTCTCCGGTGACGAGGAAAAAATTTGTTATCGTTACATGCTTGTTGGCGATTTTGGCATAAAAAAGTGCATACCTAACATCGCAATGCCGTATCTGTTTTCCATTGATCTTTGGCGTATCCAAAGCAGTTTTGCTGTCAGGGTTCACGAGTCCTAAATCAATCGTTGGCGAGGTCTGCAATTTGATCTCTAAAAGCTGATTTGGTACATCAGGAAACTGTCCATTATCATGGTAGGTTTTATAGCCAAGGGATTCGCAGACTAACTTATGTAAGAAACCTCCGCGATTTCTTTCTTGGTCATGGCCTGAATCCGAGAAAGTCTTCCCAATAATTTTCGAGAGTCGTTCATGAATAAGTTTAATCGGTAAAAGATTTTCGCCATCGGCATGATCAGTAGGATCGGCCAAGTTTACCTTTTTCTCATCGAAGCCATTGGTGATTTCTTTAACGCGGCTCGTATCTGACGATGATATCAATTCGGAAATCTTTTGGCCGACAATAAGTCTCGCCTGATACTTCTGGGTGAGGGTTCCCGTGGTATCAAGGACGGCAAGCGTGTCTCCGCTTACCACTCGAACTTTTTCAATCAAATCTTTTTCGCTTACCTTAATAAGGACGTACCTTCTTGTGGGTGATAATTCCTCATTCCATATCTGTAGATTGTTTGATTTTTGAATATAGGTGTCGAAACATTGGCCCGGAAAGCGCGGCTGTGTTTTCTCGAAAGTTTCCGGCGTGGGATAGCCAAGAGATTCGCAAACTTTTTGTTTAACGACTTTGGATCGCGTCCGGAGAGGCAGTCCGTCGAGAGATATACCCTTGAGTTTTTGATTCAGTAGGACTTCGAGTTCTTGAGATGGAATCCAAAGATTCGGATCGCCGATTTCGATGGGATCATAAATAGTGAGTCCGCTTTGGGCTATGGCCTGCACGTACTTATTGATATTTTTAATAGAGACAGCCATGGTTGAACGGAGGCTAGAATACCCCTGTTTTTTAATGATTTTTTAATAACTTCATCTTACGCCAGAGAGCATCAAAAAACCAATCCTGAGGGTTATCAGATATCAATTATGGAAACGCAGTTCTCATAAGCCAGCTTGCCAAAAAAATTAAGTGAATAGCTTCGTCCTTCTCGTCCATAACGTTCGCATGGGCTCGTGGATTTCTTAAGCCGAGAACTGCTCCAGCCGACATGAGCGAAAAACCTTTTTGGAAATTCTTTCCTGAATCCGTTGATAGATCTGCCAGGCTGTATTTCACGGTTCCGTTGAAGCTTGAATTAGATGCTGAAAAGTCGCCGAAAGCTAATTTCATTAAATTGAATCCATCTTCCTCTGTACCCGCGTCTTTTTTGTATTTTTGCTTTACTTTATCATTGAATTCGATGAACGCAGAACGAACGGCATCGAGATAATGTCCATTCTTAAATTGTTTTTCCGAAACTGATCTTATCGCTGGGTGGATCGTATTCCAGAAATCGTTGCTCTTTTGAGGAGTGCCAGTCCCTACGCCGAGCTTTTTAATCTTATATATGAATTCATCAAGCTGCCCTTCGATCCCTAGAGCTGACATCGCGACGGCCTCGAAATAAATGTGGGGTGCGATATACCTTCCAGAGGTGATGGCCGCACTGTCACGCGTCATATAAGTAGTCGGATTTAACGTATTAAAATAATCCGTTGCGTTCTCAAACTTAAAACCCTCAATCTCCGAAACGTCCGCGATTCCTTCCTCTATCAGCACAAGAGAAGTGTCTCGCTTTAAAGCCTCGAATTCGTCTTCGAGCTTCGTAACTTTTTCTTTAAAATCATCGAGAGATGCTCCGCTCCTTTTTTCAATTTCTTGGCAAACTTCTTCATTGGATCTTTCTTCCCAGCCGTCGGGAATTCCATGAATTAGGCCCCACTCAATATTGAACCGACTAGTTGCGGGAGGCTCTTCATAGTTGCGGAAATAGAATTTTGCGTGCCGAGTGAGAGCCGACTGGCTCCACGATGTGTTGATATCCAAGCAAGCAGTTTTTACTGCTTTCGCTTCTTTTTGCATGGCTGCAGCAGATCGCCTCAATTTGTCTGCTGCAGCGTATACATCATCTAATTTCATATGCGTAGCAGTTTCATTTTAACACCAAAAAGTTCGGGCGTCCTGGTGCCCTCATATATGTCGGTCGCACTAAAAACCTATATAAGACGATCGCTACGATACAATCGCCTTGTCTGCGGAGACGGAAGGATTCGAACCTTCGAGGGGATTTCTCCCCTAACATCTTAGCAGGATGCTGCCTTCAGCCACTCGGCCACGTCTCCACTTACTGGTAGAGTGTAGATGATTACGCGGGTTTTCTCAAGTAACGGCGGACAATGCTCCTTCAATGCTTGTATTATTGGCCGATTTTTGCTATAATTTATGCGAGTTTGGAAGTTAATATTGTTTTAATATTTCCGATTTACCTCTATTTATGCCAAAGGAAACACTCAAAAATATCGCTATAGCATCTGCCGTCAAAACCCGCCCGCCGATTGTCGTCGTGATGGGGCACGTTGACCATGGCAAGACGACCTTGCTCGATTACATCCGCAAGGCGAATATCGCCGCGCGCGAGGCGGGCGGGATCACGCAGGCCACTGCCGCGTACGAAATAGTACATGCCGACCGAAAGATCACTTTCATCGATACGCCCGGACACGAGGCGTTCACCGCGATGCGTTCGCGCGGAGCGAAGGTGGCGGATCTCGCGATCCTCGTCGTGGCCGCAGATGAAGGCGTAAAGCCCCAGACGAAGGAGGTGATCCAGATCATCCTCGACGCGAAGACGCCATTCATCGTCGCGATCAATAAAGTGGATAAGACCGGCGGCAATTTGGATAAGGCACGCAACGACCTCATGGCCGCGGGTGTTTTACTCGAAGGCTACGGCGGGCAGGTGAGTTACTGCGCTGTTTCCGCAAAGACGGGCGAGGGCGTTCCGGATCTGCTCGATCTTATCTTGCTTGCCGCAGATGTGGAGGAGCTCACGTACGATGCATCCGCCGAGGCGTCCGGTTTTGTGCTCGAGGCAAAGCGCGATCCGAAGCGCGGCATCGAGGCGACGGTCATCGTAAAGAATGGCACGTTGCATCGTGGCGATGCGATCAAAACGCACACGGCATCCGGCAAAGTAAAAATCTTGGAAGACTTTTTGGGCAAAACCGTTTCGTCGCTTGAACCATCCGCGCCCGCGCTTATCATTGGTTTGGAAACAATCCCGAAGGTTGGCGAGGAATTTGCGGTGGGGGAATTATCGGAGCAGGCAACGCCGGGGGCGAAAGCGTCGGGTGCAAGTGGCGCTTCTGCTACTGTGACGAATCAGATCGCAAAGTCCAAGCCGAATACGTTGAACTTAATTCTTAAGGCCGGCGACGCGGGATCACTCGAAGCGCTCTCTGTTGTTCTGCGCGGCATCGACCAGAAGGGCGGCAAGGAGATCAACATAGTAGAGGAAGGCGTAGGCGATATCACGGACGGAGACATTCGCCACGCGATCGCGACGAAGGCGACGATCATCGGTTTCAAAAATCGCGTGGAGAAAGGCGCGAAGGTGCTCGCCGATGCGCAGTCGGTGACGGTGATCACGTCGGAGATCGTGTACGATCTTTCGACCGCAGTGGAGGAATACTTTAGCGGCGCGCGCGGCCCGGCGGGAGCGGGCGAGCTCGAGGTGCTCGCGCTCTTCAATCAGGAGAAGCCGCAGAAGCAACTGGTGGGCGGACGCGTGATCGGCGGCACGTTCCATGGAAAGGCATCGTTCGACATCGTGCGCGGCCACGTCGGCTCGACGCCGGTGGGCAATGGAAAAGTGTTGGGCTTGCGCGAAAAAAAGAGCGAGATCTTCCAGGCGGACAAAGGCAAGGAGATCGGCGTGCTGATCGATTCGACAATGCTCGTCCAAGTGGGGGATAAATTATTGATCAGAAAATAACTCCCGTGCGCGCCGCGCATCAAACATTAAAATCACATGAACTTTCGTTCCGAGCGGGTGGGAAAGCTGATACGCGAGGAGCTTTCGAAGATGATCCTTCGCGAAGTGGAGCTTCCCGCGCTCGCGACGATCACGGAAGTGAAGGTGGATAAAAAACTGGAAGGCGCGCGCGTGGAGGTGAGTGTGATCCCGGCGTCGGCGGAGAAGCAAGTGATCGAAGAGCTCGCAAAGAATGCGGGATATCTCCAGCACCTTCTGCTCAAAAAAATAAACATCAAGCCGATGCCGCGCATCTTCTTCGAGATCGACCACGGCTTCGAGAACGCGGCGCTGGTTGAAAAATTATTAGGGCAGGATACTATTAAGGCTCGGGAGGAGGAAGGCGAGCCGGAGGAATAGCGCTCGCGAACCATGGCCACGTGGTGAAGCAGTAACACAGCCCTCTGCAAAAGGGCGATGCGCGGGTGCAATTCCCGCCGTGGCCTCAATCAAGTTCTAAAAATTTAATATAGTTTTAATGTCGGTGTTATATCCTTTTCTTAATGAAGAAAAGAACCTGGACCGACGAACAACTCAAAGAGGCAGTAGCTAATTCTCTTAGCTATCGACAGGTATTAAGCAAGCTCCATCTCCGTGAAGCCGGGGGAAATTATGATTTGCAGTTGGATTAAAATTGCCATATTGTGAAGAGTGTGGATGGGCTAAAAAGTCCGACGATGGTCGGATTCTTTCCGATTTCTTTAGAACTCGACCACATTAATGGCGATAGGCATGATAATCGGATTGAGAATTTGCGGGCTCTTTGCCCGAATTGTCACAGTCTGAAGCCGACTCATAGAGGCAGAAATCGGAGAAAAGCCCGGGTGGCGGAATGGTATACGCGCGACACTTAAAATGTCGTGACCGTAAGGTCTTGCCGGTTCGAGTCCGGCCCCGGGTACCACGATTTTAATTATTGGCGAATTTATTCTGTCGGTTTTTCTGATTGGCTACACGGTTTATCAATGTCACGTAGAGTCAGGGTCAGATGTCAGTGTTGGAAGATGTATTTTCCTATCTAGAGAGCATCGTCGCTGAGCGGTACAGAGCCACAAAGAAAAATGTCTAAATAAAAAGGGCCGTTTTCATAACAGCCCTTCTCTCGTTATGGGAGGGTGTATTCCGGGCACTCGTCTTAATACCCGCAGTCATCATCCCATCTGCTATGTACGAAGTTTCTCCGTTTCTTCCAGTAAGCTTCCTTCCCGAGGTAATAGCGGAGGAAAATCGTGGCCGTAAGTCCCAAGAGTTGGAACACTATGAAGTAAATCGCTACTACTCCAAGAAGTGTCCTGCCGGGATTAATATCCCATTCCATATTGTAGAAGAAATCCAGAACTTGCGGAATCCGCAGAAGAATTTGTGGAACTTGCGGATGGAGATCGAAGAGTTGACATAAGAAACGAACGAGGAATAAAACAACACAAGACGCCACGTACGTGCTTACGAGCCCTACTGCTGTTTGAGTTGCAAACAAGAGAATCCAGCAGAAAGAACAAATCTTCTTCATTGCGCCCTCCTAAACGCTGTGAGTATTCTAACATAGAATATGAATAGTTGTCAAATATGAAGAAATAAGATTTATTTCTCCTTATCAGACCACAAAATCCTTCGAACGTTATTCCGCCTTCCGCACGAAAGAAAAAAGGCGCATATCCCTCGGGATATGCGCCTTTGGTATGTCAGGAGCGATTGCTTCACTGGAGGTTGAGATGAAGATGATGGGCGACCGATCCTGCCATAATAAGGAACAGGATCATCGCTATGAACACATATGTGAGGCTGCGCGCGGGCGATTTGAACATACCCCCTCTTTCTTGTTCCGGATGTAATCCTATCACCAACAGGTATATAATAAAACCATTATGGCATCTCCGTTTGATTACACGCAGGGTCAGGCGTTTATGCGCGATGCGTTCGTGCCGTTCGCGTCCGCGAATGTGAGCATCGCGAGTTCGCCGGTGCTCTATGGTCTAAGCATTTACACGGTGTTCAGTGTCAACTGGAATGAGGCGGATAAAAAGCACTACGCCTTTCGATTGAAAGATCATTATAAGCGGCTAGTGAACTCCGCGGCGATCATGGACTTCAATAAATTCGCACCGGCGTGGCCGTATGAAAAGTTCGAGGCGACGATGCGCGAATTGATCGCGCGGAACGCCGACGCCATCGGGAACGAGGATGTGCTCGTGCGGGCCACGGTGTTCGTCGACGCGCTCATCGCGGGAACGAAGATCCACGACCTGCCGCAAGCGCTTTCCGCATACATCTATCCGATGGGAGCGATCCTGCCGCGCGCGGGCGTGAACGTGTGCGTCTCGAGCTGGACGCACGGCAGTGACAACGTGATCCCGCCGCGCGCGAAGGTGAATGGCGGCTATGCCAACAATTCGCTCATCAAGAACGAAGCGATCTTGAACGGCTACGATGATGCGATCGTGCTCGACGCGAGCGGCCACGTCGCGGAGGGGACAGTGTCGAATATCTTTATCGTGCGGAACGGCGTTTTGATCACGCCCAGTGTGAGCGCCGATCTTTTGGAAGGCATCACGCGTGCGAGCGTGATCGCGATCGCACGCGATGCGGGGATTCCGGTAGAGGAGCGCGCGGTGGATCGCACGGAGCTCTACATCGCCGAGGAGGCATTTCTCTCCGGCAGTTCCGCGCGCGTCATTCCAATATTATCGGTGGACAAGCGACCGATCGCCGGCGGCACGTCCGGGCCGATCACGAAAACGCTTTTGGAGAAATTTAGCGCAGCACAACGGGGCGCCGACGGCGGAACGTATGGCGCGTGGAGGATAGAGATATAAAAGTGTGGTGGCGTTATATACCTCCGCTCGAGGGTTCTTCGAGGGTCAGACCTAACCATTTTACCCCTACATTGGCTACCTGTTTACCCCTTCATTCACCCCTTCACTCGGGTATGCTCGGAATGAAGGGGTGGCAAGTCCGGATTGACCTGATATTGTTGATCTTTTTGAGGGTCGTCTCCGAAAATCACAAGTCCTACTTCACTCCGCTAGACCCCCTCCGAGATGGTGTGCTCAGCCCCTCAGCCTGCTGGCTTCGGGGCTTCGCGTATGGCGCGCCCAAATTCCTCCCCCAACCCCTCCTTTGGGGCGCGCTAAGAGGTGGTAGTGGCTCACTTTTCGACACGTCTAACGTATTCCACCAACTTCTGCCCGTCGATCAATATAATTGGCTTCCCCTCGGCAAATGATTCTGCCTGTTGGCTAAATTTGGTGGTTGTAACAAAGAAGCCCGCACTCTTAGTGCCATAGTGCGTCAATGCACCATAAAATTCGCGCACCTCGGCGGCAGATACGCTGGCACCCCTATACCTTTTGCATTGAACATAGTATCGGACGCCATCCTTCGACAAAACTACATCGATGCCGCCGTCATTTTCTCCGCCAACCACTTCTGATCTGTAGCCTAATTTAAAAAATAGTTTGGCAATATAATCCTCGAACTCTGGATAGGAGGACTGTTTTATCTGTCGCCAAAATTCTTTATCATTGCAGATTCTTATAAATCCATTCTTAGTCATTTTAGAACTTATTTCATCAATTCTCCGACCGATACTCCAATTGCTTTTGCTATTTTTGCAATCGTCGACAGTGTAGGGTTGGCTTTTCCGTTCTCAATATTACTGATAAATCCTCGCCCCACTTTTAGCCTGCGGACTATATCTCCTTGCGTTATGCCCTTGGCTGTTCTAATACGTTTTAAATTCTCGCCGAGTTTTGAGGCTTCACTTCTCATTACCCACAAGTATATCGCTTGTTATATTATATGGTAGTATTACAATATAATGTAATACTATGCCTAACTATTTCCTCTACGCCCGCAAATCAACCGATGTCGAAGACAAACAAGTACGCTCTATCGAAGACCAGCTTTCCGTTTTGCGTGCTTTGGCTAGGCAAGAGAAGCTCCATATCATCGGAGAGTTCATTGAAAAGCAATCGGCTAAGATGCCCGGCCGTTCTGTCTTTAACGGGATGATGCAACGGATTGAGCAAGGAGAGGCACAGGGTGTCTTGTGCTGGAAACTGGATCGTCTCGCCCGTAATCCGATGGATGCCGCCCGTGTCCAGTGGTTGCTTCAGCAGGATGTCATAAAGCGCATCCTCACGAGCGACCGGAGTTACTATCCTTCCGATAACGTCCTTATGATCGGCGTCGAGTTTGGGATGGCGAACCAGTATATCCGCGATCTTTCCGCGAACACGAAACGAGGCCTCCACGAGAAAGCGAAGCGCGGCGAGTATCCGAGCGTTGCGCCATTGGGCTATATCAATGATGTGCGAAGGAAACAGATAGTTGTTGATGAGAAGGAAGCGGCCATCGTCCGCGAGGCGTTTGAGTTGTATTCCAAGAACCAGTCCCGCCTCGAGGACATTTCTAAATTTCTTTTCGATAAGGGCGTTAAAACCAAGGCGAGCAACCGATGGATGAGCGAGGGCGGGAGAGCGTGGAAGCGCGATCAGATAACGTGGTTTCTCTCCAACCCTTTTTACTGCGGCCTGTTCCGCTACGCCGGAGAACTATACGAGGGCAAACATAAACCGATAATTTCCAAACAACTGTTCGATAAAGTCCAAGCTGTCCTTAAAGAGCGGAGCAAACCGCAGATAAAAACCAAACAACCAAAGCCGCTTTGCGGGCTGTTTCGGTGCGGCGAGTGCGGACGGATGATCACTGCAGAATTTCAGAAAGGCCGCACCTACTATCGTTGCAGTAAAAAAGGCGTTGTGTGTTCCCAGCCCTATATCAGAGAAGAAGTTTTATCTGATCAACTTTCCAGCATCTTCAAAGAATTTGCCTTGCCATCCGATTGGGCGGCCGAACTCTATAAACTTGCAGACAAGGACGAGCAGGACGCCGCCCGATCTCCCATACGCGAGAACCAAGCCCTCCGTAGCGAGATAGCATCCGTTACCGAAAAACTCCAGCGACTTTTCGATGCCTATCTTGAGCAAGATATTGAGCGGAATGCCTACCGCTTGGAGAAAGCGAAGCTTCTCCTGCACAAAAGGTCGCTGGAGGAGAAAATGGCCGGACTGAACCGAGGGTATCTAGCGTGGCTCGAACAGCTACGCGGTTGGATAGATGATGCGGCAAACATTGGCGAAACTGCCGTTTCGACCGATCTTACCCTCAAAAAATCCCTTGCCCAAAAAATTTCCGGCTCGAACGCAGTTCTTAAAAATCGTCGTATTGAATTTACCCCCACTCCACCTTACGCTTCGCTCCGCGAAGCGCGGCTGAATTTTTCTGAAACTAACCTTGTCTCTTGTATGGTGCTCGGGGAGGGAGTCGAACCCTCAAGACCTTGCGATCGGCGGATTTTGAGTCCGCTGCGGTTGCCATTTCGCCACCCGAGCCTTCAGCACAATTGATATTAGCCATTTATAAAGGTAAAATCAAGGTAACATGGCACGTGTCATCGCGATCTGCAATCAAAAGGGAGGCGTTGGAAAGACGACGACCGCGGTAAATCTCGGCGCGTATCTTGCCGCCGCAGGGAAGCGCGTGCTGCTCGTTGATTTTGATCCGCAGGCAAACGCGAGCTCGGCGCTCGGTCACAACCAGATGGCGGGCGAGGGGAGCGTCTATCACGGCATCCTCGAGCAACTGACGCCGGAGCAGATCATCAAGCCGAGCGTCATCTATAATTATCACTACGTGCCGTCGGCGCCGCACTTGGCGGGCGCGCTCGTGGAGCTCGTGAATGTTCCGGAACGCGAATATTTTTTGCGAAAGTTCGTGAACCGCGTGCGGCACGGCTACGATTATATTTTGATCGATCTTCCGCCGTCGCTCAGCCTGCTCACCGTGAACGGCATGGTTGCCGCGGATGAGGTATTGATTCCGGTGCAGACGGAATATTATTCGCTCGAAGGCATTGGTCAGCTGCTCGAGACGATAAATTTGATCAGGGACAATTTGGCGCATCCGATTTCGATTGCGGGTGCGGTCATCACGATGTACGACAAGCGCGAGCATCTTAAGCCGCGAGGTTTCCAAAAATATCCGGAGGCATTTCCCGCATCATGTGTTCGAGGTGGAGGTACCGCGCGCGGTCGCGCTCGCCGAGGCGCCGAGCTTCTCGAAGCCGATCATCTTGTACCGCCCCGATTCGCCGGGGGCGCAGGCGTATGAACGGCTCGCGCGCGAGGTGATCGCACAAGAGGTGGCACAGGCCGAGGCCGCCACGCCGGTCGCCGCAGAGAATTTTGGAAATTTTAATATTTAAATTTTACGCACCATCATGTTAGGCAAAGGACTCGAATCGTTGATACCAAAGAATAATACTCAGGGCCGCGGCGCCGATGATAACAACACGCGCCCGCCGGGGGAGCGGCCGCTGTCACAGCCGCCAGCGCAGTATCAGCCAGCTTCTTCGCCAATACAGCCTGTTCATTCCCAGCCGCAGCCTCGTCCGAGCTTTGTTCCGCCGGTGCAACCCGTGACGCAATTGCCGGATCGACAATCGGAGCCGATAAGAATGGAGCAACGGCCTCAGCCGGTCGCGCAGCCGGTTCAGCCGGCAGTGCAGCCGCAAAAGCGCGACGACCTCGCGCAGGAATCCATCTATCACATCGAGATCGAAAAGATCACGCCGAATCCGGACCAGCCGCGCAGGCATTTCGACCAGGACGCATTGCATGAGCTTGCGAGTTCGATACGAGAGTTCGGCTTCCTTCAGCCGCTTGTGGTTTCGAAAGTGGAGAAAGAAACGGCGACCGGCATCGCGGTGGAATATCAGATCATCGCCGGTGAGCGGCGTTTCATGGCGGCGAAGTTGCTCGGATTGCCGCGTGTTCCTGCGATCGTCCGCAACATCAATTTGGAACGCGAAAAATTGGAGCTGGGCGTCATCGAGAACATTCAGAGAGAAAATCTGAACCCCATCGAAATGGCGCGCGCGTTCCAGCGCCTGCAGGAAGAATTCCGCATGACCCAGCGCGAGATCGCGGCCAAGCTCGGCAAAAGCCGCGAAGTGGTGGCGAACGCGGTGCGCCTTCTCGACCTTCCGGAATACGTACAGCGCGCGGTGGAAGACGGCCAGCTTTCGGAAAGCAACGCGCGGCTTTTGATCGCGATCGAAGATCCGGTCGCGCAGAAGGCGATGCTCGAAGATATCATTCAGAACAAGCTCACCACGCGCGATGTGAAAGAGCGCATCCAGCGCGCCGCGGGCGTTGCGGGCGGGGGAGTGGACGCCGCACGGCGCCGCGGCCGTCCGCCGCTGCAACAGGTCCACCTCGCTCCGGAAGTGAAGGCCATGCAGGATGAACTGAGCTCATCGCTTGGCGCGCCCGTGGAGATTAGCAAGAATGCGAACAACGGAAAGATCACCATCACCTTCTTCTCCGAAGAGGAGCTTAAGAATATTCTTGAAAAATTAAAGAACGAAGGAGGGATGGGGCGCTTCTAGATCAACCGATAGCCAAGGTCTTTCACTCCTTTCACTTTCCGCAACTTTTCGATCAATTTATCGATCTTCTTTTTGTCGGTCGAGTTGATGTCCACTTTATTGAGGTGAAATCGTTTCCCCGGAGACGGTTCGGTGTGGAAGCTCATGATGCCGATATGTGATTCCGCGATCGAACCGGAGATGTCCTTGATAAGGCCGACGCGGTCCTCGACGGTCAGCCGGAGTTCTGCGTGCGTGGGCAGACTGAGCGCGCGGGCGAACACTCCTTTCTTCCGGAGGGCCATGCGGATATGATCGCGGGCGATCGTCGTCTTTGCAAAGCGAAGCCAGTCCTCGGACGGCTTCTTTCCTTTTTGCGTGATGATTTCGACGACGTCGCCGGATTTTAAAACGTGATCGAGCGTGCTCATGACCCCGTTCACTTTCGCCCCCGTCGCCGAGTTGCCCACCTCGGAATGCACATGATAGGCGAAATCGATCGGGGTGGAACCGACGGGGAGGTCGATCACGTCGCCGCGCGGCGTGACGGCAAAGATCCGGTCGGTGAAGAAATCAATTTTCATTGCACGGACGAATTCCTCCGGGTCTTCGGCGTTGCCCCCAAAATGTTCCTGCCAGTTCTTGAGCTGTTGCACCCATGCGATCTCCTGCGCCAATTTCTTTCCGGAAACATTCACGCCGCCCTGTTTCTGTTTATAGAGCCAGTGGGCCGCAACTCCGTATTCGTTCTCATCGTGCATCTCCTGCGTGCGGATCTGGATTTCCACGCGCTTGCCGTCCGGGCCGATGACGGTCGTGTGCAGACTGCGGTACGCGTTCGGCTTCGGCATGGCGATGTAATCCTTGATGCGGCGCGGAAGCGGCGGCCACGCCTCGTGGATCACGCCGAGCGCGGCGTAGCACTCGGGCATCGTGGCGACGATGATGCGCATCGCCACGAGATCGTGCACGCGCTCGATGTCCATATCGCGCTTCAATAATTTTTTATACAGGCTGCTGTAGCGCTTTGCGCGGATCTCGATGTCGAGCGGCTTGATGTCATGGTCTTCGAGCACTTTTTTTACCTGCGGTTTTATCTTTTCCAGATATTTTTCGCGTTCGGCAAATCGTTCCTTTGCGATGGAGAGCAGCCATTCGTACTCGCGCGGATGGAGATAGGGGAATGCGAGGTCCTGGAGTTCGCCGCTCACGTTGTGCATGCCAAGACGATAGGCGAGCGAGGCATAGATCTCGTCCGTCTCGAGCGCGATCCGTTTTTGTTTTGCGGGCGGCAAAGAAGAGAGCGTCTGCATATTGTGCAGACGGTCGGCGAGCTTGATGAATACCACGCGCAGGTCCTGGCTGAGCGCGAGCACCATCTTGCGGAGGTTTTCCGCTTTATTCTCTTCGGCGGTTTGTTTTACTGTGCCTTTTTTAGAGAAGGTCTTGCCGTCGGTCGCGCCGGGCGCTTCGCGATACTTGATGTGTCCGAGTTTGGTGACTCCGTCCACAAGGAACGCCACCTCCGGACCAAATTCTTTTTCTATGGTATCGAGCGGCACGCCCGTGTCTTCCACGGTATCGTGCAGGATGCCTGCGGCGATGGTCGCGTCGTCCAAGTGCCAGGATTGGAGGACTTCCCCCGTGGCGAGCGGATGGTTAAAATATGGTTCGCCGCTTTTCCGTTTTTGGCCGGCATGCGCCTTTTCCGCGAATGCGTATGCGCGCGCGATCAAACCGTCCGGTCTTTTTTTAATGATCTCTTTAATGGTCATCAAGAGAGGATCATTTTGTGGCGTTATACATTTCCTGGATCTCCGTCGCCGGGAGGGCGGTGTTGTAGATTCGAACATCGCTAATGGAACCCTTCCAGGGGCCACCCACGCCGCCGTGTTCGATCCCGATATAGACGGGGAGCGTGCTCGTCGGCGTAGGAGCGCTGCAGCTATTAGCCAAGACGCCGTTCACATAGAGGGATTCAACCGAACCATTATAGACTCCCACCACTTGCTGCCATGTCCCCGTGGTCAGTATCCCGCCATTACAACCAGTTCCATCCACAATGATTTGATATTCAGTGGCAAGCGCGCCGCTCCCAAGATAGAACCCCGTTGAGTAATTGCTCTCAACGATACGGGCATCGACGGTCGTGCTGGCGCTCGGGTTGACCCACGCCACAATGGAAAACGAACTCCCGACATTTATATTGCTGGCAGTGAGGGCATAATCGTTGCTCCCATTGAAAAACCCTGCCCATGACCACACCTTGCCGGCAGAGTAGTAGCCGCTGGTCCCTGCCGCGGTGCCGTGCCATGTCCCCGTGGCATTGTTGCCGGAATAATCGATGGTCGAGCTTCCCGTTCCCTCGTCCACGGGCCAATAAGCGACGAGGCCTCGCCCTGATGCGAGTAGGAGGTTGGTGCCTTTTTCATAAAGCTCCGGATCGTCCCCGCTGTCGTTTGCCATCTGCGATGCATATTTTTGGGATTCAAGGAACGAGGTGACTTTGTATCCTGCTAGTCCGTCGGTTTCATAGGTATAGTAGAAATTCGTGGAGGTGGCGTTCGTTGGATCGACGGGAATTTTTGAGATCACCGATCCGCCCTGTCCTGATAGATAAGAGTTGAAATTGATAGGGATCCATCCGGTGCCATCGGTCCTCGTATAGGTGGAAGTTTCAGCGCAATGGTAGGAAAGAGTGGAGGAGGCAAGGGAGGGGAGTCCGAGCCCCTGGCATTGATCTCCGGCGGTGGAGGTCGCAGAGGGATCGGGAACCGAGACGTAGATCACGGACGACGTCCCCATGAAAAGAGTGTTCGGATTACTCATGGCATCCTGGTAATAGAGCGATATCGCCTTGTTGAGTGTGCTCATGTCGGATATGCGCGTGACATCACGTCCCTGCCGGAGCAATTCGGCGGGATTGATGGTGAGGATGACGACCACCCCGAGGATCGAGATGATCGCAACGGCGATAAGAATCTCAACGAGCGTAAATCCTTTTTTCATGACGTTGCTATGGATGTCCCTTTAGTATAGCATCGCCAGCTCCGGGCTATTCTTTCTTCTTTGCCGCTTTTGGTTTTGGCGGATTTTCGATCCAATAATTGAGCGCCGCCCGGAGTTCTTCTTCCGACTCCGGTTTTTTATTCATCACGAACGTGCAGTCGGGATAGCGCGTGCAGGCGAAGAACGGTTTTCCGCGCCCGCGCGATTTCTTCTCCACGATGTCACCGGGCTTGTCGCGGCGATCAGGCGATGCAAGGCAGTTCGGGCATTTGAATCCGGTCTTGTTCCAGATCTTCATGATGCCCTTGCACTTCGGATAATCGGTGCAACCGAGGAAGAAGCCGAAGCGGCCGCGCGTCACCTTCATCGGTTTTCCGCAGATCGGGCAGCGTTCGTCCTTCGTTTTCTCCTCGAGCGCTTTGATCTGCGCCGCTTCTTCCGGCATCGGGAGCGTGACCTTCACGCCCGGTTCCGGGCAGGCAAGGAATTTTCCCATGCGGCCGAATTTGATGAGCATCGGCTTTCCGCAGTGCGGGCACGGCGTAGTGGACACTTCCACCTGTTTTTCCACGCTTGCCTCCTTCTCTGCAAGATTTTTTTTGAACGGGCCGTAGAATTCACGGCACACCTCCGTCCATTTTATTTTGCCGTCGGCGATGTCATCGAACTCTTCTTCGATGTGCGAAGTGAATTTAATGTCCACGATCTCCGGAAAATTTTCCACGAGGAGGTCGTTCACGAGCGTCCCGATCTCCGTTGGTGCGTATTTTTTATCAACTTTTTCCACGTACCCGCGCTCCTGGATGGTCGAGAGGGTTGGTGCATACGTCGACGGACGGCCCACCCCTTCCGCCTCGAGCGCTTTTACGAGCGTCGCGTCGGTATAGCGCGCCGGAGGTTCGGTGAAGTGCTGAACGCCCGCGGGGTTTTCTTTGCCGTCGTCGTCGGCCTCGCTCTTCAGGTCGGCGAGCGTGAGTGCCATTTCTTTCTCGAGTTTTGGCAAGCCGCCCTCGATTTCATCGCTTACATCGTCATCTTTTCCTTCGGTGTAGACACGGATGAATCCGTCGAAGACGACGGTCTGGCCGTTCGCGCGGAATATCTCCCGACGCGGCGTGTTCGCTTCGACGTCCACGGACGTTTGTTCGAGTACGGCCTCCTTCATCTGTGATGCGATCGTGCGTTTCCAGATAAGATCATACAAACGGATCTCGCCGCGATCTTTCAAGCCGGAGCCGACGCCGGGGATCATCTCGATGTTCGCGGGGCGGATCGCCTCGTGCGCCTCCTGCGCGCCCTTGCTCTTGGTGGAATAGATGCGCGGAGCGGGGAGTTGATATTCTTTTCCGAATTCTTTCCCGATCACGGCATGTGCCGTTGCGAGCGCGGATGCCGCAAGGTTTGTGCTGTCGGTCCTCATATAGGTGATGTGCCCGTTCTCATAGAGATGCTGGGCAATCATCATCGTCTGTTTTGCACTGAAGCCGAGCTTGCGCGCCGCTTCCTGCTGGAGCGTGGAGGTCGTGAATGGCGCCGACGGATTCCGGCGGACTTCCTTCACTGCGATAGCCGAAACGTGATAGTCGGCGCTTTTTAGCCCCTCTATAATAGAGACCGCTCCGGCGGCATTTTTGATGCCCATCTTTCCGACCGCTTTGCCATTGATAGAATTGAGCACTGCAGGGAATGCGGTCTTTCCTTTAGGCGGCAAAAATGACGCCTCGATCGTCCAGTATTCCTCCTTATTAAATGCCTGGATCAGCCGCTCGCGTTCTACGACGAGCCGCACCGCCACGCTTTGTACGCGCCCCGCTGAAAGTCCATACCGGATCTTGCGCCATAAGAATGGCGAGAGCTCGTAGCCGACGAGGCGGTCGAGCACCCGGCGGGCCTGCTGGGCATCCACGAGATTGACGTCGAGCGCGCGCGGATGTTCGAGCGCCTCCATGATCGCGTTCTTTGTGATCTCATGGAATGCGATGCGCTCGTACGGTCGTGCGGTCTTTTTTTCATCAAGCCCGAGCGCGTTCACGAGGTGCCACGCGATCGCTTCTCCTTCGCGGTCCTCGTCAGTCGCGAGAATGACGCGGTCCGCCTTCTTTGCGAGCGCCTTTAAATTGGCGACGACAGGCTCCGCCTTCTTGGGAATCATGTAGCTCGGCGCAAAATCGTGGGCGACGTCAATACCGATCTTGCTCTTGGGAAGATCGCGGATGTGGCCGTATGACGACTCGACGGCAAACCCTTTGCCGACAAATTTGCCGATGGTCTTTGCCTTGGTGGGGGATTCGACGATGATGAGATCCATATATAGAGAGTGAATTATTTATATTGTATACCCAGTTTCCGATTCCTTGATGATTCCTCTTATTAAAAGGAGGCTTAGCATCTGATTGACTACGCGGGGTTCAAGTCTAGTGATTCCTGCTAATTTGTCAACATCGGCAGGTGACGATATCTCTCTGAGCGCTTTTAGGATAAGGATTTGTTCGGGTGTCGCCGCGGCGTTCGCGGCTGCCACGGCTGCCTTTTTGTCTAGCTCATACGCTTCAAGAATATCGCCAGGCGATGTGACGAGCTCCGCCCCTTGACGAATGAGCGTGTGCGAGCCTTTGAAGTTGTTCGCGCTCACCGCGCCGGGCACGACGAATACCTCGCGGTTCTGTTCCACGGCATAACGCGCGGTGGCGAGCGCGCCGGAAGACTCGGGCGCTTCCACGATGAGCACGCCGCGCGAGAGGCCGCTCATAATCCGGTTGCGCTCGATGAAGCGGTAGGCGAACGGTGTCTCGCCCGGCGGATATTCGGAGATGAGCGTGCCTCCGCTCGCGAGGATCTTTTCTGCGAGCGCGCGATGCGAGTGCGGGTAGACGGCGTCGAGGCCTCCGGCGAGGACCGCGATGGTCGTGCCGCGTCCGCCATCGGCAGCAGCGTCAAGCGCGCCCTCATGCGCCGCCGCGTCTATGCCAAAAGCGAGGCCGCTCGCGATCGTGCATCCTGCGGCGGCAAGCTCGCGTGCGAAAGAGCGCGCAGTCTTCTTGCCATCCGCGCTCGCGCGCCGGGTTCCGACGACGGCAATCGTCGGCGGGTGTGCGGTTCGTATAGGCGTGCCGGATATAGATGTGTCTATAAGTTCTTCGCCGCGGAGATAGATGCCGAACGGAGGATGGGGAATATTGCGGAGCGCCTCAGGGAATTTTTTTTGCGAGCTGAGCACCAGGCGCACGCCGAGGCGCTCCATCTCCTCATATGCCCTTTGGGGATCGGGCGGCGGGGCGATGATGGTTTCTCCGATCAGTAATGCGTTGTTCGCCATTTCAATGTCTTTTTGAAGTGCGTAATATGCCGCTTCCCAGCCGTCGCCTCCCGCCGCGCGATATTTTTTCATTGTGGCATAACCGCCATGGGTTGCGACTGCGACCGCGTGATAGTAATGGGATTCGTTCATTGGAATTGTTTTTTTTGAGCCTAACAGTTTTTTTGAATATCAAGAAATATGATTTCATCGTGATTTAATTCCCCATTTTAGCTATAATAGAAGGACAATGGTCAAGGATCGATTCACGAGGCAATTATTGATAAGCGGGGGAATCATCGTTGCAAGCATCATCATCGCGGGAGGCGCCTTGTTTTTCTTTTCCAGCAGCATCTCCGCCCAGGCTTTGGTGATCGCGAATGATCGTATGACAATACAGCAGGATACCAATACCGTGGCCAACCTTGCCCAGCTTGGGGCAGATGCATCGCAGGCGATGCAATATCAAGCGGCGATCGATCAGCTTCTTCCCAGCCAGTATGGGCTTGTAACTTTTACGCAATGGCTGACCCAGTTGGGGGAAAAGTATAACGTCACGGCCGATGCGGCGTTCCAGGGTTCTATCACGCCGCCAACGGGGGTCACGCCGGGAAGCGCGCAGTTTTCTTTCAGCGCCGAAGGCACGCCCGGCGACATTGCTTCGTTTCTGGATGATATGGATGCCAAGTCGGCGGAATTTCTCCTCTCGCTTTCGTCGTTCGATGTATCAGCCGACGGAACAAACGAAAAGGTGACGGGGCAGGGGGTCTTGTTCTTCCAACAATGACAAAACCATTTTTATGAAAAAATTCTTACATTCATATCCCAATCTTATTATCGGCACGTTTGCCGTACTGTTCCTCGGCATCCTTTTGGGGTTTTATCTTTGGGCTGTCAACGATATCTTTATCCAGCTTCACCTTGCGCTTGTCACTCCTCCTGCCCAGCCTATTGAAGGATTTGACCTTGCGGATGCGGCAAAGCTCGACCTCCATGGTCTGGTGAATGAGACATCCTCTGCGGCGTCGGTGATCCCCATCGCGCCGGTCGCTCCGACTCCCGCCGTCGGCACGACAACGACGACCACCAAGCCTTGAAAAAAATATGGCGAGGCCGTATGATGAACCATGCCTGCGCGATCCCGTAAGCGCGATTAGCTCAGTGGTAGAGCGTCACATTGACATTGTGAAGGCCGGAGGTCCGATCCCTCCATCGCGCACACCGCTTCGGCGGCCAGCGCGCGCGTAGCTCAGTGGTAGAGCATTTCACTGATAATGAAAAGGTCGAAGGTTCGATTCCTTCTGCGCGCACAAAACAAAAGACCCGCACCCGGTTCGCTCCGGCGTAAGAACGTCCACTCGCTTAACGGGTACGGGTCTTTTGTTTTGTGCGAATAATAAAAGAGGGTAAGATGAATGAATGAAAGAGCCGGAGGTCATTTTTGAAAACGACGACTTTATTGTTTTGAACAAGCCGGCGGGGCTGATGGTACACGCCGCGCGGGTAAGCGAACGGCGTCGTGAGGACACGTCGCGCGCGGCGGAATCGACGCTTGTGGACTGGCTGTCCGCGCGTTATCCAAAAATAAAGAACGTGGGAGATGATCCGTTTCTGCGACCGGGGATCGTGCATCGACTTGATAAAGCAACATCCGGCGTAATGATCGTTGCGAAGACGCAAATAGCATTCGAGCGCCTAAAAAAACTATTCCAGGAGCACCGCATGAAAAAAACCTATTTTGCCATCGTGCACGGTGTGCCGAAAAATAAACAGGGAACCATCGACGCCCCGATCGGAATTAAGAACGGATCGCTCAAACGAAGTATCCACTCCTCTAAAATGGCGAAATCTGCGGTGACGGAATACGCCGTTGTGAAGAAGGTCGCCGGGGAGGGCAATGAAGCGTGCGCACTATTAAAGATACATCCAAAGACCGGTCGCACGCACCAGATCCGGGTGCATCTTGCGAGCATCGGCAATCCGATCGTGGGCGACACGCTTTACGGAAGAAAAATCGCTTCCGCGCCGCGCCTTATGCTGCACGCCGCCGCTATCGCGTTTTCGGACGATAATGGGAATAGTTTCGAATTTGAGGCTCCATTACCGCCCGATTTTACTTATCCACAGGGCTAATTCCCCCCAGTATCGTATACTGAATACAAGAGAAGAGCAGAAAGGTCGAGTTTCTCTAAAAACGCAAATACATTGTTATGAAAAATAATAAAAAGCAGAAGGGATTTACCCTCATCGAACTTCTCGTCGTTATCGCGATCATCGCAATCTTGGCGGTTGTGGTCATTTTGACCTTGAACCCCGCGGAACTTTTGCGCCAAGCGAGGGACTCAAATCGTGTCTCTGATTTCGCCACACTCAAGAGCTCATTATCCTTGTATGCGACGGACGTTTCGACGACAACGTGGATGAGCGGCTCGAGCACAAGCACTACCAGCACGATATTTATCTCTGGTCCAAGTGGCAGTTCTATTAGCAACGCTAGCGAGACAGCTACAACTGGCTGTGTTACTTCAACTCCCAGTGTGATCGGTGGTTGGGGATTTACGGGAGGGGAGAACGTTGCGAGCAGTGGAGCGGGTACTGCGGCGTCGCGGGCGGTAAACGGGACAGGATGGATCCCTGTCAACTTCACCGCGATAAGCTCGGGTGCTCCGATCAGTGCTTTGCCGGTCGATCCTGTTAACACCGGAACGAATCTCTATATGTTTGTGGGCGGACAGACCACCTATAAGCTCGCTACAAAGACGGAGAGCTTGAAGTATAGCGATGGTGGCTCTGGTGACGTTGAGTCGACTGACGGCGGGACTTCTCTCTGCACTTTGGAGTCAGGAACTAATCTGACTTTCTAGTCGATTTGTTTTTGTAAGTATAAAAAGCACCGGACATTTCCGGCGCTTTTTATTTTGTCCGGCGCTCTGCTATGATTAACTGACCAACACCCATGAAACTTCCTATTTCTCCGGATCAGCTGAAGCAGATGCTGATCGAACAAGGGCTCGTAACATCGGAGCGGTTTGATGAACTCTATCAGGAGGCCGAACGTAAGAATCAAAGCGTGATCGACGTTCTTGTTTCCGAAAAGATCGTTGAGGAAAATTATCTGAGCAACCTTATCGCGTCGCTCCTCGGCGTGCCACGCGCGGATTTCAGCGTCCAGGCGCTCAATAAAGATATAGTAAAGCTGCTTGCCGAGGACGTTGCGCGTTCGCGGCAGTCCGTTGTTTTTAATAAAGAGGATGACGGCACGTTTGATGTCGCGATGGTGGACCCGTCCGATCTCGAGACGCGGGAATTTTTGGAACAGCGGCTGGGGGCAAAGATTCACCCGTTCCTTGCATCGCCGGGCGATCTGAATCGCGGATTTTCCGTCTATGGCTACGAACTCGGACAGGATTTCAAAAAAATCATTGACGATAACGTCCGCGCGTCGCTTGTCAGCCAATCAAAGGACGCAAAGGAGGCGGCGGGAGACCTTCCGATCGTCGGCATCGTGGACAATATCCTTTCCTATGCGCTCGCGTCGCGTGCTTCCGACATTCACATAGAGATATTGGAGGAATCGACGTTCGTGCGTTACCGTATCGACGGCATTCTTTATCAAGTGATGGATATCACAAAGGCGGTGCATCCGGGGATCGTCGCGCGCATCAAACTGCTCGCGGGGCTTAAGATCGACGAGCATTACGCTCCGCAGGACGGGCGTTTCCGGTATCAGCTGGGGAATCAGGAGGTCGATGTCCGCGTCTCTACGATGCCGACGTTTTTTGGCGAAAAAGTTGAGATGCGTCTGCTCGAATCATCGCAGAAGCCGCTCTCGCTCGAAGAACTTGGCATGGCGCCGGACGTGGCGAAGATCGTCGCCGACAATCTTAAAAAATCCTATGGAATGCTCATCTCGTGCGGACCGACCGGTTCAGGAAAGACGACGACGCTCTACGCGCTTATGAATATATTGAACCGCCCCGAGGTCAATATGACGACCGTTGAAGATCCGATCGAGTACAACATGCGCTACGTCAATCAGACGCAGATCAATCCCCAGGCGGGGATGACCTTTGCCTCAGGGCTTCGCGCACTGCTTCGCCAGGACCCGAACGTGATCATGGTCGGTGAGATCCGCGACGACGAGACCGCTGACATCGCCGTACAGGCGGCGCTTACCGGCCACTTACTGCTTTCTTCGCTCCACACGAACGACGCGCCGACGGCCATCCCGCGTTTTTTCGATATGAAGATCCCGCCGTTCCTCGTAAGTTCAGTGCTCAATCTGGTACTTGCCCAGCGTCTTGTGCGTAAGGTCTGCCAGTCGTGCATCTATTCTTACGATACCGATCCCGCAGTCGTAGCAATATTAAAAAAACAAATAGAGGGAAACGGTCTCGATCCGGAAAAAGTACGTATTCCAAAAACATTGTACTCCGGCAAGGGATGCTCGGCATGCGGCATGACAGGCTATCGCGGACGCCTCGCTATTTTCGAGGCATTGGAGGTGACCGAACCGATAAAAGAGCTGATCGTCGCTCCGCAGTTCAGCCTGGAATCCGTTCGCGCAGAGGCGACCAAATCGGGAATGAAAACGATGTTTGAGGATGGGCTTCGGAAAGCGGAGCTTGCACAGACGACGCTCGAGGAAGTCTTGCGCGTGATCCGGGAATAAAAAGAATTCCCCTCTGTCTCGCTCCAACGTAGGGACGTCCACTCGCGGGACAGCTCATACAAAAGAATGCCTGTGGTATTATTTACATATGCTGTTTCATTACGTCGCTGCGGACGAGGCGGGAAAGATGACGGAAGGGGATTACGAGGCTGATAGCCTGAACGACGCACTGCGCTTTCTTGGAAGCAAACAACTTCGCCCGATTTCGGTGAAACCGATGGAGAAAGTAAAAGTAGGGGTGGTCCAGGGATTTTTCGGCGGCGGCATCAACACATCGGACAAGGTATTCCTCACGAAATATCTGGCATTGATGTTGCGCGTGGGCACCGATTTGCTTTCCGCGATCAACATTCTCATCCTCGATTTTGACAAGCCGGCGATGCGCAATTTTCTCCTTGAGGTGCGGGATGACCTGAGCAAAGGCCGCCCGTTCTATAGTTCGTTCGCACGGCACCCGAAAGAGTTTTCTTCAACGATCATCAACCTCGTAAAGGCGGCGGAAGCTTCGGGGACACTCCAGAAGACATTCGAGGACCTGAGCGTCTCTCTGGAAAAAGAAGCGGAGATACGAAGCAAGGTGAAGTCGGCGATGATATACCCGATCGTATTGCTTTGCATGGCCGTCGGAATCCTGACCTTTCTCGTGACGTTTGCATTGCCCAAGGTGGCAAATGTGTTCGCGCAGAGCGGTATCAATCCACCGTGGTTCTCCCAGATCGTGTTCACCGTCGGCCTTTTTCTCGGGGCGAATATCCTCATCATTCTTCCCGGTCTCGTGATACTCGTCGGGATCACCGTGTGGGTGGTGACCAAGACGGAAGTGGGTGCGCGTGTCTTTAGCCGGGTGCTGACAAGCCTTCCGCTCGTGAGTACGGTGTATCGCGAGATCGCCGTTCAGCGCATGGCCTCCACGATGAGCTCGCTCATGCGCGCAGGATTGCCCATCGTGGATACGATCACGATCGCAGCGGAAACGGTAGGGCTCGATTCATACCGCACCGCGCTCCTTCGCGTCGCGAACGAGGGATTGTCAAAAGGGCTGACGATCGGCGAAGCGTTCCGTCGCGAGACGGTGTTCCCCAAAATGGTGATCAACCTCGTTGCCATTTCCGAAAAAGCGGGACACCTTGAGGAAGTGCTGGACACCCTCTCGGAATTTTATGAATCGAATATCGACGCGAATATCAAAGCGCTCGTCTCGCTCCTTGAGCCGGGAATGCTCCTCGTGATGGGTGTCATGGTCGGCGTCATCGCCCTTTCCATCATTGTCCCGATCTATCAGCTGACTACATCATTCTGATCCATGCGCAAAGGATTCACCCTTGTCGAGCTTCTCGTGGTCTTCGGGGTCATGATCGCGCTCGGCGCGGTCGTTTTCGCCACGCTCGCATCGCGGCGGACCAACGCGGATCTGACGGCCACCACTGAGCAGATCGCGACGCTCTTGCGCCAGGCGCAGAGCGATGCGATCGCACAGCAGAACGGCGCGGTGCAGGGGGTGAGCGTTTCGTGGGGGGTCCATTTTTCAAATTCCACGTCCGTGGTGCCGTTCTACGCGTTGTTCACGGGAGCTGCCTATAGCGCGACCGGCACCGTCGGTTATTATCCGTTGCCGCTGACCGTGGCATATCAGACCTCCACGCTTGCCACGGGCGCCACGCTCGACATCGTTTTTGCTCCGATCGCCGGCACTGCCTCCGCTTCGACGAGTATCAAATTATATATGCCAAAGCAGAGCACGATATTCTCGTCCACGATATCGGTGGCTTCATCCGGAGAGATAAGCTATTAGTGTGATAAAATGAAGTGATGAAAGCGCTCCGATCCGGACAGTCGATCACCGAGCTTCTTCTTGCGATCGCAGTAGGCACCATATTCATGGTGGCCGCCGCGACGATCATTGCGCCGGCGCTTCAGGAAAATACCCAGGCGGTGAACGTACAGCAGGGAGCGACGGTCGGACAGGATCTCCTTAATAACGTGCGCGTATTCTCTGAGGCGGGATGGAACAACGTCATGGCCCTCGCGACCGGCACGAGCCATCAATACTATTTAATCACATCGTCATCTCCCTATACCGCCACGTCGGGCATCCAATCGCTCGTTCTCGGCACGACAACCTTCACCCGTTATTTTTATCTTTCCGATGTATACCGCACGAGCGGGGGGAATGCCACCTCGACAGCGTCCGGCAACGCCTATGATCCGTCCACCAAGCAGATCTTTGTGGTGTATAATTGGACACATGGGCAGACGAGCACGATAAGCACATACCTCACCCGTAATGACGATGCCGTGATCGATCAAACTGACTGGTCCGGCGGTCCCGGCGCGAGTGGTGTGGCAACCTCCGCCAGCAGCCAATTCGCCACATCATCCAATATTGATTATTCAACGACGACCGGCGCACTCTACGTCTCCATTCCGGGATATTGATGTGAATTTGTCATTATGAAGAAAATTTTCTTATATAGCTGGATCGTCGCAGGAACTTTCGCGGCATTTATGTTCCTTTCGCCGCACGCGTTCGCGGCGACGAATATCAACGCGACAACATCACAGCATTTTGCATGGAACGACGAGATCGGCTGGATCGATTTCTACAGCACCGGCAATGTGAATGTGACGGCGTCGCAGCTTCAGGGATATGCAAGTTCATCGGCGGGTTCCGTCTCGCTGGATTGTGCCACGAGCCCGAGTGGCAATATTTGCGGCACCAGTAATTATATGGTTGCGAATGACGGCAACGGAGACCTTTCGGGGTGGGCGTGGAACGATGAAATTGGTTGGATATCGTTTTACTGGGGCGACGCATCTTCCACATATCCGGTCACGGGTTCGACGACCTCGGCATGCTCTTCCTATTCCGGTTATTGCGGCGTGCAAATAAATGCGGCGACGGGCGTGTTCTCCGGCTGGGCGTGGAATGATACTGTAGGATGGATATCTTTTAATTGCGGCAATATTTCATGCTCTGGTTCCAATTTTGAGGTGGCGACGTCGTGGGTTGCAACGTCAGCCTCGGGAACGCTCGACTCCCAAACTTTCGATACCGGCGTGACGAGCGGCGCAGAGCTCAATTCGATCACGTGGAAAGGAAATCTGCCGGCGGGGACATCGGTCGGTTTCCAGATCGCCGTGAGCAATAGTTCGAGCGGCCCATGGAACTTTATCGGTCCCGACGGCACATCGGGGAGCAGTTACCTGGCCAGCGTCTCCGGCGCCCCGATCCGGCTGGGCAACTACACATCGCTCGCCGGCCGCTATTTCCGCTATCGCGTCATCCTTTTGTCGAACACGGCGAGATCGCTCAGCCCCAGCGTGAACAGTATCATCGTCAACTGGAGTCCGTAGGGCACATGCTATAATAAAAAGCATGAGAAAAGGATTTACGCTCATTGAGATGCTTATTGCAATAAGCATCTTCACGGTCATTGTCATTGCATTCATCGGTATTCTTTCCACGGTCACGCAGGTGCAGGTACAATCATCGTCGGGCGCTGCGGTGAACCAGGAAAGCCAGTTTCTTTTACAAAAACTTCAGTATTATGTTCAAACGGCGAGCCTGGTCGACATCCCTACTTCCACGCCGACATCGACGCTCAAGCTGGAAATGGCAAGCTCCTCGCTTGACCCGACCTATATAACGCTTGCAAGCGGTACGGTGTATATCCAACAAACGGCCACCGGGACGCTGCAACCGCTCACTTCCGGCATGGTCACTGTTTCCAATCTTTCCTTTACGCGCAACGCGAATCCTCCCGGACATGATGCGGTAAGTATTTCGTATACGATCGCCTATAACACCAAGAATATTGCGCAATCATTCAGCCAGCTTTTCCAAACTTCAATAGAGCAGGTCTCGGCGGCGACATTTGATACGGGACTTTACGCATCGTCAAATCCGGAGCCGCTCGGAAACTCGACCAACATGTGGAGCCCGATCAACGGCGATATGTATTTCAGCGGGAGTAATGTCGGTATAGGAGTGCTGAACCCCGCCCAGCCTCTTTCGGTGCAGGGTGCGGTGCAATTATTAAACACTCCGCAGGGGACGTGCAACGCCACCAACCGGGGAACCCTCGATTTCTATTCCCCCGGCGGTTCAACCAAGGATTCGCTCTATCTCTGCGCCGCGAGCGCAACGGGGACGCTCGCGTGGGTGAATATCTATTAGTAGAAACATATCATTATGCTATAATATTTTTATGAGCAACACTAAGAAGATCGTGGGCGTTGTCATAATAGTGGTCGTGATCGCCATAGTTGCTGTGGTTTGGTACGAGCATCCTATAAGTGTTCCGGCACCCGGCGCGCCGGGATCGTCGGGTACCGCATCAACGAATCCTGTGGCTCCGATCACGCCGTCATCCACCACTCGTACTGCGGTTCCGGCGAATGTCACGGTTCCCAATAAAGGTGCTACAAGCACTTCGTCGGGCGTTGCGGTTCCTGCGGTTCAAAGCGTGGGCGATCCGGCGGGAAATGTGCAATACCGCAGTTTCAGCATCAACATCCAGAGTAACGCGTTTGTGCCCGATACGGTGATCGTGAACCAGGGCGATACCGTCGACCTTGAGATCACTGCCGTGGATGCGAACTATTCCTTTACTCAGCCTGATTATGGCTTCAATGCGCCGATCGCAAAAGGTAAAACCCAGCGCATCCAGTTCCAGGCGCTTCAAAGCGGAAACTTCCTCTTCTATTGTAGTTCCTGCGGAGGGCCGTCGAGCGGTCCCATGGGACACCTTATCGTCGTTGCAAAGAATTAACACACTCATACTATGAAAAAAAATTTTACTATCATCCTTATCATCGTCGTTGCCGTGATTTTTGTCGCTGTTGGCGTCTGGGTCGGATTAAATTTGAGCGGGGGAAAGCCGGGCGTGGCGCTTTCACCGTACTCCGCGGTGTATCTTTCAACCGGCGATGTCTATTTTGGTACGCTTGACTGGTTCCCGACGCCGCACATCCAGGATGCGTGGTTCCTTGAGCGCAGCACCGACGCAAAAGGGAATCCGACTGTTGGTGTGTATCCTTTCAGTCAGATAGCGTGGGGACCCGCCGGCGATGTTTATCTTAACGCAAAACAAATTATTTTATGGACGCGGCTCGCGGCCACAAGCAGTGTGGCACAGGCCATAGAGAATCCGGGTGCGGCCGAAGCGGCGGCGCAACAGGAAACTGCCGGCACGCAGATCCCAACCCCCACGACGTCAAGCACCGCGCAGTAATCAAGTCGCACGATGAAGAAAAATCCATTGCTCAAGACGCCGAGTGTCCTCGCCATCGCGGCGGGGGCTTTGGTTGCGGGAATGGTCTTTGCGTTCGCGCTCGAGGCATTTGCATTCGTTGGACCGACCCAGGCGCCGCCAAGCGGATCCGGCGCGATCGGCAGTGACAGCTCGAACAACGTCGCTGTCGGCACCCCAACGACGATATCCGGGGATAAATTTCTGAGCCTTGGCGGAACGAGCGACAACACCACCTATGCCGGAAAGTTTCTAGAGAACAACACGACCCCCATTCTTTTACTTCGTGACGACGGGGCGGTCTCCATCGCGACCAGCACCGTCACCGCGGGGGACACCATCATTGGCGATAATCTCATCGTCGGTGGAACGCTCAACGCAAGCGGTCTCGGTGCCTCCACCATTTCTGCCGGCAATGTCTCTTCCGGCCAGTTCGGCTCCGGCACCGGCGGGGGAAATTACAGCTTCCCTGGCAACATCGGCATCGGGACGTCGACACCAAGTCAACCCCTTGTTGTTTCAGCCACGGGTAATGAGAAACTATTACTGACCGGAGGCAGTTCACAAAATGGAATGGTGTTTGATGCTGCTGATGGCGCTGATGAGTTCTATCTTTATGGGGGTGCGTCAGCCTCCAATGGATTTGGAATATACGACGTAACCGCCGGGGCGAATAGGATGGAGGTATTAGATAATGGCGACGTCGGCATCGGGACAGCGTCGCCGTCGGATGCTTTGGTTGTTGGAACTGATGTCGGGGCGGCATCCGGCGTACCCGCGAGTACTATTATGGCAGCAAATCCGGGAGCTAACTCATATGTTGAAGTTGGGCAGGCCAGTACTAACCGTGGGCGAATTATGTGGGACTATAATGCTACTCCCGCGAATGCGTATATGGCCGTTGGGGTCACCAATGGCACAAATTCATTGGTCCTTCAAGATTCCGGCGGCGACGTCGGCATCGGGACGACGAGTCCGGCGTATCTACTTGACGTCGCCGGCACTGCACGGGCAACGACCCTCATTGATTCCGGCCTTACGAGTCAGAATTGCGTCGGGACCAATTCGGGAGGTCAGTTGATCGCGGGGACGTGTGTTGTCTCCGCCATTTCTGCCGGCAATGTCTCTTCCGGCCAGTTCGGCTCCGGCACCGGCGGGGGAAATTACAGCTTCCCCGGCAGCGTCGGCATCGGGACGACGACCCCTGCCTATCCACTCGATGTGAATGGGAATATCCATACAAGTGTAGCTCTCCTTTTGGGAACTAGTAGCAATGGTGCGCAGCTACAAAATAATCCCGGTACTTCTGTTTCCGGTATCAATACCAGTCTTCTTGGTATTGCCCAACAGGGAGTTGCGTGGGTTTACGCACTCGATACTTCTGGAGATTTGGGACTCGCTGGCGGATTGAACGTTCACGGCGACGTCGGCATCGGGACGACGAGTCCGGCGTATCTACTTGACGTCGCCGGCACTGCACGGGCAACGACCCTCATTGATTCCGGCCTTACGAGTCAGAATTGCGTCGGGACCAATTCGGGAGGTCAGTTGATCGCGGGGACGTGTGTTGTCTCCGCCATTTCTGCCGGCAATGTCTCTTCCGGCCAGTTCGGCTCCAATACTGGCGGGGGAAATTATGTATTCCCAGTACAAATTAACGTCGGCCCTACGACAGGAACTAATATCGGTATTAATGGTAACCAAATTTGGTCGTTGAACAACGGAGGATCCTCCCCGTTATATATAAATTATAGTTCTACCGGTAATACGTTGATCAATGAGAATGGCGGCGATGTCGGCATCGGGACGGGGTCGCCTGGCCAGGCATTGGAAGTGAACGGAAACATAGAGGTTGATGGAAATTATCTTTACCTCGGCGGCGGCTCGGGGAGCGTCAATGGAACGGGCGGTCCCCTCATTTACGGCGATCTCAATAACACGGTCGTAAAGATAGGGTCGGGTAATGGTGGTCTCCTTCTTCAAAACTATGCCGGTACAAACGTGGACGATCTGGCGGTGAGCGGAAACTCATATTTCAATGGCGGCGACGTCGGCATCGGGACGACGAGCCCGGGATATAAATTGACAGTGACCGGAGGATCGATCGGGGGGAATTATGGCCTTACTCCGAATTATGCATCTTGGGCTGCGTATGGCACGGGCGACGGAGGCGCCGGAATCTATAACGACAACAACACATTTAAAACGTTGATGATCGTCGGGAATAATTCTGCCGGCGGCAGCACGCGAAATGTCGGCATTTGGGATAATTTGACCGTGAACGGACAGGCGAGTGCCGCAAGTTATTGCTTTAGCGGCGCAAACTGCATCTCGTCATGGCCGACGGGCAACGCGGGTACGGTGACGAGCGTCACGGCGGGTACGGGACTTTCCGGCGGAACCATCACGGGTTCGGGTACTATTTCCGTAAACTATGGCTCGGGGAGCAATCAAGCGGCCATGGGCAACGTTACCATTACCGGCCCCTCCGCCGGGACGGGTCTTTCGGGCGGTGGTGGATCGATTGCTGTTGGCACTGGCGGCACATTCAATGCCATTTCCCTGAATCTTGGCAGTGCGAATACGTGGACGGGCACTCAAACGTTCACTTCGGGACCTAATTCTTCATGGATCGGTTCGGTAACTGCCACGGGTGGCGGTGGAACGACCGGCTTCCTGGCGGGGCAGGAGAGCGGCCAATATTGGGCCGGTACTGCGGGACAGTCGACTGCGTCGAATGGCGTCGGGGCTTATGGATTAGCAACTAATGCGAGCGGCTTCGGCGGGTACTTTACCAATAGCGGCGGCGGGTATGCTTTGATCACGGGGAGCGGCAACGTCGGCATCGGGACATCAGGGCCGACGAGCAAGCTTACCATCGGTGGCCTTGGGGGTAGCAACGTCGATCTTGCGGTCAATGGACGCATACAGACCGGAGACGGTAGTAGTAACGGCGGCGTATGGGTCAATAACGGCGACACGGAATTTATGGGAAATGACGGCGGTCTCATAGGGTTATATAACAGCGGCTGGGGTCTTACATTGAATTCTTCCGGTAACGTGAATATTGCCGGGAAGCTTACCGTCGGGACGATCGACCCTGTCTATTCGATCGACGGAAAAAATTACGCAACATACAATCCGGCGATGACGGGCGAGAAAGAAGAGACGACGGGATTGCTCGACCTTACGTGCGCGAAGGGTCCCGGCGCGACGTGCTCAACGACGATCGACTTCAATACGCTCGCGCAGGGTTCGGACCTCTGGCTTTTTGGCAAGGCAACGAACCTTCCGGCTCAGCTCGATAGCATGATCGTGATCCTCACGCCGTCGTTCGACGGGAATACGTGGTATACCAAAGATGCGGCGGCCGGCACGCTCACTATCTTCGGCGATCAGGCTGGCGAGGTCTCATATCGCTTGAGCGCGCCGCGCTTTGATGCGAGCCAATGGTCCAACACCGCACCGACAAGTGAAGCGCCGAACTTCACCATAAATTAATAACTATTTTTAATCCTTCACACCATGAAGTCCTCAAGTAAAAAAACAATCATGCTCGGTGTCGGCATCATCATCGTTGCCGCAGTGATCGCTGTCGTGGTCATCCTTTTGCCAAAACGATCATTGGCACCGACCCAGCAGGCGGTGAATCCTCAGCCCGGCAATCAGATCGCGGCGGTTGCCACGAGCACCACACCCATAAAGATGGCGCCGATCCCGCACGGGTCGCAGACCTATCAGATCATGCAAGCTGCGGGCGTGACCCCGAAGATCGTTCAGGCGACCGTGAATCCCGTCGATGTCCACGTGGGTGACACGCAGACGTTGACCGTCATTGTTTCCGATCCCAACCCGGTCACTTCGGTCGTCGCGAATATCCAGACGGACAACGGCACGACGACGGTGCCGCTCATGCTCGTCGGCCCTGCCGCATCGGACGATATTCTGCCCCAAAGATATTCCGTGAACACGCAGAATCAGCTGATGCTCGCCGGTCCGAACAATAGCACCGGCTCAAACAATGTCGCACAGGCGGCGGAAGGGGATGAGAAGTATTCAGTCACGTGGACGGTTAAGGACACGCACGTTGCGCGGTATTTTACCACCTTCACTGCGACCGACAATCAGGGAAATGTGAACTCGGCGAAGATTGCTTGGACGGATGCCCAGTGTGGGTGGAGCGTCAATAATTACAATGGAGCGCAGTGGAACGTCAGCTCAGGCTCTAACTTTACCGGTAGTGCATATGGTTCAGGAGGGTGTTCGTTTGGATCTTCCGATCCGATTGACGGTCCCGAGAATGCATTGATTGTGGTTGATGAAGGGGTGACCATAGGGAACGGCTATACCTTTGTGCTAACACCCGGGAGTACGATGACGTTTTCTGGGAGCGGCCAAGTAACCATTGCTGCCGGTGGCGAAATAGCAACGGGCCAGATGTACGGAACCGATGCCGATCATGACGGATATCTTGCCGGTTCTAGTTGGTCTACTAGTTCGTCGGCCGGACCGGCTCGTTCGTCAGATACTACCCCCACGATCGGCTTTAACGATTGCAATGATAGTAATGCAAATGTTTTTCCGGGCCAGACCGCATGGTTTACGACTGCTACCACCACAAATGTCGGTGGCGCTGGCTCGGTGAATTTCAATTACAATTGTTCCGCGAGCATCAATAGTGAATACAGCGGGAGCGGACAGTTAACCAGTCCGGGGAATTGTAGCGGTCCCAGCACGTGTAACAGCCCGGTAGGTACGCTTGGCATTGAAGGAATTCCTTCGTGCGGCTCAGCATTGCCGGAAGTTGTGGATGAGGGAGACATAGCCGCATGTCTAAATAATGGTGTTCCAACCGGCCAGCATTGCGATGTTTGGGCAAATACCACCTCTACAACAATACAGGCGTGCAACTAAAAAAATAAAAAAACAGCCCATCCGTGAGAGGACAGGCTGTGCTGTGGGGCGGTGGTTGCCGCCCCGAATTAGAATTACCACGCGATGGAGCCTGGAGCGGCGCTGATCAGTTTTGCGTCGCTTCCGTCTGCCGCGTTGGCGACGTAGATGCTCGTGGATCCGTTAGCGCCCGGAAGATTGTAGACGATGGATCCACCGTCAGGTGACAATGCGAAGTTATTGCCGTTAGGGATAACGGGGTTCGCGGATGGAGCTTCGTCAAGGCCGTCGGTATAAATACCAGGCGCTCCTGACGACGAGGTGAAGAAGATCTCCTGATCGCCAACAGCGAATAGAGCTTCGTCCCCTGGGACTCCTGCAGGCAACCAAGCGGCTTGGTCGGTGCCGTCGGCGTTCATCGTCCAGATAGTACCCTGGCCATTCACGACGTTGGTGAACGCGATGGTTTTGCCATCGTGACTCCAGCTTGCCGCGCCAGTACCTACGCAGAAACTCCCTGAGCACGTTTCCTGGTAAAGGGATTTTAGTGCGCTTCCGTCGATTGCGCTTGCGCTGTAGACCCCGAAAGTGCCGGGGGCTTCAGCGGTGAGCAACAGCGTCTTGCCATCGGGGGATAGCGAGACGAAGAGAATTTGCTTGAGTGACGCGAAGGTGAGTGTTGTGGTCAAGGTCGGCGTTGTCATGCCGTCGGTCTTATAAATCTGCACCTGATCCTGCGGATTGACGCTCGCAATGCAGGCGAGACTCACATGGCCTTCGGAATAACTTGGGTTGATGCAACCACTCGCGATGATCTTCGTTGGTGATGTTCCGTCGCTGTTTACGACGAACGTGTCAGTGAAGCTATCGCCCGCAGAGCCGCTTTTGGTGTAAGCGATCTGGTTGACCAACGCCACCGGCCAATTGATGGATGTGGATCCGTCGGTTGCGACGACATGGCCGCTGGCCGCCACGAAGTTCTTGGAGCAGTTTGCTGTTACGAGCCCAGTGTCGGCGTTGATTGTTCCCAATGCAGAGTTATCCAACGTGTAGGTAACACTTCCGCTGCTTCCAGTTGCGGGGTACGAGTATGTCGCCCCACCGCAGTTTTGAAGATTGCTCGGGTTGGTGTTATTGCTCCACGCGAGTGTCGGCGGAGGCGGTGGTGGCGGATTGCCGCCGGTGCTTCCACCGCTGCCGCATCCGGTTGAGGCCATGGTGAGGCCGAACAGAATAGCGAAGCCGGCCAGTGAAAAACGAGACTGATTCTTCATGGTGATTCCTCCTAGGCCGGCCTTCCATGGCCGTCACCTGCGTTAAATGTTGAGTTTTTGGTCCGGCAGGCAAGATTGCCCACCAGTTTTGGTTCTGCAATTAGTATACTATTAAGACAAAATTTGTCAAGTAGTGCGCAATGGGGTAAGAACTTGGATAAAAAACCGCGATTATTCCAAGTTATTGCAGTATTGCGGGTTATTTGACACCTTTATGAACCACCATATCAGGTTCCAATATCGGGAGTGTAGTACAATAATAGAGTGCATTACTATCAGTCGCGCAATGGACAAGCATTCCTGGCGCTCACATTCTTTATCGGAGGAATTCTGGCGGTTGCCGGCATTTTAATCGCGTTTCTTACGCTATCATATGTAAATACTGGATATGGCGTCGCGGAGGAGTTCAAGGCCGAGGCGGCAGCGACGGCGGGGGCAGAAGACGGGGTTCTTCAACTCGATCGCGCCGGCACGCAATTCTCAAGCGGGGGATATACCGTCTCGGCGGCCAGCTCCACGACGGCGACCGTCACCGTCACCCAGGGAAGTCCCGCTTCCGGCCAGGCGACCATCCTTTCCGTGGCAACGGTCTCGGGCCATACGAAAAAGATCAGCGTCGTCGTTTCGGAGAACGCCATCACCGGCCAGATAAGCGTCGTTTCATGGGCGGACGTGCAATGATCGATCTCCATATATGGAATTATTAAAAGCATATTATCAAAAGATACTTTCCCTCCTGCGCCTTCGCGCCCACGCGGAGGGTCTTGAGATAAGCGATCAGGTGCTGCGCTTCGTCTATATTGAAGGAGGCGTCTGGAAGAGAGAAGCTGTCCGTCTTTTGCCGGGGGTCTTGGAAAAAGGAAAGATAAAGGACGCGGCGGCGTTCTACGCCGCGCTCCGTGAATTGAGGGCAAAGGTGCCTACAAGAGGAAAAGAGAAACTGAATGTCGTTGTTGCGCTGAGTTCGGTCAACATGTATAGCCAGGTATTCGCTCTTCCTTCCATGGAAGGAAGCGATCTGGATAGGGCGATCGATCTCAACGTCCAGATGCTTTCTCCTATGGACATTTCACAGGCGTATTATGGCTGGCAGCTCATTGGCCGTGATGAAAAAAGCTTACGTTCGGAGATCGCCGCGGCGTTTGCGGACAAGGTGATCGTGGATGGAATGATCCAGGCGCTCTACGCGGCAGGATTCATCACGGTAGGGCTCGAGTCGCGGGCGCTCGCACTCGTCCGGGCATTACGCGAGAAGGGGGGCGGCATCGATCCGGGAAGATCATATCTGGTGGTCGACATTGATAATTCCGGCATAGATTTTCTGGTTGTCCGGGCCGGGAAATTATATTTTGAATATCCGAATGCGTGGGCCGATATCAGCGACGATAAAGGGCAGGTCTTAGTGGCGAAATTCAAAGAGATGCTCGCGGCAAACACGCGGCAGGTGCTTAATTTCTATTCCCAGCATTGGCCGGAACCGCTTGCCGGCATATTGCTTTCCGCCGTGGCATTCGAGGAGGAGGCCGAGCCGGCCATCGCCGGATCGGCCATGGCGTTGCCGGTCATCCCGCTTACGCTCACTATGGGCGAGGAGGTTCCTCCGGAATGGTTCGTGGCGTTCGGTTGCGGCCTGCGGGGAATTCATGCGGACCCGAAGGATAAAGAGATCAATCTCTCGGGCTCCGGTGCGGTGGATACGTACCACGACGAACGCCTGCTTGATTTTTTTGCGCTCTGGCGCGTATTGATCCCCGTGGTACTTGGATGCCTTATCGTCATGTATGCCTTTGCAAATAATTTCCTGAGCATTACGGCGAGCAGCCTCGAATCGTCCGTGGCGTTTGCAGGGCAGCGGAATGAGTCCGCAGAGATCGGTGCGCTCGAGGCGTCTTCCACCGCATTCAACCAGTCGGTCTCGCTCATCGCCAACGCAGAATCGCAGATCAATAATGATTATCTGATGATCACCGATATCAACGCGACTGCCGCGGCGAACGGCGTCACCGTGGACAACATTTCCTTCCAGGCGGCGAATACTCCCATTCTTGTCGCCGGCACCGCGCAATCGGAGGATCAAATCGCAGCGTTCAGAAACGCGATCCAGAGCGATCCGCATTTCGGCACGGTAACGTTGCCGTTGCTCAACATCCAGGGTACGACCGGGGCATACACGTTCTCCATGACCTTTCCGCTGTCACCGTCGGGCTTCTAGAAGAAGGAAGCGAAGATTTTTTCAAATACGTTCTCGAAGACTTTTTTGTCGGCGGGAGTGATGGGGGATAGCACGAAGTCGCCGGCTTTTTTGCGATGCGCCTCGTCCGGCGCGCGAATGCCGATGCGGATGCGCGCAAAGTCTTGGGTGTGGAGATGATCGATGACGGACCTGATGCCGTTGTGTCCTGCGGAGCCGCCGCCGGTCGTGCGTTTAAATTCGCCAACGGGGATATCGCTGTCGTCATGGATGACAATGATATCCTCCGGCTTTGCGTCAAAGACGCGCATTGCGTCATGCACCGCGCGGCCCGACTCATTCATATAGGTGAGCGGACGGACGAATATATATGACCCGGTCTTTATATATGCAAAGCTGTCCTTATGAGCGCGAAAGGTTGGTTTGCCCGTCGTATCGGCAGCGTCTTCTGCCGCATGTTCTGCGATCCACTGCACCGCAAGCGCCCCCACGTTGTGGTAAGTCGCTTCGAGCGCCGGGTCAGGGTTCCCTAATCCAATAATGAGCGTCTTGTCCATGCTTGATTATTATATTGCATCTTCTATATAATGAGTACACATTACGAAATTATGAGAAAGTTCCTTGCATCACTGCTTGAGGTCATCGAGATCGCGGTCATTGCCGTTGCGGCGGTGTTCATCGTGCGGACGTTCCTTGTTCAGCCGTTCCTCGTGAGTGGCACGAGCATGTTCCCGACGTTCTCGAACGGCGATTATGTGCTGACCGATGAACTGACCTATCGCATCCGGCCTCCGGAGCGCGGCGAAGTCGTCGTTTTCCATGATGTGAGCGATGTGTCGACCTATCTCATCAAGCGTGTCATCGGTCTGCCGGGCGAGCGTGTGGTCATCAATAACAATACCGTCACGATTTACAACAAGCAGAATCCCAACGGGTTTGTGCTGAACGAATCGTACTTGCCCGCGGGCACGATCACTGCGGGGAATGAAGACATTACACTTATCGTCAAGTTCATATTTTATGATGGGGGACAATCGCGCGGTGAGTTATGATTCGCGCAGTTGGGGCCCGTTGCCCGCAAGCAATATCGTGGGCCTCGTACGATTCCGCCTCTGGCCCCTTAATGCGATACAGATCTTTAGCGCTCCGCAGTACAATGCGGTCTCTTCATCAACCTCTTCGTAATCAGCACTATGCCTTCGCCTAAACAGGAAAAAGAAAAGCCAAAGGAAGTTGTGCGCACTTTTCAATCCGCAAAGGGGATGCATGACGTATTGCCTTCCGATGAGCCGTATTGGGAAAAAATAGAAGATGTTGTGCATTCGCTTGCTTCCGCGTACGGATTTTCGCGGATCGAGCCGCCGGTCCTGGAATTTGCCGACCTCTATAATAAGACGTCCGGCGAGGAGAGCGATGTGGTGCAGAAGGAAATGTATACGCTAAAAACGAAGGGCGGCGATTTTCTGGCGCTCCGGCCGGAATATACGCCGGGGATTTCCCGCGCGTACATGCAGCACGGGCTTTCGCGCCTCGGGTCAGCCGCAAAAGCTTGTTTGCGATGGGGCCGATCTTCCGGCACGAGCGTCCTCAGCTCGGCCGCGCGCGGCAGTTCACGCAGATCGACTTTGAGACGCTCGGCGGCGTGAACGATCCCATCTATGATGCGGAGATCATTGCGCTCTTTTGGGATCTGTTGAACGAGCTCAAGATCAAGGGCTCCCTCGTAAAGATCAATTCCATCGGGTGCCGCATCTGTCGCCCGATCTATAAGAAACAACTCACCAGCTATTATAAGAATCATGAGAGCGAATTGTGCGAGGATTGTGTGCGCCGGCTAAAGGCAAATCCGCTCAAGCTGCTTGATTGCAAAGAGCCCGAATGCGTCGCGCTCAAAGATAAGGCGCCGAACTTCCTCGATAAGCTTTGCGTGATGTGCAGCGCGCACTTTAAATCCGTATTGGAATATCTGGACGAGGTGAATATCCCGTATGAGCTTGACCATCACCTCGTGCGCGGGTTGGATTACTACAGCCGCACGGTGTTCGAGATGTATGCCGAGGGAAATGAGGCGCAGATCGGCGCGCTGCCCGCCGGCGGCCGCTACGACTATCTGATGGAAACGATCGGGGGGCACCTGACGCCCGCCGTCGGCGGCGCATGCGGCGTGGAGCGGCTGATCGCCGTCATGCGCGCAAAAGAGATCGCGATCAGCGGAAAATCCGGCAAACGCGTATTCCTCGCGCACGCCGGCGACCTGGCAAAGAAGAAAGCATTTGCCATATTGAAAGACCTTCGCGGCCGCGGATTTTTGGTCGCCGAATCGCTTTCCAAGGAATCGCTCGCGGCGCAGCTGAAAGTTGCCGATCGCGAGGGGATCGCGCTTGCGTTGATCCTTGGCCAAAAGGAAATCTACGAGAACAGCATTATTGTCCGTGACCTTACAAACGGATTGCAGGAAGCGGTGCCGCTGGAGAAATTAGTGGAGGAGATAAAGAAGCGGCAGAAATAGAAATAAGGCATGCGTTTGAAGACCATTAATCCAGCGGTCTTCAAACGCATGCCTTATTTCTATTTCTGCCGAACTGATATTGATGAGGAGGAGTAACTTACATACCGGCTTTTTGTTCTAGTTTGGTTACGCGAGATCGGAGTTCGAATATATCGGCGCGGACGTCGATTGCTTTTATCTCTTTACGGATTTCTTTTAATTCACGCGAGATACTGTCAAAACGATTATTGACATATTTTTCCAGTTTATCTATGCGCTGCGTGAGCGTAAGAATATCTTCTTTTGTTGCCATAGTGGATTCTATTTTTCCAAAACGCGCATCCATACGCGACTCCATCTCGACAAAGCTTTTATTCACGATCCTCGCAAATTCATCTATTGATTCACGCATGGCTTCGCGGAACCATCCTTTCGTCATCACTTCGGCATCGTCGTTTTTTGTTTTTATCATGCAACAATCATACGTCGCGCAAAAAGGAAGTCAAAAACTTTTTAATCTTTATTTAACATTTTTAAACGAGTGATGGTGAATTTGTAATATGAAGACAGGAGGTCTCTCCAATACAGCGCGACCGTCTCAAAGATTGCCTTTGGCCTAAAGGAAAAATCATTAGTAAAGTCTATTAGAAGGAACATTGGTTTTGTAGAAATCAGGGCAGCGAGGATGGCGTACAGTGTCTTGCGGGGCGTCTCGGAGGCACGAAGGTGCCGAGAGTCGAGGCGGCCGGTCAGCAGACCGGAACGTCGCACTCGCAAGACACTGCGCGCCATCCTCGCTGCCAGTATCTTGCAAAACCGCCATTCCTCATATATACTGTCTCCTATGGCAATAGAAGCAAGGAAAAAGGAGGGGGAATCGGCGCAGTCGCTTTTGTATACCTTCACGCGCAAAGTGAAGCGGAGCGGCATCGTCAAGGAGGTTCGTCATCGCAAGTTTCACACCCGCGTGATCAGCCGTATTAAGCGCCGCTCGTCTGCGATCCATCGCGAGGAGAAGAAAGCCGACGTTGAGCGTCAGAAGAAGCTCGGCCTTATCTAGATAGCTATCGCTTGGGATTTCCCACAATGCCCCTTTTTAAAAAAATCAGTGACGACATGAAGACCGCGATGAAAAGCGGTGATAAAGCACGCCTTGAGGTGCTTCGCTTTACGCTCGCGTCGTTGAATCCGGCGCAGAAGGAAAAAGCGCTCAAGGATCCGCAGGCGATGTTGAGCGATGAAGAAGTGATAACGATCCTCCAAAAGGAGGCGAAGAAGCGCAAGGATTCGATCGAACTTTTCAAGCAGGGCAAGCGCGACGACCTCGTTGCAAAAGAGGAAGGCGACCTCAAGGTGCTCTATGAATATCTTCCCGCCGAACTTTCGCGCGAGGAGATTGTGGCGATGGTCGCGGCAGCCAAATCAAACGGCGCAACCGATTTTAGTTCTATTATGAAAGAAGTGATGAAGCTGGCAAAGGGACGTGCTGACGGGAAGACGGTGGGAGATGTCATCCGCGATGTGGAACGAAGCTAAGCTTGCGCGGTTGGCGCAGAAGATGTTGAAGGCGCTTGGTGTCCGCGATGCAGCGATGGATATCATTTTGCTCGACAATAAGAGCATCACCAAGCTTAAGGCACGATTTATAAAGAAGAAGACGGAGCCGAATGTGCTCTCGTTTCCCGAACCCGCGCATTTTCCCCATCCGGAAACAAAGAAGCGTTACCTCGGCGAGATCTATTTGAACCGCGATATTTTAAAGAAGTCACCGGAGCGGGCGAAAGCGCTGCTCTTGCACGGCGTGTTGCATCTGCTTGGATATGATCATATAAAGAAGGCGGACATCGCGAACATGGAAGGGTTGGAGGCGAAGATTTTGAAGAAGTTGAAATAAGTAAAAACAAAAAACCGCTCGAGAGAGCGGTTTTTTGTTTGATGGTGCTTACGGCACCACGCCAGGTCGCCACCTTGATGTCCACAGTACTCGGATTTCTATGAGCGTCAAGTTCGGGTTCGCGCCAACGTCGACTGGTGTGGAGTCGAACCCCAAACTGCCAAGTGGCGACCTCGCCATGATACCGTTTCACCACCGGCCCTTTCGGCCGTTGGCCTTGCCACCATAACATACGACCAATTAAAACTATCTTAAAGAGAAACGCACAGTTCCTTTCGCCCAGTTTTCTTGATAGAATGAGAGCATATGAAGCTCAAGGGACTTGGCGGAGGCGGGGATTTCATCACGGGATTGGACGTGGGAACCTCGTCGCTCAAAATCGTGGTTGCGGAATGTCGGAATTCGAAGCCGACGATCCTGTATGCGCGCGAGGAGCCGTCGTTCGGCATCCGGAAAGGCGCTGTCATCGATCTCGGCGAGGCATCGCAGGCGATCAATCGCGCGTTGTCGGAAGTTAAGAAAATCTCCAAGGCGGCGTTGCGCAATATCTATGTGAGCATCGGCACGCCGCAGGCGAAGATCCAGGCGTCGCGCGGCATCGTCGCCGTCTCGCGCGCCGACGCGGAGATCGCGCAGGACGATATGGATCGCGCCGTGCGCGCGAGCCAGGCGGTGAACCTTCCGCAGAACCGGACGATCATCCATACGCTCACGAAGGAATTCATGGTGGACGGCGTCGGCGACATCATCGATCCGCTCGGACTTTCCGGCAGCCGCCTTGAAGTGCAAAGTTTGATCATCGACGCGTTCTCGCCGCACATCAAGACGCTCATCCGCGCGGTGGAACTTTCCGGCGGCGACGTGAGCGGCCTTGTGTACGGTCCGCTCGTTGCGGCGCGCGCGGCGCTTTCCAAGCGGCAGCGCGACCTCGGCACCGCGATCGTCGACCTCGGCTTCGGCACGACGGGACTCTGCGTATACGAAGAAAATCGTTTGACCGGCGTCTGCAAATTCCCGGTCGGCGCGGGAAATATTTCGAACGACCTTGCCGTCGGATTGAAGGTGCCGGTGGATGCGGCCGAGGAAGTGAAGATCCATTACGGATATGCATATTCAAAAGAAGTGCCGCAGAAGGAATCGGTGGATATGAAAAAATTCGCGGAGGACGCGAAGGGTTCCGTCTCGCGCAAGTTCATCGCGGAAATCGTGGAGTCGCGGCTGGAGGAAATTTTCGATCTCGTGAATAACGAGCTGAAGCTGATGGAAAAATATGGACAGTTGCCGGGAGGGGTGGTGCTCGTCGGCGGCGGTGCGAAATTGCCCGGGCTGACCGATCTCGTCAAACAGGAGATGAAGCTCGCCGCGCAGATCGGGTTCACATTGGCCGATGAGTGGGAAGGCCGCGGCGGCGGATTCAAGGAGTATCTTGAAGACCCTGAGTTCGTGGGCGCGTTTGGCCTTGTTTTGTGGGGTATGGACAGCGAAGGCAAGGGCGGGGATAAGGCCCCGAGCGGCGCCGGGCTCAAGAAGTTCTTCCGCTATTTCGCCCCGTAGAAAGCCCTTTTAACGCAGTATTATTCCCGTTCGTTTTCTGCTAATATAGTAGAAACATTCATTAAATCTCCATGAAAAAAACTAAGCGCAAAGCGCACCACGCAAAGAAGCAGGGCGAAAAGTTTCAACCGTTGTCGGCGAACGTAAAAGTGATCGGCATCGGTGGCGGAGGCGGCAATGCGGTTGCGCGTATGGCGAAGGATTTCACGCGGGGCGTGGACTTCATCGCGATCAACACCGATCATCAGGATCTTGATGAATGCGAGGTAAAGACGAAGTTATATATTGGAAAAAGTTTGACGCGGGGACTCGGCACCGGCATGAATCCGGATCTCGGCCGCCAGGCGGCGGAAGAGAATCGCTCTGAGATTTCCGAGGCGGTGCAGGGCGCGGATCTTGTGTTTCTCGCGGCAGGACTTGGCGGCGGCACCGGCTCCGGCGCGACGCCGATCGTCGCCGAGGCGGCAAAGCAGTCCGGCGCACTCACGATCGCGGTCGTCACCCGGCCGTTCACCTTCGAAGGCAGCCAGCGGGAGCGCATCGCAAACGAAGCGCTCATAAAATTGCGTGACAAAGTGGACGCGATCATCATCGTGCCGAACGATCGGATCTTTACCGTGATCAGCAAGGACACACCGATCATCAAAGCGTTCGAAGCGATCGACGAGATCTTGCGCAACGCGTTGAAGGGGCTCGTGGAGATCATTGCGATGCCGGGCATCATCAATGTTGATTTCGCGGATGTAAAAAATATCATGCAGGACGCCGGGATCGCGATCGTGGGCGTCGGTCGCGCAACGGGCGCCGACCGCGCAGTGAAGGCGGTCAACGCCGCGCTCCATTCGCCATTACTCGAGACAAGCCCCGAAGGCGCGAAGGCGGTGTTGCTTGGCATCACCGGCAGCCGCGATCTTAAGATGACGGAAGTGAACGACGCGGCGAAGATCGTCGCGCAGACCGCCGACCCGGGCGCGCGCATCATCTTCGGCGCGTACTACGACAGGACGATGAAACCGGGCGAATTGAAAGTGACGATCGTGGCCGCGGGCTTCAACGGCAGCCAGCCGGGATCGCTCTTTGGTACGCACTTCGAAGGCCGACAGGGCGGCACCTCGATGTTCAGCACCGGCCGTCCAGGGAATGATGGTTCGGTGGGTGGCAACGGCACAGCGCTCGTGAACAAGCAGTCAACACCCATGCGCATCGGCGAGCCTGGCACGAGCTCCAAGAACCCCGTCGTCCACGCCCGCGGCGAGGAATCGGCGGACGAGATGATGGCCCAGAAATCCCTCGCGCCGAATGCTTTCGAAAAGATGCCAACCCCGCCGAACGCCCCTATCAATAAGCCGGCAGGCAAGGAAAAGGAAAGCGACGCATGGGACATTCCGGCGTTTTTGCGACGGAGGAAGCGCTAGATTTTTTCTGATTTTACAATTTCCGAGAGCGGAATCGGATCAAGCGTCATAATGTGAAAACTTCTGCCCGCTTCGTTTGATTTATAAAGTTTGTTTTGGGTTTTTATATATAGACGAACGAGACCTTCGTGGTTTTTTTCTTCATGCGCCTGCATCTTCTGTAGATTTTCGGGAGATAGCGCATTATCTTCATTAAAAAAATATATCGCCTTCATGCCGGCCCAGTGGTGTGGCGATGGATCCCGCGGCTCGATGAAGCCGGTCTTTTGAATTTCATCCCAGTTTTCTTTTTTTGTGCAATGGATGAGAAATTTATCGGTTTTATAGGGAGACCAATCGTTGCGATATTGTTCGGGAATGATATTTACCGAATGACTATTCATAATCTATTCTCCTCCTATCTCCTCCGGTTTCTCCACAATCGGCGATTCGAGCTCAAGCTGTTCGCCCGTGATGCGCAAAATATCTTTATTGATCTTCCCAAATTCGCGGCCGGCGGAGTTATAGGCGGAGACGGTGGTCGTCAGGTTCTTGCCGACTTTGCCAAAATATTCTTCGTAGCTCAACAAGTGTTTGCCGAGTTCGCCCACGCGCTCGCCGATCTTCTTGGCGCTCTCTTCGATGCGCAGGGCTTTGAGCCCCTGCAAAACGGTGAGCAGGTAGGCGTGGAAGGTGGTGGGGGAGACGATGATCACTTTCTTCTTGCCGCTCGCGTATTCGATGAGGTTGACATTGTTCGACTTGAGGGCACCGACTTTGTTGACGAGCAGATCGTAGTAGACTGCCTCGGACGGGATGAACATGAACGCAAAGCCGAGCGTGCCTTCCTCCGGCTTTATATATTTCGATGTCTCGTCGATGCGGATCTTGAGGTCGTTTGCAAATGCGTTTTCAAAGCGCTCGCGCTCGGTCTTGTCGGACGATTCGAGAATGCGGTTATAGTTTTCAAGCGAGAACTTTGAGTCCACCGGGATGATGCCGTCTTTCGTGATCACGGCCGCGTCCACGATCGTGCCATCCTTAAAAGGGTACTGCATCTGGTACGCGTTCGGCGGAAGCACATTTTTCAAAACCGTTTCCAAATAATATTCGCCGAGCACGCCGCGCTGTTTCGGATTCTTTAAAATATCCTGCAGATTCTTAAGATTGTCCGCGATGCTCACCACCTGGCGCTGGCCCTCGCCCACCTTTGCGAGCTCCTGCGTGATCTCGCGAATGAGGCGCGTGCTCTCCGTGGCCTGTGTGAACGCCTTGCTCGTGGAATCATTGATGGCCTTTGCCGACTCGCCGAGCTTGGCCTCGATTGTTCGGTTCAGCTCCGCGATCTGGTTTTGGAGGAGCAGCAACGACTGTGGGTCTTCTTTCTTTTCCACTGGCGCTTGCGGCCGCCAAAGCCGCCACGCAATCGCGGCAAAGAGGATGGCTATGATGATGAGAAGCGCGATTTCCATATAGACGTATTTTATCACCTATTTACGACTTTATCACAGAAACAAAAATACCCCTTTCGGGGTATTTTTGAGGAGCTGACGAACTGGCGATTTACTGCCAGTCGCGTCCGCCGCCATTGCCACCGCCGAAGCGGCTTCCGCCGCCTTCACGGCGCGGAGGGCGAGCCTCCAAAGGTTTTGCCTCGTTGACGGTGAGCTTGCGCCCGTCGAAATCTTGGCCGTTCCACATTTCGATCGCCTTCTGAGCGTCTTCATCGGAACCCATTTCGACGAAGCCGAAGCCGCGTGAGCGACCGGTCATCTTGTCCATGATAATGCTCGTGGACACGACTGCGCCAGCCTTCGCGAATGCCTCCTGGAGTTCATCCTGCGTCGTCGAGTACGGTAAACCTCCTATATATAATTTTGTAGCCATTCAATTGCTATATGATGTGTAAGGCGACCTCCTTCTCCTCTGCTTCTGCGCCACATTAGTGCGGCCAGTGGAAACTTACTAAGAACACTTACATCGCTCTTATTATGCCATAACCTTTCCCAAAAGCGCAAATGGCGGTTAATATAGATTTAATGTCTCAAAAGCCGACGATTGCCGATTTTAAAAAGATCATCTGGGCATATTACCGTCGCGAAGGCCGTACGAGCCTGCCATGGCGGCGCACGCGTGATCCCTACGCGATCCTGATCTCGGAGGTCATGCTTCAACAGACGCAGGTAACGCGGGTCGCGGAGTATTACAAAAAATTTCTCGAGCAGTTTCCGAATGTTCGTGCCCTCGCGGGCGCGAGAACGAGCGATGTGCTCGCCGCATGGCAGGGGCTCGGCTACAATCGCCGCGCGGTGTTCCTAAAACGCACGGCGGAGATAGTAACAAGAGACTTTGACGGTCGGCTTCCTGATGATAGAGAGGCGTTGGAGCTGCTGCCCGGCATCGGGAAGGGGACGTCGGGATCGCTCATGGCGTTTGCGTTCAACAAGCCGGAAGTGTTCATTGAGACGAACATCCGGCGCGTGTTCATCCATTTTTTCTTTCCGCGCCGGCGCAGGGTAACCGATGTGGAGCTGGAACGTTATATCGAAAGTAGTGTCGACAAAAAGAATCCGCGTGAATGGTATTGGGCGTTGATGGATTACGGAGCAGCAATGAATACTGCGGGCGCGGCGATGCCCGGACGGCGAGCGGTGGCAAAGGCTTCTAATCCCAACCGTCGCAGTGCGCATTATAAAAAGCAATCAGCATTTGCCGGATCCGATCGTGAGCTTCGCGGAAAAATCCTGCGTTCGACGCTTTCTATCGAGGGGAGTAAAATAAGCGCGGCGCGGCTTCAAAAGAAACTTGCAATTCCCGCGACAAGATTTAAAAAGATCATCGCCGGTCTGGAAAAAGAAGGTTTTATCGTTAGGAAAGGAAATTATATTTGTATTAAATAAGACAATGCGGGGAACTATTATCATCAAGGCCGGGTTGGTTGCGCTTGCGTTGGGCATGGTGCCGTTTTTTGCGTCCGCGGCGACGACCGCCTCCAGGTTGCCCTTCTATTACGGCGCATGGGTGCCGTACTGGACCGGCTCTGCGGGGGAGCAGCAGATTGCGGTCAACCTTAACTCATTGCAAGAAGTGAGCCCGTTTTCGTATGAGATCGTAGCTCCCGGGACCATAAAAGACGATCTTGGGATCAGCCAGGGTCTTTGGACCGGATGGATGTCGGCGGTGCAGTCGGGCGGCGTCAAGGTGATCCCGACGATCGCATGGTTCGACACGAATGGCATCTATAATCTGCTTTCCGTCGCGAAGGCGCGGCAGGCGGAGGAGACGAGCATTGCCCAGCTCGCAAAGGCAAATAGTTTTGACGGCATCGATATTGATTTTGAAGCGATGTCCACATCTACGCGCCCGTACTATTCTCTATTTATAGAGGGGCTTTCGCAACGTCTCCATGCGGAGAACAAGGTGCTTACGTGCACTGTTGTTCCACGCGAACCGCCAAGCAATGTATATGTCGTCGTTCCGGCGAACATCACCTATCCCGAAAATTATACCGTGCTCAATCAGTATTGCGATGAAGTGCGGTTGATGGCGTACGATCAGGGGACGACGGACCTTAAGCTCGATGCGAGCAAGGGCGGCGATGGCACGCTTTACTCGCCGACGGCGGATCCGGCGTGGGTGACGAAGATCATCCAGTACGCGATCCAGTACATCAATCCGCGCAAGATCATGTTGGGCATCCCGACGTATGGCTATGAGTACGAGGTCTCGTGGAGCAACAATGTGACGACCTATCAGGAAGTGCGCGCGTGGGACTACTTTGGCGCGATGGATCGCGCGGACTCGCTCGGCATCAATCCGGTGCGCGACAACGCGGGAGAGTTGAGCTATACCTTCACGTCGAGTACGTACATTCAGGCGCCGATCGACCTCACCAATTACGTCTCCTCCACGGAGCCTGCGGTGCTCGACACCGTCGATCCGAACGCATCCACAACGTTCTTCGTTTCTTTCCCCGACGCCACGTCGGAGTTGCAGAAAGTTGCCCTCGCAAAGCAGTACGGCCTGCGCGGCGTGATGTTCTTCAAGGCGGACGGGGATATCGATCCGGCGATCTGGAATTCGCTGAACTGACAACCCTAGGGGATTGCTTGGCTGGGTATCCATGGTATATTTATCGTATGAAAGAAAGCTTTAAGAAAGATGAACCATGGAAAGAGGAGCTGGATGAAAGGGCTTCGTAAATTCAGGAGCGGGGAGCGCCTCCGGAATTCGCCGAGCGAGAGTCGGAGGCGTCTGTCGAGCAGGAAATTGCCCGATTAAAAAGGGAACACTTTGATTTAAGCGCGGAGATGCACCAACTTCTGGATGAAGAGAGCAAGCTGATCCAGGAAGGAGGGGAGGGATCGATGGATTTTGAACAATTAAACAAGCTTATAGAGCGCGAGGATGACGTTGGCATTAACAAAAAAATAATAGAGGAGAAGCTGGTGGAATTTTTGAAAAATAAAAAACGACAGTAACGCCCCCGTCAGTATCAGTCATATAAAACCCCCTTTGGTAAAAATACCAAAGGGGGTTTTATATATTCCTATGCCTGGCATCCGCACCGGCAGCTACCGTCCTCTGCGGTGTGCTCGTGTTTGCACTCCGGGCATCGATCGTCATCCATATCGGCCATAGATAATGGGTGGTCAATGATTATTGGTTTATATTGATCGACCTTGAGCCATTGTTACGTATATATACCGGTCGACGGGCCGGTTTATTTCACTTTTGCGGAATCATGGCATAATGGATGGATGCCGACGCAAAGACCAAAGCCGAGATCGAAGGCGAAGCCCGCGCCCAGGAGCACTTCCTGGGAGAACGTCGCGGAATGGTACGACAAGTTGCTTAATGGAGAGGGGACGTATCAGAAGGAGCTGATCCTGCCGAACCTTTTGCGGTTAATGGATGTTCGTCGCGGCGATGCCGTGCTTGACCTCGCCTGCGGGCCGGGATTCTTCACGCGCGAGTTCGCCGCACGCGGTGCCATCGTGACGGGCGTTGATGCCTCCAAGGCGCTCATCGGGATCGCGCAAAAAAATGTGCCATCAGCGCTATTTCACGTTGCAGCCGGTGATGCGCTGCCGTTCATAAAAAATGCAAGCGTGGATAAGGCCGCGATCGTGCTCGCGTTGCAAAATATGGAGAACGTCGGGGCGGTCGTGCGCGAATGCGCGCGTGTCCTTAAAAAAGACGGCAAGGTATATATCGTGCTCAACCATCCCGCGTTTCGCGTGCCGAAGGCGAGTGCCTGGGGGTGGGACGAAAGAGAGAAGGTGCAGTATCGTCGCGTTGATCGCTATCTTTCCGAGCTGAAAGTGCCGATCCAAATGCATCCGGGCGACAAGCCGGGCCAGTACACGACGTCGTTCCATCGGCCGCTCCAGTATTATTTTAAAGCGCTCAATAAAGCGGGGTTCGCGGTATCCCTTATAGAAGAATGGAACTCGCATAAAAAGAGCCAGGACGGCCCGCGGGCTATTGCGGAGGACCTGGCACGAAAGGAGATTCCGCTGTTCTTGTGCCTTGTTTGTGTTAAGGGATAGATATTTTTCAAAAAATAACAGCGCCTGTCTGAGTGTTCAGGCGCTGTGAGTGTGAAGCGCACTCAGCCGACGGTGAATTCGGGAAGTCTCATATTTGTCCCATAGCGGAATCGGTCTTCGTCGGCCTTCTTGGCGACCGCCTCGAGTTGTGCGAAGACCTCTTTCAACCGGGGATATTCTTCCTCAGGATATTGCCCTTTGAGCTTAAGGAGATTGAAAGCTTTATTGATCTTATGATCAGCCTCGTTCACCCATGCCTGAGCCCCTGCTTTGCCGGGCTTCTTTTCTTTCGTCATACGCTCGAGCTCTGCCTGGATGATCTCGATCTTTCCGTGCAGATCTTCTTCCGACGTGAAGGTCGACGCTTTTTCTTCGCAGCCTTCGATGACCATATTCCACCCCCCTTCCGTCATTTGAAATGACCTCCCTTTAGCTTAATGGTTTTCCTGGTGTCACGCCAGGTGGCCGGGAACTGCCATAATCCTTAAGAAAAACAAGCGCATCGTTTCGCTCTTTGAGCGCCCGTATGGCGCCTGATTCGAGCTTTCGGAGCGTATGTTCCATGAAGTCGCTATCGCTTAACATAGCGGACGCTTTTCTGAAGTTCCTCGCGGCGGCAGCGTGCGAGAGTATAAGGCCTACGACCTCATCGATGACTTCCTGCCAGAATACTCCCTTCAGCTCGGGAAGTATCACGGGGATCGGTTTAGCCTCCGCCCTGTCAGGATATTTCTTTTGAAATTTATACATAACGATGGTTCCCGCGCTATTTATGCGGCCATGGAGAAGGTCTTCCGCCCAGTCATGTGCATCGTCGTGGAGCTGACGGACAATAAGATAGTGTCGGAAAAAGCATTCGACATTTCGATACTCTTCGGAGTCCGTGGTAAATCCGGCAAAGAGCATTTCCGCGAGCGGTCCCATCGCGTGTCCGATGCTCCGGTCGGCAAGAGTTTGATGATCGCCGAACGATGGCAATGGCGACGGGAGAAGGCCGCCCGGCTCCGGATCGATGCGGCAATGAGCTTGCTCCCACACGGCGGCGGCGTCAATTTGATTTGTAGTTTTTAAAAAAAGGCATTTCGCGCCGGGGATCTGCGGCTCGAGCGAAAGATATAGTTCCGTGAGCATCCTAAGGAAGAAGTTCGCGCAGGGGATCAGCGCGCGATCGCACTCGCCGTCGAGGGTGTCATCGTAGATCGTGTATGCCATCCAGCCATAAAGATTTGCGAGCGAAAGTTGTTCGGTGATCTCGAGCGGAATAATAATCCCGCTTTTAGAGAGTACCTCTCGGAAGTCATAGGCGAGGGTCGTGATCTTCTCGTCGGAAACCTTTTCTATTTCTGCGAGGGCCATGCCCTGCAGGTCGTGGCTCAGCTCCCTGCATGCCGTGCGGGCGAGGCCATGAATGTGATCGTCGGGCGGCGGCGCACACGCTGGCGTCGCCGCATCGCGAAAAGCGGCACGGCGCGTGAGCGCTTCGGCGGAAAAAGCGGCGGTCAGCGCGGACGCGCCGGCGTAGCATCGCCTGCCCTCACGTGCGGGATCAATGCAGAAAGCGTAAGGCCGGAACCCTTCGTGCTCTATGCGCTCCACGAGCAGATTGGCCGCCGGGGCGACGTCCCGCTCTGCGCATCCAAGGGCGATGAGCGATGAAATGGCCATTGATTGTTCGAGTGTTGTGATGGTTCTGCCGTCGGTTTTGTATAGGCGGCCGATGACGATATCCGCCAATTTCATCCGGGCATCGGCACAACCATTTTTCGCATTGCTGCTCACGCTCTCATAAAATCGTGAGAGAAAATAACCAACATGGAATATCCCGGGATAGTAGGGGGAGGCGAGCTCATTTTTATTCACCGCGTCGTTTATAAAATATTCCAGGCGCGGGAGATGTACTTCCATAAGCGAGAGAAAATACCCGATCGTGGAATTGACCACGAGGTCGATATCCTGCCATGCCCCCGGGGCATTGTTCGGCACAAGCCAGGTTCGATACGGGCCGCCCGCGTGAATTTCACTGGCGGTCAGCAGTCTCGCCACCGCGGCGAGCGAGCGGGCATCAATGCTCTTTCGATCATGTCCTGCGAGCGCTATCAGTGCGGCAAATGTATCATCGAGATCGTCCGGATAGGGTGGATGAGGAGGGTTGGTTTGTCCGTATTCATGCCGCGCCCAATAATTGAAAGAGCATCGCTCGCTCTTTTCCTTCCGCAAGAATTCCGCCGCCCGGTTATGGATCTCGGGGGTTTGTTTTCTGATAGTGTGCAGACACGCCAGGATGGTTGCGGTAAAGAATGTCGTCCGGCGGGGAATCGCATCGGAAAAATCATCGGGAGAAAAACCCGAGAGGCTTATGAAGCTTCCGTCAGGGGATTGTTGGCCCCTGATGCGCGTGAGCGCGCGGTCGATCGTTCTCTGATGATCCTTCATGATGTATGGGAAATGTGACAGTGAATACGGATCCTCGTCCCGGCTCGCTTTCTGCTGCGATCGTGCCGGAAAAATCCTCTTCGATTATTTTCTTTATCGTTGCAAGGCCTATCCCGATCCCTTTTGATGCGTCCTTTGTGGTGAAGAACGGTTCAAATACCCGCGCGCGGACCGCGGGCGTCATGCCGCATCCGTTATCCCGGACGCAGAATGTCACGAGCCCGGACCGTTCCCCGATCGTCACCCCGATGGTCCGCGCGCGGGTATCGTTGCGCGGCAGATTTTCATACGATTCGATGGCGTTCAAGAGCAGATTGATCACGATTTCCTGAAATTTGAACGGGACGCCGGCGTATCGGATGTCCGCATCCGGTTCGTGACGGAAATCGATGCGGACAAGTCCCTTATTGGCCTGATAATTGACGAGCTGGACGACATGATCGATGCCTTCGATAAGAGAAAATAGTTCGCTTGTGTTCACCCCGCCGATCTGCTTCCGGACCGCCTTCATGAAATTTTCGATCTGCCTCGCGGTGTTGAATGCGCTTGTAAGGGACGGATCCCCGACATCTTCCGAACGGAGCGAAAGCGCGTTGAGGAGGTTGAGCAGGTCATGGAAGAGTCCGGATGAAAGCTGTCCGAGTTCGGCGAGACGGTTCAATTGTTGCACTTTTTCCAGCTGGGTCCGTCGCAATTCGTCAGTGCGTTCCGTGACTTTTATTTCCAGCGAATTGCGCTCTTCTTTGAGCGCAGCCTCGGAGTCTTTTGCCCGGCGCAGTGATTGCTGGATCTCGCGATCGTAAAGCCATGCGACGATCATGATGAGGAAATAGAGCACCGAGAGAACGACGGCATCGTCACCGCTCGGGCGTTCCGTCGGCATGAGGACGATGCCGTGCATTTGGAGATACCATAGCGGTGTGATATACGCGGCGATCGCACCGGTGATGAAAAATCCGAATTTCGTCCCGCGAAGGATGGTCGCCATGACGATGATGAGCGCATATGCAATGAGCACCACCTGCACTCTGACACCCCACCGGTATGCGACATAACTATCGCTTGCAAGATAGATCCATATCAAAAGATAGGAAACCGATTCAGAGAATCCGCGGCGGGAGAGGACGTACAGGATGATGAAGAATGCTGGTAGTATCGAGAACACCCCGAACGTGATGCCCGGATACGCGGCGCCGTCCTGTAAGGAATGAAAAAGGACAAAAGCGTCGAGGACTACCAGCATTCCCACCGATCCGATGAGAAGGATCTCGAGGATATGTTTTCTTCTCAGGAGGTCTTCGTTCATCGCGATCAATCCCAGATCTCAAACGCATCTTGCTCCATAGCGAGCGTCTCCGCTTCTTCCGGCTCGCGCGCGGATGTCTCGGTAAGCACCTTTTCCAATAACGTATTCATATCATTTGTGTGGGATTTTTTCGACCTTTCCCGCATATTATACTCAGCTCACATTAAATATCCGTTAAGCGCCGCCGCCGACGATATAGCCGCGTCCGGGGACGGCGCGGATGAACGCGTCCCTGTCCCGCGGATCGATCTTTTTGCGGAGATTCATGATGTGCGTTTCGATGCTCTTTGAAAATTGGTCGGCGCTGTCGTCCCAGACGTGTTCCAGCAATGTTCCGCGCGAGACGACCTTGCCGGCGTTCTTCATGAGATATTCAAGCAACATGAATTCTTTCGGAGTGAGATATCCCGTATGGTTATGAAAGGTGAAAGAATAGGTTTCGCGATCAAGTGACATATCGCCGACCGTGAGCGATTTCCCTTCGGTCTGCGCCGGGCGGCGCAACAACGCCTTCACGCGCGCCGAGAGCTCGTTGAACGAATACGGCTTGGTGAGATAATCGTCCGCGCCGCAGTTGAGAAGATTTACCTTATCCTCGATCTCCGCCGCGACGCTCAGGATCATGATCGGCGTGTTCGTTTTATATTCACGAAGTTCGGAACAGATCTCATAACCGTCTTTTCCCGGCAGGCCTTTGTCCAACAAAATGAGATCGTAATCGTTCGTGCGGGCTTTATAGAATCCGCGTTCGCCGTCGTGCTCCACGTCCACCGCATAACACTCGGCTTCGAGCTTGCGCTTTAAAACCGCCGCAGTTTCTTTTTGGTCTTCGACCACGAGGATCCTCATAGGATTGCCATTCAGTATACACCATCAGGATAAAAAAATAGCGCTGAGCCGGGATGGTTCATCCGGGGCGCTATGGGCGGAATGGCTAAGCGAAACATCCTTCGCTTGGCGGCCATCCCAGGGCGAGATCCCAAGCCAATTGAATCTGCTGTGGCTGAATGGGATCGGGGTTGCGTATGACGAGCAATATTCCACACTCGCCACATTTTCCGTTGCGTCCTGTCATCTGGGGTTGGCGGCATTCAGGGCAGAGCGTCACGCGTTTTTCACTGGTCGAACCACGCTTGTGAGAGCAATGTGGAAGCGGCATCTATTTCCTCCTTTCCGCTTCGCTATCTGAACACATATAATCATCCTTTTTCCCATAAGTCAAAATGATGCCCGTGGTACAATCAAAGAATGACCGGCGGCGTATTCGATCCCCAAGGCCCGATAGCATTGCAGGAACGGAACGTGATCATCCTCGTGGTATCGATCATGCTTATTGTGGCGGTCCCGATGCTCATCTTGCTTTATACGTTTGCATGGAAATACCGCGCGGGGAATAAAAAAGCAAAGTACGATCCGGAACATGTCGGCAGCGCGTGGCGTCAGCTCGTGTGGTGGGCGATCCCGGCGGTGATCATCGTCGCGATCGCGATCATCAACTGGAAGAGCACGCACGCGCTCGATCCGTATAGATCCATTCCGTCGAACGTGCCGCCGCTCACGATCCAGGTGGTGGCGCTCCAGTGGAAGTGGCTGTTCATCTATCCGGCGCAAGGGATCGCGACGGTCAACTACATTCAGTTCCCGGTGGACACGCCGCTCCATTTTGAGTTGACGGCCGACGGGCCAATGAGCTCGTTTTGGATTCCGCAGCTTGGCAGTCAGATCTACGCGATGGCGGCGATGCAGACCCAACTTGAGCTCGAGGCTAGCTCGATCGGCGAGTATACCGGCAAAGACACAGAGATCAACGGTGCGGGATACGCAGGGATGACGTTCCTCGCCAAGTCCACGTCGCAGGCGGATTTTGATGCATGGGTCGCGTCGGTACAGAATTCGACGAGTGCCTATCCCGTTTTGGATATGAACACCTACAACACGCTCGCCGAGCCGAGCGAGAACAACGCTGCCGCATACTACTCGTCATACGACAAAGACCTGTATGATACTATTCTAATAAAGTATATGGTGCCTGAGGCGACGGGCACGACGGCGATGCCTGCAAATATGCCGGGGATGACGATGTAATACTATGATTCACTTCCTTATCGGCGATCTCACCTGGTCCGCGCTCCCTCACCAATGGTTCACTATCGGCGGGACGGCGGCGATCGTTGTGTTGCTTGGAGCTGTTGCGGCGGTGCTGACGTACCTCAAGCGTTGGAAGTGGCTGTGGAGCGAGTGGCTCACGTCCACCGACCCGAAGAAGATCGGGATCATGTACATCGTGATGGCGTCGCTCATGCTCTTCCGCGGGGGATTGGATGCGGCGATGATCTGGCTGCAGCAGTCGCTCGCGTCCGGCAACGCGCCGGGGATTCTTGGCGCCACGCATGGCTACCTTGATGCGAGTCACTTCCAGCAGATCTTTACGGCGCACGGCGATATCATGGTGTTCTTCGTGACGATGGGATTCTTCTTCGGGCTTATGAACCTGATCGTGCCGTTGCAGATCGGCGCACGCGATCTCGCATTCCCGTTTCTCAACTCGCTCGGCTTCTGGCTCTACGTCGCCGGTGCCGTGTTCATCAATATGTTCTTTGTGGTCGGCGGCGAGTTCGCGGCGAGCGGCTGGCTCTCACTCCCGCCGCTCTCGGAGCTGCAATTCAGTCCGGGCACCGGCGTGGATTATTGGATATGGAGCCTGCAGATCTCCGGACTGGGATCGTTGCTTGGCGGCATCAACTTCATCGTCACTATTTTGAAGATGCGCGTGAAGGGGATGAAACTGATGATGATGCCGCTTTTCACGTGGACCTCGCTTTGCAGCATGGCGCTTGTGATCGCCGCGTTCCCGGTGCTCACCGCGACGACGCTGTTGCTCTGGCTTGACCGATTCTTTGGCATGCATTTTTTTACGACCGCCTTCGGCGGAAATCCGATGCTCTATGTGAATCTTATCTGGATGTGGGGTCATCCGGAGGTGTATATTCTCGTCATCCCCGCGTTCGGCATCTTCTCCGAGGTCGTGGCCACGTTCTCCGGCAAAAAGATATTCGGCTATGTCTCCATGGTCTGCGCCGCGATCGCCATCACGATGCTCTCGTTTCTCGTCTGGCTGCACCACTTCTTTACGATGGGCGCCGGCGCGGACGTGGACGCGTTCTTCGGCATCATGACGGGGATCATCGCGATCCCGACGGCGGTGCAGATCTTCAACTGGATCGCGACGATGTTCCGCGGCCGCATCCGATTCACGACGCCGATGATGTACTTCATGGGATTTGTGAGCTTGTTTACCTTCGGCGGCATGGCGGGCATCCTGCTCTCGGTTCCAGGCGCGGACTTTGAATTGCACAACAGCCTCTTCCTCGTAGCGCACTTTCACACGATGATCGTGAGCGCCGCGCTCTTTGGCATCTTCGCGGGCATCACGTACTGGTTCCCCAAAGTATTTGGATTTACTTTGAACGAAAAGATCGGCCGCCGCGCGTTCTGGCTTTGGATCGTGGGATTCTTTATGTCCTTCGTGCCGCTCTACATATTGGGATTCATGGGCGCGGTGCGCCGCATGGATTCGTATTCGGCATCCACCGGCTATCAGCCGTTCTTCATCGCGGCGGGGATCGGCGTCTGCATCATTGCGGCAGGCGCGCTTATGCAGGTATGGCAGGTGATCGTGAGCGTTCGCGAGCGGAAAGAGCATATGGACACGACGGGCGATCCGTGGGACGGACATACGCTCGAGTGGGCGACCAGCTCGCCCGTGCCATTTTATAACTTTGCGAAAGCGCCCGAGGTCGATAGTCGCGATGCATTTTGGGAGATGAAGAAACAGGGGAAGGTGCCGGCGCATGGCGCCGCCGGTGCGGAGTATGAGGACATTGAGCTCACGAAGAACACCGGTATGGCGATCTATCTTTCCGGATTCTTCTTTTTATTCTCATTCGGCGCGGTGTGGCACATCATCTGGCTCATGGTGCTTGGCCTCGTCGGATGCGTCGCGTGCGTGATCATTCGTTCGTTCGATGAGCATACGGAATATGTGATCCCGGCCGCCGAGATCGAGAAAATGGAAAAAATAGCATGGAAAAGATAATGAAAAATAATGTAGACATGCCGCGCGAAGCGAGTGCTACGGCGGCAGCGGCCGATCGGCACGCATTCGGCTTCTGGGTTTACTTGATGACCGACCTCATTATTTTCGGCGTGCTCTTTGCGGTATATTTCGTGTTAAAACCGAACACGTTCGGCGGTCCGTCATCGAACGATCTCTTTAGTTTGCCGACGGCGCTCGCGAATACGCTCGTCCTGCTCACTTCAAGCTTCACCTGCGGGCTCGCCACGCTTGCCGCCCGGCGGGGAAAGGTGAATCAGACGATCGCGTGGCTCGCCGTCACATTCGTGCTCGGCGCGACGTTTCTGACGCTCGAGATCGCCGAGCTCTCGCGCTTTGTTGCGATAGGGGCGAGCTGGCAGAGGAGCGCATTCCTCTCCGCGTTTTTCACGCTCGTCGGCACGCACGGACTCCATATCTCCGTCGGATTGCTTTGGATCGTCGTCGCGATCATCCAGCTCAAACTCAAAGGCCTCACGCCCGCCGTCGTTTCCAAACTCGACCGATTCACGCTCTTCTGGCACTTTCTCGATATCGTTTGGATATTCATTTTCGCGACGGTCTATTTAATGGGAATCATGTAATCACATGAAATCTTCGCTCAAGTCATACATTATCGGGTTCATCCTTTCACTGCTGCTCACGCTTGCGGCGGCGTGGCTTGTGTGGGTTCACGTCAGTTCCGGCCGTACGGTTTTTTCGACCAATTTCCTCATCGGCGCGATCCTTATCCTTGCCATCGCACAGCTGTTCGTCCAGCTCATCTTTTTTATGCATCTGGCGGATGAATCCGGGCCGCGTTGGAAGCTTGGCGCGCTCGTCTCGGTCGTCGGCATCATCTTTATCGTGGTCGCCGGTTCAATCTGGATCATGAATCACTTGAATTACAACATGATGGCATCCCCGGCCGACATGAACGCCTACATCCAAAGTCAGGACGGATTTTAAGATGAAATATTACTACGAGCTGACCAAGTCGGGACTCGTGTTCGGGAATATCATTACGGTACTCGCGGGGTTCTTATTGGGAGCTCAGGTTTTGCGAAATGCGACCGCGGTGCCCGTGAGCGTCTGGCTTCTCATCGCCACGGTCGCGGGCATTTGCCTCGTCATGGCCTCGGGCTGCGTGTTCAATAATTATATCGACCGGCACATTGATGCAAGGATGGAGCGCACGAGGCATCGTGCGCTCGTCACTCATCGCGTTTCGGCGCGCTCGGCGCTCATATTTGCGAGCGCGCTCGGCGTTGTCGGATTTTTTACCCTCATTTTTTTCACGAATATCCTGGCCACACTTACCGCGGTCACCGGATTTATTTTTTATGTATGCGCGTATAGCTTATGGGGAAAGCGCCGCACGGTGTACGGCACATTCATCGGCGCGATCGCCGGAGCCACGCCGCCGGTCGTGGGCTACGTCGCCGCGAGCGGGCGGATCGATGTGGTGGCGCTCATATTATTTTTGATCATGCTTGCCTGGCAGATGCCGCATTTTTTTGCGATTGCCATCCGGCGCGAGGAGGATTACGCCGCCGCGAAGATCCCGGTGATGCCCGTCGCGCGGGGCGTCGCGCGCACGAAGATCAGTATGGCGATTTACATCATAGAGTTCATCGTTGCGGCGTCACTCCTTCCGCTTTTCGGCTATGCCGGGTCGTTATATCTTACGATCGCGCTTATCCTTGGCGTCATCTGGCTCACGCTTTGCGTGCGCGGGTTTTGGATCCGGAACGATCTCTCCGCGCGCGCCGTGGCCGCCAATAGGAACTGGGCGCGGCAGATGTTCTTTCTTTCGCTCTTTGTCATGCTCGCACTTTTTATCACCATCGCCGTCGGGGCGATGGTCTAGTGCGATGGCGGCACGCGCGGGCCTAGCTCGTGATCACCACCTTCGCAATGGCGAAGATGCTTCTCAATGAGTAATTCGCGGAGAAGCTGATATCGTCCCCGTCCGTGATGTACGGATCCTTCATGATGTAATTGCCTTTACTGCCGCTTACGAGCACCACGAAGTGCGTGCCGCCGTAGGCATTGATGCCGACGATCACGGGGCTGCCGGTCGTGAGCGTGGCATCGATCGCCGCCGTCTTACGTGAGGCGGTGACGCCATCAACACTGATTGACGTTAAAAGATAGGCCGGAGCGTATGCCGCAAAATCATTCGGGTCTGCGTTGATGGTCTCGGGCGTCACATCCTTGTAGCCATAATGGGTCAACACCATCGCCATGGCGCTCACAAGGCAACCGTCTGCGGCCATGGTGTATTTTGTCCCGTCGAGCGGGAGGTTGCCCCATAAGGCGTCACGTTGATTGTAGTAACAACCCCACGAGTCGCAAATGGTTTGATTGCCAAGGATCTTGGTGCCGCCGGCGTTCGCGGCGAACGCGGAGAAACTGTTCAGCTCCGCGGTCGCCTGGGCGAGGAGTTTCTCGTAGGTCGCTTCTTGCGAGTTCGTCTCGACAAGTAATTGGCTCTTGGATTGTTCGGTCGAAATAAGCGATTGCTGCTGCGCCGCGAGCGCTTGTTGCTGAGCGGTCAGCGTGGTCTGCTTCTCTTGTGATGCGACCTGGGAGGAGGTGAGCGTGCCTTCCTCCGTTTTAAGTGCCTGCATCTCGTTTTGGATGCCATTTTGAATCTCCAGGGTCTGGTTCAGGTCGCTCCATGATTGTACGAGGCCGCCGGACGAAAGCATCTGTACGATAAGAGGCTGGCTCTCCTGCACTTGAAGGCTTTGGAGGTATGCTCCGAGCGCCGTTTGATCCTGCGCAATCGTTTGCTGTGCATTTGTGATCTCGCCGCCCAGCTGTTGTATCTGGATCTGGGTGTTCTGGATCTGCGTCTGCGTGAGCGAGATCTGCGTCTGTACCTTATTCTTTTGCAGATCGAGCGAGTTGATCGCGGCCTGGAGTGTTTTCTTATTGGCACCGACCTGCTGGAGCTCGGCCTGGTATGTCGCGATCTGCTGGTTCAGGCTGGCCATCTCCTGATTGTTGGCATCAAGCTCGGCCTGCAGGGAACTGCTGCTCGCGGCCGTGCTTGTGGCGGTTGGCGTGATGTTTTGCGCCGCCGCGGTACCGGCCGTTATTGCGAGGGTCGCGACAAGGGCGGCACAAAAAGCCGCGCGGGCGGGAGTAAAAAGCTTTTTTAGGGGCTTATATCGATTTTCCATGAGCGATACTATCTATTATACAGTAATTTTGGCCTTTCAGAACCGTAACGCCAGATAAAAAAGGGGAGTCAAGCGCGATTGCTATGACCCTTTTTTGCCGAATGAATTTGTTCTGTGATCTTATTTGCCCTTATTGCGGCGTTTGCTCTTCTTTGCCTCGAGCATGACCTTCTTTGCGGCAAGCCGCTTTTTGGTCTTCTTGGAACTCGATTTCTGGCGGTTTATCCAGTGTCCTCGCTTTGCCATGGGTATATATAATGTTTAGTTAATTTTTATATTCTACTCCAGATTATGAAAATTGTCCAAGCTTTATCAATGTACCAGCCCGAGCAATAACGGCAACAATCCTCCTGCTGCCACCACGACCAAAAAGAAGAAAAATTTAAACAGCTTTTCGGCCGTTTCATGCGGGTTATAGATAATGTTGATGAGCGAGTATATCAACATGAGCGCTATGAGGAGAAAGAAATAGAGGAAGGTTACGGTAGCGTCGATCGGAACGGTCATCAAGCCGATCGCATTTAAAATAAGAATGCCGCCGATACTGCTCGTAAACCATCCAAGCGTATCCCACATGATAACTTTCTCTGAATACCCGATCTTCAAATACGCCAGCGCGGAGACATATAAGAGCGGTACTGCCAGGATCAATTGGCTTATGATGAAAACATTAAATTTTCCGGATCCGCCCGTCCAGATCAAGCTGAGGATAAGGAACAGGCCGCCCATCATGATGGAATTCACGGTCACCCGTACCGACGCCTTGTGCGAGTTTACCTCGAAGAAATTACTTTTGCCTTTCGCCATTCACTTAAGTGTAACAAAGAAACTCTGCCAATAAAAAGGCGCGATCGTTGAAATCGATCGCGCCACGGTGATTCATGGGAAGAACCTTAATGATTTCTGGCGACATCTTCGGAGTTCTGTGCAACCGCATCGGCCTCGGCGTTCCTGTTTTGTTTTCTCAGCATAGCCACATACGGCGGACGTGCCCATACGTAAATAGCTTTATCCGCCCCCTTTTCGGAATTGAGAATCCCTTTGAACAATATTTCAGCCTCCTCGTACTGGCCGAGGTTGCTCAATCCTTCCGCAAGCAGCTCGCGAAGATCGGGATCGCCGGGGAAGTGGATGAGGCCTTCACGACAGAGACTCGCTTCGTCCTTGTAAAGATGTTTATAGCCATCCATCCACGCCTCGTTTGCGTAGTCTCTTTCGGTTTTTTGCCCAACTTTTTGTTTTTCCGGCGATTGTCCCTGCAGATCGCGAGGAATGCACGGTATCAAACCAACGACCATACACGAGAAAACGAAGCTCTTCAGCAATTTTTTCATGCGACCCCCTCCCGCCTAAGCGGCTTTGTTCTTCTGATACAATAGGAGATAGAGCGCGGCCATGTCAATGGACGGATGCTTCATTAATTAAGTATTGACTTAATTAATGAAGCGGCGTATCTTTGAACTATGGATATATTCACCGCAGTCGCAGAGCCGACCCGGCGCAGCATCATAGAGTTGCTGGCCGAAAATGGCGAGCTGTCGGCGACGGATATATCCGGCAAGTTCAATTCCAGTCCACCGGCGATATCCCAGCACCTCAAGGTGTTGCGCGAGGCAGGGCTTGTGCACATGGAAAAAAGGTCGCGGCAGAGGATCTATACGATCGATGCAGGCGCAATGAATGAACTTGAGCGGTGGGCAAGGCATACGACGGAACTTTGGCAGCGGCGGCTTGACAGGCTGGATGCGGTTTTAAAGACAGAAAAAAATAAATCAAAAAAATATGGAAAGCATTAAAGAAGTGACCATTGAGAGAGTGTACGACGCTCCGCGCGAACTGGTGTGGAACGCGTGGACGGATCCGGCAATGATAAAGCAGTGGTGGGGACCTGATAACGTCACCATCCCTGAATGTGAAATCGACCTGCGGGTCGGCGGTAAAATTTATATAGTCATGGAAGCGGGGGAGGCGATGGGTCCATATAAGGGCACGCAGTGGCCGATGCTGGGAACGTTCACCGTCGTTGAGCCGGACTCACGGCTTTCTTATAGCGTGCAGGCGTGGGTTGAGGGCGACAAAGAAGAGACCACCATCGACCAAATCACGGAAGTTGCCTTTGCCGAAGAGCAGGGAAAAACTAAAGTAACCGTAAGGGCGGTCATCTATAGGACAGGCCCTAAGGCAGGGATGGCCGTTCAGGGCATGGAAGCCGGTTTTACTCAGCAGTTGAAAAAGTTAACTAATTTTCTGTCCGCTAAAAAATAATATATACGCGAATGAATTCTGCGTCACCTCAAAAGAAACTTTCCGGCGGCGTGGTGCATACAATGCCTGCAGACCTGCGAAAGGCGCTCCTTTCCGACCCGGCGGCGCGGGCGAAATGGGAGGATATCACTCCGCTCGCGCGCAACGAATGGATCTGCTGGACCATCTCCGTCGTGAAGGCGGAAACAAGAAGGGAGCATGTCCTCAGGGTGTGCTCGGAGCTAAAAGAAGGAATGCGTCGGCCGTGTTGCTGGGCCGGGTGTGTGCATCGGTGAAACGATGTTCATGATATTTTCATATTCTCTATGGTGTAATACCAATACAGAGATATCATGAGAGTACTTATTATTGAAGACCAGATAAAACTGGCGGAATCCCTTAAAAAAGGCTTGGAGCGGAGCGGGTATGCGGCCGACTACGTTCAACGGAGGAATGAAAATCGTCAAGTTTGTGGAGGTCGGGAGCGTGCTTGCCGTCGACGACAATACTGCGGCGGCGCATGGCGTCGGAAAACTTTTATCGCTCATGGGGTGCTCCGTTGATTACGCATACACCGGAGCCCAGGCGGTGCAGAAGATCCCGCGGCAAAAACCCGACAGTATCATCCTCGACATCGGCCTGCCGGATATGGATGGATATGAAACCGCCGACACCATCCGGGGCAAGCTGATGTTTTCGGGGACGTTGATCGCCCTCACGGGATACGGTCAGGATGAAGACAAGCAAAAGGCTTACACCGCCGGATTCGATCATCATCTCACAAAACCGATCAGCATCGTCGATCTGCAAAGAATTTTGAATGCCGAAGAGCGCTAGTCAATGGCGTAGCGCAGTAAAAAAGGGGCAACGCTGGTAGCGTTGCCCCTTACTGTAACTGTTTTATCGTAATGCTTGGAAAGGTGTAGTATCCCTCCGTAGGGTTCCATCGGGCTCCTATTCGCAGATGCCATTTATGCTTGGTGGTCATCGCGAGATAGGGAAGTACCAATGGCCAATTCTTCCGGACCTGGACGACACTTATTTGTCGTTCTTCGGGTGATGGGATAGGGAGTGGATCTTTGGTCCCCGGACGAAACGCTTTCTGATTTCCGATGATCATGATCGGTGGCCCCGCCATGCACCACGAAGTTATTTCGCGTGGTATCGAGCGGGCATACAGCGGATAATCATTATGGGTTTTTCCTGCAAGTTCAGCAGGAAGACATGCCTTCTTCTCTATTTTTTCCAGACCGAGGATTACAGTTCCGGAGGCGAAGTAGCAGATGGCCGCAAGAACACCGCTACGTGCGATGCGTAAAAAACGTTTCATATGTTCCCTTCCTAAATCAAAAACTCTTATTCCACTGTAGCACTGGGGGTGATGAATGCAAAGGGTGGCGAAGTTCTTATCCTATAAAAGAGATTAATATCATGCGCTCTATTTTCCCCGATGTTTCTCGCACCGACACCCCTTCGGCTTGATGAACCCGTCGAAATATTCCTTTCCATAGTCATACGTGAGCTCGGTCCCGGCTTTGATACGTTTACGGGAAAAGATAAATACCTTACCGTCCGGGCCGATGGCTTCGCAGTTCGGCCTGCAGGAGTGATTGATGTACCGCGCCCGATTGGAGGGGATATTCCCGTCGATCGTTTTCCCTGCGCTCACATCAAAGAGATATTTGCCGTCACTATTCTCCGCGTCTTTTTTGCTAAGGACGCGGCCGGTGTATTCGATGATGCAGACGCCGCTCGGGATATCTTCTTTGGTGAAAAGCCCTTTGCCGGTCAGCGAACGGCGCACGGAAAGGCTATACCCTCGTGGGGTGTATTTGGAAATGCGTTTTTTCATTTGCTCGGCGTTTCATTGAATATACAGGAATTTGAACCCTCTTACAATTAAGGATCTCGGTCTGTCCGATACTAAATGTTGACTGCTCCGCAGAATGGACAAGTAACGACACTGCCTTTGGATGCTTTTCGAGCGATAAACTGGACGGATTTTGAGAAGGAGTTGCGATACTCCGGCATTCTCGAGATTGCGCCGAAAGTGATAGTATAAAAAAATTGACCCGGGTGCTTTCGCATCCCGGGTCTTGTTTGTTGTTTAGTCCTGCGTCAGAAAGGGGACAGTGTAGTCGAACCTGATGGGCTTCTGGGCTGCTTGCGCAATCCCAATCGCTTCACGGATTTGCGTCCGACGTTCTGCTACCAGTTGAGCATGGGCCGACTTCCACTTCTTTGCTTCCTTCTTGGCACGGGCTTGGAGAATATCTGCATTGAAGCAGGCATCTTCGCCAAACTGTTGGACAAGGGCGGCAGCAATGCCGAACTCGCCCTTCTGCACCGCGCCATCGAAGGCCTGCGCTACGACCTCCCTTAACTCGGGCTTGTCTCTATCGAGTAATGCCTTGCCGATGAGTTCGTTGACGGTGTGTGCGTAGCCGATCTTTCCTTCGGCAAGTACAGAAGCAAGGCGATCGCAGTAAAGCTTCCTCCCTTCACCCTCCACTTTCATACCAGCCGAATGAAGGCCGATAACGATGTAAGGAGAATAGAGATTGCTTCCCTCGAAGACGTATTCGAGCGCCTTTTTGAGCCGCGGTTGGATCGCCTTCGCTCTGCGTTCGTCCCTCCATGAAAAAATCTCCATGTTGGCGACGGCAAGAACAAAATCGGGGTTGAGACTGCCCGGCCCCCAGTGTTCGAGCCAGCGATAGAAGACTTCTTTCGTCTCCTCCTTGGTTGCGCCGAGTTCGCGAAACTTTTTTGCGAGTGCATCGGCTCGTGCTGACCAGTGGTTGACGGTGGCTTCTTGGTGGTAGGGATGGTGTAAGCCGAGACTCCTCTCCTCAAATATCTGTCCGAGCCACTCCTGATCCCATTCGTCACCAAGGTAGCTAAAGAAGTACGCTTCCTGAAACCATGCTTCGAGCAGCCAGCGTTCAACCGCCGGACGGATCGGATGCTTCGCAGGGACATACAACTTGTACGCCCGATACGTCGCCCACGTTTCCCATGAACCAGCCCAGCTTTCAATCTCCTTCCGCATATTCCACGGATGGATCGTAATGGCTTTTTCGAGAAGCCGGATGACGAAATCCGCCATCTGCTTCTTTTTCCAGCCAAAGAACTTTGCGATACCCGAAAGGGTAAAGCACGCTTTGTGGTCAAGTGAGCAGACGATCGGCTCTTCTTGCTCTTTCGAACGCTTGCCGTCATCGATCTGCTTGATGCCACTACCGCGGCTCGCGTCTTGGAAGTAGATGCCTGCCTCAATCATCTTGTTCAAGTTCTCGAGGGCATCATCCTTCAGGTTGTTTACCAGCATCAGCCGAAGGCGTTCTGTCGGATCTTCGACGAAGGCCAGTTGACGTCTTTTTTCATGAACGCTTGTCGTCACCATGATTATCTCCTCGTGCGTGCTCTGACCGCTGGGGCCGAGCGTGCTCTGTAGGGGTTATGGTTATACTTGCCAGTTGCGCAAACTCTTCAGGGAAATCCCTTCGGAGCTTGGCAAGGAAGTATGTGGCCCGTGCCTGACGGCGTGGCCACCGGGATGCTGCAACGCTTTGCGCCCGATTCGGAGTCATGCTGACATCCGATGCGAGTGCAACCAGTTCGGGGTAGCCGATAGCTCCTTGAGCTTCATGCTGTAATTCCTCGACCCGGTTTTTTGTTCCGTCTCGAGGCATTTGCCCACCTCACTTTCTGATTACTACTATCAAGACAGCTGTGCGACTTATACCATATAAATGGCATAGTCGTCAATAGATATAAAAACTAAAGATGAAATGAAAATAAAAACGCCTGCGTTATTTACAAAGGCACAATCTCATTGCGCGGCATTAAATATGAAAAAGGCCCACTCTCGAAAGAGCGGGCCACCAGCGTTGGCTGGATTTGGTGTTCGTTACTTCAGCGCCTCTATCAACTCGGCGCATGCAGTGATTTCTTCTTCGATCTGGCCGAAGTAGAAGTTGGAGTTCTGGTTCTTGTCGACCAGCCACCGATAGAACTTGTTGAACTTCTCCCGATATGCGTTGAGCACTTGCTCTTCGGTCACGTCGGCGTAGGGCTGGGGCGTCTTGATGAACCAGCGAACCAAGAAGAAACGACTGCGATAATCCTTGATCGCTTGCTCTGCCTGTAAGTGGCGATCGTGATGGATCTTGACCACTTCCTTCGCTGCCTCTTTTACCAGCGTAGCACTCTCGGAAGCGGGGTGTTTGAGCTCCCCAAATCCGAACATCATGTCGAACATACGATCGACCCGCTCAATGACGTTACGTGCGGTTCCCATGTTCTTTTCTTCAACAGAGACAACCGCGCCTTTTTTCGTATTGATAACCAGCATGGCAATTCTCCTTTGTGCCGTGATGCCTGTTAGGGGTTAGTAGATCGAGTTCATCTTGCGCCATCCTTGTTCCTTGGCACTGAAGTTCGTGCAGCGGAAATGTTTTGTTTTTCCGCTTACGATCCGCGATGTTTGTCCCTGTCGTACTCCTTGGAAAACATCCGCAATACAGCAGCGAATGTATTCTGTGGCCCCGCCTTCATCGACTTGCCCGCGCTCGTTATAGCCGCTCACTTCAATGCCGATCTCTGCGATGTGATCACAGAAGTCGCATTTTGGAATGACCACTGGCGGTGCGACATCGAGCGCCTTGTGATAGGTCTCTTTGCCACGTCCAGTGAAAGCGCCGATCAAGAAGGTGACTTCAAGACCGTTTGCGAGTGCTATCTCATCATGAACGGAAGCTACAAATAGCTTGTCGCCCACAAAAGGAGATGACTCATCGGTCACGCGGACTTTCCATGTAGGAATGCCCTCGGCATAATCCTGCCCGAGAACATATCCCTTCACGCGTCCTTTTGTCTCCATATCGGACTCCTTTCTGCCTTATTTACCTGCCAAAACCCTTGTGGGATTAGCTGTCTAAACGATAGCATAGGTGCTTGACAATGTCAATAGATATGGTATAATACGTTCAGAACCTTAAATTGGCCTTATCGAGCCCTTGGATACAGCGTATAACCTACATAAATTGCAGGGTATGCGCTGTAGCCAAAGGCGCAGCAGGTAAAAAGGCAAAAAGGAGAATAACATGAAGATTTTGGTAATCGACGACAAGGCGACTCATCTTGCAGCAGCGAAAGCGCAATTAGGCGACCACGAACTGACCACAGCGCAAAGCTACGACGACGGCCTCGCAGCGATCCGGGGTACAAGAAACCGGGCGAAGCCGTGGGAGTACGAGAATGCTGGGCAGTTCGATGCAGTGCTGGTTGACCTCTTGATGCCTGCGAGTAATGAGAGCCAAGGGCCCGAGGGATACGAGCATGTCGGCAAGGAAATGCCAGTTGGGATTTTCCTTGCGCTGCTTGCGGCACAGAAGGGCGCGAAGTATGTCGCCGTTCTGACCGACAGCAGCCACCACGACCATCCGGCTTCTGCGTGCTTCGATGCTTTCAATAAGCACGAAGGTTCGCCGACGCCGTTCATGGTCGCGGGCGCGAAGGTCATCCTCTGCAACGACCGAAATCTGGTCTGTCGGTACGATCCTTCCAACCTCGCTGAACCGTTGGAATATGATCAGTACAAAGACAGATCCGACACGGTTCGTGCAAAGGACTGGAAGTCGCTCCTTGACCTCCTGCTCGATCCGCCCAGTACCGAGTGACGCGGAACGTCACAACTTTTAATGCCCGTTGGGAAACCAGCGGGCATTCTTCTATTTTCGGGTCTTGGAATTAAAACTCTTTGCTTTTTGTCTCGCTTACACAGGTATAACCTTTCCGCGCAACAATTTTTGCATGCTTCGCACTTGTCGGATAGCAGAGCCACTTTGATGGGGCCAACGAGAAAATAAAGCTGCTAAAAAACGCTTGCTTTTAAGTTCGTTTTCTATGGACGGATCATCCAGTGAATACGAACCGCACTTGATGCCCATGCCCATTACCAAAAAATAGTCGTTTATTTTCGTTATCTGATCTTGAGCTGTTTTCTTGCTTAATTTGAAAGGATGGCTGATTTTGCCCTTCGAGTCGATTTTGCCTCTGCTTCTTTTTAGCCCAACATAGACGGCTTCTTGCTTCTTCAGTTCAAATGTTCCATCCGATGCTTCTTGCGCTATTTTCCGAACGGCCAGCTTGCCGTTGCGAAATAATAGGCCATCGTGAAGCGGGCTATTCCGAATGAACGCATATTGTTTGCGAGGATGTTTATAAAGCACGCCGAGCCATTCCTCCTCAAACTTTTCTATGCCGATTATATTTTTCCGTGGCTCGCCTGTGCGAGTATAAAAAACGAAGTCGCTAACGATGTGCATTTTGCCTATTTCCTCCTGCGCCAAAACGGACAGGTAAAAAGCCGAGGGATAGCTCCGGGCCTTATATAAAGTTATAGCGTCTTTGTGCAAACGAAGGGCGTTTTTGAATGCGAGATATGCTATATCCTCCAGCTTCTTGAGGTTGAGCATTGTTCTTAGTTTCCGATAAATGTAAACTAAAGTAAAGAAAAATTGGCAGCCATAAAACAATGACCTACATTGAAGACGAAAGCGGGCCGTATCATACCCCCTTCGATTACATCAATAAGGACTTGGATCTTTTGTTTATCCTCATTTTTCTTGAGGCCTACAAGGAAGGGAAAACACAACTCAATTTCGGGGAGTTCTTTAAGGGCAATTACTGGGACATTGATGACATCAAAAACGAGGTCTACGATACCAATGATTTTTATTCCGTACCCGACATGGTCTTGGAACAGGCCACGTTTTTATTTGAAGATCTGAAGCTGGGTAAGATCTTGGAGGTCGGGATTGACGACACCAGTACGGCATTAAGGGATCTACTCATCGAAGTCGCTAAAATCGGGCAAGACCGCGCCAAAGAGGAAGCCCCTTATTTTACCGAAGCCGTTGAACACGTTTGCTTCTTGGAAAGGCAAGAGCAAGGTCGACGGCAAGCTGAAGCAGAGAAGCAGCCCGAAAAATACAAAGAGATACTGCGTTTTGGCGATAGAAGCGTTTTCTTTCCTAACGATGAGCACGGGTACTTTCGAGCGATGCAACCCATCGTCGTGCATCTGCCGGGCCATATTTTGATAAGGGTCGCGTATGACGAAAAAGGTATCCGTGCGATCGAAAAAGAAATAGCTTCCTTCCTCGAAAAGTTCGAAAAAGATGAGTTTGTTTCCGAGCAGTCGCTATACCAAGAGAAGCGTCAGTATTTTACGAAGCAGATCGAAAGTTTTTACCGCTATATCAGCAAACAAACCCTTATTGGCGACACCATCAACATACCTTTCACTATCTTAACCGAGAGAGAGTTTGAGGCCGTGAAAATACTCAAATACCTTCAGCTGAACGGAGCAATTCAAATGCGCTGGTCGGATGAGGGGTCCTGGAAAGTGAAGTTTAATAAACTGCCGATAACGCCGAATGGCCTCATTCGCTCGACCCAGACGAATGAGAGCACGGAGCCATTTAAGGCAAACTTAAGCTTTGACCATGTAAAAGCAGTTCTTTCGGTAAGCGATAAGATCGTGAAGATCCGAAAAAACAGCGACCAGTATCATCTCCTGCGAATAATTTTTGAAGATCCTGCACAGATTGGGCAGGAGTGGTTTTATTCCGCAATCGCTGAAAAATACGACTATGCCGCAAGGTTTGACGATAAAAAGTTCTACAACGCTGCCTATCAAGTTAAGCAGAAAATCATTCGGGATACTGGCCTACAGGATTTATTACTGACGACAGCTCAATCAGTTCGCATCAACCCAAAGTATTTAAGATAGGAGTAAGCGGTCTTAAACCAGTCATCGAATAACCTGATTGCATCGGGTTATTTTTATGTCTGGTCAAAATAAACACAACTCAATAAAAAAGCCAGATACCTCGTCGGCAGAGATCAATAGCGGGGCCGTTTTTGATGATCCCGAGTCGCGCCGTAACATCGTGGGCCTTTTCGATCTCTTACTAAAAATTGATCGACGGCTTAACGCCCAAAATGATGATAAAAATGTCGCGTCCCAAAACCCCCAAAACCATGATTGACACCATCATTCTTTCAATCCCGCGAGAAAAAGTTATTTTGGGCCCGGTAGCCAATGGTGGTAAGACATGGGATCTTCAGGCGCGTACGGGGGCATACGACAAGTATGTTCACAACGCTACGGCAGCGGATGAAAAAACTGGATTGTATTTTCCGCGCTTGACCGGCTACCGCCGCCGGTTTGAGGGATCGACAATCCGCATCGAGTTTTCCGCACCAAAACTTATCTACGGAAATAATCTCGACGAGCTCGAGGCATCGCAATTCAATGACGTCGTTGCGGCACTCAAGGATCGTATGGATCGAATGTCTGCTTACGTTTCCGTGCGTGACCTCTCCAATGCAACCGTGACCGCCGTTCACTACTCGCGAAACATTGATTTGCGAAATGGCTACACGGCCCAGTACGTCATTAGCGAGTTGGGAAAAATCGACCTCAATAAGCGTTTTGATCTCGCGCGAGAGCGGTATCAAAATGACGGACAGAGCTTACACGCCCACACATTCGCGCATGCGTTCGTCGTTTACGACAAAATAGCCGATCTCGTGCGGGGCCGGAAAGCAGTCGACCGCGATCAAACTAAAAAACAGCTTGCACTCTTTCCTTCGCTCGAAAAGCGAAAAGAGATAGTTCGCTTCGAAGTGAGGTTGAGTCAGAAGAAAAAAATGAACGCAGTGTTCGACACTCTTGGTCTTGGGCAAAACCCGACGTTCCGTGATGTTTTTTCTGAAGAGCGGAGCGTGAAGGTTATGACGCACTACTGGAATACGATGATTGAGGGGAATAGCGTGCTGCTCTTTGCTCACGCGCTTACTCCAAAGGATTTGCTCCGGCAGGTAATCCTCTCACGCAAGAAGACCAAGCCGAACCACGCGCTTTATCTCACGGGCCTTATTATCACAGCCCGTGACGGTAAGGGCATGAGAGAGCTTCGCAGTGCCTTCGGACGCAAGATGAACAGCCGCACATGGTATCGTCTCGTTGCAGATTTGAAACGTGTTGCGGCAGATCTCGGAGCGATCAAACCTCGCGATTGGTACGATCAAGTGAAGTCCTCGATTGTGCAATACCAGCCATTTCGCATTCAGAACCGAGCGAAGAACAAGCCGAATAAAGACCTTCGGAACACCTTAAGCGGGCCGTGAGCGCAATAAAACAAGCATAAAGTGCCAGCTTGCTATGTAAACCAATGTAAAGTATGATAATAACAACACCATGACTAAAAACCACAAACAGTTCTATACCGCAGAGGAACTCGCCGCCGCGCTTCGCGTGAACATCATGACGATTTACCGCTATATAAAAGCGAAGCGGCTTGCGGCGCACAAGATAGGAAAAGAGTTTCGCGTCGAAAAGGCCGAGTTCGATCGCTTTCTTAAAAAAACGAGGACCAAGTAATCATGAAAGCAATTATTCTCGCCCGGGTATCAGATGAAAAACAGGACTCCAACGAAGCCCAGCTGACACGTCTCGGGGATTACATCAAGAACAAACAGCTTGAGGTATGGAAGACCTACGAGATTGAAGAGTCGTCGACGCGAGGAGATCGCAAGCGGTTTCAGCAGGTCATCCACGACATCGAGCAATCGAAAGAACCCGTCGCGCTCATCGTAGATACGATCGACCGGCTCCAGCGCAGTTTCCGCGACTCCGTCGTCTTGGACGAACTACGAAAGCAGGGCAAACTCGAGATCCACTTTTACCGAGAGAACCTCGTGATCAATAAAAACTCGAACAGCGCTGACCTCATTCGCTGGGATATGGGTGTGATGTTTGCGCGGAGCTACGTATTGCAGCTGGGCGATAACGTGAAGCGCAAGAACGAACAACGTCGCCGGAGTGGAGAAGTAAACGGCAGAGCCATCATCGGATATGTCAATGTTACACGGGAAGATGGCAAAAAAGACATCGAACCCGATCCCGAGCGAGCGCATCTCATTGTGCGCCTCTTTGAGCTCTACGCGAGCGGCAATTATTCGATCACGACACTTTGGCAGCAGATGACCAAGCTCGGATTGCGTAGCAAGGATGGTAAGCCGCTCTCGCGCAGCAACATCGAGGCAATCCTCAAGGATCATTTCTATCACGGCATGGCATATTCAAAAAAATACGATATGCTGTTTGCCCATCGTTACCCACACCTCATTACGCGCGAGCTTTTCGAAAAGTGCCAAGCAATTCTGCTGATGAAGAATAAAATGCCAGCGAAGATGGTTTCGGCCGATCGTATTTTCAAGGGCCTCATCCGCTGCCCGAAATGTGGTTGCCTTTATACGCCCGAGCTCAAAAAGGGAAAGTATGTCACGTATGCCTGCACGAACGGCAAAGGGAACTGCAAGCGCGTGTACGTGTCCGAGCGCATCCTTCTTGAGCCCATCTACGAGCTCTTTAAGGCCTTCGAGGGCATATCCCGCGACGTGCAGGAACGGCTGGTCGAGGAGCTTCGCAAATCAAACGAGGCCGAGATTGAGTTCCGCAACCGCGAGCTTACGAGGGTGCGGGCCGAGTTTGACCAAACCCAGCGCCGGATCGACCGGCTGACCGATCTTTACCTCGACGGCACGAGTATTACCAAAGACGAGTATGACAAAAAGCTGCAAGATCTCAAGGATCGACAGTACCGGCTCAATCTCGAACTCGACGAGCATACGAAAGCAGATCACGAGTACCACATCCACGTATCTACGGTAATAAATCTATGCCGCCGCATCCGCATCATCTTTGAAGGTTCGGAAGTAAGCGAAAAACACGCAATTATCAATTTCGTACTATCGAACCTATCGGTAACCGACAGAAAACTCAAGTATTCCTTACGTAAACCATTCGATGCAGTGCTCGATTTAGCACTATCATCCAACTTGGCTCCGCGACCAGGACTCGAACCTGGAACCATCGCCTTAACAGGGCGCCGCTCTACCATTGAGCTATCGCGGAATACGCATACTATTGTAGCAGACAGGGGAATATTTTCAATGGTGCACGCTTTGATTATTTTTAATCCGAGTTTGGCGGTAGCTGCACGGTCAAGCTCCCGTCGGAGTTCTGAACGACTTCGAATAAAACATTCGCGGTGCCGCCGGTCGTGAGGATGATGGGGAACGTGACGGGAGTATCAAGGGTGAAGACGATCGGTTGCGCACTGTATGTTTCGCCTGGCGTACCGTTGCATGTGCCGGTGTCGGGGAAGGTGAATTGCGGCGTGATGGGCGGGGAAAGATCGCCTTGCTCATCTGCGATCATCCGCATATTGAGCGGCACGCATTCCGAGACGGAACCCATCGCCACTTGCACGCCAAGCGTCAATTGGGAACCGGAGACCGTAGCATCGGTGACGGAAAGAGTTTCATTGCCCTGTGTCCACGCGACGGGGGCCGCGCCGATCTGTGTTGAAGGCAGTGTCGATGAGGTGGTGGAACTGGCGGAGGATGATGCGAGCGCAAGCGTGGATGACGGGGTGGAGTCCGCTGTCGCCGGCGGGGGAGTGCTCGTCGCAAAAATCCCCGCATCGGGCCCGAGCGCCGAGCTCACCACATATGTTCCGCCGCCGCTATAAAACACCACGTAGAACGTGACGAGGCCGAGCGCGACCGCGACGCAGCAAAGGGTGACGAGAACAGTCTTCAAATTCATGGATTCTTATATTATACACCTCGACTGCCGATAAAAAGAAGGAATGGAAATGAAAAAGGATGTGCTTCGAAGACCGTTGAGTCCGCTCACTTGGGTCGAGAAGCACATCCTTTTTCGTTTCCTTATTCTGCCTTCTTTTTGTCAGCGGCGTGGCCGTCCACTTCGTACGATGTGTTTTGCGCTTCAAAGAAGTTTACGAGCTCAAGTACGTCGGTTGCGCCTGCCATCCACTTGGCCGGGTTCTTTGCGCCATAGTGCGCGCCGATGCCGAGTTCTTCGAGGCGGCGGTCCGCGACGTATTGCACGTATTGATTCACGTAATCTGCGTTCAAGCCGAGGATGCCGCGCGGGAAAAGATCGCGGTTGTAATCAACCTCAAGGTTCACGCCTTCGACGACAATATTCTTGATCTCGTCGGCAAATTCTTTCGTCAACAATTCTGCGTTCTCTTCCAAAATATTCTGGATGAGGTTCATGCCGAACTTGAGATGGAGCGACTCGTCGCGGATCACCCAGTTGATCATCGAACCGAAGTTGCGGAGCTGGTTGCGCTGGCGGAACGAGAGCACCACCATGAAGCCGCTGTAGAACCAGATGCCTTCCATCACGATGTTCGTCGCCACGAGGTTGCGGATGAAATCCTTCTTGCCGTCGGGCGTCGTGACGTCGAGCGTGTCTTCCGTCATGCGGCGCATGTACTTGTTGATGTAATCCTCCTTTGCCTTCATGGACGGCGTGTCGAGGTGAAGATTGAAAACGTTCGATCGGTCGAGCGGGAATGTTTCCAATACATATTCAAAAGCAACGCAGTGGTTCGCTTCCTCCCACATCTGCTTTGCAAGATAGAGATGGCACTCCGGCGATTTTAAATACGGATAGATGCCGAGCGCGATCGAGCGATTGACGATCAACTCGCCCGGATTGAAGAATGCCATCAGGAACTTCACCGCGTGACGCTCGTCGTCCGTCATCTTTTCCCAGTCGTACAGATCCTCCTTGAGCGCGATCTCGTGCGGGAACCACGTGTTGCGCACCGCCTGCTGGTAGAGGTCGTATGCCCACTGGTATTGAATTGGATGGAGGTTCATATCCTCCGGGGATGCTTTGCCGATCAACATGGTTTTAGTTGATTTATGTTATCTTAATCTTTTTTTAAAAACAAGCGACGGGGCGCTACTGGCAGCTGTCGCAGAGGAACTGCTCCATCGGGTCGCTTGGCGGCATGATGCGGGGGGCGTTTGCGTGGGGTGCGGATGCCTGCACAGCCTCCGGTCTTGCCTGCGCCTGCGGGCTATGCGTGTGAATGTGATCCGAGGAGGCAGACTCTTCTTTTATTGCGGACACTGCGGCAAACGGGCCTGCCGAGACCGCCTTGGCTGGCGTTATTTCGGCAGGGGTCGTCGCCTTCGCTTCCGGTTCGAATCCGAACGAGGCGACCGCTTGGACAACCTTCACTGGCTGCTCAATGGATTCGCCGTTCGAGATGGCTTCGGCGACGGTCACTTGTTCGTTCGCGACTGCCGGCGCTTCGGCTGCGGCTTCCATCACCGCGGCAAATCCGCGCTTGCCCATCTGCTCGGCTTTGTTCACGCGCACCGTCGACTGTTCTGCGGTGTGGCGCGGCTTCATGTGCAGGTAGTACGTGGACTTCAATCCCTTCTTCCACGCGGTCGCATAGATATCCATCATCTCGTTGATGTCGCGCGTCTCGAGATACATGTTGCGCGAGAGCGACTGGTCCATCCACTTCTGCGCGCGCGCGGCGACTTCGATGAACGCGTACGGCGACGTGCTGAACGATGTCTTGTAGATGTCGCGGATGTGCTGAGGGATCTCGTCGATCGCGGAGACGTCTCCCTGGTCGGCGATGATCCGGTCCTTCACTTTTTCCCAGATGCCCATGTTCTTCAAATCGTTCACGAGATTGTGATTGAGATCGAGATATTTTCCGGAGATCTTGTTGCGCGAGAAGACCTGCGCGAAGCGGGGATCGATGCCCGGCGTAGTTCCCGCGACGAGACCGATGTTCGCGTTCGGCGCGGTGGCCATAAGCGTCGCGTTGCGCATACCCTTCTTTACTTTCTCGCGGAGCGCATCCCAGTTCAACCCGCGATAGCGATGTTCGTGCGCGACGGTGAGCGTCATGCCACGGCCTTCTTCCAGGGTCTTCACCGTGTCGATCGGCACCATACCTTTTGACCACCCCGAACCTTTGAAGTTGGAATATGCGCCGCGCGCGGCGGCGAGGTTCGCGCTTTCGTCGATCGCGACGTAGCTCACGAACTCGAACACTTTGTCCGCAAAGTTATGCGCGTGTTCACTCTCATAGGAAAGCCCGATCTGTTCAAGCATGTCCGAGAATCCCATCACGCCGAGTCCGACCGCGCGGTTCGCCTGGTCCGAGTGGGTGGCCTCCGCGATGGGGAGCACGTTGATGTCGATCAGGTTGTCGAGCTGATGGATCGCGAAGCGGATGCTCTCTTCCAGGTTTTCCCAGTCGATCTGCTTGTTGTGGACGTGGGTCGCGAGATTCAATGACGCAAGGTTGCAGACGGCGATGTTCTCGCGGTCCTGCGGAAGACAGATCTCCGTGCAAAGGTTCGACATGTGGATCGTGCCGGTGTTGTTGTTCAGCGCCCTAAGGTTCATCGGATCCTTCCAGGTGAGCCACGGGTGGCCGGTGGCCTGCAGGGCGGTGAGCATCTGCCTGTATAATTCCTCGGCCGGAACCTTCTTAAACACCCGCAATTGGCCCCTTTCCGCCATCTCTATATATTGTGCGTAGCGGGCGCTGAATTCCTTGCCGTAGAGTTCGATGAGGTCCTGGGTCTCCTTGGGGTCGAACATATACCAGAGGTCATGATTCGCGACGCGATTCATGAACTCGTCGGAGATGAACGCCGCAGTGTCGGCGGTGCGCATGCGCATATAGTCGTCGCCGGCATTGTGTTTCCAGTCCAAAAATTCCGGGAAGTCGATATGCCAATTTTCCATATAGAAACACAACGCGCCTTTTTTCTTTCCGCCGCGCTGTACGGCGCGGATCGCGGTATCTATTATTTTTGCGAATGGCGTGGGACCGGAAGAAGGAGTGTTATTGGATTTCAATGGCGAACCCGTCGCGCGCAGCTTCGTGACGTTTGCGCCGATGCCGCCCGAAGCCTTCGAGAGCATCATCACGTCGCCCACCGATTTTGCGATGTGCTCCATGTCATCTTCGATCTGGATCAAAAAACAATTCGAGAGCGACGGGCGCGTGGTGCCTGCGCCGAGATTCGTGGAGCCGCCGGCGATGTATTTCATCTGCGACATCTTCTGATAGAAGCGCTTTGCCCAGAGCGTGGGGTCGGCCTCGTTGAAGGTGAGTCCCATCGCGATGCGCATAAAAAGATATTGCGGCGTCTCTGCGGCATCGTTGTTCTTGTCTTTGATCGCGTAGCGGTGGAGCAGTGTGTCGAGGCCCGAGTACACGAACAATTCGTCGCGGCGGATGTCGAGCGCCGCTGCCAATTCCTTGAGATCGAATTTTTCCGCCATGCGCGGATCCAGAATTCCGTTTTCGATCCCTTTTGTGATCCACGCCGCGAATCCGTCACGATGCTTCTTGCGCAGAATTTCCTGGTTGTCTTCATAATCGCCGACAACCTTTCGATAGATGGTCTTCAACAACAATCGCACCGCGACTCTGTCGTATTCGATGTCCTCTTTTATGTTCTGCACGGCGGCGTTGATCGTCGCCTGGTCCATTTCCTCCGTCGTGATGCCGTCATAGAGCGTGAGCCGCGTCTCGGTGGCGATCTGCGTGACCATGCCGATGGGATCCTGCAGGCCCGCGCACGCGCGTTCGATGGAACGATTGATTTTGTCCGCGTTAAATGGTTCTTTCGTGCCGTCTCGCTTGGTTATGGTCAGCTCCATGATGGTAAATGATTATTTTTTCTTCCGCTCGCCTCGCTCTGCATGAAACCTTCTTCGTCTAAACGTTTTTTGCCCGACCGTTCTCCGATCGGGATACGTTCTTCTCTGTATCGTTTTTTAATAAGGTGATTCACGATGAACATCATGGGAAGGGATGAAGATGAGGCGCCTGTTTTTTTGATGTAAAAATAGTGTAGCATCAGGGTTTGAAAAACGGCTGCGGGCTGTGGATAACGACGGGGGATCGGCGGATAAAAAATGGACAAATTTTTTTAAAAATGGCGGCGCGGAGGCGATCCGCCACGGGCCGTTTTTGGACACGGTCTTTTTGATGGAATTCCCCGCCCGCACCCCCTGTTCCATCCCTTAGTTTTTAAAAACCCCTTAAAAATCGAAATTTTTTATAACAGATTTTTAAGAAATCGGGGCGACCCGCGGTCGGGTGGAATAAAAGTATAACACTTTTTTAATCTTCAATCCTGGAAAAGAATTTTTTAAGGGAAAACCCCGCTATAAGCGAAATTTTGTCTTAAAACAGCTCTCTTTTTGGGGCCGATCTTGGAGGTGGTTTTCCCATAAGCCAGGCCCCTCTATATAGATACATCCTTGCAAAGGGGGTTCTTTCGGCTGGCCGGGGTTCGGGGACTTGACGGCATTTTCTTTAAGATCCTTTTAATGGGCATTATGGTACTTTTTTTGCATGAACAATAAAAAATATATAAGCATCATTTTTTTCGTTGTTGTCGTTGCCATAGCGGGAGGTGTCGCATATTATTTTGACCCGGCAGAGATAAACGCTCTCATTGGCATTGCGCGAGTCCCGATCGCTGCGATCTCCGATGTCGATCGTTCTTCGATAGACGGCGTTTCATCCTTATCGCCACCATTTGATCAGGGGACAGGCATTGACACGGCGACATCTTCGCTGTCGTTGAGAAAAAAACCTGCGGAGAAGAAAGATGATCTCATGGAATCCGGTACGTCTGCACCGCAAACGGATATGACGCAGGGACAAGGCGAGGGGCTACAGGCGACGACGACCGTTCCGTTGTCATCGGAGAGCGAAAATGAAAAGGCTTTGAATGAAAGTTCGAGCGACAGCGGAGATTTTTCTGCCAGCGCGACCCCGGCACCATGCTCGTTTCCCGATGCTGCACCAACAGCCACGCGAAAGATCATTTTTAACGAGATCGCGTGGATGGGGTCGCTGTCGTCGTCCGATGCTGAGTGGATGGAGTTGAAAAATATTTCTACGGATACCGTCGATCTTTCGGGATGGGAATTGATGGACGGGGCTAAGAAAATAAAAATATCCTTTTCCGCGGGAGACGCGATCGCGCAGGGAGATTTTTTGACGCTCGTGCGCGGGACCGGTGACGCTTCCGCGCCTGGCGATGGAATCACCTCCACCGCAAAAATATATTCCGGCGATCTTGCGAATACCGGCGATGTGCTCGCGCTCGTCGATCCGCAATGCGGTATATCGGATTATCTCGACGCATCAAGCGGATGGCCGGGCGGGAATAATTCGACGAAGGCCACGCTTGAACGCGATGCGGATGGTATCGGATGGCACACGAGCGCATTGCCCGGCGGAACTCCCGGCGCAGAAAATTCCGCAGGACCACCGCCAACGCAGTACAAGCTCATCGTTGCGTTCGAAGGAAACGCGGCGGGCGCGACGATCACGAGCGATCCTGCGGGGCTCATATGCGCCGCGAGTTGCACCGGAAGTTTTGCGTCCGGAACGCAGATCGCGCTGATGCCGATCGCCGGGGCAAGCACGACGTTCAACGGATGGTCCGGGTTGTGTTATGGCGAAACAGTGTGCTCCTTCAGGATTGCCGCGAACACGTCCATCACCGCGCAATTCGATTCGGCGCTTCCGCCGGCGGCATTCGCATCAAGCACGATCGGGGACGTGGACTCTCCTGTCACGTCTTCAACGTCCACCGATGGAGGAGGAGGCGGTGATACAAATGCGGGAAATATCAGCGAAAGCGGCTCTTCCCCGGCCCATATCCTTATCTCTGCAGTGCAGATCGCCGGCGCTTCCTCGACGAACGATCTTGTGGAGCTTTACAACCCGACCGGCGTCCCGGTTGATATGACCGGATGGAAATTGCATAAAAAGTCCCAGACGGGAGCCGATTATTCATTAAAAGAGTTCCCTGCGGGAAGCGCGATCGCACCGGGGCAGTCGTTTGTGTGGGCAAATGCCACCGGCGGATTTTCCGAGACCGTCGGCGCGGATGTGTCGAGCACCGAGACGTTGGCGGCGGACAACAGTGTGGCGCTCATGGACGCGACGGGGAATATCGTCGACGCGGTCGCATGGGGGGCGGGCGTGAACCAGTATGGCGAAGGCCCGCCGTATCCGACGAGTCCCGGCGCGAACCAATTGCTTTCGCGCCGCTCGTCGGGTGGCGCGATGGTGGATACGGACAACAATACAAACGATTTTATTCTTCAATAAAAAACGATATGAAAAAACAATCACGAGGGATCATTGTTCTCTGGGGGCTCATCGCCGCGACGGTCGCGGGCGGGACGTTTCTCGTCACCGAACATCTCGGCGCGGGAAGTATGCAGGCATCCGGGACGGGATCGAATGCGATGGCACAGCCGGAGGATGTGAGTGCACAGCAGGATAATTCTGCGAGTGAAACGGTATCGCCCGATGTCGCAATGCAAACATTTTCTCACGACGGATACACGATGGACATTCCCGCGAGCTGGAGCGTCGAGCAAACAGCAACGGACACTGTTGCGGTGCACCCCGACACGTCATCGGCGTATGCACCGTGCAAGATAGAAGTGTCGGCGTTTCCGTTCCCGCCGGATACCGATATGGCGGATTGGATATCGCATCGAATCGGCGCCGATCCGAGCCTGACCGTCGTCGAACAATCAAGCGAGGATATTTCGCCGAACGGGGGCACCGGAGTGCAATGGACGGGAACGATCGACGGTATTCCGACGACGCTCGTCTATGTATTCAACGCGAGCCATGCGTACGAGATCGCGCCGTCGGTAGTGGGCGAAGGCGCCGACGGATCCGCACCCTGCAGCGATATGCTCCAAGCATTTTTATCGGGATTAAAAATCTGATCTTTCTTGTCATCCTATGAAAAAATCGTCCATCATTATCATGGCGGTATGCGCTACGCTCGTTGTTCCCGGGCATTCGCTTGCCGCAGTGGCTTCCGTCAAGCTTCCCTATGCAAAAGGGCAGAGCTTTGTGGTGACGCAAGGATATGAGACTCCGCCTACTCATATAAAAAAAGACAGCTACGCGTTGGATCTTACCCGGAACGGTTGCGATGCATACGGGATGCAGGCGGTCGCGGCTGCTTCGGGGAGGGTGATGTTTCTGAGCCAGGAAGGCTATAACGGGGGATACGGCACGGAGCTGATTATCGATCACGGCGGGAATATCGTGAGCCGATATGCGCATCTCATACCGGACAGCATCACCATCGTCGCGACCGGCACGATTATTCGGCAGGGTCAGGCGATCGGACTCATTGGCGATACCGGGCTGGTTGCCGGTTTTGCATGCGCGGATCATCCCGGCACGCATCTCCATTTTGCCATGGACACCATGAATGCCGACGGAACTTTTTCTGCGTACGACCCCGAGCCGATCTCTGGATATACGAACATGACGGCGGGGAAGTGGTATCTTTCGGACAATGGCGATGATGAGGACGCTACCGCCACCGATATCGTCGCGAGCGTGACCACAACCACGATCGCGAGCATCAATGTGGATATCCCCGCATCGAGCAGCAGCCATGTTCCGTCGGGCGGTGTTTCCGTAATCGTTGGCAATGGCAATAGCGGCGGGTCGTCCGTCCCGGCAGCGCCGCCTTCGCCATCAACCTCAACGATCGAAATATCGGACGCTCCTGCTCAGACAAGTACTGCCACCAGTACCATATCGACAAGCACATCAAGCGACCCCGCGGACGCTTCGACAGCGACCTCAAGCGGTATTCTTTTCCAACAATCCGACGACAGTACCGCCTCCCCGTGGAGCTGGTATGGCGATAATTGGTTTGAGCTGGGCAGTGGATTCTCGGGTACGCTGGATTCCCTCATACTCGAAGGCAATGTAAATTGTTCGCGTTACTCTGCATCGCAAGTCACCCTTCAGGAATTCAAAGATAAAAACTATGCCGTACTAGTGCAGGAATTTCCGATTTCGATCAATACGTCATTTACATCTGCCATGGTAACGACGACGTTTTCCGGACTCTCCATCCAGCTCAAGCCCTACTTTTATTATCGTATTACCACTTTGCAGGGGTTCCAGAATTGCAGCGTGATCCTTGCCGGCACGGCGACAACCACCACCGGCGTGGCGATGTGGGATAGATTCATTTACGGCGCCGGCGATGTGGGATACACCATGCCATTTTTCCCTTTCATGGAAATGGATGGTGTCCCCGCTACATCAACGCTCACTCCGCCGCCTCTCACAACACCGACGAACCTCACGGCGAATTTTGATGAGCTCGGCATGCAACTGAACCCTTCCTGGTCAACGTCCACCGATCCGGATTGGCCGGGTAACCCGCTCCGCTACGAAATGAATTATTCCACATCGACATCGCTTTCTGACGATGGTTGGACCACGCCAGGTTCGATTCCGGTAATAACGGGAAACTCGTATCTTATCGGCATCCGCGCCAAGGACAATTATGGCGGCGTCTCCGCCATAGCAACCACCACATGGAATTTCCCTCCGGGGTTTGTCCCGTATATTCTCAGCCCGGGGCTCAGTTATGCGCACCAATATTTTACCGTGTCCGCCACCTCCACCCTCCGGTCGATTGAATTGTTCACTGCAAATTTTGGAACGGGCGCCCGGAGTCCCGAAGTGGTGGAATGCGGCCTGCAGGTGTTCGATGAATATGCGTTATCTTCCCTTGGCATGACACCGAGCGATAATGATTTCAGCGGCTATTCGTGTGCGGGTACTCCTATATTCACATTTGCATCGTCGCCGCTTGTATTGCATCCGGATCATCAATACCATTGGGTATTCAATATGAGCACGGGGAACCCTTCCACCGACGCAAGCGTGCAGTTCTATGGAACGGCAACGGATACTGTCGGAGGTTTGTTCGGCGACCCGTCGCTCGTCAATGCAAGGTTTACGGTGACGGGCGACACGGGAGTGTTGCTCTCGAACTAACGTTTTCGGCGCGCACCGCGTGATATCATAGAGGAATGGAACTCGCCGTCATCGCGCACGACATCCGGAGCGTCCACAATGTGGGCTCGATCTTCCGCACTGCGGATGCCGCCGGCGTCACGAAGATATTCCTCTGCGGGATCACGCCCGCGCCGCTCGACCGCTTTAAGGAAGTGCGCGCGGATTTTGCGAAGGTCGCGCTCGGTGCGGAGAGCTATATTCCCTGGGAATCTGCGGAGACGACGGCGGAGGTGGTCAGGCGGTTAAAAAAGGACGACTATGAAATATTTGCACTTGAGCAATCCAGGCGATCGGTGCCGTACTACGACGCCGCGCGGAGGTTGCGCGCCGATGCGCGCGTGGCCGTCATCGTGGGTAATGAAGTGAAGGGATTGCCGCCGTCCATCCTGCGCGCCGTGGATCGCATCCTCGAGATTCCGATGTTAGGGAAGAAGGAATCGCTGAACGTCGCCGTCGCGTTCGGCATCGTGGCGTTCGGTCTGCGGTTTGGGAGGGCCGCCCTAAATAGCGCCGCCCGCCCGTCAGATGTTAATATATAGAGTAATGTCACCCGATAAAAAAATGACCACGCTCACCATCGCTATCGCACTGCTCGTGTTCGCGTTCATTGTGGGCATCTGGTGGTACGCGTTCTTTGGTCGGGCGAACCCGCCATTGCCCCGTGTGAACGTTTCAATACAGAGTGTTTCTTCATCGAGCGGCGCCGATTCTTCGAATACCATCGATTCGGATGCCGCGGACAATAATGGAGAAAATCCTCTGCTCGAGACCGAACCGCTCGGTATTGACGGGGTTACCTTCAGTGTTGAGGTGGCATCCACGACGATCGAGCAGACGCGCGGACTTTCATTCCGCCCGTCGCTCGGCGTGGACGATGGAATGCTGTTCGTTTTTGGAAAGGGATCGGTCCAGACGTTCTGGATGAAGGATATGAATTTCCCGTTGGACATGATCTGGATCAGTGGCAACACTATCGCCGGGGTTACGACGGACATCCCGGCGCCTGCATCCGGCACGCAGCCCTGGGATCTGACCATCTATACTTCACCGCTGAACGTGGACAAGGTTCTTGAGGTGAACTCCGGTACCGTTGCAGAATACCATATAAAAGTGGGGGATACGGTGAACATCGGGCCAAACTAAGCCGGAATAATGAGATGCTAAACATTGTAAATAAACATTCAGCCTCAACATAAAAAAGGTATCCGCGATCGGATAGGAAAAAGAAGAAATATTGTCCAGCGGTTTTCGCCTATGAAGCAGAAAACGAAGAAACAACAAAAAAATTATAAAGGAAGGCTCATCGCGGGGTTCACCCTCATCGAGCTTCTGGTTGTCATTGCCATCATCGCAGTTTTGGCGGTGGTTATCGTGCTTACCCTGAACCCCGCCGAATTACTGCGCCAATCAAGGGATTCCAATCGTGTCGCCGCCCTGAACTCCCTCAATGAATCCATTGCCCTCTTGCAGACGAACGGACTCTCGCTTGGAAGCTCATCGGTCGTTTATATTTCCATCCCCGATAGTTCGCCCACCTGCTCTGACTTGGGGCTTCCCATCCTGCCTTCCGGACTGACGTATGGATGCGCTCCGCCGTCCACGTATACGGCCGTGAACGGTACGGGATGGGTTCCGGTGAATTTTGCGGGGCAAAGCATCGGTTCAACGCTTTCCACGCTGCCCATCGATCCCATCAATAGCACAAGTTCCGGTCTCTATTACGAGTATGCCACGAACGGGACGCAATGGGAGATGTGGGCAATACCGGAAAGCTCAAAGTATGCACAAAGCGCTCAGGCGAATTCCATTCCCGGATATTTCACGCAAGGGAGCAATATATCACTTGCCGTGCCAAGTTATAATACGGGGCTTGTAGGATGGTATAAGCTTAACGAGGGAAGCGGAAGCTCGGCGATTGATTTGAGCGTAAACAATGCAACGGGAACATGGGCTGGTTCTCAAGTTGGGACGAGCGGATACTACTCTGCCGGACATGATCAGACATGGGCCGGAACATTTGATGGGGCAAGCACATATGTCTACATAAGCAGTTCATCGTTCACCAATGGATTTAGCGCTATCACGGTCAGTTGCTGGTTCAATTCATCTTCGGCGACACAGTCTGGCCCCCTGGTGATCAAGGGTAAAGATACGGGAAGTTCGTCGGCCGGCGGATGGCAGCTTGATATCGGGGGAGACACAAACGCGGTGGGGATAGTATCGTTCAGGGCAAAAAATGCCAGTGGATGGACGCAAGCCGTAACCAGCGGAACCTATAACAACGGGATCTGGCATCAGGCAGTAGGGGTTTGGGATGGTTCAAATTTATACATCTATATAGATGGCTCGCTTATAAATTCTGTAGCATTTTCGGGGAGCATCACAACAAACGCTGATAACGTGCAATTAGGTCGCAGTACGACCATTTCATTTCCTTCAAGCGATCAGTTTCTCGGTCTCATCGACGATGTTCGTATTTATAATAGCGCCCTTTCTGCCACAGAAATCCAAGCCCTTTATAATTCCGGGCAATAAAAATCCGGTGCGACATGTTGCAGCGATCCCGCCAATCTGCCGTCTCTTCCCTTGCAAATTAGTAATAAAGAGCGCATAATGGCGTATATATTCCTATGCCTTCAAAGAAGGGCGCTCGGGAGCGGGCAAAAAAACTAAATAAAAAGGGCCACATGGCGAAGAAACCAAAGAAAACTTTGAAACAAAAGTCTAAGAAGGCGTTGGCAAAGAAGCCAAAAAAGACCGGCGCAAAGCGTCCGGCGGCGAAGCCTGTAAAAAAAATAGCAGCGCCGAAGGCGGCAAAAATAAAAAAAGGAAAAGCCAAACCGCTCACCAAACTTGAGAAAGCGGTAAAGGGCAACGCATCCGAGATCAATGAGCTCATCGAGCGCGGCCGGCCGCGCGGCTTCGTGACCGACAATGAGATCCTCTATTATTTCCCCAAGATCGAAGATAACGTGGATCTGCTTGACGAGATCTATGACCGCCTCGAAAAAGCCGGCATCAAAGTGATCGAGACGAGTGCGCTCATTGACTTTTCAAAAGATGAAAAGAGCGACACGATCGATGACTCGATGGCGTTCGAGGGCGATGTCCCCGACGCGGTGCAAATGTATTTAAAGGAGATTGGAAAGACGCCGTTGCTTTCAAAGGACGAAGAGCGTGAGCTCGCAAAGCGTTCGGAGAAGGGCGACGAAGAGGCTCGTCAGCGTTTAATGAAGGCGAACTTGCGCCTCGTTGTTTCCATTGCAAAGCGGTACGTGAACCGCACGCCGCATCTTTCGATACTTGATCTCATTCAGGAGGGGAACATTGGTTTATCCCGTGCTGTCGAAAAATTCGACTATCGCCGCGGATTCAAGTTCTCGACCTACGCCACATGGTGGATCCGCCAGGCGATCACCCGCGCGCTCGCCGACCAGTCGCGTACGGTGCGCATCCCGGTGCACATGGTAGAGACAATCTCGAAATATACGCAGGTGCGTCGCCAGTTGATCCAGGAGCTCGGCCGCGATCCGCTCGCGGAGGAGATCGCCGCAGAGATGGGCATTGACGTGGAGAAGGTGCGTCACATCCAGAAAATTTCTCAGGAAGTGCTGTCCATTGAAACGCCGATCGGCGACGAAGAGGATTCAACGCTTTCCGATTTTATTCCCGACGAGCGCAACGCGACGCCTTCACAGCTCACCGCGCGCGCGATGCTTCGCGATCTTATCAAAGAGATCATGATCGACCTCACCGAGCGCGAACAGCAGATCTTAAAGATGCGGTTCGGCTTGGACGATGGCATCAGTCATACGCTCGAAGAAGTGGGTAAGGCGTTCGGCGTCACGCGCGAGCGCATCCGCCAGATCGAAGCAAAGGCACTCGAAAAGATCCGCGAGCATGGCAAGGCGCCGGCGCTGGAGGGATTCGACAGCTTATAGCCAAAATACCCTTTTCTTTTTGGACTGTTGTTCTTATATCTAGGTCCAAAAAGAAAAGGGTATTTTGGCTACGCGGAATTATTCAAATCCCTACATCTCCGCGGAGCAATTTACGTTTGTACTGAAATGGCTCTGACGCTCGGCGTCTACATCCGCGACGCGTATCTGGCAGAACATCCCGAAATCAATTAATATAGGCCTTATGACCTTATCCGAAGTCCGTTCCCGATATCTGGCGTTTTTCAAAGCCCGCGGACACGTGGTGGTGCCTTCGGCGTCGCTCGTGCCGGAGAACGATCCGACGACACTATTCACGAGCTCGGGCATGCAGCCGCTCGTGCCATACCTGCTCGGCCAGCCGCATCCGGAAGGCAAGCGCATCACGAACTCGCAAAAGAGCTTCCGCGCCGACGATATCGACGAAGTAGGCGACAATCGCCACACCACGTTTTTCGAGATGCTCGGTAACTGGTCGCTCGGCGATTATTTCAAACAGAATCAGCTTACCTGGTTCTTTGAGTTTTTAGCGGACCCAAAGGCAGGCGTCGGCCTCGATCCGATGAACTTATATGTGACGGTGTTCGCGGGGGATTCGGAGATGGAAATTCCCGCCGACGACGAGTCAGTGAAGATCTGGAAGGAACTCTTCCTCTCCAAAGACATCGACGCAAAATATGTTCAGCTCGGTTCCGAGGCTAACGGCAGTGCCATCGGCATGCAAGGCGGCCGCATTTTTTCATACGACGTAAAAAAGAACTGGTGGTCACGGGCGGGCGTGCCGTCAAAAATGCCCGCAGGCGAACCTGGTGGTCCGGACTCGGAAGTATTCTATGATTTTGGGACGCCTCATGACACGAAGTTCGGGGCGCAATGCCATCCGAACTGCGACTGCGGCCGCTTCCTCGAGATCGGCAACAGCGTGTTTATGGAATACAAAAAGCGCACCGATGGTTCGTTCGAAAAGCTCGCCCAGCGCAACGTGGATTTCGGTGGAGGGCTGGAGCGCATCACTGCGGCAACGAACGGCGACTCGGATATTTTTCATATCGACGTTTTCAGGAAGATGGCGGAGGTCTTTACTCTCGATCCCGCATTCATGGAGACGGAAGAAGGCGTGCGTAAGATACGCGTCATTTTGGATCACATGCGCGCATCGGTATTCTTGATCGGCGACGGCGTGTTGCCGTCCAATAAAGGACAGGGATACGTGCTACGTCGTTTGCTCCGTCGTGCCGCACTTTTTTCGATGTCGCTAAAGCCGGAGTATGGATGGGTAAAAAAGACCGTTGGTGTTTTAGCCGGTCTTTATAAGGATAGCTATAGCAATATCGCCGATGACGCGGACAGCATCACAAAGATTATCGCCGAAGAGTTCGCGAAGTTCATGGCGGCGGTGGATGAAGGATTAAAAGAATTTAAAAAACGCGAGACGAGCGGCACAATCACCGGCAAGGACGCGTTCGATCTTTATCAAAGCTATGGATTTCCATGGGAACTTACGCAAGAGATGGCGACGGAAAAGGGGATCAAGATCAACAAAGAAGAGTTCGAACGCGAGTTCACTAAACATCGCGATCTTTCCCGCACGGCTGCAGCCGGCACGTTCAAGGGCGGTCTGGCGGATACGTCCGAGAAGACCGTGCGGTTGCACACCACGCATCATCTATTATTAAGAGCGCTTCAGCAGGTGCTCGGCCCGAGGGTTAAGCAGCGGGGAAGCAACATTACGAGCGAGCGCTTGCGCCTCGACTACTTGCATGACGCAAAACTGACGGATGAGCAGAAAGCAGCCGTCGAGAAGATCGTGAATGAAAAGATCGCGGAGGATCTGCCGGTGATCCGGAGCGAGATGGCGCTCGAGGATGCCGAGAAGCTTGGCGCCGAACACGAGTTCGGGCAGAAATATCCGGCGCGGGTGTCGGTCTATTCCATCGGACCGAAGGATGCCACACTTGAGCATCCGCAATTCGACAAAGCATTCTCCATCGAATTCTGCGGCGGGCCGCATGTATCGCATACCGGTGAGATCGGGCATTTCAAAATCGCAAAAGAGGAGGCGGTCGCGGCGGGGATCCGGCGCATTCGCGGGGTGATCGAATGATTTTTGTGCTAAACTGAAATGGTGAAGAAGCCAATTCTCTTCAAACCCCGGGAAAAGTTTTTGATACTTGCGATAGCTCCCGCGGGCACGGACGGATTATTTTTAAGCGTTGACGAAGATAAGAACATCATTTTTGAAAAAAGGGTAAGGAACATCGATCTCAAGAAGTTCTTCGCGTCGCCGATGCGGAGCGTGACGCAGAAATCATGGGAAGGAAATTATTTTTTTAAGGCACACCGCAAGGTGGTCGCCGCCGTGGACTCCGCGCTTGCGACGACGATCCCGATCCCGCTTGACCTGTCGCGCGAACACGACGTGGTGGCGAGCGAAGTGATCCTGCCGGAGCTCGAAAATTTGATCGCTCAGGCGATGGGGAAGATTTTCAACCAGTGCCGGAGCGAAGCGGCGAAGCGTCTCGGCATCCATGAGATCGACACGATCATGGTCGGGGCGAAGGCGCGCAACTTCAAAGTGGACGGGCACCTGGTGGTGAATCCGGTCGGCTTCACCGGAAAGAAAATTTCATTATTGCTTGAGCTTACGTTCGCCGGGCGCGCGCTCTTCGAGGACCTCAAGCAGTTCTTCAACGCGCCGGAGGATTTCTTCTTTGCCGAGTCGGCGCAGGCGCGCCTGGCCTCTTTGGCGCGCGCCCGGAAGCTGCCGCTGAACCTCATCGTGGATGAAGGGCCGCGCGGCGCGGCGCTCTTCGTGCTTGATAAAACGAAGGACGGGCATCCGGTGTTGTATCGGGAAAAGATGCAGTGGAGCTTCGACGTTCTCTTTGTGCGCATCGCTGCGGAGCTTGGCGTGAGCGACCGCGCCGCGCGGGAGATGTACCGCGCGTACCTTGGCGGAGCCATGTCCGGGACCGCTGCTCGCGCGTTCAAGAAGTTCATCGATCCTGCGGTCGAGGAGTTTCTAAAAGAGGTAGGGAGGGGGAAATTGAAGGGCTTCGTCTATGTGGATGCCGAACATGATATGCCGTTTGCTTTGCCGCATAAGCACGGCTCTGCCACCTTCGAAGGATTTCCGCTGAATGAAATATTGGCCCAGCTCGGTTTTGCGGATCGGGAAGGGAAGCAGTGCGGTTCGGATGCGATCATCTCGCGCCACATACTGCCGTTCATCGAGGCATATTTTGATAAGAGCAATTCGGAGATCAACCAAAAGCTTCGTCGGCGCCTGCACTGGCTTGCGGACTGAGTGTGATATAATTTTAGGAATGAAGAAGATCATTGTAGATAAGAGCGAAGGGATCGCAGAGGTCATCGACCGATTATTGAACGAACCGGACGGCGATATATCGATCGTCATTCCGAAAGGATCGGCGCTTGGCAGATCGGTCAGCAATTTTCATCTTTTAAAGCGTGAGGCGGATTCCGCCGGGCGCAGTATCGTCATTGAATCGGTTGACGATACGATCCTTGCGTTCGCCAAGGAGAGCAAGATCGAATCAAGTCATCCGTTATGGAAGGGCGTCCGGGGAACAGGCGGTTTTTCAGATATCGTTCCGCGGCGCGAGGAAGACGCAGCAACGCCGTTGCGCGCGGACATCGACGATGCCCAGGATGAGGAGGACGACGAAGAAAAAGAACAGCATTCCAAAGCAACGCCGGTCAGGATGAACAAGCATGGGAAAAAAGCGGCTCCCGTCGCCGAGCGTCCGCTCGATGATGAGGATGATGAAGAAGAACCGGAGGAGATGACCGGAGCAAAGGAGACGTCCATTCACAATCGATTCTTTGACGCGACCCCCGATCTCGACGACGATCGCGAGCCCCGGGGCTTTCCCAGGAAAACCGTCACGGCGATCATCCTCATCATCATTCTTGGGGCCGTCGCGGTCTATGTGACGAGCGTGTTCTTTGACCATGCCGACATTGCGATCAACTTCAAACAGATGCCATGGAGCTATCAGGAAAACTTTACCGCGAGCAAGAGCGCGGTTGGCATCGATCCCACCACCAATACGATCCCCGCGCAGATATTTACCGCCACAAAGAACGTCACCCTGTCATTCCCCGGGTCGTCAGTGCAACAGGTCGCGCAGAAGGCGCAGGGGAGCATCACTATATATAACGATTACAGCGCCGCATCCCAGGAGCTTGTGGCGACGACGCGCTTTCTCACGCCGGACGGGAAGATTTTCCGCCTTACGCAAAACGTAACCGTCCCGGGAGAGACGAACAGCGGCGGAACGCTTACACCGTCCTCCATCACCGCACCGATCGTTGCCGACCAGGCCGGACCGGATTATAACGTCGGCCCCGTGGCAAAACTTACCATTCCGGGATTTGCCAAGGATCCCGGACGCGAAGCGGGATTTTACGGCGCGATCACGGCATCCACCACCGGCGGTTTTATAGGACAACGGGCAACGCCCACCGCGGCGGATATCGCGAGCGCGAAGGCGTCCACGACTGCGATGCTCACGCAAAGCGTGTCGAGCAGTTTCTCCGGCACCTATCCGAACAACTTTGAGATCGCGCCGGGCGCGACCCAGATACAGGTCACGACGCTCACCGTGAACACGAGTACGGATGAGAACGGCGACTTCACCGTCTTCGGCGTGGCGACGCTCCAGGCGATCGGATTCGACCAGACGGGATTGCAGAACTATCTCCTCACGCTCGCGCAGACGCAGGAGGCAAGCTCAACGTTCAAAACGATCAGTCTGAGCTATAGTGACGTGACGCCGAACTTTACCACCGGCCAGGTGCAGTTCGCGCTTTCCGTGCAGGCCGAGCTTGAGCCGGCATTCATCGCGGCGGAGTTCGCCACGAGCATTGAAGGGCAGAGCATCGCTTCCGCGCGCAGCACTATCGCCGCGCTTCCCAACCTCGCCGACGGCGAGATCTCCATGTGGCCTTCATGGCTTTGGAGCATCCCATCCGATCCCTCAAAGATCCACGTCACCGTCAATTAAGAGATTAAAAGGTTATTAAAAGTTTTTTGACTTCGAGATAGCGAATTGCCAAAATAGAGGCATGAATCTGATCGAAGTCATTAACACGATTGTGATTATTGTTGGCCTTCCTACTATATTAGGCGCGGCGGTTTTTATTGGTGGAAAATTACAGATCATCGAGGATGTTAAAGTCGATATGAGAGATATAAAGAAGGAATTTGTGGATATGAAAATAGACATGGGTAAGCGATTTGCAGCTATAGAAAAACGTTTGGCGGTCGTGGAGTCCCGAGTCGGGGATTTATGGGTAAATCGAGCGGCACCCTCGCATTCTCCGAGGGTGCTGAATGGATATGGAAATGATGTATTAGATAAAAGCGGCATTAAGCAGATAATAGATGCAAAGAAAGACGAGCTGCTCGCCGCCGTTAAAGCGAAGCATGTAAAGAACCCCTATGACGCCGAACAGGTTGTTCTAGCCGTGGTCAGGGAATTACCAAGACGGTATCCCTCAATCATCGATGAGCTAAAGGTGGGCGCTTTCCAATCTGGCGCGAGCCTGGACCTAGTTTTTTTGGTCGGCGGCCTTTATTTAAGAGACCTCATCTTTCCCGATCTCGGCTTCTCCCTCTGAGGGATTATCTTAGATCGCATCCCGAGGAGGTGAAAGCGTATTCCAATATTAAAAATAAGCTTTTTCAAAAATATCCCGACGATTATGCGACCTATCGAATATTGAAGGATGAATATATGAAGAACCTCAAAAAACGCATTTTAAGATAACCATAGATTTAGTCGAGGGGGTGCGGGTGGTCCTGCGGACCTGGATTATCCCATGTTTTGAAAGGTGTCTCGGAAGCGCGAAGGCGCTGAGAGCCAAGGCGACCGGTCAGCAGACGCGACTCTTAGGAGTCCCGTGGGAGAATGCTGTCCTTTCAAAGGGAGGCGGAGAAAGCAGGGATGTTTGACAAAGTGCCAGCCCCTCGTATATAATCGTCTCATTGGTTTATGAGTCTTACCTTGATTTTACGTGATGGAAACTGAAGCCGCGAAAGAGGGCAAGGTGTACGAGGCCCTGCCAGGTTTGATGTTTCGGGTCAAGATCAACGGCTTAGAGACCGAGATTCTCGCGCATCTCGCCGGAAAGATGAAGATGCACAATATTCGGGTATTGCCCGGCGACCGGGTGCTTGTTGAATTGAGCCCCGACGGCGAGAAAGGAAGGATCGTGCGCAGGTTGTAGTTTTTCGCCGCTGTCTGCGGCCACTATACATAAAGATATGAAAGTACGAAGTTCCATAAAGAAGATTTGCTCAAGTTGCCAGATCGTAAAGCGAAATGGCAAACTTTTTGTCCGCTGCAAAAATCCCAAACATAAACAGCGCCAAGGCTAAACTACTATCATGCGTATTTTCGGCGTAAACATTCCAGACAACAAGAGGATCGAGATCTCGCTCACGTACTTATACGGCGTGGGTCCGGCGGTCGCGAAGCGTGCGCTCGCGGCGGCGAAGATCGAGGTGAGCAAGAAAGCAAAGGACCTCACCGCCGACGAAGTGCTTCGCGTGCAGAACTTTTTGGAAACGACCTATCCGGTGGAAGGAGAATTGCGCCAGCTCATCAAGCGCAACATTACGCGCCTCAAGGACCTCGGCTCGTACCGTGGCAATCGCCACGCGCGTCGCTTGCCGGTCCGCGGCCAGCGCACCCGCACGAATTCCCGCACCGTACGCGGCAACGTCCGTAAGACGGCCGGTTCCGGAAAGCGTAAGGTTGATCTTAAGTAATCGTTAAACGATCCAAAAAAATGGGAAAGAAAACCGTAAAAACTCAAGAAGGGGATAAGGTGGCCAAGCCGGTGGCGGGCGCCGTTGCTGATGCCGCCACGAAAGCCGCCTCTTCGGCGAAGCGCAAAGCCAAGCACGTGCAGGAGGGCAAGGTCTATGTGAACGCCACGTATAACAACACCGTCGTCACGGTGACGGATAACCAGGGGAACGTGCTCGCGTGGGCATCCGCCGGCTCGCTCGGTTTCTCCGGCCCCAAGAAAGCGACGCCGTTCGCGTCGTCCAAGGTGATCGCCGCCATCACGGAAAAGATCCAGGCAAGCGGTCCGAAGGACATCTCGGTGATCGTGAAGGGCATCGGCTCCGGCCGCGATTCCGCGATCCGCTCACTTATCAATAACGGCTTCAATATCCTTTCCATCAAAGACGCCACGCCGATCCCGCATAACGGTCCACGCGCACCCAAGACACGGCGCGTTTAATATGTTATTCTATCAACTACGTTAACCACTACCATGAGCGTAAAAGGACCTAAAGAAAAGAAAGAACGAGCGTTGCGTGCGCGCCTTGGACTAAAGGGCGATCGCGCAATGTCTCCGAAATCATCGTATGTCCGCAAGGATTATAAGCCCGGCGTGCACGGCCCGCGTTCGCGCGCGAAGGCGCTTTCCGAGTTCGGTCTCCAGCTCCGCGAGAAGGCGAAGTTCAAGATCGCGTATGGCGTGAACGAGAACAACATGAAGCGTCTCTTCACGATGGCGCAGGCGGCGAAGGGCGCGTCGGGCATGCGCGTGCTGGAATTACTCGAATCGCGCGTCGATTCGGTGGTATTTCTGCTCGGCTGGGCGGTGTCGCGGGCGGCGGCACGACAGCTCGTGGTGCAGGGCCACATCACGGTGAACAAGAAGAAAGTGGTCTCGCCGGGATATCAGCTCCGCAAGGGTGACGTGATCGGCGTCCGCGCCGCGTCCAAGGAGAACAAGACGTTCACCGACCGCCTGGAGCTCATCAAGAAATACGATGCGCCTTCGTGGCTCCGCATGGATGCGGACAAGCTGGAAGGCGAGATGCTCTCCACGCCGACGGATCTTACCCCGCCTTTCGAAATTAACCTTTTGGTCGATTCATTCTCTAAATAAAAATTTTAATCATTTTATCATCACATGGAATTTGCATATGTCAGCTCCAGTGTTTCCATAAAGACCATCTCCGAGGATGCGCGAGAGGGCGTGTTCGAGATCGAGGGATTGTACGCGGGATACGGTTTGACGGTCGGTACGGCGTTGCGCCGCGCACTGTTGTCTTCCTTGCCGGGTGCAGCGGTCACCGAGATCAAGATAAAGAACGTTCCGCACGAATTTTCGACCCTGCCGGGATTAAAGGAAGATATCGTTGAGCTCGCGCTCAACTTCAAGAAGATCTATTTTCGCTCGCACACCGACGAGCCGCAGGTGCTCGCGCTCAAATTGAAAGGGGAGCAGGAGATTACGGCCGGCGACATCGAGCTCAATTCTGACGTCGAGATCATCAACCCGGAAGTGGTATTGGGTCACCTTACCGCCAAGGACGCAGAGATCGATATCGAGGTCAAGGTAGAGCGCGGCCTCGGATACGTGCCGGTGGATGCGCGCAAGTCGGAGGGCCGCCTTCCGATCGGCACCATCGCGATCGATTCGATCTTCACCCCGGTGATCAAAGTGAACTACACGATCGAGGACATGCGCGTCGGCGATCGCACGGATTACAACCGCTTGCGCCTGGAGATCACGACGAACGGCACGATCAGCCCGTCATCCGCATTGCATAAGGCATCGAGCATCTTAAAGGATCACTTCGAGAAGGTCGGGGTGGTTGAAGTGAAGGAATTCGACGCGGTGAAGGGCGAGGGCGGCGCAAAAAAGAAAGCCGCTTCTAAAAAGAAAGAGAAATAATACGTTCGATATATTCCCATGACACACGGAAAGAAAAACAATACCAAATTCGGAAGATTGCGCGGCGCGCGCGTGTCTTTTATGCGCAATCTCGGCAATGACCTGATCCGTGCAGGTAAGATCGAGACGACCGAAACGCGCGCGAAAGCGATCCGCCCTCGCGTGGAGAGCCTCGTCACGTTCGCAAAGAACCCGACCGTCGCCAATCGCCGTCTCGTCGCGAGCCGCGTCGGCAACGACAAAATCGTAAAGAAGTTGTTCAGCGATTACGGACCGAAGTACGCCGAGCGGAAAGGAGGCTATCTGCGCATCATAAAGTTGGCCGAGAGCCGCAAGCGCGACGGCACCCGCATGGCCCGCATTGAATTCGTTTAATATATAGAGTACACTTACCCGGCAATGGACTATCACATAGACGCAAAAAACAAAGTATTGGGCCGCGTAGCGACCGACATTTCCCTCATCTTGCAGGGCAAGAAGTCGGCGGCGTTCGAGCGCAATCGCGTGAGCGCGGACAAGGTCTATGTTTCGAACTACGATTCGATCGTCGTCACCGGCAAGAAGGCGACGGACAAGGTCTATTACAAGCACACCGGCTACGTTGGTCATCTTAAAGAGAAATCATTCGAGCAACATATGGCAAAGGATCCGCGTTTTGTTCTGCGCCATGCGGTGCGCAAGATGCTCCCGCGCAACTTCCTCACCCAGCAGAGGATCAAGAATTTGATATTCGTAGAACCGACAGCGACCGCCGGCATAAAGAACGCGGGCAGGCGAGTGCGCCCGATGAGCACGAAGCCGGGCAAGGCGGCAGTAACGGTAAAAGCGGCAAAATAATATTATGGCAACGACACAAGAAATGGAAAAGAGCGAGCTAATAGCGGCAAAGCCGGCGCATCACGCCGTTGCGGCGCCTGCGCATAAACCCGTTGCGGCAAAGAGCCATCGCTACACGGAGGCCGTCGGCCGCCGCAAGACCGCGATCGCGCGCGTGCGCATCATGCCGGGCACCGGCAAGATGACGGTGAACGGCAAGACCCCTGCCCAGTACTTCACGCTTCCGCGCCTGGTGCAGGATGCGCGCTCTCCACTCGAGACTCTCAAGCTCACTGAGTATGACGTGACGGTCGTCGTGTCCGGCGGCGGTATCCATGCGCAGGCTGGCGCCGTGCGCCTTGGCCTCTCCCGCGCGATCATTGCAAAATCTCCGGACTGGAAGCCCCGTCTCCGCACCATGGGCTTCCTCACTCGCGACTCCCGCATGGTGGAGCGCAAGAAGTACGGCCTCAACAAGGCCCGCCGCGCTCCTCAATGGGCGAAGCGGTAGGCTGACATCGCAGGCGAAAGATAAAGAAAAGGCCCCGATGTTACTCGGGGCTTTTGATTCGATATCCATGCTATTTTCTTTTCGGACGCCAACTGTCCAAGGTTTTCAGAAAATTTTCCCTATCTTGACGGGTGAGTCCAACCTGCATTCCCACGAATACGTAGTGCCCTCTATGCCGGCGGGTTTTGAGCTTTATGCCGGCATCGACTGTCCGATCAAAAACCCTCCTGATGACCGGAGCAGGTGGCACCTGGCCCACCACTTGTGTGATCATCCACCACGATAGTCCCTCGCTTGGATTCCGCTTTTCCAAATCATACCAGCGTCTTATTGTGAGCAAGAGTACACCTCCTTCTTTCGAAATTATATCAAATAAAGAGGGATGGGCGAAGCGCTAAGTAGGTTTCACGGATAGTTTTGGACAATAATTACGTCGAGGGTATAATGACCCGATGCAGCTCATAAAAGCCCCGAGCAGTGAATCGCCGAAGTTTAAAACCGTCTTTCTCGCGGGCGGAATATCGAATTGTCCGGATTGGCAGAGCGAGGTAAGCTCGGCCTTGAAGGAATGTTCGGTTAGTATTTTCAATCCTCGGAGAGATGTATTTCCGAGCGAGCCGAAGGCCATCGAAGAACAGATACGATGGGAATTCGAGCGCTTGAGAAGTTCGGATGTCCTCTCGTTTTGGTTCCCGGAGGAAACGCTCAATCCCGTTACCTTATTCGAGTTCGGCGCGGCCATGGAGCGTGCCGCGCCGCTTGTCGTCGGGATAGATCCTCTCTACAAACGGAGGGTCGATGTTGAAATTCAAATGAAGTTGCGCCGCCCTGAGATACACCCTGTTTATTCTTTGAGCGAATTGGCAGAAGTTATAAAAAAGCACTTATAGGATCTCACGGGATAAATCATGTCGAGAGTGAAAGAGAGTCGCTGTCGGCCGACAATGACGAAGCCCCGACGTTATTTCCTTTATAGATAGCGGTTCTGTCCGGCTTTTTATTATACAAACGTGGATTTGCTATCATTATAGTAAAGGCCGATTCCGGATATGCATCATTAATTAATAATAAAAATCTCTATTTATGGATATTTCCGTTATCATTGCTCAAGTAGTCGGGATTTTCCTTGTCGTGGCGGGCATCGCGATGGTGGTAAACAGCAAGGCGGTTGCCGTTGCAATAGAAGAATCGGTGCAGAATAAAGGAGTCTTGTTCGTGTGGGGCCTGCTTGCGCTGGGGACCGGCGCGGTGATCGTGGTATTCAATAATGCGTGGACAAGCGGTTTGCCGTTGCTCATCACCATCCTCGGATGGCTGGCTCTTATCAAGGGCGCGTTCATCCTTATTTTCTCGGCGGCAGCTGCGTCGTTCTATAAGAAGTTCGGCAAGAGCGGGATGCTCGTGTTCTGCGGGGCTGTCGCGCTCGTGCTCGGCATTGTTCTGTTGTATTGGTAAAGCGTGAAACATCTCATCATAAAGATTTACGGCGACGTGCAGGGCGTGGGGTTTCGCGACGCGGCATATTGGACGGCGAGGAAGATGCACGTCGCCGGTTTTGTGATGAACGACCCTGACGGGCCGGTATATATTGAAGCGGAAGGGGATGAAGCCGCGCTCAAGGAATTTTTGGCGTGGTGCAAGAAAGGGCCGGTCACGGCCAGGGTGGCCCGCGTTGAAGAAGCATGGTCTGACACGCCGGGAACGTTTACGGGGTTTCGCATTGGGTGATAAGATTCAATGGTGATCATAAGTCTCGGAATCGTCATTGTCCTCATCACCGCCTTCGGCTACGTGAGTAATATGTTGAACTGGCGCTATTTGAACAATGGCGTCATTCGTTTTTTATATTACATCGGGGCACTGGTGCACGAGACGTCGCACGCGATGCTTTGCGTATTGACCGGCGCAACAATAGAGGAGTTCACTGTGTTTTCCGACCAGCCGCGCGTGGTGCATCGAAAGTCGAAGATCCCGTTCCTTGGCGAGCTGCTTATCTCCGCCGCGCCGATCGCCGGCGGCCTGCTCTTTTTATTCCTCATCAACCGCTACCTCCTGGGAAATTATTTTATGCCGCCTCAAGTGGCCAATTGGTACGATTGGGAAAATGTCCTTGCCGCGCCGTTCATATTCTTATCGCAAATAAATCTTTTGCAGTGGCAGAGCTGGGTGATGATCCTCCTGCTCTTCAATGCCGGCGCGATGCTCGGACCGTCCACGCAGGACCTCAAAAACGTGTGGCCGGTGCTCATCGTTCTTCTATTCGTCAATTATCCGCCGCTCGCGGCGATGGGGCTTGCCGCGCTCGGTTTGATATTGGCGAATATTATATTACAACTCATTGTCATTCTGCTCGCGTTTCTGCTCAGCCGCTCGCGCGTGGTGGGGATCGCGGCGGCGGTTATCATCGTTGCGATCATTGTCATTCTTTTTTGGCGCGCGACGTATGCGGTGAAGGCGGCGCCGGTCCCCACCGGGCTTGATCCGAACTTCATCACCCAGGTGGACGATTGTTTTCTGCCGACCGCCGCGGTGTACAGATTCGATCTTCGGATCACGTCGGGATTTCGGACAATGGAACAGCAGCAGCAGATATACGACGAGGGCCGGCTGGAAGACGGCACGATCGTGAGCGAGGCGCCGCCGGGACACAGCTTGCACAACTATGGATTTGCCGTGGATATCGTGGACAGGATCAACGGATACAACATCGACTGGCCTCAGCTCATCGCGATCGGCGCGTATTGCGGATTGGGAAATGGCGGGCCGGGGGATGAGCCGCATTTTGAATATCGCGGAGGCCTGACCACCGATCAGTTCGCGGCGGGGATGCGGCCGCCGCCGCTCAAACTGCCGTGTCCCATCATGGCGGTGCGTGCCGCGGCAGGGGAACCGCTGACGCTCCAGGACCTGCAGGCCTGCGGAGCGCCTAGTTTTCCCCGGTAAGCCGGAGTAGATAGCGGCTGAACCCTTTTGCGCCCGCAGGGCGTACAATATATTGAATGCGCATTGGGCTTGGCGGTCGAAGCAGGACGATGCGCACATAAATAAACAATAACGATACTTTAAAAATATTAAAATTATGATGAAAGCAATAAACACAATCTCGTGGGCGGCGGCGATCGTAATCGCTTCAAGCTTGGCGGTCGTTATGCCTGCGTTTGCGCAGACGAGCGGTAGCATGGGCGCAGGCGTTCCCGGCGTCAACGTGCAGGGAGGCATCCGTGATGGTGCGAATGGCAGTGTGGTGCGGCACCAGGGTCCGATAGGCGGGATGGTACCTCCGGCGGTCGTTGGTACGGTGAGTGCGGTGAACGAGAGCGGCGATACATTGACGGTCACCTCAAAGACATGGGCACGCCCGATGCCGATGGTGAATATGGCAACGAGCAGCATGCCGGCTCCTTCGCCGGCGCCGTCGGCCACCTATAATGTGAACGCGAGCAACGCGACGATCTATAAAGGCGGTGCAACGACGACGGTTCCTTTCTCGGATATCGCAGTGGGCGATATGGTGGTGGTGCAGGGAACGGTGAGCGGAACAAACGTCACCGCGACCGTCATTCGTGACGGCGTGGGCGCGGGAAGGATGCCCGGCATGCCGGGCAGGGGCTTTGGTCCGCGCGGCGCGGGCTCTTCGACTCCGTCAGGCACGCCGATCGTCCAGGGGAACGGCGAACCGGTCATCGGCGGCAATGTCACCGCGATCAGCGGCACGACGGTCACCGTGACAAACGCGAGCAATGTCACGTACTCGATCGACGCGGCAAGCACCACGATCGTAAAGAACGGCACGAGCACGGCGATCGGCAATATCGCGGTGGGCGATAACGTCATCGTGCAGGGCGTGGTGAACGGCACATCGGTGACGGCATCCTCGATCATCGATCAGGGAGCGAGTGCTTCTTCCTCGGTCGGCATGAAGGGCTTTGGCAGTGCCGGCGACTTTGGCTTCAAAGGCATCGTTGGCGCCATCGGCGGATTCTTCCAGCACCTCTTCGGGTTCTAGGAGTGTCTCCGGTCTAGCCGCGAAGTAATAGAGAAAAAGAAAGACCCCGAGCGATCGGGGTCTTTTTAGTGTCGGGGAAGTTCGGGGGATCTATTTGGCGCAGGCGTGAGGTAACAATTCTTCTTCTTTAGGTTCCAAAGCTTCCAAGTGCTGAGAAAACATAAAGAGGAGCCTCCGATAGATTAAGGGTCTTTCCGTTTGGGCTCCGAGGCTGTACCGTTGTATCAACCTCTCGATCTTGTCAGTGGCCTGACGTATGGCGCCCGCCAGCACGAAATTTTTTGCAGCGACCAGCGAGAAGCAGGGCGCGTTGATCGAAGTGATGGATTTTCCTGCGCAGTAATTGATCAAGCGCAGATAGAACTCATCGATTAAATGCGGGGGTATTTGAAACTCCTGGATTACGCCATCTGCTATCTTCATGCTTTCCACTACGACGATTATCGCGTTCGTGGAGTCAGCGGTTTTTATCATCGGGGTAGATCCTCCTCTGGGTGATGTCAATTTTACCGTCTCATAGTATACCTAAATTTACGAGATTTCGCAAGATAACGGCACGCCGCTTTGCCCGTTGAGCGCCACGCGGTTTGGCGGTAAGCTTGTGGGATGCCAACGCCCGGAACGTCAGCCATGTTTGAAGAACGCTATGCATCGCTCAACCCCGAACAGCGGCAGGCGGTGGACACGCTCGACGGGCCGGTGATGGTGGTCGCCGGTCCGGGGACGGGGAAGACGGAGGTGCTCACCATGCGCATTGCGCATATATTGCGAAGCACCGGGGATCCCGCAGCGCACGCGCGCAGCGCGAAGCATGCAGTTGCGCCCGAGAAGATCCTTGCGCTCACCTTTACCGAATCCGGCGCGATCTCGATGCGCCGCCGGCTCGTGGAACTGATCGGCGCCGACGCCTATCGCGTGGAAATCTCCACGTTCCACGGATTTGCCAACCGCATCATCCGCGACTACCCCGATCATTTCCCGACGATCATCGGGGCGTCGAGCATCACCGAGATCGAGCAGGTGAGCATCCTGCGGCGATTGCTCGATGCGCTTCCATTGAAGGACCTGCGTCCGTTCGGCGACCGCTACTATCATCTGCGCGCCATCCTCGGCGCGATCAACGAGCTGAAACAGCAGGGAATCTCGCCGGAGCTTTTCAGCACGATCGCCGCGGATGCGAAGAAAGATTTTTATACGAATCCGGATTTGATGAACCAGTCCGGCAAGTTCGAGGGAAAGATGAAGGGGAAATATGTGACGGCGTCCAAACAGGCGGAGCGGAACATCGAAGTGGCGCTGATCTATGCGGAATATCAAAAGGCGCTCGCCGCCGCGCGGCAATATGACTACAGCGATATGATCATGCATGTCGCGCTCGCGCTCGAGCACGATCCGGAGCTCACGCAGGTGCTCCAGCGCGCATACGACCATTTTCTTGTGGACGAGCATCAGGACACGAATGATGCGCAGAACAAGATCATAGAATATATCGCCGGCGCGACTGACCGGCCCAATCTCTTCGTGGTGGGCGACGAGAAGCAGGCGATCTATCGGTTTCAGGGCGCGTCGCTCGAGAACTTCCACTACTTCCGCGATCACTATAAAGATGTTGTATTGATCACATTGCGCAACAATTATCGTTCCACGCAAGCGATCCTTGACGCCGCGCAGGGCGTCTCGCCGCGGGAGGTCGCGCTTGTGGCAAAGGCGGGGCATGCGGTCGCGGCTCGTGCCGCGCACACGGAGGCGCCGGCGCATCTGGCGGTGCTTTCCTCGCCCGCCGTGGAATATTATTTCATCGCGCGGAAAATAAAAGAGCTGACGAGCGGCAAAACGCCCGTGAAGCCGGAGGAGATCGCGGTACTCTATCACAATAACAAGGACGTCGTCCCGCTCGCGGCGATGCTCGAAAAGCAGGGCGTGCCTTTCACTATAGAGTCGAATCAGGATGTGCTGGGGGACGAGGAGATAAAAAAACTGGTGCGCCTGCTCCGCGCCGTCCAGCATTTTGGCAATGACGTCTGGCTCGCGGAAGCGCTCCACGTGGATTTTTTGGGCATCCCGCCGATCGATGTGTACAAGCTTTCCGCGTACGCCTTTAGGGAGCGGCGAAAGATGTACGAAGTGATGCAGTATCCGGCGGGGTTGGATGCCGCAGGAATAAGCGACGCCTCAAAGCAGGCTTATCAAACGCTCTTTGCACACCTTTCCGACTGGCGGCGGGCGTCCAAGAATCGCGGCGCGGCGGAGGCGTTCGAGATGATCGTCTATCAATCCGGGTTCATCCAGGCGGTGCTCAATCATCCCTCTGCGACGGAAAAACTGGCAAAGCTCCATGCGCTGTTCGATCTTTTGAAATCGTTCATAGAGAAGCAAAGAAATTACACGCTGGATGACTTTTTTGCGTACCTCGACCTGATGGAAGAACACGACATCGCGATCCGCGGCAAGGACGTCGTGCGCCTGCCGGGACGCGTGCGCCTCATGACCGCGCACGGCTCGAAGGGATTGGAGTTCGATTACGTTTTTATTTCGAATGCGGTCGATCGCAAGTGGGGATCGCGCACGCACAGGGAATCAATAAAGCTGCCGGCGAAGATCTATAGAGGAGCGCAGGAGCCTGCGCTCGCGGCGGGCGACGACGAAGAGGACGCGGCGGCCGCGAGCGACAACGTCGATGAGCGGAATGTGTTCTATGTGGCCCTCACCCGCGCGCGGAAGGAGGTATTTGTCACGATGCCGAAAGCTGACCAGGGTGCGAAGGAGCAACTGCCGACGCAGTTCATCGCCGCGCTCGATGAAAAGATCCTGGCACCGCTTGACGTGTCGGCGTATGAAAACGATTTTCTGAACATCGCATCGACATCGAATTCCCGCCGGCGCATGTGAACGATCCGAACGTGCCGGAGCTCGAAGACAAGGAATTCCTGAACGAGCTTTTCCGCGCACAGGGGATCTCCGTGACGGCACTCAACAATTATCTGGAGTGCCCGTGGGCGTATTTCTATCGCAACCTCGTGCGCATCCCGGAGGCGCCGAATAAGAATCTATCGTTCGGCAATGCCGTGCACGCCGCGCTCAAGAGTTATTTCGATGCTCTGAGCGGCAGCGGCGTCGACGGTACGCCGGGCGAAGATCGCGGCAAAGAATATTTAATCCGGCGCTTCGAGGAATCGCTCGCGCATGAGCCGATCAAAGAAAGCGAGTATGAGGAGGCGCTCGAAAAAGGCCGCCGCGCATTGCCGATCTTCTACGACACATATCACGCGACATGGTCGCCGCGCGCGGTGAACGAAGCGCGCGTCGAGGCGTTGCCGCTCGAAGACGGGACGTTGATCAATGGTAAGCTGGATCGGATAGAATTCCTGGGTGCGGGCGCGAATCCCGCCGCGCTCGAGTCCGTCCGCGTGATCGATTACAAGACCGGCAAGCCAAAGTCGCGCAACGATATCGAAGGCAACACCGCATCAAGCGATGGCAACTACAAACGCCAACTTGTCTTCTATAAACTCTTGCTCGACAAGGAGGGTAAGCGCGACATGAAGGACGGCGTCATCCAGTTCATCGAGCCCGACGATCGTGGCAAGATGCATCGCGAGGAGTTCGAGATCACGCCGGGCGAAGTGAAGGTGCTCGAGAAGCTCGTGATGGATGTGGCGCGAGAAATTTTAGACCTAAGTTTCTGGAACAAAGGCTGTCACGAACCGGATTGCAAATACTGTGAGTTAAGGAAAGGGATGAGGTAACTATTGTCCGTAGTATGTCGGATGCTGTGCGTAGTATGTAACGACTTTCCAAAAATCGATTGCGTCCGCAGAGTTATTATAGTCGAAAGATTCAACTTTGTTTCCGTTGAAAAATATAAAAACATTTTCCGGTCCTTCCAGGAGTGTACCAACTGAAAATGTTTTGTAGGAAAAGAATTGACCCCACGTGCCTTGAATGCCCAACATTTGGGCATCCGGCCCTGACAGATCTTCCTTGGCGATATATTGCTCGGGCGTGGATGTTATAGTTGTAATAGTGATATTGATATCGTCATTGGTCCTCGGAGCATCGTTATCCTTAGGTGGCAGAAGATCTTTTATTTTAGTGAGGACTACATTATCCAAAATCTGCGGGTCTGCGTCTGGAATGTTCAGATTATGCGCATACCAGCCCGGCGGCACCGGCGATGCTTCATCGGTGGGAGCGGGTTGGTTATGAAACTGTAGCCCGACGAAATCACCAATTACACCGGCAAGAATCATGGCGGGAAGAATATAGAGAAATAGTAATTTTTTTATGGCCACAAAAAAGCATAACACGTCCACATTAAAAAAAGATTAAATAAAATTTGACATAATAAAAAATCCGGCACCCTTTCGAGTGCCGGAGGAGATCATCAAGGTACTATTTTCTGGCTATTGGCATGCAGTTGTTGGATAGTGAATCTGATGACTTGGGTTCAGTGGATCAGTAATCAGCGTGTACTGATTCCAATATTCGGTTGATTGTGTCAAGCTACCTGCAAAGGGATCTCGACTGGTGTCGCCGGAACCCAACCCATAGCGAAGTTCGAAGTGTAAATGCAGCCCGCTACTTCTATATGCGACCGTTCCGCCTGCCCCTGCGTAAACGGCAGTACCAGTCGAAACGCCAAAATCTGTTCCGCGGTGTCTTCCATAGGTTGGGTCGTAGTAATATGGCGATGTCGAAGAGATAAAGGCATCGTCATACCGGGCATTGGAATTCGTAACGTAGGGGGTGTGCCAATGATCCATCCATGCTTTGAATGGCGGACTACCAGCTAATGGGTTACGATATTTGACCTGCGCCGCTCCTCTCGGCGTGAGAGTTGCAAGGGTGAGGAAGCAAAAACACACGGCGACGAGCAACGTTGCGGATCGTTTCATGGGAAACCCCTTCTGGCTCTAAAGAACCGACCGCACTATAGCAAAAGAGCCATTAAAACTATCTTAACTATGAAATAACTATGGTATTCTTAGGGCAGGTCGAACGAGAGCGAACCAACAAAAAATAACAATATTACACAACAATATGAAGCAAATGACATGTCCGGCGGCAGGCGGACCGGCAACGTGCACAGGAGTTATCAAGGGCAACACGGTCGAGGAGATGATGGCGGATGGCATGAAGCACGTCCAGGCAGCTCACCCCGAGATGGCGGCAGATATCGCCAAGATGTCCCCGGAAGACATGGCCAAGTGGACAACCGAGTTCCACGGGAAGTTCGATGCGTTGCCGGAGGAGCCGGCGGTTGCATAGAAAATTAAGCTTGTCTAAAGAAAATAAAAGCCCCGGTTTGTGCCGGGGCTTTTATAGTGTTGAAACCAATTTGCTCATGCTATCGCTGAGGTATATGCTTATCATATGAACAATACCCAAACCGCAGGGCAGAGCCGGGCAGTCGAGCATACCATGGTGACCACCGGCTTCGAGCTGGATAATTACCGCATCGTCAAAAACCTGGGCGTCGCGCGCGGGATCATCGTGCGGTCGCGAAATATCTTCGGCACGATCGGCGCCGGCCTCCAGACGCTCGTCGGCGGCAACATCACGCTCTACACCAATCTTTGCGAAAAGACGCGCGAGCATGCGTTCGACCTGATGCTCGAGCATGCGGGGGAGATGGGCGCGAACGCGGTCATCGGCGCCCGCTACGATGCGACGGAGATCATGCGCGGCGTCACGGAAGTCCTGGCATACGGCACGGCGGTGGTGGTGGAGCCGAAGTAAAATATTTTGTTTTCCGCCCGGCCATTTTCTTTATTTGACGCATCGCCAAAAATCTGATAAATTTTTTCCAGCCTTCCATTCTTGGAAGTTGAAGGAGGATCGACGATGCAAGCAAAAAGGGTAAAGGCTTTGGTGGGATTGTATAGTCTGCTCGTCGTGGCCGCGGTCAGTCCTGTGTTTCTTCTCCCGCTGTATCAGAATATGTTCCAATTACGCCTGGGGGACGGCCAGGGGCAAAGCATCAAGGTGCTTTTCACGAAGCATTTCTCGAGCGTTCACGGCCGGCACTTCTACACGTTATACCAACCGGAACGGAATGAAGATGTCTCGGAACCTTCAGCCGACATATTGGCGTGGAGTCTGGTCGGTAAAGAGAGGATAGACGGCGATGGCATCACCGTCACCGGTCAAAATTGCGGCGTCGCGCTCCGATTCAACACGAAGGGGAATCTCATCGGCATCGGTTCGGTCACCGAGGACGGCCTTGGATCCGTACAAACCTTTCCGCCTGTTCCGCTTGCGGTACGCAAGGCGTACACGCTCTCGGAGGACTCCCACGCGAACGGCGCCTACTGCATCTTCAGAACGAACCCCAACCCCATCGCCGTCAATTTTGGGGTATGGGTGAACCCCGCCTCCTTGCAGCCCGACTACTGATAATGTTTCGTGTTTTATGCACAGGCGCATTCCTCCAGGGGTGCGCTTTTTCTTTTGACAATCGCACGACCTTTGCTCTACATTTAAGCCAGTAGTAAAACTCTGCTAGGGCCGCAATATGCGGCAGGAGGATGGTAATATGGAGCGTCCGAACTTTCCAATTGTGATCATGCCGCGGGTATACGAACTACCGCTTAGCATGTGGCGATGGTGCAAGCTTGTGGAAGTATGCAGTGTGGTCCCGGGCGTGGCATTGCTCGCGGGAAACCAGTTCACCCTGACGCCGGAGGATCTCGTGCGTAACTTTGCCGGATTGGCGCGGCCGAACAGGCCTCCGAGCAAGGAAAAGAAATTCCGCTATTCTGTTGGCGGGAAATCCATCATGGTCACCGATGTCCCGACGAAGCAAACCGATCCGGGATTTCCCCCTCACAATCCATTTACCCTCGGTATCGGGGCACCCTATCCAAGGGAGCTATTTGTTCCCGAAGGATGGGTCATTGACGTGCTGAAGGCGATTCGCAAAGGGGCGAAAGCGGCCGCAGACTATGGCGATACGCAGATCGGATATCTGCCCGATAACAAAGGCATGATCCGGCTGGATAAGCGTCCCGGGATGGTCCTTTTGCGGCAGCCCACGGTGATATTCTAATTCTATCTAATTTTAAAAGACAAACATTTTTACCGAGGGCCATGGTGCAAAAGCATCGTGGCCCTTTTCCTTTCTGCGGTGGACCATCGTCCGCGACGTTAGAACCTTTTTCCGGCGAGAACCGGATTTTGTGATCCCGCTCCTGCCCGATCCGGCAGAAGATCTCTCGCGCGCCGCTTGAGTATCTCCGCTTCACTCTATCGCAATCCACCCACGGTGAAAAGGTGGGGTAAGTTTGCGTTTAGCAAAGTTTTCACCAATGGATGGTCTAGAGACAGAGACCGAAAGGATAATCTTCGGTGCGGCGTGTTACTAATGTTCTCCGCTCCCGTGACAACATGGACAATCTATCTCGCAGTGGCCATAGCATTGCGGACATTCGTCGGTGAGTCCGGGAATCATTGAAAGCTCACACCCCTGTCCATCGCACCGTGGACACTCGACCTTCCCCGTTCCGTCGCACTCAGAACACTCTGCCATATGCCGTCCTTTCTTATGCACTACTCTACCGCGGTTTCCACGTCTTGAGACGAAACATATTTCTCTTTGAGAAAATCGGCAAACTCTTTCATTTCTGTCTGGTATTCCACGAGGCGCCCGGCGAGATCCTGGCGCTCGTCCTCGGAAAGAGATAGATGTCTTACCTTGTAGTCATCTCCGCCGTTGTGAAGTCTCGCCGTTCCTTCGGGATCGGGCTCGATTTCGAGATGCAAGGATGGGCTCGCCACTCTATCTCGATAGAACTCCGCGAGCAACGCTGCGAGCTTCACTTGGAGGGCTTCATTCTCTTTCCGCCAGATGTGATAATCGCTCGTCTCCTCGTTCACTGCCGCGAGCCCGGTTGCTTCCTTCCATGCTTCCCAACTGCGGGCAGTCCTCACATCGTCCTCGGAGATATGATACTTCTCAGCAGTCGCTGCGAAGATTGCGCTCTGGCCCGTGAATCGGTCTCGTGGTTGGTTCGGACCTTCTATTTTGATCCAGGGGGCCGCCTTACCGCGATCCAGGTGCCCTTCGCACGATGCCGAGGTCGGAATTCCGAAGCAATGGAGTGCGGCAACAGGTTCACGAATGGTCTCGTCAACGGGAAAACCAAGTGCATCTCTGATGCGCCCGATTGTCTCGAGTCTCTCGTTCCAGGCCTTCGTCCTTTCCTGACGCCTGAGTTCTTCTTGATTCTCTCCTCCTTCGTGCCGGAGCATGCCCCTTCAGCATAGAGACTATAGTCATTCCGTCAAGGAACCACCCATGGCGCGCGCTATTGCTGGGAGAAAAATTATGCAACCTTTTATTCTTCAGCCCCCGCTATAAGATGAGGTACGCTTTCGAGACCTCCGAAGGCGTGAAATTAATATGCATGACAATGCGTTCGCTCCGGGTCGAACGCATTGATGTCGATCATGCAATCACTGTTCCCACGTCATTGCCCCATCCGCGCATTCAGGCGCGTGCTTGAGTAACTATGAAATGCGCCTGAATTACAGATTCCGGGACGAGGACGCCAAAGGCGGAGTTTTCTTATGTATCGCATTCTGACAGAACGGAAGAACGTTGATCTGGTTATGAAGGCGATGGTGCGACTTGGAGTTGACTACACAATCTTCTTTGGGGTGGGTGGATACCACCTCGCGCCCGAGAAGAGCATGGTCATTGAACTCGATATGATTGCCCCCGAGATCGCCGAGGCAGCAGCATTGGAGATCGGGATTTTCAATGATCAGCAAGCCGTACTACTCCAGGAAATCCCAATAAAGAGTTGGCTAATCAGCATCCCTCGCGCACAATCAAAACCCTCTGCCGCAAGCTGGAATTGGGGTGCATGTATGAGCATCATTATGCTGTTTCGTCGCACGATATGAAGAGAGATGAGGTGAGGGGAATCTTTCGTCAGACATCCATCCCACAGAGGGCTTGACACTACTTACATCCGGCTTATACTGAGAAATATAATCAAACATTCTAATTAACCAATGCCTAAAGAACTAATTGGCTCCCACGAGGTTGACCAAAATCAAGATAGAAAGGTGCAGATCGAGGAGGAATTGGAGCATCTGAGGGAATACATTTTGAATATAGAGAGAATACAAGGCCAAATGAATCTATCTCTGTCTCGAGAGAAGATGGAGAAGTGGGATGAGGCTGCAAAGGATGCGATTGCAGAGCTCTCTGAAAGGCGTAAACAGTTAGAGAAGGACCTTGAAGCCCTCAGTTAAGCAAATCTCTGCGAGTCTAACTGACCGGCTCATCAGCAAGACCAGTTTTTGCAATCGGCCAAACGGGGCTCTTCGGCTCCCCGTTTGGCTCATTCTCTTGCGGGATATGATTCCTCCAATACGCCAGCCTCTCGAACTCCGATCAACCGGCGCTGCTGACCAGAGTATTCAATGTCCCATCGCTCCATAGAACACCAAGCATGGAAATGAATTCGTTTTTTGCGGTACGATTACGCGAAAGGCCGCACTAAACCTTTACCCATTGGAATGCCCAGATCCCAATTCCACAAAGCCAACGCGACTCCAAAAAGACTCGTGACAATGTTTCTCCGCGAAACGCTTGCGGCAGGCGTGAATGCCATCGGCCTCACCGAAAACGGCTGTTCCCGTGGGCGCGATGTGTTCATTTGTGCCGGCCGCGCTGCAGTGGGTCCAGAATCCGCGGCTGAGGATGCTTGCGGTCTGCTGAAGCAACCAGATAATCAGAAGACGCCTAGTTTATGTTCTTGATTCGACAGAAGATCGGAATCTTGGTGAGGCACAACGAAGAGAGCAATTGATTTTGGTGCGGCGGAGCTTGATAATTGCTGCCTGAAGGGCGGAAGATGGCTGCGCGGCCTCTGTTGGTTCAAATTGGAGAAATGGCTAGTCGAGGCCACCTTGCAACGACTATTCTCGGTCACGCATGTGCCAGTTGCAGCAGTCCAAATTGTTGCGAGATAGAAGCTCCGTTTTTGACGAGTTTTGATATCGCCAGGATCAGCGCGGAAACGGGTTTAACACCGACCGAATTTGCGGATATGAGTGAGATTGAACCTCATGTCTATGTGAAGTCAGTCCGCAAAAGCATGGGTGGAAGCTGCATGTTTCATAGCTCAACAGATGGTTGCCAGATTTATAATTCCCGCCCCATCGATTGCAGGCTCTATCCTTTGGACATAAAACTAATAGATAGTCAGTTGACTTGGATTGTATACACGACATGTCCCGACAAGATATTTGATGCAGGCCCAGATTGGCTCGATCTTGCGAGAACCGCTGAAGTTGAACTCCTACGACCACTTCAAACGCAAATGTCAGCATTTGTGAGCATTCCGACCAAAGCATTTGAGGAGGGCCTCTGGAAGGCTCTGGGGGAGGTGCGATTCGGAAGGAGAGAATGATTATGGCTTTTCAGTGACTCGTTGACGCTTGCTAGAGCGGCCTGATTTGTCGAGAAGCGGCTTCAAGAAACTAATTTCAACTATTGGTACTCCACGAGCGTCCAACTCCTTGAGGAGGCTGGGAAACGGGAGCGTTTCAAACAGATTTACGAATTCGGCGACATCTAGTTTCTTAATGATTCCCTTGATTTCCTTCTTCTCAAAAACGACGTCACGATCCAGAGCCACGATGAGTCTTAGGCGTTCAAGATTCGCTTCCGTAAGTTGATAATGCGGAGTGCTACCACGCTTATGAAGATTCGGCCCATCCGAAGAGAGGTCATACGTGTCCACATATTTGTAGAGGGCTTGTCGATCCAAGCCAATAATCTCTTCCATCTCCGCCATGCGATATAGTTTTTGTTCCACGAAATCCTCCGATCTTGGAGCCGGGGAGATCATAGACGTTTATTTGTATGTCGTCAATACAATTGAACGTCGGACAAAAATAAGAAGGTCAACTATAATGGGATGACCTTCTTGAATGAATTCCGAACTATCGGGAGAGCGCCAAACTCTCTTTTTGCACGCCCGCTGTCAGGATCTCTCGAAGCAATTGGTTCTTGCTCTTTCCCTGTCGAGCAGCAATAGCCTTCAGAGTGTTATCCAAGGCAGGAGTCAAATACATTGTTCGCAATACCATGTATTCTTGTCCCTCTTCTCCGAGCAAGTTGGGGGCGGGAGCCACAAAGCTGTGCCTGCTGCCGCGCTTCCGGCCCGTTATAGTTGCGCCTTTGGTGGGTTTCTTCACTCCGAGTTCCTTCTGAGTGCGAGATGTCATAATCCTCCTTTGCCTATACATACGTATGATTGACCATCCACACATTTGGATGCAAGCACCAATGTATATCGGCTATACGTACATATGTACATATGTACATATGTATCGTACCCTTGAGGATGTGCGTTGTCAACTGCGACGAAATCTCACCGGGAGATGTGCGCACCCAAGACTCGATCCGAAAGTTCTCCCAGACTAGTCAGATTTGGAAATCCCGGGCCTTGGGAGAGTCCAGCGAGATTTGGGAGATGAAGTGGGGGACTAATGCCACTAACGGCCAGGTCCCAACCAATCAAATGAGCCACGCTCTTGACACGATGAGGCCGCTTTTGAGGAATTAAAAAACGTCCTTCAGCGGACGCTTTTTAATTGATTGTTTGCCCTCGTTTGCACGAGGGCGAGGCCGAAGCCATTAATGGATCTTTCGATCCTGATATTATTGTAGCCGAAGAGCCTTTCCCGTCAAATCTTTTTTAATAAAGATTTAACGTGTAATAAGGTATGATATAAACACGTCAACAATAATAAGGAAAGGTCGTTGAACCTCCCCAAAAAAAACAATAAAATAATTTTATGGCACAAGACGAGGACGCAGATATGCCGGATGTGGATCTCAACGAAGATTTGGAGCACGATATCGAAGCGGAGGATATTGAGGCCAACACGGACAACACTCCGACGGACGATAACGGCGACGCCAAGGAATAGCGCAGATGAGGATCGCTGTGCGCGCAAAGCCGGGTGTTAAAAGGGCCTATGTGAAGGAAACGACCGATCTCTTTGAAAAGAGCGGCGAGCGGCGTTTTGTGGTGGCTGTTAATGAGCGGGCGGTGGACGGGAAGGCGAACCGTGCGATCGAACGCGCGCTCGCGGAACATTTTAATGTCGCGCCGTCGGGCGTGCGGATCGTTTCCGGAGTTACGGCGAAGGAAAAGATCGTGGAAATCGCATTGAAATAAAAAAGGCGGCGCGAAAGTGTTCGGGTTTTCGCGCCGGTGGTGGTTCTATTGTTGCGTCTTGCAGATACGGAGAAAGAGAAGGCCGGGTTTTTCGGGATCTCTTTCGTTGCTTTTTTTGGTTTCGTAGCGTAAATAGGCGATGCTACTCGAGGGTGGTAACTGGCAGCGGCCGTCATCACCGGAGTGCATGGATGACTCAGGCGGATGGTTTGGCGGGGTGGGCATCGCAACCTCCAGTGGACGCTTTCTATTGTTCAGTATGACACTTCGTGGGAAAAAGGGAATACCCAGATTTCACGCCCCGCCGCTTTCACGCCACAGGCTTTCGAACATGACCTCCATCGTGTGGTGAATATCCTGATCCTCGATCAAAATGCCCACCGGGCGTTTTTTGTTGAGCGAGATGATCGCGACCTTGTTGGCATAGATGAAATTGCAGTTGTTGATGGCGATCGAGGAGGGGAGATATTGCGTCGTGCGGAGCTCTTCGCCGTCGCGCGCCTTGAGCGCCGCCGCCGCTTTTGACTTTGGCGTGAGGATGCGGATGCGGAGATACTGCCGGTAGCGGCTCTCGATGAAATCATCCATATATGTTTCGCCAAGGAGCTCTTTCCATTCGTCCCATGAAAGGATGGCGGAGATGTGATGCTTTGTCTCGAGGATGTCGTTCATGATCTGGCGGATCTCGTCCACGCCTGCGTATGCACGCACGGTGGGCTTGACGCCCGTGTCGTGCCGGAGCGATTGCAGTTCGGGGAGTACGAGCTTGAGCGCCGCCTCGCGCTCTTTGAGCGTGATCATCAGCCGCTCGGGATTCTCCGCCGCCCAGAGCTTGCGCTTGCGTTGGATGTACGCGTTCAGAAGCCCCTTCTTGTTGAGCGCGGTGATGATGAGGTTGACCGTGGTGCGCGGGAGGCGCGCCTTCACGGCGATGTCCGTGGCCGTGCTACCCCCCAATTCGAGGGCGGCGAGGTACACTGCGGCCTCCTGAGAGCTGTACCCGAGCTGTTCTATGACGCCTTTTATATGCATTTTGCTTATTTTCAAAAATTATAGCACATTTTGAGAAATAGATGACAAGAATGTTGTCATTTTTTAAGAGCGATTTGTTAATAAAAAATAAAGGATTTCCCGATATTCGTTCTCCAAATGACAATGCGTTCCGGTTATGCACAAGGGGCTCTTGCTATACGGTTCACGACTTCGGTGTGACACTGAATGTACCATGACAAAAAACAACAGCTTTGCGGAAGTGCGGAAGCGGGATGGTCGGATTGTGCCGTTCGATCAGGACAGGATCACAAGCGCGATCGCGCGCGCGATGGCGGCGGCGAATGACGGGTCGGCGCAGGCGGCGGAAAAAGTATCGGAGCAGGTGGTCGCCTCGCTCATGAAGAAGTATCCCGCCGGCCACATTCCGACGATCGAGGAGATCCAGGACGTGGTGGAGACGCAGCTGATTTTGATGGATTTCCAGAAGACCGCGAAGGCCTATATTTTATATCGCAATGACCGTTCGCAATTGCGTGAGAACAAGAAGGAGATTCCGGAATATGTACGGAAGCTTGCGACGGCGAGCAAGCATTATTTTCATAATCAGCTGGCGGAATTCGTCTACTATCGCACTTATGCGAACTGGATCCCGGAGGAAGGCCGCCGCGAGACGTGGATCGAAACGGTGGAGCGATATGTGGCGTTCATGCGCGAGAATCTTGGCGACAAACTGACGGAAGAGGAATACGCGGAGATCCAGGACGCGATCATGCATCAGGAAGCGATGCCATCAATGCGTCTTCTGCAGTTCGCGGGGACTGCGGCGCGGGCCACGAACGTGTGCGCGTACAACTGCTCGTTCACCGCGCCGCAGAAGCTGGAGGACTTTGCGGAGATCATGTACATCTCGATGTGCGGCACGGGCGTCGGATTTTCCGTCGAGAGCCAGAACGTGCAGAAGCTTCCCCAGATCAAGCGCCAGCACGGAAAAAAGCTGAAGACGCACGTGGTGGCGGACAGCAAGGAGGGATGGGCGGACGCGCTCACGCTCGGCCTTCGCACATGGTTCGAGGGCAAGGATATCGACTTCGACCTCTCCCTGCTCCGGCCGGCCGGCGCCCGGTTGAAAACGATGGGCGGCAAGAGTTCCGGCCCGGAGCCGCTGCGCTCGCTCCTCGCGTTCGCCCGCGCGAAGATACTGGCCAAGCAGGGGCGCCGTTTATCGAACATCGACGTGCACGACATCTGTTGCAAGATCGGCGAGGTGGTGGTGGCGGGCGGCGTGCGGCGCAGTGCGATGATCTCGCTTTCGGACCTTGATGACAGCGAGATGCGGGCGGCGAAGACCGGACAATTCTATTTTGCCGATCCGCAACGCTCGATGGCGAACAATTCTGCCGTCTACACGCGAAAGCCCGATGCGGAGCAATTCATGGATGAGTGGCTCGCGCTCGCAAAGAGCCACACCGGCGAGCGGGGGATATTCAACCGCGGCAGCTTGGTCTATCAGATCCCGAATCGGCGCAAGCGATTGCTTGGGCAAAAGATATTGAAGGTCGGCACCAATCCGTGCGGCGAGATCCTGCTCCAGCCGAAACAGTTCTGCAATCTTTCGGAGGTGGTGGCCCGCGTGGATGATACGGAAGAGACGCTGATGAAGAAGATCCGCATTGCGGCGATCCTCGGCACCTATCAGTCGACGCTCACGAAGTTCCCGTATCTTTCAAAGGACTGGAAAAAGAACTGCGAGAAGGAGCGCCTGCTCGGCGTCTCGATCACGGGCCAGTGGGATTGCCCTGCGGTGCGCAACGAAGCGATGCTCGCCGCGCTTGCGCGACCGCGCCATCGCCGTCAATAAGGAATACGCGAAGCGATTTGGCGTGGCGCCGTCGTCGTCCGTCACGTGCGTGAAGCCGTCGGGCACGGTGTCGCAGACGGTGGACGCCGCGTCCGGCCTGCACGCGCGGCATGCCGCATATTACATCCGTCGCGTGCGCATCTCGGCCACCGATGCGTTGTTCCATATGATGAAAGACCAAAAAGTGCCATACTTCCCGGAGGTCGGGCAATCGATCTCTTCGGCCTCCACGTTCGTCTTTGAATTTCCCGTCAAGGCGCCGGAGGGTGCGGTGCTCAAGGATGATCTCTCGGCGATCGACCAGCTGGAGTATTGGCGCAAGGTGAAAGTGAGCTTCACCGAACACAATCCGTCGGTGACGATCTCGGTCGGCGAGAACGAGTGGATCGCGGTGGCGAACTGGCTCTACGAGCACTGGGACATGCTCGGCGGGCTGTCATTCCTTCCGCGGGAGAGCCATGCGTACCTACTCGCGCCGTACGAGGAGATCACGAAGGAGCGCTATGAGGAAATGGCGGCCGCGCTTCCGGCGATCGATTTCTCGCAGATCTTGCTCTACGAAAAGACGGATTCGACCGACGTCAAAAAGGAGCTGGCGTGCGTGAGCGGCGTGTGCGAGATCGACGACGTGCATACCGATGCCTCGGTCGTCGAATCCGCCATCGCAAAGAACTGACGGTAGCACGTATCCAATGTATGAAAAAATCCTAAAACCGATATTATTCCGATTCGACCCGGAATTCGTCCATGATTTCTTCACGGCGGTCGGAGCGATGCTCGGCGCGTCCGCGCTCACGCGGTGGATCGTGCGCGCGTCGTGCGATTACGAACATCCGGCGCTCGCGACGCGCGTGGTGGGGATCGACTTCAAGAATCCGATCGGGCTCGGCGCGGGATTCGACAAGGACGTGCGACTGACGAAGATCATGCCGGCGGTGGGATTCGGATTCATGGAGGTCGGCGCGATCACGCACTTTCCATACGAAGGAAATCCAAAGCCGCGCCTCGCGCGGCTGCCTGATGACACATCGCTCATCGTCTATTACGGGTTGAAGAACTACGGCGCGGAAGCGATAGAGAAAAAACTAAAGAAACTGAAGTTTACGTTCCCGGTGGGCATCAATATCGCAAAGACGAACCGTGCGGACATCAAGGGAGACAGGTCGGTGGAGGACTATGTCGCGACGTACAAGCATGCTCGCGCATTATTTTTCCTACGTCACGCTGAATGTCTCGTGTCCGAACGCGCAGGACGGTTGCACGTTTCAGGATCCGGCGATGCTCGACTCGCTGCTCGCCGCGATCGGAAAGGAGCCCAAGCCCGTGCCGGTATTCCTCAAGCTTTCCACGCATCTTTCAATGGACGAAGTGGACGCGATCATTGCGGTCGTTGAAAAGCACCACGTCGTTGACGGGTTCGTTCTGGGAAATCTCTCGAAAGATCGCACGATAGTTGCATCTGCGATCGCCGCAGGAAAAACTCGACGTGATCCCTGCCGGCGGCATCTCGGGCGCGCCGGTAAAGCATCTTTCGACGGAGATGGTCCGGCATATCTATAAGAGCGACCGCCGGGAAGTATATCCTCGTCGGCCTTGGCGGGGTCTTTACCGCGGAGGATGCATACGAAAAGATCAAAGCGGGCGCGTCACTCGTGCAGATGGTGACCGGCCTTATCTATGGAGGCCCGATGGCGGTCAAGCGGATCAACCGCGGGCTCGTGAAGCTCCTCGCACGCGACGGATACGCCACGATCGCGGATGCCGTGGGAAAAGGCCAACGATAACCATGCTAAGATTATGATGATGAAGATCAAAAACTTTGATGAGATTGCACTGACCGATGCGCGCCGGGCGTTGCTCGCGATCGCCGAGGCGGGATATGAAACGATCGATACGGAAGCGGTGCTTGCAAAAGCGATGCGCCTCGAGGGGGATATGCTCACCCTTGCCGATCAGAAGATCGACCTTGGTGCGGTCGGAAAAATCGTGTTTGTCGCCATCGGGAAGTGCAGCGCCGAGGCCGGCGCATATGCGGAGCGGATACTCGGTGACCGGATCGCGACGGGCGTCGTGGTGGACGTGAAGGTCTGCCCGGAGCTCGGACGCATCAGGACGTTCTGCGGTACGCATCCGCTGCCATCCACCGAGAATCTGCAGGCCGCCACGGCGATCGTCGACGTGCTCAATGGGCTCACGGAAAAGGACCTCGTCATATGCGTGATTTCCGGCGGCGGATCGACATTATTATTCTTGCCGGAGGACAAGGCGAGCAGGGAAGAGGTGCCGATCATGACGGCATTGATCGACGCGGGCGCCACGATCCAGGAGATCAATATCGTACGCAAGCATCTTTCGTATGCCCGCGGCGGCAATCTGGCGAAGGACGCGTATCCCGCGCGCGTCGTATCGCTCATATTTTCGGACGTGGTTGGCAATGATGTTTCGTCCATCGCGTCCGGGCCGACGGTGAAGGATACGACGACGATCGCCGATGCGGAAGCCATCCTCGCAAAGTTCAACGTATTACAGACTTGCCATATCTCGGCGTGCGGGTTGATCGAAACGCCAAAAGAGGATAAATATTTTGAGCATGTGTCGAACCTATTAGTGGTTTCCAATCGTCACGCCCTTGAAGGAATGAAGACCGCGGCGGAGAGGATCGGCTTCAGCGTCGATATCCGCGGGAGCGAATTGACGGGGAACGCCGATGATGTCGGTGAAATGATCGCGTCAGCGGTCCACGCGGCGCCGGCACATTCGGTATTGCTCTGGGCCGGCGAAACGACGGTGACGGTGCGCAATCCGGACGGACGCGGCGGACGGAATTTGCAGCTTTGCGCTTCCGCCCTGCGATTCATACATCCCGGCGAGGAAATACTATCGCTTGCGTCGGATGGTCGGGATCATGGTGCGTTTGCGGGAGCCATTTGTGACACGATGACAAAAACGGCGGCAGCGGCCGTCGGGATGGATCCGGAGAAATTTCGCATGGCGAACGACACCTATCCGTTTTTTGAAAAAGTCGGGAATTATCTGATGACCGGAGACACAGGATCGAATGTCTCTGATCTCATCATCGGATTAAAGGAGTAACGATCGAATAATAACTATTAATTAACCAAAAAATTATGAAAAAATATATATTAAAATTCGAAGAAGTCGGGATCAAGGATGTCGGGATGGTCGGAGGAAAGAATGCATCGTTGGGCGAAATGATCCGCACGCTCGGCGCAAAGGGCGTGCCGGTACCTTCGGGATTTACCGTCACTGCCGACGGCTATTACTATTTCTTGGCGAGCACCGGGCTTGATAAGTTCATCAAAGAAACATTAAAAGGTTTGAATACAAAGAATTTGAAGGAGCTTGAGCGCGTGGGCAAGCTGATTCGCGAAAAGATCGTTGCGACGGAATTTCCGAAAGATCTGGATGAGGAGATCGTTGCTGCGTATCGCAACTTTATCGAAAAGCGCTATGGCAAGAACGCCGACGTGGCGGTGCGGTCGTCCGCGACCGCGGAGGACCTGCCGGGCGCGAGCTTCGCGGGCGAGCAGGAGAGCTACCTCGGCATCCGCGGCGCAAAGGAGGTTGCCGTCGCGGTCCGCGCGACCATGGCATCTTTGTTTACCGATCGCGCGATCTCATATCGCGCGGATCGCGGCTTTGACCACTTGAAGATCGCGTTGAGCGCGGGCGTGCAGAAGATGGTGCGCTCGGACAAGGCGTGCTCCGGCGTCATGTTCTCGGTGGACACGGAATCCGGTTTCAAGGATATTGTCATCATCAACGGCTCGTGGGGTCTTGGCGAGATGATCGTGAAGGGCGAGGTGACGCCGGACGAGTTCATTGTCTGGAAAGAAGGCCTTGCGGCGAAGGCAAAGCGCCCGATCATCGAAAAGAAGCTCGGGGTGAAGTTGCGCAAGATGATCTATCATCCGCATACTGGCACCGCTGTTTCGAGTATCCAACAGACAAAGATCGTGAACACGAGCGAGGAGGAGCGCGACACGTTCGTGCTGAGCGATAAGGAAGTGGCACAGCTCGCCACGTGGGGCACTATGATAGAGAAGCACTACACCGACCACTATAAAAAGTGGACGCCGATGGATATGGAATGGGCGAAGGACGGCGTGACGGGCGAGCTCTTCATCGTGCAGGCGCGCCCGGAAACGATCCAGGCCGGCCGCGACTTTTCAAAGTTAAAAGAATATATTCCGCAGGAAACGAAGCCCGCGATCCTGACCGGCGCGTCGGTGGGATCGAAGATCGCCGTCGGCAAGGCGCATATCATTCTGGAGGCGAAGCACATCGGTGATTTCAAGAAGGGCGAGGTGCTCGTGACGACGATGACCGACCCGGACTGGGAACCGATCATGAAGATGGCGTCGGCGATCGTGACGGACAAGGGCGGACGCACGTCGCACGCGGCGATCGTCAGCCGCGAGCTTGGCATCCCGGCGATCGTGGGAACGGAAAAGGCGACGAAGCTCATCAAGACCGGCGAGGAGATCACAGTGGATACCACGGGCAGCGGCGGCAATATTTATAAGGGCGCGCTCAAATTCAAGGTGGTGGAACACGACCTGAAAAAGATTCCAAAAACGAAAACGAAAGTGATGGTGAATGTGGCGGTCGCGGACAGCGCATTCGAGATATCGTTCCTGCCGAATGACGGCGTGGGCCTCGCGCGCGAGGAGTTCATCATCGCTTCAAAGATCGGCATGCATCCGATGGCGATGCTCAACGTAAGGGACGCAGACGCCGATCGTGCGCGCCGCGATCGAAAAGAAGATCGCCGGTTGGAAAGATCCAAAGCAGTATTACACCGATAATCTTGCGTACGGTATCGCAAAGATCGGCGCGGCGTTCTGGCCGCGCAAAGTGATCGTGCGCTTCTCGGATTTCAAGACAAACGAGTATCGTACGTTGCTCGGCGGCGAGGCGTATGAACCGCGCGAGGAGAATCCAATGATCGGTTGGCGCGGCGCATCGCGGTACTATGATCCCAAGTTCAAGCCTGCGTTCATGATGGAGGCCGCCGCAATGAAGATGGTGCGTGAGGAGATGGGCCTCACGAACGTGATCCCGATGGTGCCGTTCTGCCGCACGGTGGATGAAGGCATCAAGGTGCAGGAGACGATGGCAGAGGCGGGTTTGGTGACAAATTACATTGTGCATCGCGGCGCGAAGGGCGTCGCAAAGAAATTCCGGCTTGGCGCGAAGCAGGCGACGACGCCGATCTATGTGATGTGCGAGATCCCGTCGAACGTGTTACTCGCGGACAAATTCCTCGACATCTTTGACGGTATGTCCATCGGCTCGAACGATCTCACGCAACTCACGCTCGGACTCGATCGCGATTCCGGCATCGTCACAAAGATCGCGAACGAGAACAACGAGGCGGTGAAGACCCTGATCGGCAGACATTATCAAGAAATGTCTCGCGCGGAAGAAGTACATCGGCATCTGCGGCCAAGCGCCGTCCGACTATCCCGACTTTGCGCAATTCCTCGTGACGCGCGGCATCGAGAGCATCTCTTTGAATCCCGACACCGTCGTACCAACCACGATCGCCATCGCAAAGGAGGAGGCGAAGATGAAGGGGAAGCGTGGGCGCGGGAAATAAGATTAAATTTTCATTAAATCTTATTTGACGTTTTAGTTGCAAACGGTATGATAGTTAGGAAACAAGGTTCCACGGAGACCGTGGACGAAAATCCTGTTTAGCAGCAAGGGCAGCCACAATATGTGGCTGTTTTTGTTTTAGATAGTTTTCATGGCCATTGTTTTATTCTGACATGGGCCGGTCGTCTATGTCGGTAGGATCTTGTTTTGCTAAACAGGAGAAACGGGTTCGAATCCAGGACAGATACTCTCGGATTTTATTCACAGCAAAGATTAAACGACCTCCCAACTTCAAAAGCCATCAGTCAGTGGTTTTTTGTTGTATAATACCCCTATGGCACACAAAGTAATGTTCTTCAATTGTGAGCGGTGGGGAGACGAGGCAAAGTCGTATCTTTCGGGGAGTGAGAAATTGAAAACCGCGGGCGTGGAGGTGGCGTTCGTTGACGATATATTAAGTAAGGATAAAATTCCGGCGACGGCCCAGGCAGGTGGTGCCACGAATTTTGATATCGCGGGGGTGTTTATGGATTCGCCGGTGGATGCGGCAGTGATCGCGGCGCTACCGGAGCTCAAGTTCGTGACGACGCTTTCCACGGGCTACGATCATATCGATCTCGCCGCCGCTGCCGCGCGGGGGATTCCGGTGTCGTCCGTACCGGCGTATGGCGAAAATACCGTCGCCGAATTTGCATTCGCGCTGATCCTCGCTCTCTCTCGCAAGGTCATCCAGGCGAACGCGCGCGTGCGCGACGAGCACAAGTTCACGACCGACGGCCTGTGCGGCTTCGACCTCGCTGGCAAGACGATCGGCGTCGTGGGCACCGGCCGCATCGGCAAGCATGCGGTGCGCATGGCAAAGGGATTTGGGATGAAGATCGTTGCGTATGACGTGTATCACGATGACGCGTTCGCAAAAGAGATGGACTTTCAATATCTTTCACTCGAAGATCTGCTCAAGACGAGCGACGTCATCACGATCCATGCGCCGTATCTTCCATCGACGCATCATCTTATCAATATGAGCAATGTTGGGTTGATAAAGAAAGGCGCGATCCTGATCAACACCGCGCGCGGCGCGATCGTGGAGACGCCGGCGTTTGTGGTGGCGCTCACGAGCGGCACGCTCGCAGGCGCGGGTATCGATGTGCTTGAAGAGGAGGCAACGATGAAAGCGGGGGATATGAGCGCAGACGCGGAGCTCATCGCGATGCCGAACGTGATCGTCACGCCGCACAACGCGTTCAACACGCACGAGGCGTTCATCCGCATCCTCGATACCACGATCGATAACATCGTCGCCTTTGCCACCGGCGCGCCGATCAACGTTGTGAAGCCGCAAGTATGAAAGTAAGTTCGCTCGTCGCGCGCCCCATTCTTGATTCCCGCGGACAATGGACCATGGAAGTTTCACTCACGCTGCAAAATGGCGTCCGCGCGACGGCCTCGGTACCGCAGGGCAAGAGCACCGGCGCAACCGAAGCGCGCGCCCTGCCGGCGGCAGCGGCGGTGCGTAATGTCAATATGACGATTGCCACGCGGATCATCCATAAAGATTTTTTCGATCAGGCGGCGCTCGACGAGTTTCTCGTGCGGCTTGATGGTACCGCGAGCAAATCGCGCCTCGGCGCGAACGCCATCCTTGCGGTCTCGGTCGCGTTCCTTCGCGCCACCGCGCGCACCAAGAAAGCGCCGCTCTGGAAGCACATCCGTGAGGTCTATGGCATTTGGGTTGATCCCACGGCAAAAACGCTCCATCCCCGCCTTTTTATGAACGTGGTGAACGGCGGTCTGCACGCGGGCAACAATCTGCATTTTCAGGAATATTTGATCATTCCGCGCGCGAGAACATTTAAAGAATCGATCGATATCGGCACGGCGATCTATCACGCGCTTGGCGCAGCGCTTGTGAGGGCCAAAGGCCGCGGCGCGGCGAACCTTGGCGACGAAGGCGGCTTTGCGCCGAACTTCAAGAATGACCTTGAGCCACTTCAGATGCTTCGCGCGGTTGCCAGGAAATTAAAATTGGATAAAAAGATCGATTTCGGCATTGATGCCGCCGCGACGGACATCAAAGGCCTTTCGCGTCAGCAATTGAGCAATACGTATAAAAAGCTGATCAAAGAATATTCGCCGATATATATAGAGGATCCGTTCGGCGAGAATGATTTCAAAAATTTTGCGGCGTTCACGGCGGCGAACAATATAAAAGGGAAGTCAACGGTGTGGGTTGCAGGAGATGACCTTACGACCACGAACACCGATCGCATGGAATTCGCAGAGGCGAAGGGGAGCGTGAATGCGATCATCATCAAGCCGAACCAGATCGGAACCGTCACGGAAACGCTGAATGCGGTGCGCCTGGCGCGGCACTATCGCTGGGCGGTCGTCGTGTCGCATCGCAGCGGCGAGACGAACGACGACTTCATCGCCGACTTTGCCTACGGCGTCGCGGCCGACGGCTTCAAGCTCGGCGCTCCTGCGCGCGGCGAGCGCGTTGCAAAGTATAACCGGTTATTGGAGATCGAGGCAGGGAAATAATTCCACGAGGGGATAGTAATAAAAAAGGACCCAGTTATGAGTCCTTTTTTATTCGGTCCAACACGGTGCTGACTCCGGATTGCCACCCGCTATTTTAATATAGCAAAAAGGAATAGTCGTCAAATATCTTTTAATCATTATTTAATACTACCTGCAGCGGGTTAAATTTCTCTTAAAGAAATACCTCAGCTATTCCTTCGCTTTCTTTGTTGGTCTGTGAAAATGAATGAATGTATCTAGGCCGAGATAGCTCCCCGCGTTCGCAAAGACGAGAATGAGCAGACAGATGACGACGATCACTTCATCGTTGATGAATTGCGAGACGCTGAGCGCGGCATAGCTCACGGTCGGCAGGTAGCTGAGCAGTGTGAGAACGATGCCCGCGATCGACGCCAGGCGCGTGAGGAGCCCGACCATGAGGCAGATACCGATGATGAGGAATGCCCATTGCGCGACGGGCTGCACCCAGCCGCCTTGCACCACTGGCGCGGCGAGCCACGAATAGAGATTGCCGAACGACTGCGCGCGGATCTGCGTGCCGAGTTCGTGATTGAACAGCACGCTGAAGCCGAGATAGAAGAAGTTGAGCCCGAGCGCGATGCGGAGCAAAAGAATGATCGCCCGGAGCGAATGGGGAAGTTTCATGTGGATGCTATACTTATAGTATATCATGGGGATGGAAAACCAACGGAAGCATTCGCTCGGCAGGCGCGCATTCATTCTCTTTCTTTCGAAGCGGATCAAGCTCGTCATCTTTTTGTTCGCGCTCACCGCGGCGGTGTGGTATGGCGAGCGATGGGCACCGGCGTTTTACGGGCCGTTTTTGGATTACGGAGCAAAGATATTGGCGCTCGTGAGCGCGCTCTATTTCCTCGCGATCCTCTTGTGGACCTATCTGGAATATCGCTTTTATACTTATATGTTCACCGATGAAGCGTTCATCATGACGCAGGGATATATCATGCGCACCGAGCTTGCGGCGCTGTATCACCAGATCCAGAATGTGAGCATCCAGCGCGGCCCGCTCGACCGCATGGCGGGCGTGAGCCAGATTATCATCACGATGATCGGTTCGGAGCACGATCCGGTGCATAACAAGATCGTCTTGCCGGCGGTGGGGAAGACGAAGGCGCGGCTTGTGCAGAAGGAATTGCTCGTGCGCGCGCGGCGCCACGTGTCAAACGATGTTAATTCGGGAAATCGAAGCGAAGCAGTTTCTGCCCCTGATCGATAAGATAGAGCGCGTTTTCCTGCGGATCGTAGGAGGCGTCCGTTCCCGCTGATACGGTCGTGAGATTTTTCAGGTTGGTATCGGCGAGATCGAGGAAGGCAACGTGGTCCGAATATTGCACAAAAAGATGTGCCTCGTCTTTATACCAGACGAGCCCTTGCACATCCGCGATGTCGGGGAGGGCGAAACGATAGTAATCCTGCGTGGTGAAAGAGAAAACCTCGAGGCTGTCATATTCGAGCGCCGCGACCGCGGTGCCGTCGCTCGTGGGATAGAATTGTTTCACGTCATTCGCGAGCGTGGAAAGCTGTTCGTTCGGTACATTGTAAAGATAGAGCGTGTTGTCGCTTGCAAGGATACCCAGCACATCATTCCGCACCCATGCGAGCTGTTTTACCGGGCCGATGATCCTGAGTGAATCATCGGTCGTGTCGCCGGAAAATTTGTCGTAGATCACGATTTGCGACGTGTCGGATGCGTTGGCATAGCGCGCCCATGCCATGACCGACGGCGACATGGCGATGGGAGACTCGATCGTCTCTCCTGCGGGCGCCGTGTCGACGACGGTCGTGCGATGGGTGTCCGAGTCGATTGCCACAATCTGCGCCGGGGTCTGGGTGATGATGTTTGTATCATCGTACGGATCGACGAATACGTTTGTCGTCGGCGTGGACCGGATATCCGACTGTCGTAGCAGCGCGGAAAGATTGGTGCTTGTAGCGGTGGTGAAATCATAAAAAGAATAGGTTGTCGCACCCGTCTTCGCGCTGATCGTACGAATGACCGCGGTTCTGAGGTCGGCGCTGTGGCTCACTACGGTGCCGTATCCGATGATCTTCCCAAGCCACGAGATCGTCGCGCTGGAATCGGTGACGATCGTCTGCCCGTCCGTCTCAAAGAAATCGCTTACCGCTGCGGTCGTCGTCGCGATATTCGTCGCCGTTTTTGGCACGAGCACGGCATATTTCATTTCCGCGACAAGCGAGGGGACGACCTGCGTATTTTCGGTCCAGGCGTCGTATCCGGCCGCCGAGAGCTGAAGGGTATACGTCTTTGGGAAAAGGCCGGAGATAAACGTTCCGCGGCTCAGAAATGCGGATTGGTTCGGAACAGATTTTCCGTTAAGGGCGATCTGCGCGTCGTCGGGGTAGGAGCGGACGTAAATACCGCCCGCTTTTTCGGCCTCGAGCGTGGAGAGATTGAGTCGCCACCCCTCGGCATAGAGCACGACGGCCGCGCCGATCACGACGAATAAAAGAATAAACACATAGAATATGCGCTTGCGGGTCTGGAGTTTCATTGCAGACTGATTCTACTTCAATCCGGCCTTCTTTTCCAGTTTTTTCACGCGAAGGTCGAGGTTGATGACTTCGGCGCTCGTATCGTTCTTTTCTATCCGATCGAGGCGCTCCCGGATGCTTTTCAGCTCAGTGAAAACGATATCAAAGTTGCTGTGAATACCTCCGAACTCCTTGTCGTATCCGGCGAGTCGTTCTTCAATGGATTTTACCCGTTCGGTGAGTGAAAGCAGGTCTTTCGCGGTCGCCATAAATCCTTCCTGGACCTTGATCGCCAGATCGCCTATGGATTTATCTATCTTACTATCTATCTTTTTGTCTATTCTTACCGCGAGATCCTCAAGGGTCATCTTTTTCGCTTTTTGCTTTTTTATCATGCCAATAAGGATAATCCTTACAATGGGGAAGTCAAAACTCTTTTAATATAGATTTAATGGGCTTTGTGGTAGTGAAGCGCTATGCACATTGATATCTTTTGCCGGAGCGGTGGTATAATAGAGTCAGATCCCGCGCAGATTTCGGATCAAACAATTTTAAAGGGGAGGACAAATCTCTGCCGTCCGTGGACCGCAGTTGAGTCCACCCACCTGGCTGTTGCGCCAGAAATCTGACGGGATTTAAAAAGGGCATCTGCTTTTGAGACTTAGTGTTAAGAAACAACGGTCACAAAAGCAGGCGCCCTTTTTAAATCCCGGAGAAATAATCTAAAAACTTCCGGTATTGATATGGAAGATGCCGCCGACGACGATGCCGAGCAGGAATGTGGCAAGCGCGGTGGCGAGCATCAGCGTTACGGTCTCCGCAAATTCGCGCCAGAACGTGCGGTCGAAGACGACGGCGCCGTAGAAGGTGAACGCGGCGACGAGCAGGATGCCGACGGATGCGGAGACGATGAACGCGGGGATCATCACGCGGATCAAAAAGTAGGGGAGTGCGAGCAGGATGACGGAGCAGAAGTACGATGCCCACGTGATGAATCCCGAAAGGAGCGCGGACTTTTCCGGGTCCTGCTTTGCCTGCAGATACCCCGCCGAACCCATGGAGATCGCTGCGGAGAATCCCACGATGACGCCGGCGATGCCGGCGATGAGCGTGGAGCCGGTGACGCCGAGGAATCCGGCGTGGACGCCCGTGATCTCGACGATCGCGTCCGCGAGGCCGAGCACGACGAAGCCGATGTAGCTCACGCGCTTCTCTTTGAGCTGGGCGATCAATGCCCGTTCATGCGATTTTTCGTCTTCTATTATTTGAAGGAAACGAGCTTTATGTGATTCGGGAATCGAACCGAGCATGCTTTGATATTTCCCCACGGCACCGGTCTCGTGCGTTTCCAGGAACTTTGTGATGAACGTCACGCCGAACGCCACGCGCAAAAATGAGACGCCCCAGACGGTATACCATCGCGCGCGGATCGCTTTGGCCTTTGCCTCCGGCAGGAGCGATTGCCAGAACTCATAATGTGTTTTCTCCTGCACCGAAAGCCGCTCAAGCGCATCACGGTTCGCGGTGTTCTTTTCCATCAATGCGAGCTTATGGTACGTGACGTGTTCCGTCAGCTCATTCGTGGCGTTTAGCGCAAAAGTCTCATCCATTGCGTTCATTATACTCCTCCATTGACATGCGGACAATGTTTCTTAATACTATAAACAGTGTTGCAGGGGACGATCGGCTCTGCAAAAAAGGAGGAGTTATATGTTGATCGTTGCCGTGAACGAAAACGAACTACTCCACGCACCAAAGCTTCGGGTCGAGGCGCTTAACGCCATCGCAAATGAGTATCTTGACTTTGAATTTTCCCAGGGAGTCTGCAATCGCCGGATGCTGGCAAATAACGCATATGAAACTGCCATGACCGGCGAGGGGCGGCGGGTGGCTCAGGTCATGAAAGACTTTGAAGCGGTCGCCGAGCTTTGCGAGGAGGAGTTGTGGAAACACCTTAGGGAAGTTTTTTGGTACTTTTGGGGTGGGGCAAGCGTGTTCGAAGCGTATCCGGACGCCCAGGAAGAGCTTGCGTCATTCAAACAGAAGAGGGGAGAATTGGAACACATCCTCAATTCCCGGGGATACAGCGTGGGAGATGCCGCTCGTCGATATCGGGAGATCGCTGACATGATCACCAATGCAAAAATGAGAAACAAAAATTGATCGACGAGGGATGGCCGAAAGACCATCCCTTTTCTTTTTCTGATTGTCGGGCCGCCGGGAATCGAACCCGGTCTAAACGCACCCCATGCGCTCGTACTGCCGGTATACTACGGCCCGTCCTGTGTTTACGCCTTGTTAATATAACTTATGCGTCGATATTTAACCACTCTGCGCATTTCGCTAAGAGATTCTTTCTAAACGGGGTCATTTTTTCCTTGCCTTTTTCTTTTAAAAAATCAGCAGCGATAGCCTTTTGTACTAATCCTTCTTCAATAAGCCCCCTTACGATAATCGAGAAATCTTCCACGCCGCTCTCTTTAAGTATCGCGGTATTATTCCACGCGCTTATAATGGCTTTTTCTGGATCCGATTTTGCCTGCTTCTTTATGGCTTCATAGGTCTGGCGCCATTTTCCATTCCCTTTTATTAACTCTGCTTTAGTATTTATATCTTCAAATTCTTTGCTTTTGGCCAGTTGGATTTCCTGATCACGGGAGAGTGAAAGGGTTTTTAATCGCCGCACGACATTGAAATCATCGACCGACTCAACAAAGTGATCGCGCGATTCTCCAAAATCGATCAAAAAGGTATCTTCACCTTCAAGCGTGCCTTTTTCTCTTAAGGCCTTAGAACCTCCGGTAAGCATAATATTTCTCTCAAAAGCATCGCCGTGCGTCATGCGCCCCTTGTGCATGAGTTTGAGGGTATTTTCTAGGCGAGATGCGACTTGAGGCGGCATTGGGAAATTATACTTTCGGAGGTAGCTATATATTTTATCCGCATTTCTCTGGGACACTTTCCATTCTGCTCGTTCGAGAACCTCTTGGGGTGCATCTATACCCTCAGGAGGGGATTCGAGGTTAAGTTTTTTTGCCAACGCAATATATAACTCGCCAAAGCTCATCATGTCTGTTTTATAAGAAGGAATAACCATCCGTTGGGCATCGTCACTTTTATGTTCCAGTATCCATTTATAAAAAATAGTCGCAAGATCTTCGCCGTCGATATATTCCATAGTGATAAGGATGGATCGTTCGCCAAGGCTGGAAAGTTGGAAATGTTCTTCGAGTTTATGTCGCATATCTGGAGTAAGTGAAATATCTCGGGATGAAGAAAGTGTCGGCACGCGAGCAAACTCATTCTTTTGATCATCCGGCAGTTCTTCGATCATTCTTTGCATCCTCGAGTGTATTTCGTACTCATTCTTTCCTTTATTGGGGAGATAGAGTTTAAAAACCTTAACAGCTTTTTCCTCGGCCTCTCTGTCGAGGCTCAATGATTTATATGCGGGCCGAAGATTTTCCGCTACATTATCGCGAGAGAGCTTTACGATAACAGCTCTTCCTCCTTCGCCGGCGAGATCGCCAGAAAGAAGCAGCTCTCCATAATTTTCGTCGGGAATTTCAGGGGATTTTATTTGCTCGATGCTTTCATTCGAATCTGGCTCAACTTCAGCATAGGCACCCTCTTTCAGCATGCTATTAAGTTTAAAAAAGTTATTTTGCCGCCGTAACCGCCGTCTTGCGCACTACCTTGTGCGGCGCTTTATGCAAAGTCCTTAAGCAGCCGGTGCAAACGAGCTGGCGCTTGCCGTCGATCGTCGCGTACTGCAAATTCGGATACTTTCGGGTCCAGTTCGTGGGATTGTAATGGCCGCGGAGCAAAATCCGGTGTCCGCCCATCTGTGAAGTTTTCTCGCACTTGGCGCATTTCCTCATGTCTTTGATTGGTTAAATTACTGAAAGATTATAGCGGAAAAGAATAATTTACGCAAGTTGATATATCGGGGTTTATTATTGGCCTAAGTGACACACCTTTTGGAAGGTGTGTCGGAAGCGCGAAGGCGCTGAGAGCTAAGGCGGCCGGTCAGCAGATCGGAACGCCGTCCTTTCGAAAGGTGTGTCACTTAGGCCCTTAGTCCACCCGAATCTTCAACTTGTGGATCTTCTTCTTATTCGCTTTTGGCAGGGTCACCGTCAGAATCCCGTTCTTGAACTTGACCACCGCGCCTTCCGGGTCAACTTCCTGCGGCAATATGATGGAGCGGCCGAATTTGCCCCAGTAGCATTCCTGATAGAGGTAATCATCGTCGCGCACGGTCTTCTCGCGCTTGCGCGAGCCGCGGATGGAGATCGAGTCGGTGGTGACGTTCACATCGATGTCGTCCGGCGCCACGCCCGCAATCGCGGATTCCACGACGATGTCGTTCGCCGTCTGATAGACGTCCACCGTCAGCTGGCCTTCCGGTTCGCCGTCGGCCCAGAGATCCTCTTTGTCTTCTTTTGCGGTGCGGATCATCTTCGGCGCGGCGGATGCCGGGCGCGAAGCAACTGCGCCGCTCGACGCCTTCACGAGTTCCACGTCGTACTCGCCGTCGGCTTCCGTCTTCGCGCCGGCAAGATCCTCAAAAAATTTCTCGTCCTCGCTGTTTATGATCATAAAATTATTATAGCAAATTGTTTATACGATAAGGTTGATTGGCTTCGCCTTGAGTGCTTCAAAATCGTTCAATACAAAGAATCCGACTATCATCAAGAATATCACAGAATAGACCGCACCTCCATAGGTGACGATAAGATAGTTGAAGGTGGCGTGTAAAATAGCGGCGACCGTGATGCCGACCGCGAGGAAGCGCTTCGCTTTCCCTTCCACGATGCCGACCGCCCAGTAGTAACCGACGATGCCCGACGTGAGCGTGTGGAGGAGCGTGGCGCCCACGAATCGCAACGAGATGGTCTCGAGCACGGCGGGGATGAGCGTTGCGGACGGTGAGATGCCGGCGATCGCGCCGATGTTCTCGAGCGTGGCAAAGCCGAGCGCCGCGACGATCATATAGATCATCGCATCCGCCGGTTCGTTGAACTCCGGCGCGCGGTTCACGGCAAAGTGCGCCGCGGCGAACTTCATCAGTTCCTCGATAATGGCGAGGCCGAAGAGCGACAGGAGCGAGAGTTCCTGGATGCCGATCCTGGACGCCCACCCGTTGAAAATATTCTCGATCGCGACGGTGAAGAACCCGAAGGCCATGCCTACGATGAACGTGAACGCGATGAGCCGCTTCGGCTCTGCGTGCGTAGCCTCACCGAGATAGAACATAAGCCACGCGAAGCCGGGGAGCAGTCCGGCGACGATAGAAAGGACGAGCATCACCATGACCTTATTCTACCATGATAATAGTGAAACTCCCCGGGCCTCATTGAGGCACCGGGGAGTAAATGGTGTGGGTGGCAAAGAAGATTTCACGAACAACATAGTGGGCAACTTCAATCCTGCTGGACATCCCGAGTTTGTTGAAAATATGCTGGATGTAATTTTCGACGGTGTCGAGCGCGATAGCGAGCCGAACGCCGATCTCCCTATTGCTGGATTCATCGAGAATGAGATAGGCAACCTCGAGCTCCTTGGGCGACAATAGCTCGCAAAGGGGTCTGTTCGGCGTGCCGGGATCATCATCCTCCATCAGTTCTTTCCAGTAGATCACGATTGCCAACTGGGTTAGGTCTTTGGTATCGAGGATGCCATGAATTTTATGGACATGGCGTCGCACGATGAGCCTGGACGTCTTGAGCAAGCTGGCGATCTCATCCATCACATGCTCTTCCGTGATCAGCCGAGCAACCCTTAGCTGCTTTGGGTTGAGGTGGTTGATCTTTTTCGCTGACGCATCGAGTTTCTCTGCAGCCGCTTGAAGTGCTTTGATATCCATATCCCGACTCCTCCAGTCTGGTTACTAACTGGTCGAAAATATACATCTTTTAAGTCGACGAGTCAATGGCTGGCAGGGCGCTTACCATTTTTCCACCATCAGCATCTTTCCCGGGCGGAAGATCTGATAGATCTCCTCGGTGATGAAAGGCATAAATGGGTGAAGCATCGTGACTGACCCAAGGAGGAGGCGTTCGAGCAGCGCGTAGGACTGCGCCTTTTCTGCGTCGGTGCCATCGGCCAGTTTTTTCTTTTCCTGTTCGATGATCTCGTCGGCAAGGCGATGCCAGGTGTAGTGATAGAGTTTTTCGCCGGCGAGGTGGAATTCAAAATCGTCGATATGGTTGGTAATGTCGCGTTTGAGTTCATCTAATTCTTTTATCTCCGCGCGGTCGCCGGGGAATACATTCGTCGGCAGCTCCTTTTCTGGCTTGTTCATATTGATGAATCGCGCGATATTCCACAATTTCGTGGAGAAGTTGCGATAGCCGCGGATGCGGTCTTCGGAGAGCTTGATGTCGTTGCCCGCAGCAGCGCCGATCACGAGCGAGAGGCGAGTGGCATCCGCGCCGTATTTGTCCGCCATCGTGAGCGGGTCGATGATGTTGCCGAGGCTCTTCGACATCTTGCGTCCCTTGTCGTCGCGGACAAGGCCGTGCAGGTAAACGCGGTTGAACGGTGCGGCGTCCATCAATACTTTGCTCATTAAAATCATACGTGCGACCCAGAAGAACAGAATATCATAGCCTGTTTCGAGGACCGCGTTCGGGAAATACGTGCCGAGGTCGGCGGTCTTTTCCGGCCAGCCGAGCGTGCTGAACGGCCAGAGTCCGGACGAGAACCATGTGTCGAGCGTGTCAGGATCCTGCATCCACTCGTCACCCTCAGGCACTGCGATGCCGACAAAAATCTCATCGCCCTTGTACCATACGGGAATCTGATGTCCAAACCATATCTGGCGCGAGATGCACCAGTCGCGCAGGTTATCGATCCAGTTAAAATAAATGCGCTCGAACCGCTCGGGCAGGATTACGATGCCATCCTTCGTGACGGCCTCCTTCATCAATTCTTTTAATGTTTTTTTCATATCACCGAACGGCTTATTGACCCCGATAAACCATTGCAATTTTGGCAGGGGCTCGATGATACCGCCGGTGCGCTCCGCGGTCGCCACATTCTGCAATATCTCCTCTTCTTTTTCGATCAAGCCGCGTGCGCGCAGGTCTTCCGCTGTGATCTCTCGTGCCTCCGCGGTCTTCCTGCCTTGCACGAGCGGATCATTTACTGTCATCTTTCCATACTCGTCTATTACTTGCTTGAACGGCAGGTCGTGCCGCTGGGCGATCTCCCAGTCGATCATGCTGTGCGCGGGCGTGACGCCGAGCGCGCCGGTGCCAAAATCCTTTTCCACCGATTCGTCCGCGATCACTTTTATGGAGAGCGGCGTCCCGCAAAAATCCACGTCGAACGTTTTTCCGACGAATTGTTTGTAACGATCATCCGAAGGATGCACTGCGACGGCGGTATCGCCGAACTTTGTTTCAAGGCGCGTGGTGGCGATGGAAATAGGGAAGTGTTCGTCGTATCGAAATGTATATAATTTTGCTTTGCGCTCTTCGTAAACGATCTCATCGTCGGAGATCGTGGTCTGCCCTTTGACGTCCCAGTTGATCACGCGATGCCCGCGATAGATCAAACCGAGGTCGTACATCTTTTTGAACGCAGTGCGGACGGCGATTTCACGTTTATCGTCGAGCGTATATGCTTCGCGGCTCCAGTCGAGCGATGCACCTATACGCTTCACTTGATTCACGATCGTGTCATGGCTTTCTTGCGCGAACGCGCGAACGCGCTTCAAAAATTCCTCGCGGCCGAGATCGTGGCGATTTTTTCCTTCGGCCTTGACGATATCTTTTTCCACTTTCGATTGCGTAGCGATCGCGGCGTGATCGGTGCCGGGGATCCAGAGCGTCTTTTTCCCCCGCATGCGATTTACGCGCACCATGATGTCTTCGATCACGAGCATCGCCGCGTGTCCCATATGTAGGGTGCCCGTCACATTCGGCGGCGGAAGCACGATGGAGAACGGCTCCGCGTCGGCGGCGGTCACGCCTTTTTCTATACAAACGTCCGGGTTAAAATACCCCGATTTTTCCCATTGCTCGTATATTTTCTTCTCGACTTCGGCGTGATTATAACGCGGTTCCATAATGCTTCGATTGTAGCCGATTTTATGGATTTTTTCCAGAAAAAATCCCGCGCCGGATGGGGCGCGGGAAAGAAAAGAAGTTTTTTATTGATTGACGGAGTAGATGATTCTGCTCCATGTTTCATATACGAAGTCAGAGAGTTCAATATCGAGCGCACAGGCAAGTTTTACATGCCCGTTCATCGTCGGAAGGCATCGGCCATTTTCTATCCTTGCAAGATAGGGACGTTTTAGATTTGCTCGATCGGCAAGTGTTTGTTGGCTAAGGCCTTGTTCTTTGCGAAGGTTTCGCACGCGCTTGCCGAATGCACGGATATGCTCCGAAGGCATCATCCCTACGGTGAAATCGATAAAAGGGCGATGGGCGATAGGAGCATCCTCTAGAGGGTTTTCCATGGTGCCTCCATTTACTACTTCCCAATATAATGTATAATGAGGGAAAGTAAAGGTCGTCGATGAAAAGGATTTTTTTAACGTCATTCAAAAGATGGACGAAATGAAGAACGGACAGAAGATAGTATCGACGGGCAAAACGACGTGCGCGTGCGGTGCTGGATGCACCTGCGGGTGTGGATGCGGATGCGGGCATGGCCATCGCCTGATCTGGTGGATCGTGGGCATCGTGATCCTCGCTTTCGTTTTTGCGCTGGGCGTAAAGGCGGGAGAGTTTCGCGATGAGCTCCACGCCGCGTTTGGCGGATCCTACTACCACGAACATTCGATGATGCAGAGTGATGGAGGATACGGCGGCGGTTATATGCCGTCGGGCGAGACGACGGGCGGTGCCACGAGCACTCCCGGCGGTCCGATGATCCCGGCACAGCAGTAAATATAAAAGCCCGCTTGTTTTGCGACCTAGTGCGAAGACGCAACGGTCTTAAAACAAGCGGGCTTTTATATTTATATAGTTTTAGATTACACTACAGCCATGATCGAGTTCAAAGTATTAAAAAAATCTAAAAAGAGCGCCGCGCGGTTGGGTATATTAAAGACGCCGCATGGCGAGGTGATGACGCCGGCGATCGTGCCGGTGGCAACGCTCGCGGCGGTGAAGGCCTTGCGCAGCGACGAGATCGCGGCGACGGGCACGCAGCTGCTCATTTCGAATACGTATCACTTACACCTCCAGCCGGGCGAAAAAGTGGTGAAGGCTGCCGGTGGCATCAATAAATTTATGAATTGGCCGAAGCCGACGATGACGGACTCCGGCGGATTTCAGGTCTTCAGTCTCGGCTTCGGCCGGGACCTTGGCATCGGCAAAAAATCGATAAAATATTATCCGGGGAAGATCGAGCAGGCAATCGACAGGGGCAATCAGCCGAGCAACGTGCGGATGACGGAAGAAGGCGTGCACTTTCGCTCGCCGCTCACGGGCGAGGAACTGTTTTTGAATCCGGAGACGTCGATCGCAATCCAGCAGAAGCTGGGCGCGGACATCATATTTGCGTTCGATGAATGTCCGCCGCCGGGAGCGACGCATGATTACATGAAGCAGTCGCTCGCGCGGACGCACCGCTGGGCGAAGCGCTCTCTCGACGCGCGGACGTCCAAGCAGGCGCTGTATGGCATCGTGCAGGGCGCGGACTTTGAGGACTTGCGAAAAGAGGGCGCAAAGACGATCGCGCATATGGACGGTTTCGATGGATTCGGCATCGGCGGCGACATCGGCGAATCGAAAGACGAGTCCCGAAAGATTCTGCAGTGGGTGATCCCGTTACTCAATCAAAAGCGTCCGCGGCATCTGCTTGGCATGGGGCATCCGGAAGACATTGAGCTCATTATTAAGGGCGGCGTGGACACGTTCGACTGCACGGTGCCGACGCATTACGCGCGTCGTGGCATCGCGTTCGTCAGCAAGAAGAGCGCCGTGCGCGGCGTCGGTGGCGTGAACGGCGTTGCACACGAAGGCCGCGTCGATTTCAACAAAGCAGCGCTCTTAAAAGATAACGGCCCGATCGACGCCGCGTGCGAATGCATGGTCTGCCAAAAATATCAGCGCGCATACATCGCGCACCTCGTGCGCGCGAACGAGATCACCGGCGGCGCGTTGCTCACGTTCCATAATCTGTTTTTCTTCAATGCGTATGTGGCAAAGATGCGGGAAAAAATCGCGAAGGGATTGTTATAACCATGAAAATAAAAACTATTAAAACTGACATTATCCATCCGCCAAAGGACGATCTTCTTGCGGCGATTGCCGACGCGATTCCATCCTTAAAAGAAAAAAGCGTCGTTGTTGTGACTTCGAAAGTCGTGAGTATTTGGCAAGGGCGATGCGTTCCGATGGATCGTTATGCAAAAAAGGACGAGCTTGTGATGCGTGAGGCGGATCTTTATCTGCCAAGGGAAATGACGCCCGGCTCATGGTGCATGCACACGATGAAAAATAATGTATTTATTCCTTCCGCTGGCGTCGATGAGAGCAATGCGGATGGATATTATATTTTGTGGCCGAAAGATTCCACCCGCGCCGCGAAGAAACTATGGACATGGTTGCGTAAAAAATATGGCGTGAAGGATCTCGGCGTGATCATCAGTGACTCGCACACCATCCCGTTGCGCCGCGGGGTCATGGGCATCTCGCTTGCTCATTACGGATTTGAGCCGCTCAAAGATTATCGTAACACGCCGGATATTTTCGGTCGTACACTCAAGATGACGCAGACGAATATCCCGGACGGCCTCGCCGCCGCCGCAGTCGTGCTCATGGGAGAAGGCGACGAGCGTACGCCGCTCGCGGTCATTACCGATGTGCCATGGATAACATTTGTAGAACGCCCGCGCCACTCAAAGAAACCGTTTTCATCATTCGAGATTCGCACACATGAAGATCTCTATTACCCATTACTATCTGCGGTGAAGTGGAAGAAAGGAAAAGGCGGCCAGATTTAACTGGTCGCCTTCTGATTCAGGATGAGTGATGCCGTGAGATAAAAATCAAACGGCATCAAGTGGAATATCGTGCTCTTCACAAATCTTCTTTAGAGACACAAGGCATGCGATGCGAAATTGTTTCCTCATTTCCGCGCCATCTCCTTTTGGATCAATACCCGTCGTGGGGGAGCGGACTTTTGATTTAAAGATTATAATAAGATTAAATAACCCGAAACCTCGCCATGTCCTCCTATTATAACCCTCAGCGCTTCCGTAATCTCTTTGACCCGAAGTCGCACGAGCCGTTCACGGTGAGCCGCTCGGGCATCGATCTTTTTGTGCAATGCCCGCGATGTTTTTATATCGATAAGCGGCTTGGCACCGCGCGGCCGCCGGGATTTCCGTTCAGTCTGAACAGCGCCGTCGACGCGCTGCTTAAAAAAGAATTCGATATCCATCGCGCCGCGGGCACGCCGCATCCGTTGATGAAAGAGTACGACATCGACGCCGTGCCGTACGCGCACAAGGAGCTCGACGCGTGGCGCGACTCTCTCCGGCGCGGTATTCAATTTTTGCACGAGCCGACGAATCTGCTGATCCGCGGCGGCGTGGACGACGTGTGGGTGGCACCGACGGGGGAGTTGATCATCGTGGATTACAAGGCGACGTCAAAGACGGAAGAGGTGTCACTCGACGCCGAGTGGCAGGACGGCTACAAGCGACAGATGGAAATCTACCAGTGGCTCTTCCGCAAAAACGGGTTTGCCGTATTGCCAATCGGCTATTTTGTTTATTGCAACGGCAACGCGGACGCCGCCGCGTTCGACGCGCGCCTTGAATTCGATATCAAAGTGATCCCGTACGTGGGCAACACGGATTGGGTGGAGGCTACAATTGTGAATATGAAAAAATGTTTGATGGATAAAAATATCCCGGCCGCGAGCGTCGAATGCGATTACTGCGCGTATTTTAATAAGCGCGCGCAACATGAGAAGAATCTCTCGTGATTTCCGCTGCAAATACTTAATATTTATTTAATGTGACTTTTGTATCCTTATCGGATGCAAAAAGAACAAAATAATTTCGCGTTTATCGACTGGGCAAATCTCCGCAAAGGCGCTGAGGAGCTTGGATGGTCTTTGGATTATGCACGTTTTCGTATCTGGCTACATGAAAGATATGGTGTCACGAAGGCATATCTTTTTCTAGGATTTTTCCCCGGAAAGGAGGATCTTTATCTGCGATTAAGCGAAGCGGGATTCGTACCTATTCATAAAGAGATAGCGCATGGTGACAGGGGTAACATAAAAGCTAATTGCGATGCAGATCTGGTTTTGGGTGCGGTCGTCGATTACTATGAGCATTGCTTCGACAAGGCGTTGATCGTTTCAAGCGATGGCGATTTCGCGAGCTTGGTGAAATTTCTGAAAGCAAAAGATGTCTTTTATTCTTTAATATCGCCCCACGAAAAGTGCTCTTTCTTGTTAAAGAAGCTCAATATTCCTATTGTATATTTGGATACGCAAAGGAATCTATTGCAGAACCCTCCCCAAAAAGAAAAAGCGCCCGGTGGGGACGAAACCCCACAAGGCCCTCTTTCATAGGCAGTCTTCAGTTTATCAAAATGTTTCCAACTGTCAATTTTCATTTAACAAAAATTTAATGTTAAAATAGGGCAATGGCAACACCGATTCGTGCGAAAGATAAGATTTTTACTATCGCGGAGTACATTGAAGTACTCAACGTATTCTTCAAGTCGCAATCCGCGCGGATCATTGGCGAGATCAGCGAGTTGAAGCGAGCGGCGAGCGGACATGTTTACTTCAGCATCAAAGATAAAGAGAACCCTGGCTCGCTCGATGCGATCATGTGGGCGCGTAATTATCAGCTCTGCGGCATCGCGCTCGAGGTGGGTATGGAAGTGATCCTGAACGGCCATCCGAATGTGTATCCAAACAACGGCAGGTTGTCGTTCGTTGCGGATACGGTGGAATTGGTGGGTGAAGGTGCGCTTAAAAAAGCATACGACGATCTGCGGCGCAAGCTCGAAGCGGAGGGCGTGTTCGCCGCGGCGCGCAAACGCGTCTTGCCGGATTACATTTCGCGCATCGGCGTGATCACTTCCATGAAGGGTGCGGTCATTCACGATTTCGAAAATAATTTGGGAAAGTTCGGGTTCAAGGTGAACGTGATTGACTCGCGCGTGGAAGGCGCGCAAGCGGCGGCGTCACTGCTCGCTGCGATCCGCGCGATGCGCGAGATGGTGGACGACGAGGGCTCGCGCGGCACGGGGATCGAGGCGCTCGTGATCATTCGCGGCGGCGGCTCGCTCGAGTCGTTGCAGGCGTTCAACAACGAAGCGCTCGTGCGCGAGGTCATGGATTTTCCGGTGCCGGTGATCGCGGGCATCGGCCACGATCAGGATGTGCCGCTCATGGCGCTCGCCGCGGACTACATGACGTCCACGCCGACCGCCGCCGCGCATTTGCTCAGCCGGTCGTGGGAGGAGGCGTACGCAAAAGTGCGCGAGTTTGCCGGATTGCTCAATCGTTTTCCGCTCGAGCTCCAGCGCGTGCAGAATGCGCTCGCGAACACGTGGGATGGGCTTGTGAATACATTCGAGCGGTCGCTTGGGAACGCGCGGGCCACGCTCGCACTCGGCGCGCAGGCGATCAAACACAACGATCCGGCGCGCCAGCTCGGGCTGGGCTACTCGATCGCGCGAAGGAATGGTAAAGTAGTACGGAGCACGGTCGGCCTTGCAGCGGGCGATGAGCTATCGCTCACGGTCGCGGACGGCGAGATCGGCTCTATTATAAAAACTATCAACAATGGCAAAGGCACAAAAATCCCACGACCTAAAAAAATATCTGGAGGACATCAAGCGGATCTCGGATTGGTTTGAGGAACAGGAGGAGATCGATCTCGAAGAGGCGCTCGTAAAGATTCGCGAGGCGGGGGAGTTGATTAAGTTGAGTAAAGATCGGCTGGTGGAGGTGGAAAACGAGTTCAAAGAAATTAAAACTAAAATAGAACATGAATAATATTTCAGTAAAAGAACTGCTATTGGGCGAGTTCGACGCGGAAATGGCGACGACGCGTAAAATTTTGGAGCGCGTGCGGTGGCGTATCGGTCGTTCTTCATGAATCACCTCATCCATCATCGCGCACAGCTCGGCGTATATCTGCGGTTGAATGACGTGGCAATTCCAGATTCCTACGGGCCATCGGCCGACGAGCCGATGTAAAAAAGCCCCTCTTTGCGAGGGACTTTTTTATTTATTTACTTACTACGCGCGGCTTTCAGCGCATCGCCAAGCCACACGAGCTGGTCGAGCATCACATCGCCGGCTTTTTCGAATGAAGAAGTGTCGAACACTCCCTGGTCGCTCACGAGACCCCAGGGACTGTTCATATTGACGCCCATCGGCACGGTGATCACCTGAAGGTTGCTGTTCAGCACCGCCTTGAGCTGCTCCGTCGAGCGCGCACCGCCGTTCACCCCGTACCCCACGAACGCCGCAGGCTTTTTGATCCATTCGGCAGAGATGAAATCGATCGCGTTCTTAAGGACCGAAGGATAGCCGTGGTTGTATTCCGGCGTCACAAAGATGAATCCGTCCGCCTCGCCGATCTTCGCCGCCCACTTTTTTGCCTCCTCGTTTGGATAATTTCCATCGGTGATCGCCGCAGGGAACTGTCCTTCCGCGAACACGGGCAGGGGATAATCCTTGAGGTCCAACAGTTCAACGTCGAGTCCTTTCGCCTTTGCTTTCTCGAATATCCACTTCGCCGGCTTGTCGCCAAAGCGCCCCTCCCGAATGCTTCCCAAGATTACTTTTATTTTTAACATAATTTTAATGATTATTTTATATAAGTTTATTTATTTTTTACTCGACCGTGCCTTTTTATTCGGAGGCTTTTTCTTTTGTTTATTCATATCGTTCACGAGGCTCATAAGCAGGGTGAGTGTGTATTCCGTGTTCACCGTATAGAACACCTCCTTGCCGCGGCGTTCGTCGATCACGAGATCGCACGCTTTGAGCGTTTTCAGGTGTTGCGACACCGCCGGCTGGGAGAGCTTTACGATGCGCGTGAGCTCGTTCACCGTCTTTGGCTCCTTGATGAGCGCCTCGATGATTCGATAGCGCGCGGCGTTCCCGATGCCCTTCCCGAACTTATTTATTTCGTTGCAGAGATCTGACATATTTAGATATTAGCATATGCTTATATGAAGTCAAGGGACCCTCTATTTGGTATACTTACGCCCATGGACAGCAAGAAAGTCGTCGTTCGCAAGACGCCCAAGCACGGCAAAGGCGTGTTCGCGATTGAAAAAATAAAAAAAGGCGAGGTCATCGCCGTGTTTGATGGCGAGATATACGACTGGGACTTCGACGGGTGGACGGACTATCTCTATAATCACGCCATTCAGTTTGATAAGCGGCACTGGCGTGGCTCAAAAGGGATCGCCGATCGCGTAAACCACTCGTGCGATCCGAATTGCGGCATCCGCGACCGGTTCAAGATCGTCGCGATGCGCGACATCGCGCCGGACGAGGAGGTCACGTGGGATTACGGCATGACGGAAAATTACACGTGGCGAATGAAGTGCACCTGCGGATCGCCGCTGTGCCGCAGGGCGGTCGGGGATTACAAGACCATCCCGCTCGCGATTCGCAGGAAATATAAGGGCTATATTTCGGAGTGGCTTGTGAAGGAACCCGCCCGTTCGGGGAGCGCCCGCCGGGCGAAATGATATAATAAATCCATGCCTGAACCAACAAAGACCTGCACTCACCGCGACCAGATCCGCGACGTCCATCCGAAGGATATCTCGGTATGCGAGGATTGCATAAAGATCGGCGACACCTGGGTGAGCCTGCGAGAGTGCCTCATCTGCGGCCATGTGGGATGTTGTGACAGTTCCAAAAACAAGCATGCAACGAAGCATTTCCACGCGACGGGGCATCCGATCATGAAGTCGGTCACGCCTGGCGAAGAATTTATGTGGTGCTATATCGACGAGGTTTATTTATAAATTTTTAATAAATTAAAAAAGATGAAAAAAACATTAAACATTCTTGCGGCGGTGTTCGGAGCGGCATTCATTGTGCTTGCGATCTATTACTGGCTGACGCCTGCAGATATGCTGCCGATGTTTATGCCGGGATATGACATCGCCATGACGACGCCGCATATCAAGCACGGCATCGCATCGCTCGTGGTTGGGCTTGCGCTCTTGGTCTACGCCTGGTTTGCAAGCGCAAAGAAAGTTTCATAACGATGGCAGTTGAGATTCCAAAAGAAGTCCCTGAAAAGGGATTCTATTATCACTACAAGCACGACCCCGACGGCGCGGTGAACGACTATGCGTACGAAGTGATCGGCGTCGGCCATCACACGGAGGACTATGCCACGGTGGAGGATATGCACATGGTGGTGTACCGACCGCTCTACGAAGAGGCCGGCGTGTACAAAGCCGGAAAACTTTTCGATCTGCGGCCGCTGCGGATGTTTATGGAATATATCACGAAGGAAGGGAAGACGTTCCCGCGATTTAAAAAGATCAGCGATGAGGCGGTGATAAAAGAGCTGGAGGTGGCGCGGGCGAGGATGTATGGGGAATAGAGCAATCCGTCGTCGGCGCTAGTGGAGGAATAATAAACTAACTGCGCCCACGGCGATGCAATACACCGCAAACGGTGCGAGCGTGTTGGTTTTGAAATAGCGCGTGAGGAATTTCACCGCGAACCATGCGGCGAGCGCGGCGGCGATGGCGCCTGCGAGCGAGACCTCGATGAGCGCTCCGTTGCCGGACGTGATGAGTGCGGGGATCTCGAGCAGCGCCGCCGCGCCGATGATGGGCGTCGCGAGCAGGAACGAGTAGCGGAGCGAATCCTCGTGAGAGAGCCCGACCATTAAGCCGCCGGCGAGTGTCGAGCCGGTGCGCGAAAATCCCGGGATGAGCGCGAGCACCTGCAGGATGCCGACCTTGAACGCTTGCCAGAACGATAGCCGGTGCGCGATCCGCGCGTCGTTATTTACCAGGCTTTCTGCCGTTGCCGCCGAAGTAGCGCGACCGGCGCGACGGCGCAGCCATTCGGCGAGCAGGAGCAGCAGTCCGTTCAGCGTAAGGAATATCGCCGCCGACTGCGGCGAAAGAAGTGAGCCGGTGATTGTGTTTTTGAGCAGCAAGCCGATCACGCCCGCGGGGATCGTGCTCACGACGAGCAGCCAGCCGAGCTTTGCGTCCGGGTCGTTATTGCTCACCTCGCGCGCGGCGAGCGAGCGGAAGATGCCGCGCACGATGCGCGCCCAGTCTTTAAAATAAATAATGAAAAGCACAATCGCGGTGGCGAGATGCGTGGCCACCAAAAATTCCAAGAATGTTTCGTTGTTCTGGTTGATATTCCAACCAAGGAGGCCGGGAATGAGTACGCTGTGCCCGAGGCTCGAGATAGGGAAGAGCTCAGTAATGCCTTGCGTAAGGCCGAGGATGATTGCTTGGAAAAGTGTTGGCATAATTAGATTTCCATATCGCCGCGTGCTTCGATCTTGTAGCGCTTCTTGCGGAGGTATGCCATGTATCCGGCGACGCCGATCATCGCGCCGTTATCCAGATTGTATTTAAAGTCCGGCACGAGGAATGCGCAGCCGGCTTTCTTTGCCTCCCGCGCCAGCCGAGAGCGCAGCGCCTTATTTGCCGCGACGCCGCCGGAGAGCATCACCGAGCGCGCGCCGAAATCGCGCGCGGCGCGGATCGTCTTCTTGACGAGCACGTCGAGCGCGGCTTCCTGGAACGACGCGGCGACGTCGGCTTTGTTCGCGCCGGCGTTCGCTCCCGCCGCCATCTTTTTATTTTCACCCTGCGCTTGTTCCGCGCGGCTGCGCATATAATAGAGTACGGACGTCTTCAAGCCTGAAAAACTGAAGTCATAATTCTTTTCATGAAGCATCGGGCGGGGGAATGCGATCGCGGCGGGATTGCCAATGCGGGCGAGGCGTTCGACCTCGGGGCCGCCGGGATATTGCAGGTCGAGCAGGCGTGCGACCTTGTCGAACGCCTCGCCCGCGGCGTCGTCGCGCGTCTCGCCGAGCCGTTTCCACTTGGAGAACGAATCGAGCTTCAATAAAATGGTGTGGCCGCCGCTCACGATGAGCGCGACGGCAGGGAATGCGACTTCCTTTTTTGATGACAATAAAAAGCTATACAAGTGTCCTTCCAAATGATTCGCGCCGACGAGCGGCACGCTGTATTCCTTGGCGAGCGCCTGCGCGAACGTGATGCCGGTCCAGAGCGCGGGTTCTAGGCCCGGGCCGACCGTCACCGTGATCAGATCGAACTTCAGCCGCGGATGTTTCTCCTGCAGCTGCGCAAATAAGATAGGCAGATTTTTTAAATGCTCGCGCTTTGCGAGATTGGGAACGACGCCGCCGAACGGCCGGTGGATGGGGATCTGCGTCGTCACCAAGTTTTCGATCACGCGCACGCGCGGCGCGTTCGCGGTACCGGACGCATCAAGCAGGGCGACGCCCGTCTCGTCGCACGACGTTTCGATCGCAAGTATTTTCATAAGTCGAATATTTTATCATTGTACAACCTAACACGCTCGATGAATAGAAAAAAGGGCCGGCGATGTCGTCGGCCCTTCGAGGATTGAATTTTCGATTAGTGCTTTTCGGCGGAGGGTGGAGCCGGGTTGCTGGAGCACACCTTTTTTGTTTTCATCTCCAGCCAATAGTCGGTCGGACTCACGGATCTCGCTTGCCGAACGGCTTTTAGGACGGCGTCGGCATTGTCTTTTGAGGTCCAATGATTGTGCTGGTGATATTGCCACGCAACGCGGTAGAGATAAGCAGTTTCCGATTTCTTGCAGTGGGATTTTTCGCGTGCGGATGCCATGGGCGATCCGAAGGTGATTACAAGCAGGGTGAATACGATCAACCGGGCAACATCTTTGATTTTCATGGCGCACTCCTTGCAACGTTCTATCACTATTATGCCTCTAAACTGCTAGTACGTCAATGTGTCCCCATGATTGTTCGGAGGAATTGCAAGATAGCCTTTTTTATCTCCGCAAATACATCCAGCTGTTCATTCCATTCGTTAAACATGTTTTTTCGGCGGCGATGCACCATAAAACCCTCGCTTTCTGAAGTCGCTGAGAATAGTGTAACACTTTGCTATTAAAAATAGATAAACAGAAGTGGGCGCGACCGGCAGGCCGCGCCGCACGCTACGAGCTCGTGATCGTAGCGATGTCCTGCGTAAAGGTCTGTTCCTGCTCCACCGTCGCTTCGCCGTATGTCCAGAGATAGCTTTTCCAGTCGCCGCCGGCGTAGTACTTTGCGGCGGTGCAGCGGTCGATGTCGAGCTGAGCGGTATAGTCCGCCTCGCATCCCTGCATGGCGCCCTTTAAATAGAGTGCGGTTGCGACGAATGCGTCCGCATTGTCCCATGGCGACGGGGGATTGTCGCCGGTGATCGAGGCGATGCTCGAAACATACAGCTCCCATGTGGACGGCTCGAACTGTGCCGGTCCCATCGCGCCGCCGTACACGCCGTCGGCGTTCGGACATGACACGAGCATCTGCGTGGGATTGAGCCCGAGCTGCTGGACGATCTGGAGGAAGATGGGGATGTTTGACGGGCTCATCGCGGTCTGATAACTGCATTGCCCGACGTTCTGTCCGAGCGCCGATTCGCGATTGAGGATCGCAAGGATGAGCGCGGCGTTCACCCCGGTCGCCTGCGACGCCACCTGCGCATATTGATACGCCTGTCCGAAGGTGAGCGAGCCGCCGCCGAGCAATTGGAAGATCTGGTTGCGGATCTGCGCCGCAGTGGCCTTCGCCTGCGAAGCGAGCGCGGCCTTTGCCGCCGCGTCGCTCTTTGTGGCGGCAAGCAGTTGCGCCTGCTGAGCTTTGTTCGCCGTGATCTGCTGTGCCTGCGCCGCCGCGTACGCTTCCGCCGTCGCTTCCGCGCTTTGCGAGAGCGCAAGCTGTTGGCTCTGCCCCTGCAGTTGCCCGGTGAGCGTATTCAGTTGCGCGACATCCGCGTCGAGGCTCGATTCAAAGAGGGAAATATTTTCCGAATCGCTCCACAACGTGGAGAGCTGAGGATTTTCAAGGAACGATTCCAAAAAACCGACTTGATCGTTCTTATAGAGCGCGTTCAAAAGGTTGCCGACGGTGACCTTCTCGCCTGCGATCTCGCCCTGCGTGACTCCGATCTGCGAATTGGTCTCCGTGATCTGGCTGCCGATCTGCTGGAGGGTGAGGTTGATCGCCTGGATCTGAAGATTCAACTTTGCGATCTGCGCGTTCAGGGTGTTGATCTGTCCGGTGAGGCTGCTGCCTTTCTGTTCGTCCACCGTGATCTGGCTCTGGTACTGATCGATCTGCGTGGTAAGCGCCGCGAGCTGGTTTTCGAGATCCTGTTGTTTTTGCGCCGTCGTTTCGGTGGAGCTGCTCGTCGCGCCGGACGACGCCGTCTGCGCGTCGGCGGCCGGCGCGTGCGCGGTCATCATAAAAATAAAAAGCCCCGTCACGAACGCTGACGCGACGACGGCCGTTACGGCAAAAAAAAGATTGCTTTGTTTGGTGGGATGGGTCACTCCAATTAAGGATACTACGAAATCCGCAAAAAAGGTCTCGCGTGCCGCATGCTATAAGGTTGTCGTGCTAAAAAAATGGCCCCCGACAATGTCGGGGGCCAGGGTGGCTGCTTAATGAACATTGGCAAAGAGGAGGGTCTGGCGTCCCCTCACATTCGGGGAATCCATTCCGGTGTAAACCGGCGTGGCGCCATACGGATCCTTTGCGAAAAGTTCCAGCGTCCAAATAGTTCCGAGGGAACTTGCGGAGCCGAGGATGCGATAGCCGGTCCATGTGATGTCCGGATCGGCTTTGAGAATGGCCTTTAGAAAATCCAGAATTCGATTATTCGAGGCCATCTCCAGCCATATATCCAGGCTGCTACGGTCGCGCTGCGTGTATTGATGGATGCACATGAGGGCGTGGTCGTGATCCTTCCTCATGCAGGCATCGTGATCGATCGTGAGCAGATGTTCATGGTTGTCGTCGTATGTGTCGGGAAATTCATACTGGCGCAACAGCATATGATCCGCCGTGCCGCCCGTTCCAAGCTCGCCATCCTGATAGGGATTGGCCGCGTCCACTTGCTTCATATTCCTCTCCTTGTCTTGCTAAGAATACCTCGTATATTATATATCACAATATTATTCTTTGTCAAGCTTCTGCATAGAGACAGGGAAATACGAGCTTTTCCTCCTATTTCTCGGCGTTGTACATCTCCTGGATTTCGGAAGCGGAAAGCACGCGGTCGTAGATGCGCACATCCTGAATGTATGCATTTGAATAGAGGCTCGAACACCCGCCGTGCGCACCGATACAAAACGTTGCGTTGAACGATTGCGCCCCGGAAACGCCGGCGCTTGCGGCGAGCGATCCGTTCACATAAATCGACTCGTTTGCGCCGTTGTATGTTCCCGTGAACATGTACCATGTGCCCGTGGCGATGATAGGCCCTCCGGTGACGGCATAGTCGGTGCCGCTCACGTTTACATCCTGGTCTAATTTCTGGCTGACGACGGTCATAAATGGTCGTTGGAAATCAAGAACTACGTTATTTGCCGCAAGCGTGATGAAATTGACCCATACGCTCCATGTGAAGTTCGTTTTAAGCGACGAGGTGGGCACGGTTATCCCTATACCGTTATTTACGCCATTAAAGGTACCGGCATAACTAAAATCCTTTCCGGGCGACGTGTAATAACCTGAGGTTCCTGATGCGGTTCCGTACCACGCCCCATTATTTCCTCCCCCTGACCAGTCGAGTGCCGTACTGTTCACCCCTTCATTCAGCGGCCAATAGCCAACAAGGCCTCTCCCGGTATCAGGAAGGGTTGAAACCCCTGATCCTGATTCGGCAAGGGTAGGATCGGAAGACCCGTCATTCACGCCTGTCTTTGCATACTTTACCGATTCAAGGAAGGTGGAAAGTTCGTAAGTGGTGCCATTTGTCTCATAGGTATAGTAGAGATCGGAAGAAGTATTGTCGGTAGGATCGACCGGGAGACTTCCCAAGGGAGCTCCGGATGATATATTCAAGAAATTGACGGGGATCCATCCCTGAGAATTCACGTTGTGAAAGCTTGAGCTTGCGGCACAGGCGTAGCCGTATGACGACGACGGCATGCCAAGCCCCTGACACTGGTCACCTGCGGTTGAGGTGGCGGAGGGATCGGAGACGGAAAGATAGCTGGTTGAGGTAGCCCCCAAGGAATATCCGACTGCCGCTCCTTGATCGGTGGAATAGATATTGATCGCATCCGTCATTGTCGAAAGATCGGAGAGGCGATTTGAGTCACGGGACTGGCGAAGCAGCTCTGCGGGATTCAGGGCGAAGATCACCACCACCGCAAGGATGGCGATGATCGCGATAACGATAAGAAGTTCAATGAGGGTGAAGGCCTTACGGGATGAGGGGAGCATGCTATGGGATATATAGAAAGTATAACAAAATAGCCGATGCCCACAGCACAGCACTCTTCACCGAGTGCTGTGCTGATTTTATCGGACACGAATTTTCTGGAAAGGTGGCACTTGTTGCGTGCGGCGCAATATGTGTGGCTTCTGGACGACTAACTGTTCTCGTGCTATAAAACTAGCGGTTCTTCCGAAGTATCTTTCGGAGGGAAGCACATAATTCATTCTGTCGATTGGAGGGGAGATATGATCGTCCAAGAAGAACATCAGCACCCACAGAGCGGAGAAGTAGTCTGTGGATTGCAACTGGCTCCTGGAGCGATACTCCGGGAGAGTGATAAGTACGACTCGAGCACTGGACATTGGGAAGAATGTCCCACTCCTGGTATCACGCTCCAAACTACTCCAACTACTTGGGTTCGTCCCGATGGACTCTCGCAAAATGGGAAGTATCTGGTGATGTATCTGGCATCCAACAAAAAGGGACTCTTTGATACGGTGGGATATCGTGGCTGCTGGATGGTGGTGCCATGCCCGGATCGAAGCAAATGGGATCCTCGCATCCAAATGCCCCCGGTCGCGCATCCAGAGTGTATACGAGAGCTTGAGGAGTGCGGATTCCTCACTTTCGATGACACTCGGCAGGTCGGTGTCTTGAATGCTGCAGGCCGAGAATACGGCGAGCGACTCTTGCGGCTCTTTGAAAACTAATATTCATCGCCCCTCCCTCCACTTGCTTTGGCTTGTGGAGGGATTTTTATTTCTAATGCCCCCCTGGGCTGAATATGAGACACATTAGCAATCTCAATTCAGAAAGCTACGCGGTCATGCAAAAACATCAGGAATGCCAGGCCTCAGAGCAGTTCGATTCCCTGCGGGGGTCAACGGTATTCCTGAAAAACGCACTCCGACCCGAACATCAAAAGCTAGATTCTATTGATGTTCCGAAGTGTCTGGGCGCGCAAGAAAATGCAAGTCGGAGTAGCCCAACCGTTTGGCTTTCCGAACTGGCGGGGTATAGGGAAGTGGTAGTTTTGAGTATCCAAAAATGAAATATCAGTGCAAAAAAGGCTTTGAACCACTTTCAAGCCGTTTTCAACCTATGAGTAGCCCCAGGGGGAATCGAACCCCCATTTACGCCGTGAAAGGGCGCTGTCCTAACCATTAGACGATGAGGCCAAACGGTCGCGGCGCTTGCCGTGCGGGATGCGCGGAAATCGTCGGACGATGATGCTATAGTATAATAAAATAGGGATTTTTGAAAGCGTGCGTGAAAGGTCGTGGCCGCGTGAGCGGCCAGCCATCGTGAACATTATTTTATAAAAACAATGTCTATATTGCTTTTCTGGTACGGGGGGTGGGGATTTGTGATTCCGCGCATCATTCTCGGCGCGATGCTCATCGTCCACGGGTGGCCGAAGATAAAAGACCTTCGGCAGAACGCATCGAACTTTAGCGGCATGGGATTCAAGCCGGGTGCGCTGTGGGGAACCATCGCGGCACTGCTCGAGTTCTTCGGCGGCGTCGGACTCGTGCTCGGACTCTGGGTGCCGTATCTTTGCCTTGCGTTCATGGGCGAGTTCGTCGTGATCATCATCTGGAAGTGGATCAGGAAAATGCCGTTCGTCGCCGGATGGGAAATGGACGCGCTCATCTTTGGGATGCTCCTCATACTCTTTACGCTCTATGGAGGATGGTTCTTATTTCCTCTGGGCGGCGGCCTTTGATTTTTAACCTATCAGTGTTAGCCTTACGAACGTTATGAAACGGTTTTTCGAGATGCTTCCCGGAATTTTGGCGTGGCTCACGCTGATCTTTATGGTGCTTTTTTCATGGCTCCTGCCGGTGTGGGTCTCTATATTTATCATCCTCTTCGATATCTACTGGGTGTTGAAAACAGTGTACTTGTCGCTGCACCTGCGCGCGACGTTTATGGAGATGCGGCGGGTGATGAAGATCGACTGGCTGGCGGAGATCCGCGGCGAATTTCCTGAGGGGGGCACGGTTCTTGCAAATACGGAGCGCACAAGGCCGACGCTCTCGGAAATCTATCACCTCGTGATTTTGCCGATGTACAACGAGCCGTACGAAGTGGTGCGCGAAAGTTTTGCGTCGCTCATGCGCGTCAATTATGATGCGAAGAAATTATTGGTGGTGCTCGCGCTCGAGGATCGGGCGGGGGATGAGGCGCGTGCGACGGGCGCAAAGCTGCAACAAGAGTTCGGTGCGTCGTTCGGGAAGTTTTTAGTGACGCACCATCCCGCGGGATTGCCGGATGAGATCCCGGGCAAGGGATCGAACGAGGTCTGGGCGGGAGAACTCGCAAAGCGCGAGATCGTGGATGCGAAAACCGCCATGCATCCCAACGGTATCCCGCCGGAGCACGTACTCGTGTCGGTGTTCGACATCGATACGCAGGTCTTCCCGGAATATTTCAGCCGGCTCACGTATGTGTTTTTGAAAGCCGAGAATCGCACGCATGCGATCTATCAGCCGATCCCGCTGTTCACGAACAACGTGTACGAGGCGCCGATGCTCGCGCGCGTCGTTGCGTTCTCGACGACGTTCTGGCAGATGATGCAGCAATCGCGGCCGGAGCGGCTCACGTCGTTCTCGTCGCAATCGATTTCGCTCGCGACCCTGCTCGACATCGGCTGGTGGGATAAGACGATCGTGTCGGAGGACTCGCGCATCTTCTGGCAGGGCTATTTAAAGTATCACAGCGACTTCCGCGTGGAGCCGCTCTTCTATCCCGTTTCGATGGACGTGAACGTTGCGCCTACATTCTGGGGAACGATGATCAATATCTATAAGCAGCAGCGCCGCTGGGGCTGGGGCGTTGAGAATATTCCGTACATGCTGGAAGGATTCCGGCATGATCCGAAGATCGCGGAGTCGAAAAAAAGATATTGGACGTTCAACTCGATCGAAGGATTCCATTCGTGGGCCACGAATTCACTCATCATTTTTGCGTTGGGCTGGCTGCCGCTCGCGCTCGGCGGCCGGCACTTCGGGACGTCGGTGCTCTCATATAACTTGCCGCACATCACGCGGTTCATCGTCTCGCTCTCGATGGTCGGCGTCGCAAGTTCCGCGGTGTTGAGCGTGATGCTCCTGCCGCAAAAGCCCGGCGGTCTCACCGGCAAGGATTATGCGATCTTCGTCTTGCAATGGATATTGATGCCGTTCACGCTGATCATCTTCGGCGCATTCCCCGGACTCGAGGCGCAGACACGCTTGATGCTCGGCGGAAAATGGCGGCTTGGTTTTTGGGTAACGCCCAAAGGGCGTTACCCAAAAACCAATTGATAGATTTATCTGCCAAAAGCGGCGAAGCCGCTTTTGGGTAACGCGAAGGGGAGGTACAAGAAGAAATAAAAAGCGGAGGGTAGCCTTGGCGTCCTCCGCGGAACTTCTCTGAGATTTGTTATATATATGATTAAGCTTCTGTAGATGCTTTTGGTTCTAGAAAGGGAAATCGAACCTCAGACATCCTTCCATCTTTGTCTTCCGTGAAAATCTTTTCACCATTTTTATGTGCTGAAAAGATTAGCCGTAAAAATTCGAGGCCGGTAGAAACAACCTCTCCGGTTGTTTGATAGTTGAGGGTATCTCGCAGGTCTTCAAATCCTTTATAGACCTCCGGTGTGATATCGAACTGGATCGGAATCCTATCGGTTTCCGGCATGGGTTCCTCCTGTAACTAAATGCATTATAGGTTAGGAAAAAGAACCATTCAAGTCTATTCCTGATGTACTCTCGCCCTGAATTCTTCCACTTTCTTTCGTAGCGCCGCGTTCTTTTTGAACTGCGGGTCAGCGGTGACGGCTTTGATTGCTGCCTCGCGCGAATGCTTGACGAGTTCCGGATCGCGCAGTGCTTCCATCGCCACATCGGGGAGGCCGGTCTGTACATTGCCAAAGAATTGTCCGGGGCCGCGGAGGGCGAGATCGTGCTCGGCGAGCTCAAAGCCATTCTTGGCCTCGAGGATCGCTTTGAGCCGCGCGTTCGCGACGGCAGCAGCGGTGTCCGCCATCAAAAAACAGTACGATTGATATTCGCCGCGGCCGACGCGGCCCCGGAATTGATAGAGCTGTGCAAGGCCGAAGCGGTCCGCGCCCTCGATCATCATGATGCTCGCGTTCGGCACATCCACGCCGACCTCGACGACCGACGTCGCGACGAGGATGTCATACTCGCGATCTTTGAACTTTCGCATCACTTCTTCTTTTTCCTTCGGCTTCATCTGGCCATGCAGCATTGCGATGCGCAGGTCGGGGAAGATCTTCGTTGAAAGTTTTTCAAATTCTTCTTTAACGGATTTTAATTCAAGTTTTTTTGCGAATGCCGATTTGTCGCCGGGCAAAGCCTTCGCCGTCTCTTCATCCTCCGCGGCTTCGATACGCGGGCAGATGACGAACGCTTGGCGACCCTCTTTGATCTGCGCACGGATGAACTTATACGTGGCGATGCGCTCGAGCGGCGGGACGATCTTCGTCTCGATCGCTTTGCGCCCGACGGGCAGTTCGGTGATGAGCGAAAGGTCGAGGTCGCCGAACACGGAGAGCATGAGCGTGCGCGGGATCGGCGTGGCGGACATGCTGAGGAAGTGGGGGATGCGCGCGCCGTTCTCCTTCTTTGCGTTCAGCTCGGCGCGCTGGCGCACGCCGAACCGGTGCTGTTCGTCTATTATGACGAGCCCGAGCGCCGCGAACTCAACGGATTTCTGGATCAGCGCGTGCGTGCCGAAGATGATGGAAATTTCTCCCGACGCGACTTTCTTATTGAACTCCAGCTTGCTCACTTTTGATTCCAATTCGTTACCATAAAAAATGTGTGCACTACTCCCGGTGATGAGGCCGATGACGGGCTGTGCGTCGCCCTGCGCGATTGCAGTGAAGAATTTTTTCATCGTTTCAAAGTGCTGGCGCGCTAAAATTTCCGTCGGCGCCATGAACGCGCTCTGCAATTTGTTCTCCGCGGCGATCACCGACGCCACTGCCGCAACGACGGTTTTCCCCGATCCGACGTCTCCCTGCAAAAGCCGGTTCATCGGCCGCGCCTTCTCGATATCCTTGATGATCTCCCAGAGCGATTGCTTCTGCGAATGCGTGAGCTCGAAGGGGAGCTTGGCGAGCATCGCCTTCACGCGCTCGATGTCCGCCGTGATCACCGGCGCCGATTCCTCGGCAAGCTTCATCTTCTGCTGCATGTTCAGGATCTGGAGCAGGAATAGTTCTTCGAACGAGAACCGCGCACGGGCGAGCGTGGCATCCTCGATCGCGCGCGGGAAGTGGATCGAATGGATCGCTTCGTTCAATTCCGGAAAATTAAATTCAACCAAGATTTCCTCCGGGATCCATTCTTTCATCACCGGTCTTTTCTTGAAGAGCGATTGCGTGACAAAACGGATGCCGCGCGAGGTGAGCCCGCGGGTCTCGGGATACACCGGCACGAGCCGCGCGGTGTGGTTCATCTCCTGTGACTCCGCGCCGCGCGTGCGGATCACTTCGTACACGGGATTGTTCAGATAAATCTCGCCTTCTTCCGACACGGACGCCTTCCCGGCAAAGTTCGCCGCGCGCCCGGTCTTCAGCACATTCGCAATGTACGGCTGATTGAACCACACCGCGCGGATGGTTCCCGATTCATCGGCGATCGTGGCTTCCACGATGCTCATTGCGCGGCGCCAGCTGCGCTTGGTCTGCACTTCTTCCACAATGCCCTGGATGGTGGCCTGCTGTCCGGGCTCGAGTTCGGCGATGGGATATATTTTTGTGAAGTCTTCGTAACGAGTGGGGAAGTGCCACAGGAGATCCCGCACGGTTTTGATGCCCATCTTTTCAAGACGGCGCAAAGCGGGGACGCGGGCTCCCACAACTTCAAACAGTGGTGTGTCCGATGCTATCTGAAGCATTTGATTGCGAATAGTATAGCATACCGGGCGCAAGAAGCACACGCACCCTCCTGGTGGCAGAGAGCCGAGCAATCTCTGCGAAATAACTATGAGGTTTACCGACGTGTCACGGGCAATGGCACACTACGGCGTGCGACTCTTCATGAGTTGCACGCCGTTTCTATTTCTATAATAAAAAAGCGCACCCTAACCATAGCATCATGGTTTATCGCATGACTACGCATCCATTGATGATAAAAAAATCGGCGTGCCTTGCGGGGGCGCGCCGACGGGAAGGAGGCCACGAGGAGATCAATTGCGGCAGGGGGCTGAAAATTCACTTTGCCTGATTGATAACATGGCTCCGAGAAGCTTTAGCGATATATTGCCGAGTTCCTCGATGGTGGAATCCTTTGGTGCGAGATAGGCGGTGACTTTATCGGACACTCTGACCAATTCGTCATGGTCCGCCGCGGCGATTCTTTGGTGGACGGCTGCGATCGCCTGAGCGAGCGAAAGAGTTTCAAACGGCTCTTTGAAGTGGCCCAGAAAAAAATGCGGGTGTTGATCCGGGAGAATCTCCATGACCGCCCGCTTCACCTCAGCTTCCATGTACGCCTCCCTTTTCTTGCTCTTGGCAAAGTGATTCTTTGATCTCCGCGTAAGAACACGTTGAAGTCCGGTTGGATATGGTTTCGGAGTCTTGTCTGCGTCATGATAAATGCTCTGGCGCAAAGTTTCTGTCGGGGCGACGCGATCATCGCCGTAGCGTTGTCCATTTTTCCTCCCTGGATGATATAGGAATTGCAGAAATTAAAATACCACAGAATCTCACTATACGCAATGTTCGCACGCGGTGCCCCCACGAGGATTCGAACCTCGGACCATCTCCTTAAGAGGGAGTTGCTCTACCAACTGAGCTATAGGGGCAATATCAAAGTTATTCTATTAAGGATAGGCGGAAAATGCAATGAGTTGCGTGAGATATATTTCGTCATCGCCAGCGTGTAAGGGTAAGGGGGTTTGCCGCGCTTGCGCCGCTTCTCGAATAATATCGAGTTTTCCCGCATTCTAAAATCACAAATTGTGATTTTAGAATAGAGAAGTTTACTTACTGAATTAAAATGTAGCCCTACTGTTTTCTATCGGTGCCCCCGCCAGGAGTTGAACCCAGACTTCATGGTTCGAAGCCATGCGTGATATCCGTTTCACTACGAGGGCATGTGCACCGGCGATGTTGCGAGGCGCGTATACAGTAGCGATGCGATACCGTATGCTCTAATGCTACAATTATCCCTATGACTATTGCAATCATCATATTCGAATTCGTCGTTCTGCTCTTCTCGGCGGTGCTCCATGAAGTGGCGCACGGTTACGAGGCGGAGCGGCTTGGGGACGACACCGCGCGGCGCGCCGGGCGGCTGACGTTGAATCCGCTCGCGCACCTTGACCCGTTTCTCTCATTCCTCATGCCGCTCGTCCTGTTTTTAACGACGGGATTTTTCTTTGCGGGCGCAAAGCCGGTCCCGTACAATCCGAACAACCTGAAGAATCCGCGCACGGGCGCGGTGAAGGTCGCGCTCGCGGGTCCCGCCACAAATTTATTCATCGCGCTCGTGTTCGGGATCCTGAGCGTGCTCGTGCCGATCGCGGGCGCAACGAAGGGCGCGCTCTTCGGCGCGATCGCGAACGCCGGCACGCCGGTCTTCGTGGGCCCGCTCGACGGGATCTATTTCTTCTTTTTGATCATCGTCTATATCAATGTGCTCCTCGGCATCTTCAACCTCGTGCCGATCCCGCCGCTCGACGGTTCAAAACTTTTGTTTTTGGTTTTACCGCCCACGCCCGCCACATACAAATTCATGTACTTCATGGAGCGCTGGGGATTGATCCTCGTGCTTATCTTCGTCTTCTTCGGATTCGGCATCATCTTCCCGGTCATCAACTTTTTCTTCGCCCTCTTCACGGGAAGATTCTTTTAGGGTGGACTACCTGCGAGTCCATTGGAGCCAGTTTATAGCCGAAATGCAGGAATGGCAACAATTAGCAGCGGAGCGGGCTAGCGGATGATGTTAAAGATTTTATGCTAAGATCATGGAATGAACGAGAATCCCGAGAAGAACAGCGAAAACTTCAGCGAGGAACAGGAAGAGGTGATTAATGAATGGCTGGCGAAGTATGCCACCGAAGAAATCCCCGCAGAGAAGCGTCGGGAATGCGGGCCAGAAGTCGAAGAACTCGAAGGGATGTTTGAAAGCTTTGAGCAGACCCATGACCTGGCGGCGTTGAATGCCGTTATGAACCTTACGCCAGCGGAAGCACCTCATCATCCAATAAGAGAACCTGCCAAGCAGGCATTAAATCCTATTTATAAAAAATTGCAGCTTATTAAAGACGAGACAAATATCGCGCCCGAAAAATATGCTGAGCTGAAAGTAAAGTGGAAGCGCTTATCACAGGCTGTCGGAATGATTAACAATAATATTGTTGACCACACGGAGCGGGGGTAGGTAGAGGATATTCGGACTAATTTAAAAGAAAAAGCTCGGCAATTTTTGGTGCCGAGCTTTTAGAATTTCACCTAACTACAGATGGCTTTTTATTGTATGCTCTCATTCCCGTTGTCCGACAAAAATTTATCGAAATTAACAAGGATTGAAAGTGGATCAAGTTTGACCTCAAGGAGAGAAAGGAGTGCTGCCCTCGCCTTATGGAGTTGGGACTTTGAGTTGCCGATGCTGCATCCAAGGATCTCCGCAATCTCGTTATGCTCAAACCCTTCGAGATCGTGCATCCGAAGGATCAAGCGGTAGCCCGGAGGCAGCTGTTCGATGGCTTTTCCCACTGCGATACGTTCGGGCGACAACCTCAGATGATGGTCGATGGACTCAACCTCCCGCTGGAGCTCGCCGTCGCCAACCTCCACAAGTTCGTCGAGGGAGACGTCGTATCGACCGTCTTTCCTGCGGAGTTTCATCAGCGCAACATTTACCACGAGGCGGTGAAACCAAGTGCTGAACTGGGATTCACCGCGAAACAGTTTCAACTTGCGGAAAAGTTGGAGAAAGGCTTCTTGCACCAAATCTTCTGCATCAGCTTGGTTTTTAACCATTCTGTAGCAGATGCGGTACACCTGTCTCTTATGAAGTTCATAGAGCTCCTTGAACGCAGCAGAATCTCCCTGTTGCGCGCGTTCGATGAGCGCATCCTGATTGACCTGCTGCGGCCGAGGTGCTATCGACATATACTTCTCCTTTCCGAAGTTGAATGGCATTAACGTTCGCCAGCGGCTCTGCTTATCAAGACGGGCCGTTGACCTTCATTAGGAACCGATACACGGCGCAGTGCCTGCTCAAGATCTTTGAGCTGACCCTGCCTTTTTTTCAAGACCTCAATGACGTTCTGAAGTTCTCGTACTGGCCGGTGGCGGAACATCTCCTCAAATGTCTTGTGGGACATATTAAGCAATCCTTCCGCTCCTTCCCCCAGACTTTTCAGGAAGGTTCGCAGAACGTCGTAGTCCCTGTGTGGACGTCCACGCCGACCATTCTTCTTGATACGTATATCATCGCTAACTTCCGCACGGATATGGGCAAGCGCTGGTTTGAGTCTCAAACCCTCCCCGACGATATGCCGTGCGATGGTAAGCTGCGATTCCTGCTCCAAGTTTGCCAACGCGATCGCGACCTGAAACGGAAGCCGCTGTTTTTCCTCAACCCCCGGCTCCATCATGGCCTGTACTTCGGGATGAAGTCGGAGAAGGCTCCGGTACTGGTTGATCCACGCGGTGGAATGGACGAAGATCTTGGCGAGTTTTTCCGTAACTTTTTCGCCCCACTCTGGTTTTTCTCCAAAATGGATACGCCGCATTTCTTCGATCGCCCGCGCGGTTTCGAGATGCGTGCAATCCCTTCTTCCGAAGTTTTCCATTACGGAGTCGAGATACTGCTTCGCTGCGGTCTCTGGTGCGCGGATTTCTCCTCGCAGCGTTGCTATTCCCGCTATCCCACAGGCACGCCACCGGCGTTCTCCTGCGATAAGCTCGTACTCGATCACCGGATCGTCGAAGATGGGCATCACCCATGCTGGCGTTATCTGTCCCTCTTCCTTGATGCTCGCGGCGAGCTCTTCCAATCCTTTTTGGTCGAAGTGTTTGCGAGGTTGATTCCGAAAGGGCCGGATGAGCCCCAATGGAATATCTGGGATCGTTCCCACGGCAAACCGTTGGGTGCTGTGTGTATTTTCCATGCTCTTTCTCTCCTCGTTGGAATGTGAATACCTGCTGGCACAACATTATCATCGCGCTGGGATCTTGGCAAGGATTATGGATCTCGTCGGCGCTGGTCTAATTAATTGTTTTTTAATGGCCGAGTGGTATCATGGCGGTGCCATTGCAACGGAGATAAAAATGGAGCAAGATATTGTATTCATAAGAACATCATCTCCAAAGTGTGATAATATATAAATGGCTTAAATGATTAACTCCATAGAGATCGTTAATTTCAAAAGCTTTCAGAAAAGCAGCGCTAGTTTGCCTTCTTTTGGTGCCGTAGTGGGAAAGAACGCTGTTGGTAAAACCAACCTCATCCAAGCATTGCTGCTCGTGAAAAGCTTAGTGGCTGGCGACAGTCTTCCCAAGGCGGCGGCAAAGATGAGCCTTACGCAGAACGAACTTTTTAATGCAAGCGATGTTTCGTCTGAGTTTTCTATAAAGATAAATCTTTCTAATGGTGGAAAGTACATATTGGATTTTTCTGTCGAGCTGCTCTCCGGAAATCAGTCAACTGTCATCCGATCAGAGAAGTTGGAAAAAATAATCGATGGAGTGCAAGCTCCTGTTTATACGCGGAAACAGAATAGCTTAACCGATGCCGCCGGAAATCCGGTGCCTCTTGCAATCGATAACGAGCGTTTGGCTACGGCACTCTTCAATCAGGAAGACGCCGCCGGGATAAGAAAAATATTTTCTGATGTTTATATAACCAAAGAATATTTTGAGGTCAGCGACTCCATTGGGAGTGTGGGTAGCAGCGAGGAGTCATTGGCAAGTCTTTTGGTCTGGCTAAATCACAAGCCAGAGTTATACAAGAATTTTATCGACATCAGCAAAAAGATGATCCCTTCAATTTCAGCTTTCAAGGAAGTGGAGCTCAAGGCATCCGGTAATCCGGCTGAACAGCAGTATTTGGTTTTGATGCAAGAGCATAACCTAAAAAGAATGCTTTCAATGAAGTTGCTCTCGGCTGGTGATCTTCGAACACTCTACCTTATCGGCGAAGCGATCAAGCTCAACGAGCATTCGTCGCTTATAATTGAGGAGATAGAAAACGGCATCCACCCCCATCGGATCAACGAGTTGATCGACCATCTAAGAAAAATTGCAACAATAAAAAATATGCAAATTCTTTTTACTACCCACAGCCCTTTGGTAATCAATCGCCTTCCAGTTCACGAAGTAGTGCTAGCCGAAAAAAATGATAAAGGGACGGAGCTTACTCTCTTGAGTGAAAGTGCACAGGCTACCAGCATACAAAAAATGTTGGAGAGAGGCGGGAAGATGACAGACTACATCAATAATCTGTAACCGCTTTCCATGTTAGTAGGCATTCATTGCGAAGGAACATTTGACGATAAGACCCTGAAGGAATTGATAAAACGCATCGCCATTGATGCCGGAATAACGGAGGAAATAAAGTTTAGAGTGAAGACGGCGGATGGATCGATAACGAAATCATCGATCGAAGCGGCGCTTGGTTTATTTTTAGAGATAAAGCCTGAATGCTCATTCGGGATTTTTGTTACCGACACGGACGGCGATTCTCATAAATGTTCAAACGTCCGTCGGCTAGTCAGGGAGGCGTGTCTCTTGGGGATTGATCATTCCTTCGGTGTTGTCGGATGTCCGGACCCAGTGATAGAAGAGTGGTTTTTGGACGAGGAGAATGCGATTAAAAATATCCTTGGCTTCGCAGGAACCGAACCACTGCCATTCGGCGATATTATTTCACCAAAAGACAGGTATCATTACATGATCAGCAAATCCAACGACGACATTACCAAGACCGATGACGATGTACATTTAGAAATCGTTCGATTGATCGACATGGGTAAGCTTCGATCTAGCAGCAGGAGTTTTGATACTTTCTATAAGGACACGCTTGCTAAGATGAGGTCGCTATATGCGAATGTCTAACTCTTAGCAAATCCCGCTACGACGCTTTTTATAAACGCCTGCGTCGCTGGGGTAGTAATTCTCTCGTAGATAGAGCCCCCGAACGGCGACTGCGTAGTATCGGTTTGTCGGCACGCCTGCACCTTCGGATCATATTGGGCTTGATCTTGAAATTCAGTCATAACATTCGCCGGAACCATAAACGTGCTGCTGTTATTTTCCTTCCATGTATCGAGTAAATTTTGAAAGGCGGTTTGTTCCAACGGGTAACAGGGACTTTCAACGTCGTAAATATCATTTGTCGAAATCAGTGGGCCATAATATGTTCTGATATTCCACTCGCCGCCACTGCCTTGCGCGTAGGTCGCTTTGAATACTTCCGCAAAATCTTCTTCGGGAGACGTATACCAGTTGCTCGTCTCTCGTGGCGTGTTCGCTGGTATGCCGCGCAGTTCGTAATACTCCGTCCATTGCGCGTCGGTCAGGCGGAAACCAATGTTATGACCCAGCTCGTGGGTCAGGACGGCCAAATCCCAATTGTTGGTGCTATCCATGTAAATGATCGCTCCCGTATAGGATGATCCGATACCAACTTGTTCGTATAACCCGCTTTCAGGAAAGCTGGATATCGCAACGGGGATATTGCTCGCAAAAGGGGTTTCAATATATTCGCCCGGCTGCATGAGCGTCGGGTCGGCGTCGATGATGGCGAGGTTGGTTGTCAGAGAATGTGGATAGCCAATGTCGTATAGGAGAGTAGCGATGGTCTGCTTCGCGCTCGATCCTATGTCGATGCTTCCGCTCCCGTCGATCTTGCTCGTGTAAAATGAATAGCCCCAAAGATTAACTTGCTGGAGCGGATAAAATGTTCCGGCGCTGCTTGTCTGAACGGCGAGCGGATTGGCAGCTGGCTGCGGTTGCGTCGTCGCGGGCTGACCCATTTGTATGGGCATATTGACGACGTGGGCTCCATCGCCTTGATCTGTTATCGTTGTCTGCGAAAAACTCGTAAAAAACTTTGGTATCTGACTGATGAATGCACTCAGGGCAAGAAATTGTGAAGGAAATAAAAATTCCAACCCAAATATTAAAACCGCAATGCCGATAATCCAAAGCCCAAGTATCCGTTGGAGCGCAGTAGTATCCTTCTCCTTTTTAGGGATAGATTTTTCCGCGGCCACCGCAGTCGGATTGCCGCAATGTGGACCTTAGGGGAATCGAACCCCTATCTATCGGATGCAAACCGATTGCTCTACCACTAAGCTAAAGGCCCTATTTGCGACCATCTATTTATAGCGTGAGTTGGGAAAAATGAAAAGTGCAGGTGATTCTGTGTATTGAATTAATTCATTAAAAAATCCTAAAAAAGTTTTTGACTTTCTCTGCACGCGCTCTAAAATTAGTGCATGACAATAGATAAATTAGCACTCGCAATTCAAAAAGATTTCGACGTGGTTCACGCCGAGATGATAGAGATGAAGACCACGATGGGCGGAATGGCCACCAAAGATGAGTTAAGGTCATTTAAAGATGAAGTTCTCGCGGCGATCGCGGATCTTCGCAAAGTAACAGAAGGCATTAATGCACACTTTTCTGCATATGCGGTGCGCACAAATGAAGACATTTCTAAACTCCAGGGCGCCAATAAGGATTTCGACGTCCGCCTCCGGGTGGTGGAGGAGCGGGGATAGCGCGCTTTATTTGACATAACACCGCGTCTCGCTTACAATTCTCTGGTATTCGTTATGCCTACTATCCGTCAACTCATAAAAAAGGGTCGCAAGCCGCTTGCCACAAAGAGCAAAGCGCCGGCTTTGGCATACTATTTTAATTCTATCCATAACCGTCCGGTGGATTCCACGTCGCCGTTCAAGCGCGGCGTGTGCGTGAAGGTGTTCACTCAGACGCCGAAGAAACCGAACTCCGCCATCCGTAAGGTTGCGCGCGTTCGTTTGACGAACGGCATGGAAGTCACCGCATACATCCCGGGCGAAGGCCACACCTTACAAGAGCACTCGATTGTTATGTTGCGCGGCGGCCGCGTAAAGGATCTTCCGGGCGTGCGCTATCACATCGTTCGCGGCGTGCTGGATACCGTTGGCGTGGCCAATCGCAAACAGCAGCGCTCAAAGTATGGCGCCAAGCGCGCGAAGGCAAAATAACATTCCAATCCCATGCGTAAAAAGAGAGTATATAAAAAGTTCCATCAGCCCGACGTCGTGTTCGGCCGCATTGAGCTGGGCCGCTTCATCAACTACGTCATGAAGGACGGGAAGAAGTCGACCGCTGAGAAGTTGGTCTACGATGCTTTTGATAAGATAAAGGAAACGACGAAAGAAGAGCCGATGGTGGTCTTCGAGCGAGCGCTCGAGAATGTGATGCCGCTTTTGGAAGTCGCGTCGAAGCGCGTCGGCGGTGCGAACTATCAGGTGCCGCGCGAGGTGCGCCCCGAGCGCCGCTTCGTGCTCGCGCTCCGCTGGATCATCGGCGCCGCCCGCTCAAAGAAAGGCAAGGGCATGGCCGACAAGCTGGCCGACGAGATCATCGCCGCATCCAAGAACGAAGGCAACGCCATCAAGAAGAAGCTCGACATGCACCGCATGGCAGAAGCGAATCGCGCCTTCGCGCACTTTGCCCGCTAATGAACGCGCGCAAGAACTAACCCTTACTTTTTTATGCCCCGGCAATATTCCATCGAGAAGACCCGCAACATCGGTATCATCGCGCACATCGATGCCGGCAAGACCACCGTCAGTGAACGCGTGCTTTTTTATACCGGTGTTTCGCATAAGATCGGCGAGGTGCACACCGGCGACACCGTGATGGACTGGATGGAGCAGGAGCGCGAGCGCGGCATCACGATCACGAGCGCCGCAACGACCGCGTTCTGGACGCCGACGTATCACGGCCACGACAAAAAGTTCGAACATCGCATCAACCTCATCGACACTCCCGGCCACATCGACTTTACCGTGGAGGTGAAGCGCTCGCTCCGCGTGCTCGACGGCGCGGTCGTCGTATTCGACGGCGTCGCCGGCGTCGAGCCGCAGTCGGAGACCAACTGGCGCTATGCGGACGACTACAAAGTGCCGCGCATCTGCTTCATCAACAAGCTCGACCGCTCCGGCGCGTCGTTCGAGAAGAGCTTCAAGTCCATCATCGATCGGTTGACGCCGAACGCGATCCCGATCCAGCTGCCGATCGGCACGGAAATGGATTTCAAGAGCGTGGTGAACCTGCTCGAGAACAAGGCATACACCTTTGAAGGCGAGCACGGCGAGAATATCGTGGAGATCCCGATTCCGGCCGACATGGCGGAGACGGTGGCGAAGCATCGGCATGACCTGATCGAGAAGATCGCGGAGAACGACGACACGGTGATGTCGAACTATTTGGATGGCAAGGAAATTTCACTCGACGATTTGCGCAAGACGTTGCGCAAGGCGGTCATCGCAAACACGATCATCCCGGTGATGTGCGGCTCGGCGCTCAAGAACAAGGGCGTGCAGTTCATGTTGGATGCCGTCATCGAATATCTGCCGTCGCCTGCGGACATGCCGCCGATCATGGCGCATGATGAAAAGACGGGCAACGTGGTGCCGGTCAAGCTCACCGACGATGAGCATTTTGCGGGACTCGCGTTCAAAATTGCAACGGACCCGTTCGTGGGAAACCTTGCATTCTTCCGCGTCTATGCCGGCGTCTTGAAGCGCGGCTCGTATGTCTATAACTCAACGAAAGGCGAGCAGGAGCGCGTCAGCCGTATCGTCCGCATGCACGCGAACGACCGCGAGGAAGTGGACGAGATCTACTCCGGCGAGATTGCCGCGATCGTGGGCTTAAAGAGCACGACGACGGGCGACACGCTCTGCGATCCGGAACATCCCGTGATTCTGGAAAAGATCACGTTCCCCGAACCGGTCATCGGTTTGCGCATCGAACCGAAGACGAAAGCAGACCAGGAGAAGATGGGCATCGCGTTGCATCGTTTGGCAGAAGAGGATCCGACGTTCCGCGTGGAAGGCGATAACGAAACGGGGGAGACGATTATCAGCGGCATGGGCGAATTGCACTTGGACATCATCGTGGACCGCATGAAGCGCGAGTTCAACGTCGGCGCGAACGTCGGCCGGCCGCAGGTTGCATACCGTGAAACGATCACGGCGGAAGCCGACGGCGAAGGAAAGTACATCAAGCAGTCCGGCGGTCGCGGTCAGTATGGTCACGTCAAATTGCGCGTGAAGCCGGGCGAGAAGGGTTCGGGATTCGTGTTCGTTGATTCGATCAAAGGCGGTTCGATTCCGAAAGAGTTCATCAACCCGACGGAGAAGGGCGTCAAAGAAGCGGTGGATAAAGGCGTTGTCGCCGGCTATCACATGGTGGACGTCGAGGTAGAACTTTACGATGGATCGTTCCACGAAGTGGACTCATCCGAAGCATCCTTCAAGATCGCAGGCTCGATGGCGTTCCAGGACGCGGCAAAGAAAGCAAAGCCGGTCATCCTTGAACCGATCATGAAGATCCAGGTTATCGTGCCGGACAGTTTCATGGGCGAGGTGACGGGTAACGTGAGCGGCAAGCGCGGCGCCATCGAATCGATCGACGATCGTCCGGGCCAGCTCAAGGTGGTGAATGCCAAAGTGCCACTCTCTGAACTTTTTGGTTACGCAACCGAGCTTCGCTCAATGTCGCAGGGACGCGGTTCGTTCACTATGGAATTTGATCACTACGAAGCGGCGCCGAACAATGTTGCACAGCAGATCATAGAAGGCAAGAAGCGCTAACAAAACACCCCTCCTCTTTTTAACGGAAATGCCACGTAGGAACGTGACCGTTAAAAAGAGGAGGGGTGTTTTGTTTTTAGAAACATGATGGTTAAAAAATCATTAAAAGTTATTTGACGGTGGATGCGTAGAGGCATACTATAAAAACATGCCCGTGGGGCGGTAGTCCCTGTCTACGTTATATGTAGACGCGGGCGGATAGAAAATCCCTTTCATTCATGATGGAGGGGATTTTCTTTTTCTCCTATATACGCTAAGGAAATGCTTTTGCCCTCCGGGAAATTGCCGGACAATAATTTTGACGACCCCTTCTGGGTATGCTCTCGGAACTTCAGAAAAGGAAGGAATGCGGGCGAGGGTGATCTTCTACGGCGCGAGTGAAGCGACTGCCGTACCGGCGGATATGGTGGAGTCATCCCTCATTCCCGGACGCTTTCTCGTCGGCGGCGGGCATGCGTGAGGTGGCGGGGATACAGGGCGGTCGGGGATGCGAATCTAAAAAAACGAAACCCCTCACTCGACAGCGGCAGGCTCGGGTGATAAACGGATCGGGTGTCCGGTGGAGCATATCCACCGGACTTTTTTATTGGGGTAGAATAGATGCATATGCAAAAAGAATTGACTGTTGGTTCATCGACGATTTCGTACACGCATCGCCGCTCCGCGCGGGCGCGGCGGATGCGGCTTGCGGTAGGCCGCGACGGGGCGGTGGTGCTCACGACGCCCATGCGGACGGCGGAGCGCTTTGGGGAAGGATTTGTTCTGCGCCACGCGCGATGGGTGATGGCCGCGCTCGCGCGGATCCGTTCGCTTCCGCCGCCGGATCCTGTGGCGCGGTACGGCCGCCGCGAATATCTTTTGCATCGCGAGGTGGCGCGGGCATTCGTGCTTGCGCGGCTTGCAGTGTTCGCGCCGCTGCTTGGCGGACCGGGTGTTCCCGGGGTTTCGTTCGCCCGCGTTGCGATCCGCGATCAAAAGACATGCTGGGGAAGCTGTTCGCGGAAAGGGAATCTGAACTTCAATTACAAGATAGTATTCCTGCCGCCGCACTTACAGGACTACGTGATTGTCCACGAGCTGGCGCATCTGCGCGAGCTCAACCATTCGCCGCGCTTTTGGGCGCTCGTCGCAAGCGTGATTCCCGATTGGCGCGCGGCGCGGCGCGAACTGCGGGCTCTGCGATTACTCTGAAGATATTTTTATTGCATAGAAAAATCGCAACCCCGTGAGGTTGCGATTTATGCCGTTGCCGGCGCTAACACTTGGATTTTATCTTGTACGGCCGCACAGTGATGTAAACGATCTTTTCGCTCTGAAAGGGCTTAATCTCATCCGGCTTTGGCATTGTTTCGCTTGGTCCGATGCGGACATCGACTTTCCGGTGGGGAAAGGACTCTTCGAGTTCTCTCTTCATCCGCAGCGTCTCCTTGTCCAGTTCGTCGATCTCCCGGGTTTTTCGGGGGAAGCGTGCGTCGATCGACACATTGACGTGTCTTGTGTAGATCCCTGCCCGCATTCCGACAATGTGCGGCGACCCGTCGCAATACTCTTTGAGTATTGCCTTGAATTTTATCTGAGTGCTTTTCATAGCACCTCCCGAAAGGAAATATAGCGTGGCAGCCGGAAAAAGTAAATTCAGGAGATATTTAATAGATTTTTAATCCGGATGTGCTATTGTGTGGCAACGGAATATTATTTGACGCCAAGTTTATCTCAAGATAAACTTGAGGATATGAAGAAAAAGACGATCGTGGGGCTGAGGGAATTGCGCGAGAATATAGAAACCTATATTTCCCGGGTGGAAAAAGGGGATTCTTTTGTGGTGGTCAGAAAATCAAAGCCGGTGTTCAAAATATCCCCGCTTGATGACGATTCTTCCGGATTGTGGGAGCCGGTCATCGATTTCACTAAGATCAAAAAGGGCGGTGTTGCGATCGCTGATCTGCTTTCGCGGTTATAGCGCTGCCCCATGGATGCGATCGAAAAAGCGCTCAAGAAGCTGAGCGCCAAGGAGCGACTTTGGGTGAAGGATGTTTTTGGAAGGCTGAGATTGAATAAGTTGGGAGGATTAGATGTAAAGAAGTTGCAAGGCCGTGATGATATTTTCCGTATCCGAAAGGGAGGTGTACGTATTATATTTCGCAAAAAAGGCAGTGCTGTCTCGATCTTATTGATTGAGCGGCGGAGTGAACAGACCTACGGTGCGCTATAATGAATCCATGCAGCTCTCTTACATCCTCATTCCGCTCATTGCGGTGATCGTCGCATTCGCCGGTGGCCGGCTTACGGCCCGATCGGTCGCGACGTGGTACGAGACGTTGCGCATGCCGTCGTGGACGCCGCCGGGAGGCGTGATCGGCGCGGTGTGGACGGTGCTCTATATCCTTGCGGCAATCGCGGCGCTCATGGTGTGGAACCTGCCGGACGGTGTGCAGGTGCCGGCGCTCGTCGCCACGCTTTTTATACTGAACGCGGCAGTGAACGTTTTCTGGAGCTACGTATTCTTCTATTTGCACCGGCCCGGGCCGGCCATCTGGGTATGCCTATTCCTCGACCTTACGATCATCCTACTCATCCAATTTATAGCGCCGCTCTCGCCGCTCGCCGCGTGGTTGTTAGTGCCATACGCGGCCTGGGTCACATTCGCGTCATATTTGAACTATCGGGTGTGGGCGATGAACCGTTGACATCGCGAGCGGCATCTTGATAGGCTTTAGGCAGTGGTCGAAGAATGGGAGGATTGCATGGGATTGATACCATTTGTGGTCACGAAGGATGCGGGAGTGAATTTGAGCGACGGCAGGTCGGTGGTGGTGCTCAGGGTAGGGGAAGTAATGGTACACTTTCCTATCATCATGACTCCGTTTGACACGAAATGCGTTATGAGCATGGCAGCGGGGTTGGAATTCTACGATCAGGCGTTTCCGAATGTCATGGGCAACATACTCGATGGGCTTGGGGCATCTCTCGAGCGGATCGTGATCGCGAATGGGACGGCGACCGATGAGGATGGAAAGCGGGCAGAAGTTTCCATACCGGTGATATGCCTACGGCAGGGAGAAAAGGACTTTTCTGTCGTTGCGTTCGCCGGTGATGCGATTTCGCTCGCGCTCGCCCGGAATGCCCCGATGTTCATCCAGGAGGAGGTTTTTATGCGCGGCATTGAAAGTGAAGAGGTCAAAAACCTCTTGGATATGATAGGGCGATCAATGCCGGAGATTTTGGAAAACTAGTGCTGGGGGTGTGGCGCGAGAAGAAGATTACATCTTTTTCTCGCGCTTTTTATTGTATCCACAACTTTTCCCCGCCGTATTTGACAATTTCGCGCAATCCACATACAATTGCTTGGTAAATCCCTGAGGAAAAAAGAGAAAGTCACTTAGGTCGATTGGCTATAGATTTTCACAGCTCTCGAGGCTGTTTTTCTTCGAAAGGGGATTGCGCGCGCAGTAAAACAAACATTAATATTTTTTAAACACTATGGCAGAAAAAGAAAAGTTCGACCGGTCCAAGCCGCACCTCAACGTAGGTACGATTGGCCACGTCGATCATGGCAAGACGACGCTCGACCGCGGCGATCACGCACGTTTTGTTTTTGAAGGGTTGGGCAAAGAAAGAGGAGAAAGTCGATCAGATCGACAATGCTCCGGAAGAGAAGGCTCGTGGCATCACGATCGCTTTGCATCACTCCGAATATTCTTCGGAGAAGCGCCACTATGCGCACGTTGATGCTCCGGGACACGCTGACTACATTAAGAACATGATCACGGGCGCCGCCCAGATGGACGGCGCAGTGCTCGTCGTTGCCGCGACTGACGGCCCGATGCCGCAGACCCGCGAACACATCTTGCTCGCTCACCAGGTCGGTGTGCCGAACATCATCGTGTTCCTTAATAAGTGCGATATGGTAGATGATCCGGAATTGATCGATCTCGTAGAGTCCGAGGTGCGCGAGTTGCTCACCAAGAACGGCTACGATGGCGAGCATGCCCCGGTGATCCGCGGTTCGGCATTGAAGGCGTTGAACGCGACCGATGCTGATTCCGCAGATGCGAAGCCGATCCTTGATCTTGATCAAGGCGATGGACGATTACTTCCCGGATCCGGTCCGCGAACTCGACAAGCCGTTCCTTATGCCTATCGAGGACATCTTCTCGATCGAAGGCCGCGGCACGGTCGTCACCGGCCGCATCGAGCGCGGTCGCGTCAAAGTGAACGAGGAAGTCGAGGTCGTCGGTTTGAAGCCGACCCAGAAGACCGTCGTCACCGGCATCGAAATGTTCAACAAGAGCTTGGATGATGGTCAGGCAGGCGACAACGCCGGTTTGCTCCTCCGCGGTCTCAAGAAAGAGGACGTGGAGCGCGGACAGGTGCTCGCGAAGCCGGGCACCGTCACCCCGCACGCGGAGTTCGAAGGTGAGATCTACGTGCTCTCGAAGGAAGAGGGCGGCCGTCACTCTCCGTTCTTCAAGGGGTATAAGCCGCAGTTCTACATCCGCACGACCGACGTGACCGGTGAGGTCACCCTTCCTGAAGGAATGGAAATGGTCATGCCGGGCGACACCGTCAAGATCACGGTCAAGCTCATCACCCCGGTTGCTATGGAAGACAAGATGCGTTTCGCCATCCGCGAGGGCGGCAAGACGGTCGGCGCCGGCGTCGTGACGAAGATCATCAAGTAAGCAGTAACAAAAACACCCCTTCCTTTTTTGACGGAAATGCCACGTAGGAACGTGACCGTCAAAAAAGGAAGGGGTGTTTTTGTTACTGCTCGAGGGATGAAGATGCCTTCGCGGCTCCGCGATTCCCTTCAAGGGTGGTTTTTATTTGCTTATGTTATTACATTTTTTTCACGACGCTGACGCCTCCAGGAGTCCCAAGGAGAGGAGAGTTTTTTGATCCAGAGGGAAAAACTGGCGGACTCATCACCGGAGCCACGCATATATTTTTTCTGATCGTTGACGCGAAGGACGATAAGATTGTCAAAGTCACGCCAGAGGCAGAGGAAGACGAAGACGAGTAAATGCGGCTCTATCAGTGCGACGCTCTTTTTTTATGTAACCAATATTTAGATGTCGTTCGATACCTCGCGCAAACAAAAAACCCGTTGCCGGGTTTTTTGTGGATCCAAACATAATATTGCATGGCCCAGGTTGGCACCTGTGATCATAATAGCAATTCAAAAGGATCTGTCAAAATATTTTTAATCTTTATTTAATATTTCTCTTGGTGCCTATACGCGGGGGTGCGAGGACGTGCGCCTCGTGGGTCCATGGTGCCAACCTGGGCCCAGCACTATGCCACCCCCGCAGGCATTGTATAGAATCATGCATTAAAACTATCTAAAGTCATTTGCACTATTACCTATCGCACTTGTTGACACTTCTGCCGGATTTGCTATACTCCCTTGGTACTCAAATGGCAAAGACAGATACTCCACAAAAGTTGCGCCTTCGCATCAAGTCGTACGATCATAAACTGATCGACAACTCGGCACGCCAGATCATCGAGGCCGCCGAGCGGAACGATGCCAAGGTGACGGGTCCTATCCCGCTTCCCACGGAAGTGAAGCACTACACTGTCAACCGTTCGACCTTCGTCCATAAGGATGCCCGCGAACAGTTCGAGCTCCGCATTCATAAGCGCCTTGTAGAGATATTAAACCCCAGTCAGAAGATCATTGAATCCCTTTCGAACTTGAACCTTCCCGCCGGCGTTGATATTGAGATCAAGATGGTCTAAAACAAAAAGCCCCGCGAAAGCGGGGCTTTTTGTTTTAGACGAGATTATAATAAAGAAATGAGGATGAAAGGATATATTGAGCATCCGGGGAAGGCCGTGGAGACGAATGGAAAGTTTGAGCATGTGATGGCAATCTCGCTCGACCCGCGTTCGGGATATAAAGAAGGCGTCATTCGGTGCATCACAAATCGTTCGGGCGATGTGGCGACGTCTGGGTATATTGATCGGAGCGTGTTGCATAAGGTTCGCGGAGATTCGCTCGATCGTTTTTCAATCGGGGAGCGCTTAATGATAAAAAATCAGGAAGAGATAGTTGCGCAATTAGCGGGTGAAACGCTCGATTTTCTCGGCCTTGAAGACCCGGACATTTGGATTGATGAGAAGGTCGGATTGACGCATCTCTACTTTACGATGCCGTTTCATAATATTGGAAAGCATGGAATGCTCATCCATCTTGGCCATGCCGTCGGCAAAGATCTGGATTCGTTGGAGATGACGATGCCGGTTCTGATGGATGTTGGCACGGGCGGCGCTAAGGAAGTTTCCATTGCGCCGACGAATAAACATGGCGTTCATTATAATTTGATCGAGTCGTCGGCGACGGGAGAAGATTTCACTTATTCCACGGTGCGTGTCGCCATTACGGAAGATATGGGTGCGGCATGGAAGTTTGGCGAGACGGTGTTCCATCCGGCAGAGCAGAATATTTCGTGGATCGGCGGGCACGCATCACCCGGTCCGCTCTTTCCGAAAAATTTTATTGATGTTGGCCAAGGGAAGCTATTGGGCGTTATCAACGGCCGCGAAGCGAACCAGCGCGTGGATGGCAAAATAAAATACGGTATTTTTTCGGTCGGATTGTTTATTTACGACTACGAGAATGGCACGATCGATTGGGTCTCGCCCGAGCCGTTCATCCAGGATAGCGAAGCGCGAACGATCACATTTGCCAGCCAGTTTGTGGAGCAAGGAAACGGGAGCGGCGTTCTCTATGCGCACGTTGACGATTCGTTCGTGCGGGCATACACGCTGAATGCAGAGGAGATAAAGCAGCTGCTGCCGTAAACTAAACATTAAAAATTTCTTAAAAAGTTTTTGACTTATTCTCTTGCGCTTCTAAAATAAGTGCATGCTTGAAAAGGAAAATATTCTTTTAAAAAATCTGGATAAGAGGGTTGAAACCCTTGAGGGCAAGGTGGGGGCCATCGATAAGAAGATGGACGGGCTTGTTATTGCGTTTGATGATAAGTTTGACCATTTAAAGAACGGAGTGGATGGAAGAATGCTTCTTATTGCCGGCAAAATGGATTCAGTGGCAGAGAGGTTAGATGAACGGATGAATCTTTTTGAAAAGAGGATAGATCGTTTCGAAGAATCAAATAAAAAGACCGGCCTCTTGCTCGAAAAATTAGATTCAAAATTTGATTTTACGTTGGAAGGATACGGCTCGCTTAAAATATTAATTGAGGGGATGAACGAACGCGTGAATACTCTAGAGGAGCGCGTCTAGAGTTCGTGCTATAATGGTTTTATGGATGAAGAAAACAAGCAGGAGCAGGAAAATAACGCCAGTGAAGTCGAGGCCAAGCAAGAAGTCGGGCAGGGTGGCCCGCGCCCACATGTGCAGGTTTTTGGCATGGACGTAAATACGTCAGGGGAGCATGGCGGCGCGGATTGGAGGAAGACCGCGTCCGATGCCAAATCAGAGACCAAAGAAGACTGGCGTGCGCGCAAGGATGGGTGGAAGCAGCATCATCACGAGCAACGGGATCAACAGCGCGCCGAGCGCCGGATGCAGCGCGAAGACTGGCGCCGCGATCATCATCACGAGGGCGGCCTGTTCTTTGGGATGATCGTGCTTTTTGTGGGCGTCGTTGGATTGCTCTATACGATGGGCTTCGTCTCGCACGGTTTCTGGCTGGCGATCGCGCCGTTCTGGCCGATCTTGCTCATCTTGTGGGGCGCGAGCATCGTGCTCGGCCGCCACTGGTTTGCGCGATTCATCGTGTTCCTTCTCGCGGTCGCGTTCCTCGTCGCCGTCATCCTCTACGGCCTCGTCAAAACCAATTCGCCGGTCGTGAGCTCGCTTTCGCCCACCGTCATGGCCGCGATCCAAAACACGCACACGCAATATTAAACTCGTAACAAAAACCATGGGAGGACTCATCGTTGGCATCATCTTAATACTCATCGGTATCAGCGCTCTCACTGGCATCCCGTTTTTCGGCTTTCTCTTTGCTCTCGTCCTCATTGCGATCGGCGTTCGCATGATCGCGCGCCGTTCGGTGGCTGACGGCTGGCACTGGGATGATCATCACCACGATCATGGTCACGACCACGGCACAGCAGCGCCCGCATCCGGCGAACGCACCATCGACGAAGTTGCCATTTTCAGCGCGCTGAACCGTTCCTACGCTACCGAGCACTTTAAAGGAGGGAAGATCGTCATGGTCTTCTCCGGCGGCGAGATCGACCTCACCCAGGTCAAGGTTGACGGCAGCGAGATCCACCTCGAAGTCTCATCAATATTCAGCGGCATCCAGATCACCATCCCCAAGGATTGGAAAGTGGTCTCCACCGCGAACGTCTTCCTCGGTGGCGTGGACACAAGCAACGCTCAAGGCGGCGACGGCGCGGTCACGCTCGTCATCCACGGCGACGCCGTGTTCGGCGGGATCGAGGTGCGGAAGTAGAAGCGAGATGAAAAACGCAATCATTATCCACGGATGTTCCTCTGGTCCGCAGGAGAATATAAAACCAGACGATAGACACTGGATCTCGTGGATTCAAAAAACATTGATTGCCCATGGCATACCAGCCACAACACCCCAAATGCCAGAGTCTTGGGTACCGAGCTATGAGAAGTGGAAATCGGAATTTGAAAAGAAAGAAATAAACGAGGAGACGACGCTGATCGGGCACAGCTGCGGATGCGCGTTTCTCGTCCGTTGGCTTGGCGATTCAAAGAGAAAAATCGATAAGCTTATTCTTGTCGCCCCGTGGAAGATCGGCACGAGCAGCAAGGAGAAGATAAAGTTTTATAATTATGCGATAGATGAAACGATTAAATCGCGGGTAAATAACATCGTCATGTTCACCGCCGACAACGAAGCGGAGAATGGCAAAAAAAGTTTGAAAATGTTTCACGATGCCCTGGGCGGGACAATCATCGAATTGAAAGGAAGGGGACACTATGCCGGAGACGACGAAGTGCGAACGGAGGAATTTCCGGAATTACTTAAAATAATACTCGAATAATCCGATAAATGAACTCGTTTCGATTTAATATCGCGCAAGGACTGATCTATGGGGAGCTTCGATTGCGTGGTTATAAAATCAATGAAGGAGCTTCTTCTCCGCAGGAATTACAATATCTTTATAAAACAGCAAAGCGGCCGAATGTAAAAAGCATCGCAGAAATTGGTTTTCACCTTGGATTTTCTTCGTATGCATTTCTTAAAGCGCGGAAGGATATAGCGGTAGTTTCATTCGATATCGGAACGCATTCATTCGTTTCCGGCGCAAAGCAAATTATTAATCGCAAATTTCCCGGAAGGCACAAACTCATTCTTGGCGATTCGACAAAAACAGTGCCAGAATTTTCAGCGCAGAATCCCGATCAAAAATTCGACCTCATCTTTATTGATGGCGGTCACGAGTACGAAATCGTAAAAGCAGATATTGATAATATGAAAGCGCTTGCTCGCCCTGACACCGTTATTATTATGGACGACCTGACGCCATGGCTTCCGTGGGGTAAAGAACCAACTCAGGCATGGGAAGAAGCTATTCGAAAAGGCGAAATTGTCCAGGATGAGTTATATATAGATGGCAACGCAGTAAAAGCCATTGCGCCGCCCGGAAAGCGAGGCTGGGCTTCGGGGCGATATCTGTTTTAACTGCAAGATTGGCACAAATTCTATTAGCCTGTACATAATTCCCATCATAAACTATGCATATGAAAATCGGCTTTGATTTTATTGGAGTTACCACCCCGTTTTATTGTCATGACGGAAAGGGGAATCTTCTGATGCACAAACGAACAATAAAGTGCAGAGATGAACATGGCCGATGGGATACCGGTTCGGGGAAAATGGAATTTGAAATTTCATTGGAGGAAAACGTTTTAAAAGAAGTTATGGAGGAGTACGGCTGTAAGGGAGTTGTTCAGGAACAATTGCCAGCGCATGATATTTTTCGCGATCAAGACGGCGTCAAAACCCATTGGATCGCCGTGCCATTTTTCATACTTGTTGACCCTGCGGAGGTTAAGAACGGAGAACCGGAAAAAATCGAGGAGCTAGGATGGTATAAAATAGACAAATTACCACAGCCACTTCATGGCGGTTTTGCTTATACTTTTGAAAGATATAGAGCTTATTTCGAAAAGCATCTAAAATAATTTTCATAGCGGGCGCATACGCCAAACGGTGATTTTGGCCTCCTGGCTTCGCATACCCTTTTGAGGGTATCGCGGAGCCGCGAAGGCGGCGAGCGTAAGGGGCCGCGCAGCAGCGCGGAACCCGTCCCTCAAAAGGGTATGCGAAGCCAGGAGGCAGAGACCCCATTTGACTTTACCGCCCGCTTTGCTATAATCGTCATCAAGGTTTGCTCGGTAGTTTTTATGCAAATATTTACCCCTTATGCCTCGGCTATGAACGCGAAACGTGTTCGCGGGCCAGGCGCAGAAAAACGGTCGCCGTTTTCTCTGGATCCCGTCTAAAAGCGGGGTAGGTCGGTTGATTGTGCTAAAAACTCCGGTGTCAGAACCGGAGTTTAATAATTTATTACTGGATTTTCCGAGTGAAGTACTGTGTCCCGAACGTTTGAGCGTTCCTACGCGGTAGTGAGGGAGATAGTACTTCACTCGGAAACGATCAAGAAAATGTCATATATCTTAGGCAAAAAACTTAAAATGACGCAGATTTGGAAGGACGGAAAAGTCTTTCCGGTTACGGTCGTCCAGGCGGAACCGAACAAGGTTTCCATCGTGCGCACCGCAGAGCGCGACGGCTATGAGGCCGTCCAATTGACGTTGGGCAAGAAGAAGCGCGAGTTCAAGAACCGCCCCAATCAGAAGGTGGATATTTCTACGTTAAAAATTGATGATTTGGTCGGCGTTGATTCGTTTGTAGAAGGCGACAAGGTGCGCGTGAGCGGCATCACGAAGGGTCGCGGTTTCCAGGGCGTCGTCAAGCGCTACAACTTCCGCGGCGGTCCTAAAACCCACGGTCAGAAGAATCGTCACCGCGCGCCGGGCTCCATCGGCTCGACCGCTTTCCAGCGCGTCGTCCCGGGCCGCCGCATGGCAGGACACATGGGTGTTGACCGCGTCACGATCAAGAACCTCGTCGTTGCCGCAATCGATAAAGAAAACAATTTGCTTTTCCTTAAGGGCGCCGTTCCGGGCGGCCGCGGCGGATTGATCGAAATTTCATCTTCCAAATAACTTCCATGAAAGCCGACGTCTACAATTTAAAGAACGAAGTGGTGGGAACGGTGGAATTGCCCGCGACGGTTTTTGGTACGAAGTGGAATGCGACACTCGTTCAGCAGGTGTTGGAAGCTCAGCTCGCAAATGCGCGCCAGCCGTGGGCGCACGTGATGGATCGCAGCGAAGTGCGCGGCGGCGGCAAGAAGCCGTGGCGGCAGAAGGGAACGGGCCGCGCTCGTCACGGTTCCACCCGCTCTCCGATCTGGGTAGGCGGCGGAAAAGCGCATGGACCCCGCAATGACAAGGACTATTCGCAGAAGGTGAACAAGAAGATGAAGCGCGTCGCGCTCTTTTCCGTGCTTTCCAAAAAGATAAAAGATGGCGAGGTGAAGATCTTCGACACGCTTGTTGTCGAGACGCCAAAGACGAAGACTGTTGCGTCGGCGTTGAAGATGGTCTTGTCGCCAAAGAAGGGCGATAAGCGCTTTGATGTGCTTTTGGTGTCGGATAACGCGAACAAGAATCTTGTTCCGCGCGACGAGCAACCTCCAGAAAACAAAGACGATCGAGGCCGGCTCGCTCAATATTTACGACATCATGAACCACAAGAACCTCTTTATCGACAAGAGCGCCGTCGGAAGCGATCGAAAAGCATTACAAGATATAATACCGCCATGACCGACCATCTTCTCATCAAAAAACCCTGGATCACGGAGAAAGCAACGATGCTGACCACTTCCAATCAGTACGTTTTTATGGTAAAATCCGCTGCGACGAAGCCGGAGGTAAAGAAAGCTATCCATGCGCTCTATAAAGTGGACGTGGTTGGTGTGAACATGGTGAATCGCGCGGGCAAGATGAAGAAATCCGGCCGCGGCATCAAGGGGCGACCAAGAAGGATATCGCAAGGCGATCGTCACTATTAAAGAGGGGCAAAAAATCGATCTGAACTAATTTCATGAAATCCTTCAAGCCAACAAGCGCTTCGCGGCGCAACATGACGTCTTCGGACTACAGCACCCTGACCAAGGGCGCGCGTCCTTATAAGCCGCTCGTGGTTCGCTTGAAGACGCATTCCGGCCGCAACTCCGCAGGCCGCATCACTGTACGCCATCAGGGCGGCGGCAACAAGAAGCTCTATCGCGTGATCGACTTCAAACAGGACCGTTTGAATTCCAAAGCGATCGTCGAGACGATCGAGTACGATCCGTATCGCACCGCGTTCATCGCGCTCGTAAAATACACCGACGGAACGAAGACATACATTTTGGCGCCGGAAAAGTTGAAGGTAGGGGATGAGATCGTGACTGCGGAGGCGGCGCCGATCAAGGGCGGCAAACCGCATGCAACTCAAGAACATTCCGGTTGGTCAGCAGGTTTATAATATTGAAATGGCACCGGGACGCGGCGGACAGCTCGCCCGCTCCGCCGGTGCGTATGCAGAAGTCTTGGCCAATGCCGATAACTACACCGACCTCAAGCTCAACTCGGGCGAGGTCCGCCGCGTCCTCTGGACGTGCCTTGCATCGCTCGGTCAGGTTTCGAACTCGGAATGGTCGCTCGTAAACTTTGGCAAGGCCGGCCGTTCGCGCTGGATGGGCATCCGTCCGACGGTCCGCGGCAGTGCTATGAACCCGGTTGATCATCCGTACGGAGGCGGTGAAGGCGCACAGCCGCGCGGCACCCGAAAACCGAAGACCATGTGGGGCAAGGTCACCGGCGGTCACAAGACGCGCAACAAGAAGAACAAGTCGAGCAAATTTATCGTCAAGCGGCGCGTCAGCTTGCGTAACCGCAACAATAAATAGTCTTTAAATTCACTATCATGTCACGTTCACTCAAAAAAGGCCCGTTCGTCGATCCAAAACTTATGAAGAAGGTTTTGAATACCAAGTCCGGCAGCGGCACGGTCATCAAGACGTGGTCGCGCGCTTCGGAGATCGCTCCGGAATTCGTGGGGCAGGTGTTCGGCGTCCATAACGGCCGCACGCACGTTGAAGTGCGCGTAACGGAAGAAATGGTAGGACATCGTCTCGGTGAATTCTCGCCGACCAAGAAGTTCATCCGTCACGGAGGCAAGATGCAGAAGGAACTCGAGATCAAAGCTACCGAGACCGCTAAGACCCAGGCTGCAGCCGCAAAGGCCGCGCCCGCTAAGAAATAACATCCATGGAATCCAAAGAATACTCGGCAAAAATAAGTTTCCTCCGCATGGCGCCCCGCAAGGTACGCAGCGTTGGAGACCTCATCAAGGGATTGCCGGTGAACGAAGCCGAGGCGCAATTGATCGTGACCGACCCGCCGCCCTTCGCAGCCGCTTTTGAAACTCTTGCGTTCGGCCGTTGCGAATGCTAAAAATAACAAACACGCAGATCCTCAGCATCTTTTTGTATCGAGCGTCCGCGTTGACGGCGGCCCGATGTTGAAGCGCATGCTTCCGCGCGCGCGCGGCAGTGCGTCGCCGATCCAGAAGAAGATGAGCCACGTCACGTTGGTGCTCGGCGTCAACGAGAACTTGAAGTCGCGCTTTACGATCGTGCCTCCGAAGAAGGCAAAACTTCCGCCGGGCCAGGATGTGCGTTCAAAGAACAAGAAGCCGAAAGCGCCGGGCGATAAACCGCTCACGGAATCGAAGCAGAACCCGGGATTCTGGCGCAGAAATTTTGGCCGTAAGAGCGGCGATAAATAATCACCATGGGACAAAAGATCAATCCAAATTCATATCGGTTGGGCGTCTCGAAAGGCTGGCCGGTGCGCTGGTTCCTTAAGGGCGGCTATGCCAAGTTCCTTGAGGAGGATGAAGCGATCCGCAATACAATCAACAAGAAGATCGCGCTCGCCGGCGTCGCCGCGATCGAGATCGAGCGCACGCAGGGAAATCTTCGCGTGTTCATCCGCGCCGCCCGCCCGGGACTCATCATCGGCCGCGGAGGCAAGGGTATGGAGGATCTCAACAAGGCCGTCGTCGATGCGCTCATGAAGGTACGCAAGACGCGCTCGAAGGTTGCGCTCAGCTTGAACGTAGAGGAACTGAAGCGCTCGGATGTTTCCGCCCGCTATACCGCACAGCAAATCGCATGGGATTTGGAGAAGCGCATCCGCTTCCGTCGCACCATGAAGAAATATCTGGAGCAGATATTGCAGAACCGCGACGTGAAGGGCGCAAAGATCCTCATGAAGGGTCGTCTTGACGGTAACGAGATCGCGCGCAATGAGCACCTTTCAAAAGGTTCCTTGCCGTTACAGACGCTCCGCGCTGATATTGATTATTCAACCGCCACTGCGTACACAACGTATGGCACAATCGGCATCCACGTTTGGATATATAAAGGAGAGGTTTTTGCAAAGACCGCCAAACAAGAAGACGAAGAGGCCGGCCGCGCACGCCGTAAGCCATCATCTGGCAACTATTAATACTCACTACCATGCTTCTTCCTAAGAAAGTAAAACATCGCAAGTGGCAGAAGGGACGCTCCCGCAAGCGCACCGTGGAAACACGCGGGCTTGAGTTGAGCTATGGTTCTTTCGGATTGAAGTCCACGGAAGCGGCGTGGGTGAATTCCCGTCAGATCGAAGCGGCGCGCAAGACGATCACGAATTATTTAAAGCGCGATGGCCGCCTTTGGATCCGCATCTTCCCCGACAAGCCGATCACCTTGCAGGCTCCGGAAAAGACGCTCGGAGGCGGAAAAGGTTCTGTCGATCACTACGTATTTCCGGTAAAGCCGGGCCGCGTGCTTGTTCGAGATCGACGGAGTCACGCTCGTGCGCGCCAAGGAGGCGTTGCGTCTGGCCTCGTTCAAACTTCCGGTAAAAACCCGCGTCATCGTGAAATAATTTTGCTATTATGACCATGAAAAAGAAAGAAATCCAGGAATTGAAGAACAAGCCACTCGGCGAATTGGAACGCCTGGTTTTGGATTCGGGAGAGAAATTGCGCGCACTGCGATTTGACCTGGCGGCCGGAAAAGTGAAGAATGTGAACGAGCTTCACCACACGCGCAAACTGATCGCCCGCGCGAAGACATTCATCCATATGCAAAACAATGCCAAATAACCAAGAACAAATTAAAAAGATCCGGAAGATCATCGGCGTGGTCGTCTCTGACAAGATGACGAAGACGCGCGTGGTTGCGGTGGCGAGCCTGAAGAAGCATCCGAAGTACCTCAAGTACTACAAGGTAACGACCAAGTTCAAAGCGCACGACGAGAACAACGAGTACAAGACGGGGGATAAGGTCACGATCGAGGAATCCCGCCCGCTCTCGCGCGAAAAGCGCTGGAGGATCATAAACAAGATCGCATAATTATAGAGCTATGATACAAGAACGATCAGTCATAAAAGTTGCGGATAACAGCGGTGCCAAGGTGGTGCGTTGTTTCCGCATCCTCGGCGGGACCCATCACCGTTATGCCGGCGTGGGCGATGTCATCGTCGCTTCCGTGCAGAGCGCGGAACCCCGCAAGACGGTGAAGAAGAAAGACGTGGTGAAGGTGATGGTGGTCCGCACGAAGAGCGCCTTGCGCCGCAGCGACGGTTCGTACGTCCGCTTCGACGAGAATGCGGTCGTGTTGATCGATGCAAAAAAAGAGCCGGTGGCGACCCGTATCTTCGGTCCGCTCCCGCGCGAGCTCAAGGAAAAGGGCAACGAGAAATTAATGACGATGGCGGAAGAAATCGTTTAACACTATTTTCATGAACCTCAAGAAAGGAGACAACGTAAAGATTTTATCCGGCAAGGATCGGGGCAAGACCGGGGTGATTTTGCGCGCGTACCCGGAAGAGGGCCGCATCATGATCGACGGATTGAACGTGTTCAAAAAGCGATCCAAACCGCGCAAGCAGGGAGAGAAAGGCCAGGTCGTTGCGGTCTCGCGCCCGATCGCCGCTTCCAAAGTGATGATCATCTGCCCGAATTGCAAAGCGCCGACTCGCATCGGCAACCGCGCGGAAGGCAGCCGCAAGGTCCGCTACTGCAAAAAATGTAAAGCAACCCTATAACCACGACCATGGCTGAAACAAAGAAAACACATACGGATAGAAAAGCGATGCGCGCCTTCGTGGAGAAGGTCGTCGTTGACGCGGGCGTCGGCCGTCTCGGCCAGCAGCCGAATTTTGAGGAAAAGATCCTTCCTCAGGTGTTGCGCGATATCGCCGCAGTGACCGGCCAGCAGGCGCAATTACGCAAGGCAAAAGAATCCATCGCCGGATTCAAAGTGCGTGAAGGGGCCATCGTCGGGCTTCGTGTGACGCTCCGCCGTGAGAAAGCAGTTGATTTTTTTGAGCGTTTGATTACAATAGTGTTACCTCGCGTACGTGACTTTGGGGGGTTGGAACATTCCGCGATCGACCAGGGCGGCACCCTTAACGTGGGCGTCCGCGACCATCTGGTGTTCCCGGAGATCTCCCCGGAGAAGTCGCCGGTATCGTTCTCGCTTGGCATAAGCATCGTTCCGAAGGTTCGCAATCGCGAAAAGTCGGTGGCAAAGTTCGCGGAATTCGGCGTGCCGATGAAGAAAGATGCGCCGACACCGAAGGGAAAGCGTAAAGGGAAGAAGAAATAATATGGCAAAAGAATCCGTCATCGCGCGAAGTAAAAAGCGACCAAAGTATTCGTCCCGCATCGTGCGGCGCTGTTTCCGTTGCGGCCGCAAGCGCGGTTTCATGCGCGACTTCGGACTCTGCCGCATCTGCTTCCGCGAAATGGCGACCGCCCAGCTGATCCCGGGAATTAAAAAAGCCAGCTGGTAATCCTATGCACTACAATATCCTTTCCGAACTTAAAAATGCCACGCGGGCAAAGAAAGACAAGATAATCTTCCCGTTCACGAAGATGGATTTTGCGATCCTTACAAAGCTCGTTGAGAACGGCTACCTTAAGAGCGCGGAAAAGGAGACGGTTGGCAAGAAAAATGTCGTCACGGTGCGCCTCGCTTATAAGAACAAAGAGGCTGCGGTGAACGACTTTAAGATCATGAGCAAGCCGAGCCGCCACACGTATGCGGATTATCGCAGTCTTCCGACGATCAAGCAGGGTCACGGACTTTCCATGCTTTCCACTTCGAAAGGTATCATGACGGGTTCCGAGGCACGAAAGCAGAAGGTCGGCGGAGAATATCTCTTTGAGATCTGGTAATTATTTTTACTATTATGAGCCGACTTATCAAAAAACCTATCGCAATTACCGCCGGCGCCACTCTTGTTCAGAACGGCGATGTTTTGACGATCAAAGGCCCGAAAGGGGAATTGAAGATCACCGTACCGACCGGCGTCACCCTCAAGAACGAAGGTGAGAGCTTCTGGATCACGACGACCGCGGATATGGAAACGAGCGCGATCCAGGGCACGATCTGGGCGCTCGTGAAGAACGCGATCGAAGGGGTGACCGTCGGATTCACGAAGGTGCTCGAGATCGAGGGCGTCGGCTACCGCGCCGTACTCGAGGGAAAGGAACTCGTGCTCTTCCTTGGCTATGCATTGCCAGTGCGCGTGCCGATCTCGGACAAGGTTGCGATCGCCGTGGAAAAGAACACCATCAAGGTGACGGGCATTGACAAGGATGCCGTCGGCCAGGCCGCCGCGGAGATCCGCGCGCTTAAAAAACCGGAGCCATACAAGGGCAAGGGCATTCACTACCAGGGCGAGGTCATCCGCAGAAAGGTTGGCAAGAAAGCGGGCGCAACCGCAGCATAATATTCACATCCATGAAAGCCATCAAGAAACTCAACCAGAAAAGGATCCGTCGCGTCGCGCGCACCCGTGCGGTAATTTCCGGCACCGCCGTCCGTCCACGCCTCACCGTGCGCCGCACCAACCGCTATTTCTATGCCCAGCTCGTTGATGACGTGAAAGGAAACACGCTTGCATCGGCATCAAGCTTTACCATCCTGAAGGCGGAGAAAGGCGCAAAGAAGGACAACAAGACCGCGAACGCATTCGCGGTCGGCGAGTTGATTGGAAAGAAAGCAATCGAGAAGGGGATCAAGTCCGCGGTATTCGATCGCCGCTCGTACAAGTTTCATGGCCGGGTAAAGAGCTTCGTCGATGGAGCAAAGAAAGGCGGACTCACAATATAATACTATGGCAGAAAACACATCATCGTCACCAAGAACATTCAATCGTCGTCCGGATCGCGTCCGCCCGGTGGTACGCGAGGAGTTTAAAGAGCGCGTGCTCGATAACCGCCGCGTCACCCGCGTCGTCGCCGGAGGCAAGCGTTTCCGTTTCCGCGTCACGATCGTGATCGGCGACGAGCGCGGCCGCGTCGGCATCGGCGTGGCGAAGGGCCTCGACGTCCAGCAGGCGGTCGCCAAGGCGAAGGCCGATGCGAAGAAGAATCTGATGACGATCAGCTTGAAGGACGGCCGCACGATCGCGCACGAGGTGATCGCAAAGTACAGCGCCGCAAAGGTGATGATCAAGCCGGCAAGCAAAGGGCATGGACTCCGCGCGGGCGGCTCGGTGCGCTTTGTGCTCGCATTCGCAGGCATCAAGGACGCGACCGCAAAGATCCTCGGCCGCACGCCGAACAAACTGACGAACGCGATGGCCACGATCGAGGCATTAAAGAAATTGAAGGCATAAGCTGAACGATTACCACTACCATGAAACTCCACACACGAACTCCATTACGGGAAAATCTTCTTCAGCGCATCGGCCGCAGCGGCAAGCGCGGCAGCTATTCCGGGCGTGGCCAGAAGGGACAGCGCTCCCGTTCGGGACATCGCATCCGCCCGGCAGAACGCGACATTATCTTAAAAATCCCGAAGATGCGCGGTTTCCGCAATAAGGCCAAGGATGATATCCCGGAAATTTTCAATCTCGGAGAGCTTTCGAAGCACTTCAAATCCCATGCCAAAGCTGGCGCTCCGCTTGAGGTCAGCTACGCACTCCTCCGGACCGCAAAGTTGATAAAGAAGGATTATAAGGGAGTCATAAAGATTCTCGGCGCCGGCGAGATCGCGTTCCCGATCGCAATCAAAGGATTTGAGGTTTCCGCCACCGCGAAAGCGAAGATCGAAAAAGCCGGAGGTAGTGTAAAATAAGAGGGTTAGACATTTATGGAGCGATTTCTACAAATATTCAAAGTAAAGGAGCTCCGCAACAAGATCCTCATCGTGTTGGGGCTTTTGGTCGCGTATCGCGTACTTGCGGCGATCCCGATCCCGGGCGTGAACGCTGCAGCGCTTCAGAACTATTTCAACTCCAACCAGCTCCTCGGATTCCTCAACTTCTTCTCCGGCGGCGGCCTCGCGAACCTTTCGGTCGTGATGCTTGGCGTCGGTCCCTACATCACCTCCACCATCGTCATGCAGCTCATGACGATCATCTTCCCGAAGATGAAGGAAATGTATTACGAAGAAGGCGCACGCGGCCAGGCAAAGTTCAACCAGTACTCGCGGCTGCTCACCGTGCCGTTCGCGTTCGTACAGTCCTACGGATTCTTGAGTTTGCTCATGTCGCAGGGCGTGATCCCGCGGCCTGATCCGTTCGACCTCATCCGCAACGTCATCGTGATCACCTGCGGTTCGATGATCGCGCTCTGGCTCGGCGAGCTGATCACGGAAGAGAAGGTGGGCAACGGCATTTCGCTCATCATCTTGGCGGGCATCATCAGCCGCATCCCGTCGAGCTTCGGCCTTGCGGTCGCGTCGTACACGGCGTCGCTTTTGACGGCATACATCGGATTCATCATCGTAGGATTATTGCTCATCGCGGGCATCGTCTACTTGAATGAAGGCGAACGGAAAATACCCGTTGCGTACGCACGGCGCGTTCGCGGTACTAAGATGTACGGCGGCGCGCAGAGCTATCTGCCGCTCAAAGTGAACCAGGCCGGCATGATCCCGCTCATCTTTGCGATCTCCGTTTTGCTCTTCCCGCAATTCCTGGCACAGATTGTGGTGCTCTTCTCGCCGGCGTGGGGCCTTAGGATCAGCAATTTTGCGCAGGGCTTCGTGGCAAACCAGCTCTATTACGGCGTGTTCTACTTCCTGCTCGTATTCGTCTTTACGTATTTCTATACCGCGATCACGTTCAATCCTGAGGAAGTCGCAAAGAATCTTCAGCAGAGCGGGGGATTTGTTCCGGGTATCCGGCCGGGCGAGAGTACCGAGAAATATTTCCACGGCATCGTGAATCGCATCACGCTTTTCGGCGCGACATTCCTCGGCATCATCGCCATCCTCCCGATCATCGTGCAATCGATCACCGGCATTTCTGTCGTCACGATCAGCGGCACGGCATTGCTTATCGTCGTCGCTGTCGCGCTCGAGACCATGCGGCAAGTGGATTCGCAGCTGACAGTGCGGGAATACGAGGGGATAGAATAGGCGTTCGGTATCTCCTTTTCGGACGGGTCATCGAGGACGATGAGAGTCCGAAAAAGAGATACCTTCGCGCCTTATAGAAAAGAAGCCGCCTTCATGCCTCCGAGACACCTTTCAAGAGGAGGGGTATGTTATTCGATGCCGAGTGACGAGGAATTCCACTAAAGTTTACAATTTAAATTCCTCCATCTCTGCGAGAAATACGAGCTATAATAAAATAATGAATAACAAAACCACCCATGAGTCGTTCGTCTTAAAACCATCCAAGGTGAGCGGGGTCGGCGTTTTTGCATTACACGGTATCGCGCGCGGAACCTACTTAAAACTTTTTACAACGGGGTTCGAAGAGGAGGTTCGTAAGGTTAGCGATGTGCCTAAAGAGCTTCGGGCGTATTGCCTTACTAGGTCGGATGGAAAATTGTTGTGTCCGAAGCATTTCAACCGATTGGATATTGGTAACTATATCAATCATTCCAATAGAGCTAATATGACCTACAAACAGGGGAGGGGATATTTTGCCAAACGCAATATTAGGAGAGGGGAAGAATTACTTGGTAATTATCGAGAATTAGATGAGCCAGAGGAGTCTAGGGAGGATTATTATAAATAGCGGCTAGTTTTATTTGCGTCTGACCTCGTATATTTTACTCTCAAAAATTTTCTTGCTATAATACAGGTACCAATGGACTACAACATCATTTTTGTTGCCGGGCCGCAGGGATCGGGCAAGGGGACGCAGGGGAAAAAACTGGCGGACAAGCTCGGTTTTTTATTTTGGGAGATGGGCGGCACGTTGCGCGCGGATCCTCGCGAGCGGCTCGGCGCTCGGTAAAAAGATATCGGCGATTGATCACGGAACCCTGCTTTCCGACGAGCTCATCATCGAAGTGCTCAAAGACCAGCTTCCTCTCATTCCCCACGACCGGGGAATTATTTTTGACGGTGTCCCGCGCCGGCTCGGACAGGGGAAATTCCTGGTAGAATATTGCAAAGAGCACGGGCTGGATAAAATGGCGACGATCTTCATCGATGTGCCGCGCGAGGAATGCATCAAACGCCTGCTGCTCCGCGCAGAGCATGAGTCGCGCGTGGACGATACGCCTATGGCGATCGCGCAGCGCTTTAAGGATTATGACGATGCGATAAAGCCGGCGATGGATTATCTCAAGGAGCAGACCGCATTCATCACGATCGACGGTACGCCCGCGCCGGACGTGATTGCGGAGAGCATCACGATGGCGCTCGCGATGGCAAAGGATAAATAACATGACGAAATCCGCTTCCCCAACATCTGCCGTTCAATCTCATTCTCCTTGGAGATCCGGCTTCGGGCAAAGGAACGCAGGCGGCGCGGCTTGCAAAAAAATATCGGTTCTATAACCTTGATATGGGACGCGAGGTGCGCAAGCCGGCGGTGCTCAAGCAATATGATTATAAAAAGACGACGGCGATCGGGCATCTGACGCCGACGGCGGTCGTGCGGAATATTTTCAAACAGGTGATCGCGACGACGCCCGCGCGTAAAGGAATCCTGTTCAATGGTAACCCCAAAATGATCAACGAAGCAAAGCTCGTGGCCCGCGAGCTTGCGCGCGCGAAGCGCACGGATCCGCTCGTCATCTACCTGAGCATTCCGGTCGGCGAAATGTTCAAACGCGCGGAGCGCCGTCGCGAATATGTGAATGGAAAGCTCACGCGACGCGACGACGACAGCGAGCGCGCGCTCCGCAACCGGCAGAAGTACTATAAAGAACAGATCTCGCAAGTGGTTGCCTTTTTTGGCGAACGGTATACCGTTAAAAGAATATCGGGAATGGGAACCGAAGCCGCAGTGGAAAAAAAGATCGAAGCGGCGATCGCAAAACATATAAAGCATTTGGAAAAGCAGCATGGAACTAAGAACTCCGGAAGAAATTAATATCATGGCCGAAGGCGGCCGCCGCCTGGGCGCCGTGCTTGCGCGGTTGAGGGAAGGGGTGCGTCCCGGCGTGACGACGCTTGAGCTCGATCGCGCGGCGCGCGCCATCATCGTTGACGGCGGCGACACGCCCGCATTTTTGAACTATCGTCCCGAAGGCGCGCGCCGCGCGTATCCCTACACGCTCTGCGCCTCGGTGAACAACGTCGTCGTGCACGGCCAGCCGTCCACCTATGCCCTGCGTGAGGGGGATATCATCAAGCTCGATCTCGGACTGAAGCATAAAGGATTCTATCTCGACGCCGCGATCACCGTTGGCGTGGGTAAGATCAGCACGGAGGCGAAAAAGCTCATTGCTGTCACAGAAGAGTCGCTCTACGCGGGTATCAAAGAGGCAAAGGTAGGCCGTTCGCTTGGTGACATTGGCTATGCGATCGAGAGGGTGGTGCGCAAGAATCGGTTCTCTGTTGCGGAGGGGCTGACGGGGCATGGCATCGGTCGGGCATTGCACGAAGATCCGACCGTGTTCAATTTTGGCGATCGAAGTACGGGGATGAAGCTCGTGCCCGGCATGGTGATCGCAATCGAGCCGATGGTCACGATCGGCGGCGGCGCGATCGTCCAGTTGAGCGACGAAGGCTACGGCACCGTCGACCGCACATGGGCCGCACATTTTGAGCACACCGTGGCGATCACGAAGGATGGGCCGATGATCCTTACGAAACTTTAGAGTTGTGCCGTGCGATCATCTGCGAGCGCGCTCGCACCCCGCGGCGTGATATAATAGTTGCAATGGCACAACCATATCTATCCATTATCATTCCCGCATATAACGAAGCAGAACGCATCCCGGCCACGCTTGTGGATATGGATAAGCGCTTAAGCGCCGTGGATTATTCATACGAAATTTTAGTGGTGAACGATGGTTCGAAGGACAACACCGCATCCGTTGTGCGCGACATGGCGAAGATGGTGAAGAATCTCAAATTGATCGATCTCAGGGATAACGTGGGTAAAGGCGGCGCGGTGAAGCAGGGGATGCTGCTCGCAACGGGGAAGATCCGGCTCTTTACCGACGCCGACAATTCCACTTCCATTGATCAGTTCGAAAAGATGATCCCGCTCTTTAAGGAAGGCTTTGGCGTCGTCATCGGGTCGCGCGCACTGAAGGGCGCAGAGCTTGATCCGCCGGAGCCGTTCTATCGACGGGTCATCGGAAAGGCGCTCAATCTCCTCATCCAGCTCTTTTTATTGCCGGGCATCTGGGATACGCAATGCGGGTTCAAGGCGTACACCGACGAGGCAGCGGAAAAGATCTTCATGAAATCGAGCATCGGGGGATGGGGGTTTGACGTGGAAACCCTGGCGCTGGCCATCCGTTTGGGCTTCCGGGTAAAGGAGGTGCCAGTGCGCTGGGTGAACGATGCCCGATCGCATGTTAAGTTCTCGGGCGGGTTGCAATTTTTGGCCGAAACGAGTATAATTCGGTGGAGGTTATGGAGGGATGGATATCATCTAAAACACTAAACCTCCAACAAAACAAGCAATATTAACGCCATATAACCGCTCTCCTGGCGGCTATTATTAACATAATGAGCAAACAATATCTCACAAAAGAACGCCTCGAGGAGTTTAAATTAGAACTCGAAGAGCTGAAAAATAATAGACGCAATGAGGTTGCCCAGCGCTTGAAGCAGGCGAAGGAATACGGCGACCTTTCGGAGAATTCCGAATACGCGGAGGCGCGCGATGAGCAGGCAAACGTGGAAACGCGCATTTTTGAGCTGGAAGATCTTTTGAAAGAAGCGGTCATCATTGAAAAAACAGAAGACAACGGTGCGGTGCAGGTGGGATCCGTCATCACCATAAAGAAAGGCGAAAAGACCTCGGTCTACACGATCGTGGGCAAGTATGAGGCGAAACCGGAGGAGGGAAAGATTTCGGATGAATCACCGCTCGGCAAGGCGTTTATGAATCACAAGGTGGGGGATAGCATCAAGGTCACGACGCCTGCAGGCTTGATGACGTACGAGATATTAAAAATAGATTAACATCCCTTTACGGGTACGGCGTTCCGTTCTGCTGAACGGCCGCCTCGGCTCTCGCCGCCTTCGCGGCTCCGAGACGCCCCTTAAAAGGGATGTCAATCTATTTTATATTCGCAAAAAAGTGATTTCGCGGTATTATTAGGAAATGCTAGAAGACATTGTTGCGGAGCGGCGGAAAAAGCTGGACGCCATCAAGGCGGCTGGCATTGATCCGTATCCGGCGCGGGTGAAGCGATCGTTCTCAATCGCGCATGCGCTCGGAGAATTCGAGAAACTTTCTGTAGAAGCTGAGATTGTTAAAGGAGGTGGAATGGTTTCGCTTGTTGGCCGCCTGCGGAGCCTCCGCGATATGGGGAAGATCATCTTTGCGGATCATCGAGGATGAGTCCGGAAAGATCCAGGTGGTGCTAAAAGAGGACGCGCTCGCCGAGACTTCGTTTTGGCGCTCGGTGCTCGATATGGGAGATTTCATCTCCGTCACCGGGCTTTTGTTTACCACGAAGCGCGGTGAGAAAAGCATCGAGGCGCATGAGCTTCAGCTCGTGTCAAAAAGCCTTTTACCCCTGCCGGACAAATGGGAGGGCTTGCAGGACGACGACATTCGCTTCCGCAAGCGTTACCTTGACCTCATCGCCGGCGATAATCTTCGCGAGCTTTTCAAAAAGAAAACTGTTTTTTGGGAAACATTTCGCAATGCGTTAAAGCGCGAAGGATTTTTAGAAGTGGAGACGCCGGTGCTCGAGAATATTCCCGGTGGCGCCGAGGCGGAACCATTCCGCACGCATCACAACGCGCTCGACGAGGATTTTTATCTACGTATCTCGCTTGAATTGCCGCTCAAGCGTCTGCTCGTCGGTGGTTTCGATAAAGTGTTCGAGATCGGACGCATCTTCCGCAATGAAGGCATTGATCGCGAACATCTGCAGGATTACACCCAGTTAGAGTTTTATTGGGCGTATGCCGATTATACCGACGTGATGAAGCTCGTGGAGCGAACGTATAAAGAGGTGATCGAGAAAACGTGTGGCGGGCTTGAAACAGAGTTCGGTGGGAAGAAGATCGACTGGTCAAAGAAGTGGCCAACGGTGGATTATGTGGAGGCGTTTATAAAAGCGAACGACCTTGATCCGATTGCGGCGAGCCACGCGGAGTTGCTCACGAAAACAAAGGAGTTGAAGTTGGAAGTTGATAAGACTGCCGGTAAGGGTCGCTTGATCGATCTGATTTATAAAAAAACCGTGCGACCATTGCTCATCGAGCCGTGCTTTTTGATCAATCCGCCGGTGGAGATCGAGCCGCTTGCGAAACGCCATCCGGAGAATCCGGCGGTCGTGGAGCGATTTCAGATCGTGGCGTGCGGCACGGAGCTTGGCAAGGGATTCTCGGAACTCAACGACCCCGACGACCAGCGCGCGCGCTTTGACGAGCAGATGAAGCTCCGCGCGGCGGGGGATGTCGAAGCGCAACATCTTGATGAAGACTTCTTGGAAGCGTTGCAATACGGCATGCCACCGGCTGGAGGCTTTGGCATATCCGAGCGTTTATTTGCCGTGTTGATGGATAAGCCAATTCGCGAAACGGTGTTCTTTCCGCTGATGCGGGGGAAGAAGTAAAAAGGACTATTCCAGCTTCTTCGCGTTCTCGCAGAGCATTTTGGTCTCGCCGTCGCGGTGGGAGACGCGGCCGTCAACGATGACGCAGGCGTTCTCCACCCACGCGGCAGCGGTCTTCTCGAGTACGCTGTTGAAGACGACGACCTCGATCGATTGTCCGGAGGCGTTGTCTTCGATTGTGGCAAAGATCATCGGCTGGCCGCTCTTCGTGAATATCTTTTTCACTTTTGAGACGAGGCCGGCGGTGCGGTAGATTTTCTTTTCGTCGGTGATCGCGGCGATCTCGCTAATCGGTTTGCATTTGTAGTGCTCGATCGTCGATGCAAAGTTCGTCATCGGATGTGCGGAGATGAAGAAGCCGATCAGCTCCTTTTCCCAGATGAGTTTCTCGCCGCTCGTCGCGGGCGCGGCCGGCTTTAACTTCAACGTGATCGTCGGTGCAGACATCGCCGCACCGAAGAGCGAGTTTGCCTGGTTCATCGCCGCCGCGTTTCAGCGCGTTCACAAAGCGCAATATCTCATCCATATTTTCTAATATCTGCTTTCGCTCAACGTTCAGCGAATCGAACGCACCACTCTTTGCCAGCGACTCGATCGATTTTTTATTGAGGTCTTTGTGCTGGATGCGGCTCAAAAAACTCTCGAAGCTTTCGTACGGGCCGCCGCGGGCGCGTTCCTCTATAATTGCACGCGTGATTTCCGAGCCGACGTTCTTGATCGCGAGCAGGCCGAAGCGGATCTTTGGCCCTTCCGGCGTAAAGTTGATAAAACTGCGGTTCACGTCCGGCGGCAATACGTCGAGGCCGGATTGCTTTGCTTCCTGGATGAGGAACGAGATGCGCTCGATGTCGTTCAATTCGGAATTCAACGTCGCGGCAACGAACTCTTCCGGATAGTTTGCCTTCAAGTAGGCGGTGCGGTATCCGATCATTGCATAGCATGCCGAGTGCGCGCGGTTGAACCCGTAGCGCGCGAATGGTTCGATGAGTTCCCACGCCTGGTCTGCAACTTTTCGAGGAATATTGTTTTTAATGCATCCGTTGATGAACTTTTCCTTTTGCTCGTCGAGCAGTGATTTGATCTTCTTTCCGACGGCTTTGACGAGCAGGTAGCCTTCGCCGCGCGTGAGGCCGGCGAGTTTGGTCGCGAGGTCCATCACCTGTTCCTGGTAGACGATGACGCCGTAGGTGTTCTTGAGCGTCTCCTCCATGAGCGGATGGATGTAGCGGACGACTTCCTTGCCCTGCTTGCGGTTGATGTACGTCGGGATAAGCTCCATTGGTCCCGGGCGGAAGAGTGCCACGAGCGCGATGAGGTCGTCGATCTGCGTCGGTTTGATCTCTTTCATGTAGCGCCGCATGCCGCTCGATTCGAACTGGAAGATCGACGTGGTGTCGCCGCGCTGAAGCAGCTCGAACGTCTTTTTGTCATCGAGCGGGATCTTGGAAATATTGATCACGACATCGTGCAGTTCTTTGACAAGGTTGATCGTGTTCTCGATGATCGTCAGGTTTTTCAATCCGAGGAAGTCGATCTTAAGAAGGCCGAGGTCTTCGACGGCGTGCATCTCGAACTGCGTGATGATGATCTGATTGTCCTGCGGGGCGAACTGCAGCGGCACGCGCTCCATGAGCGGATCTTTCGCGATCACCGTGGCGCAGGCGTGCACCGACGCATGCCGCGCAACGCCTTCAAGGTGCCGCGCCGTGTCGATCAACTTTTTTGCCTCGGGATTTGTGTCATATAAGACTTTTAATTCCTGCACTTTTTTAAGACATTCATCGAGCCAGCCTTCTTTCATTCCCTGGGTGGGATTGAAGGGGATGAGCTTTGCGATCTGGTCGCAGAAGGCGTAGGAATATCCCATTGCGCGGCCGGCGTCGCGGATCGCGGCGCGCGCCGCCATCGTTCCGAACGTGATGATGCGCGCGACGTGATCCTCACCGTACTTCTCGCGTGCGTAGGCGAGCACTTCTTCGCGGCGCGCGTCGGCGAAGTCGATGTCGATATCCGGCATCTGGATACGTTCCGGATTGAGGAAGCGCTCGAAGAGCAGGCCGTACGTGAGGGGATTGATATCGGTGATGTCGAGGGCATAGGAGACGAGGCTTCCCGCGGCCGATCCGCGGCCGGGGCCGACGGCGATGCCGTGCAATTTTGCCCAGTGAATGAGGTCCTGCACGATAAGGAAATAATCGGCAAAGCCGGTCTTCTCGATGACGCTGAGTTCGTATTCCAGCCGCTCGCGCATTTCCGGCGTCTGTGCCTCCGGCGAAAACTTATTCGGCAGGCGCTCTTCTACAAGCTCGCGAAGATAGCCGTTTGCGGTCTTGCCGGGCGGTTTAGGGAAGTCGGGGAGTAATGTGTGCCCAAGCTCGATCTCCACATTGCATCGCTTCGCGATCTCGTGCGTGCGTGCGACGGCTTCGGCACCGCCCGGGATGCTCGCAAACTTTTTTACCATGTCTTCCGGCGAGAGGATCGAAAAATCATCCGACGTCATGCTCATGCGGTTGTCATCAGTCGAGTTTGTTGCCGGTCTGCACCGCGAGGAGCACGTCATGATACTCGGCATCGTCGGAATGCGTGTAGTGGCTGTCCTGCGTGGCGACGAGGGGAATGCCGGTTTCCTCCGAAAGTTTTACGAGGAGCGGTTCGATCTTTTCTGATTCCGGGATGCCCGGATGTTTTTGGATCTCCAGGAAATAATTTCCTTTGCCAAAGATTTCCTGATGTTCGAGCGCGATTCGCTTTGCCTCTTCGTATTGATCCGCGGTCAGCGCGCGCGCCACTTCGCCGCCAAGACACGCGGAAAGTGCAATAAGACCCTCGTGGTGCTCGCGCAAAAGATCCTTATCCATGCGCGGCTTGTAATAGAAGCCTTCAAGGTGAGCTTTTGAAACGAGTGTGATAAGGTTTTTCCACCCGGTCTGGTTTTCGACGAGTAATATCAAATGGTAATACCGTTCGCCATTCTCTTTAGAGAACCGGTCGCGTGGCGCGATGTACGCCTCGACACCAAGGATCGGTTTGATTCCCTGCTTTTTTGCGAGTTTATAAAATTCGACGGCTCCGTAGAGGACGCCGTGATCGGTGAGCGCGATGGAGTCCATTCCCGTTTCCTTGGCGCGCGCCACGATCTGGGGAATTTTCGAGAGCCCGTCGAGGAGGGAATAGTGCGAATGCGTATGTAAATGGGTAAATTTTGATTCCATTGTTCTTGTGTTGGCCCCCGCAAGCGAGGATGCAGAACATAAATTAACCCCTCTATTATAGTTAAAAAAGGATGAAAAATAAAGCCATGGGATTGTTTACAGAATCTTTTTTTAACGATAGTATAGGGAAGTCTTGATGCAAGGAGCAGGAAAAGAAGAGGCCACCTTAGCTCAGCTGGTAGAGCAACGCTTTTGTAAAGCGAAGGTCCCCGGTTCGAATCCGGGAGGTGGCTCAAGTGATATAATCAGAATTATGATCCTCCAAGTAGGCGTTAAAATCTTCTTAAAAAATCCGGACGGGAGATATCTTCTGATCCGCCGTTCCCAGAAAAAATATCCAGGCGTGAAAGGGGAGTGGGACATTCCCGGCGGGCGGATTAATCCGGGATCGCTCTTAATTGAGAACTTGCGGCGCGAGGTAAGGGAAGAAACTCAGCTCGAAATAACTTCGGAGCCAAAATTGATCTACGCTCAGGATATTATTCCCAACGAAGAGAAGCATGTCGTGAGGCTTTCGTATGTTGGAGAGACAAAGGGTGAGCCGATCCTCGATACTTCTGAAAATATTGCATATCAATGGCTTTCATTGGAAGAGTTGCAAAAGCATGAAAATGTGGATATTTACATTAAGGAGATTCTTGAGAGGGGCTATTTAGTTTCGTAAAAAAGTAATATAATAGCGAAATGAATAAAAAGAAGCTGATTACCATCATTGTTCTCGTGGTTATCGTGGTAGTTGGTTTGAGTGTTGTTGGATTTAGCCATCGGGCGAAGGCGCCGGAGGTCACGACCAGTATGGTCCCGACGAGCACCAGCGGATCATTGTCCGTCACTGCAAGTTCCACATCGAGTTCGACCAACGTTGTCGTTGCAATTTCAACTTCTACGCAACGATCATATAGCAACGGATCGTTTTCTCTCAGTTATCCTTCGTCGTGGAGTATTGCCCGGTATTTGCCGTTCTTGATAACCAATTTCAATGGCCAGTATCAAACCGGAGGAATTATCCCCGTCGGCGGCGCGCAGATTTATGTAGTGACAACGACGATCGAATCGGGCTATCTTCAGAGCGTCATCGATACGCAGCTCATGAGCGCGATAAACATCACGACGACGACGCTTGTGGTGGATGGCGTCGCGTGTCCGGCAGCGGCGTATGAGGCTGCCTATGCGCCGGGCGTCACCTCGAAAAATGTCTCCGTCTATTGCTCGCGTGGCGGCGAGCTTTGGGAAGTGTATCTTTCCTATGAAGCGAACGATACCGCCGCTGCCTCGGCCGCGCATATTTCGGATTTCAACGGAGTTCTCGGCTCGATGAAGTTCTTATAGCGGCGAAGGTTGAATAAATTCAACAATTACAGTAATCTTGTAGCTGTTGCCGTTGTAGCTCAGCTGGTAGAGCAACTCCATGGTAAGGAGTAGGTCGCCGGTTCAATTCCGGCCAACGGCTCATTTGCTGTCTGTTCGTTCGCTGAAATGATAAAAAGCGCGGGGGTCGGCTCAGATTTGCAATAAACGCAGGAATATAGTATCATCGTTCCCATGGCCAAGATAAAGCATGCCGACAGGCTGATCACGATGCGCTGCAACGTCTGCAAGCGCCGTAATTATTACACCAATAAAAACAAGAAGCTGGTGGAACGGAAGATCGAACTCCAGAAGTTCTGCGACTGGTGCCGTGTAAAAACATTGCACAAAGAGGCAAGGATTTCCGGAAAGTAGACCGATCAGAGAAAATGCGCTTGCCTCGGAAGGGGCAGGCGCATTTTTAAAATCTGTATTATTATTGAGAGGAAGAAAAGAAATAGGGGGCATCGTTCAGAGGCAGGACTGCGGTCTCCAAAACCGCCGACGTAGGTTCGATTCCTACTGCCCCCGCAAATTTATTGAGGGAAATTGACCGTCTCCCCGGAAGGCAGAGTGATGCCATTCAAGATGCTATCGATTTCCGCCTGCAGGCTTGCCTCGTCGGCATTGGTGAATTGTGCGATCGTGCCCGACGGATAGTTTGCGAACTGGCTTTGCCCGATACGCGTTTCGAATTCATAGCACGCGCCGTTGTAGAAAAGTCGATAAAGCGTTCCCGTGGAATAGTGTCCGGTGCCGGCGTTGCCGATCGGGGTGAACTCGCTCAGCGAGTAATCACCGACGGTGGTGCTGGTCGGCGTGAAGTTTGAGAACCCGGTCGGCGGAGTGGTCAAGCACGCGGCCTGCGTCGTGAGGTCGGTGCGTTGCTCCACGCGGATGCCGGCGCTGTCAAAATTGGTTCCTTGATACGCGCTACCGACGTAATAGAGGCAATATTCAAAATCGGGATCGCATGGTGGGATGTATGAACGGACGGTGATTTGCTGATCCGACGTGGCCATCGCAAAATCCATCGTTGGATAAACGATTGTGATTGTTCCATCAGAGATGCTCTGGCTTCCGGTGGAGGCGGTCCCGGTCGGCGTGCCGAGTATGAGCGTCGGCACGGTTGAAGAGCTGCTGCCGTTGGGAGTTATCGCACCGCTTTGACCGCCCGAATTCACAAGCCACAAAAAACCGGCCGCCAGCACCGCGATGACGAGAATGAAGACTATGAATATGCCGAGCTTTCCCATCCCTCTATTGTACCGCATTTGCTGTTGACAAATTTCGCCGTTCCGTTATACTTGAACCAATTCCAAAGACCATGGGTTTGCCGCGAAAGGCATATAAATTCCCATGAGAGGACTGAAGGGCAAACGCCCTGTCATTACTCGCGGCCTTGGAATGGCCGCTTTCGCGTTTTTAAGAGATATTAATAAATAATAAAATGAAAACACGGGCACAAAAAGAAACAGAGTTGGCGAATGCGCGCACGCTTTTTGAAAAGAGCGAAGCGCTGATCTTTGCCGACTTCACAAAGATCAGCGCTGAAAATCTTCGCAAATTGCGCATCGAGCTTAAAAAATCGGGCGCAAACTTCTTGGTCATCAAGAAGCGCATCCTTGGCATCCTTTTGAAGGAAAAGGGGATCGATGTCGACCTCAAACAGTTCAAAACGTCCGTCGGTACGATTTTCTCCGAAGTAGACAGCGAACACATCGCGGGACCCGCATTCAAGTTCTTCTCGGGCATGGATGTTCCGGAGGGCGAGGCGAAGGATGTCTGGATCAAGAAGATCCTCGCAGGTTACAACATCACCGCCGGTACGGCGATGACCGCCGAGGATATCGTTTACATCGGCAAGCTCCCGCCGCGCGAGGTCGTGCTCGCACAGTTGCTTGGCATGCTCGCCGCGCCGATCCGTTCGTTCCTCTATATTCTCGACGAGAAATCAAAGATGGGGGGTGCAGCCGCACAGCCCATTGCGGAATCCCCAGCGCCGGCAGCAGAGACCCATTCCACTGATACCGATTTACCTGAACAAAAGGTCGAGCTAACGCAAGCACAATAAATACAATGGCAAATTTCGACGATCTGATTTCAAAAATAGAGTCTCTCACGGTGGTTGAGCTCGCGGAGCTCGTGAAGAAACTCGAAGAGAAGTTCGGCATCTCGGCTGCGGCCCCGGTGGCGGCAGGCGGCGGAGCCGGTGCGGCTGCGGCGGAAGAGAAGACGGCGTTCAACGTCATCCTCAAATCGGCTGGAGCAAGCAAATTGAACGTCATCAAAGTTGTCCGCGAAGTGACCACGCTTGGTCTCAAGGAAGCGAAGGACCTCGTAGACGGCGCGCCGAAGACGGTCAAAGAGAACGTCAAGAAAGACGAAGCCGAAGAGATCAAGAAGAAGATCACGGAGGCAGGCGGAACTGCGGAAATTCAGTAGTTCAAAAAAATACACCCTATTCTGGATCATGCTAAGAAGAATGCTCCAGAATAGGGTGTATTTTTTTCTCTGAATTTCCGCAGTTCCGATTGATAAAGTTATAAATTTAGTTTAAGATAGCAATATTATAAAAGGGCGTTTAGCTCAGTGGTAGAGCGTTCCGTTCACATCGGAGAGGTCGCAGGTCCGATCCCTGCAACGCCCACAAAAAAGAAAACCCATCGCTGTTTCGCTCCGACGTAAGAACGCCCACTCGCTCAACAGCGATGGGTTTTCTTTTTTGTGGGGTGATGAAGTGGGGAATCACGTGCGGTAAGGGGATACTGTCCAATAGATAAACCCTGTGCATATCTTTGGTTTTTAGCCATGCCGGATTCTTAAGAATCCTAGCAAAATCAATGCTTATTCACGCCATTATTCCGGCGAAAGGGGATGCTTTGACTATATATAGGAGTGGAGTATGATTGTATACAAGTGGTGGGTTGTGGAGGAAACTGGGGATAACTGCCACTTTCTGTGCATAACTTAAAAACATGTTACTAGGCGAATTCAAACACAATTTAGACCCCAAAGGCCGGATGGCGATTCCCGCAAAATTCCGCGATAAACTGACGGCGGGCGCTATCATCACGCGCGGAATTGATAACTGTCTTTTTGTGTTCGCAAACAGCGAATGGGAAGCATTGGCGGCAAAGCTGATCGCGCTCCCGCTCGCGCAGGCGAACTCGCGGGCGTTCACGCGGCTGATGTTGGCCGGCGCGAGCGATGTCGAGCTTGATGCGCAGGGAAGAATCTTGATCCCTGATTATTTGCGAAAGTATGCGGGCTTGAAGAAAGAAGTTGTCGTTGCGGGATTGTACAACCGCATCGAAATTTGGGATGAAGCAACGTGGGCAACGTATAAGACAAAGACCGAGAGTTCTTCCGAAGCGATCGCCGAGCAGTTAGGCCAAATAGGAATATAGACAGGAATATAAGATGGCGGCGATCATCGAAGAAGAAAACGGAGCGGTGAGTGCGCGGGGTAGCTTACATAAGCCAGTTCTTTCACACGAGGTAATAACGTTTTTAAATCCACAACAGGGGGATTTTATCATTGACGGCACGGTGGATGGGGGCGGACATGCTGCGGCGATCGCCGAGCTCATCGGCGCGAAAGGAATTTTGCTCGGACTTGACTGGGACGAGCAGTTGCTTGAGCGGACGCGCGCGCGGTTTGCCGGTCAAAAAAATGTGAAGTTGATCCATGGCAATTATGCCGAGCTGCCCAAAATACTGGCAGCTGAAAATAATAGTGCAAAAGCGGACGGGTTGCTGATCGACCTCGGATTCTCTTCGGAACAGCTTGAAGCGTCGAGCAGAGGATTCAGCTTTGGCGATGCGGCGAAGGACGAGCCGTTGCTCATGACCTATGACGATTCACGGACGCCGGTGTGGCAGATCCTGCGCGAAGAGAGCGAAGAGTCGCTCGCGAACATCATCTTTGAGTTTGGCGGCGAGCGCGCGTCGCGGCGGATCGCGAAAGCGATCAAGGATCACGGACGGCGAAAACCGATCATGACCGCAGGCGAGTTGGCGGACGTAGTGCGCATGACGCTCACGGGGGGAATCGACGGCAAGAACCGCGGGAAGTACGAGCATGGCAGGATCGATCCGGCCACGCGCACGTTCCAGGCATTCCGGATCTACGCGAATGGCGAGCTGGAAAACCTTAAAACGTTATTAAATAACCTCAGTGCGATCGTAAAGCCCGGCGGGCGGGCGGCGATTATCAGCTTCCATTCAACGGAAGACGGGATCGTAAAGCGGGCATTTCAATCATTGGCGAAGGAGGGGACGGTGGAAATTATCACAAAAAAGCCGGTAGAGGCGACGCGGGAGGAGATCAAGGAAAATCCCCGGAGCCGGTCGGCAAAGATACGAGCGGCGCGAATTTTATAAAACAATGACATTCATACAACCATCAAAGCATATCAACATCCTGAACGTGGTCATCGCGTTGTTGGTTTTCGCACTACTCGGCGGGACTTTTTGGCTGGTTATCGCTTATAATAAGACGGTAGATCTCAGTCAGAACATCGTATCGCTCAAAGCTCAACTTCAATCGGTCGGTGCACAGAATACCGCTCTCAATAATCAGGCGCTCGCCACGTTAGGCGGCGCTGATTTTACCGCACTCGCGTCCGCGGATGGATTGGTACAGGATAAGAACCCACAATACTTCACTGTCGATCAACAATGGCCTATCGCTTCTCAATAATCGTCATACTGCTCGTACTCGCCTTTACTTATTTAGGGTTTCATCTTTATCAATTACAACTGGTGAAGGGCAATTATTATTATGCCCAGGCGGAATCCGAACAATCCGCTTCGACCGCCAACAATGCCGATCGCGGCGCCATTTATTTCACCGATAACAACGGAAACACCCTGCCTGCGGCGATCGATCAGGAATTTCCGATCATCTATGCGGTGCCGATGTCGGTGAGGGATCCCGCCACGACCGCGGCGACGTTTGCGCCGGTTTTGAATATGCCGGTCGCGACGCTAAAAGCGATTTTCTCGCGTCCCGGCGATCAATACGAGCTTTTGGTGAACAAGGCGGATCCGGCGGTTGCGCAGAAAGTGACAACGCTCAACATCCCGGGCGTTTATACCGAGTTCGAACCCGAGCGTTATTATCCGCTTGGCGAAGTCGCATCGCAGGTGCTGGGGTATGTCGGACCAAATGCTTCGAATACCGGCGAGAGCGGAAAATACGGCCTCGAAAAATATTATAACGACCTGCTTGAAGGAAGCTCGACGAGCGGAAGCGCGGGCGGTTCAGATCTCGTGACCACGATTGATCCGAACATCCAGATCGAGGCGGAGAAGATCCTCGACGGCTTGGTGTCGAGCACCGGCGCCACCGGCGGCGACGTGATGGTGATGGATCCGATGACCGGAAAAATATTGGCGATGGGGAGCGATCCGAACTTCGATCCTAATAATTACAGCCAGTCGCCACTTTCCGATTTTTTGAACACTGACGTGCAGGGAGTGTATGAACCGGGCTCTATCATGAAGTTGATCACCATGGCGGCGGGCATTGATTCCGGGAAGATCACGCCGGACACGACCTACGATGATAAAGGATACGTGAACATCGACGGCGCGCACATCACAAACTACAATCTGACGACGCATGGTCCGTACGGTCCGGATACCACGATGACGCAGGTGATCGAGGGTTCTATCAATAGCGGTGCCATCTGGGCGGAAAATGCCACGGGTAACGATATCTATCTCAGCTATCTCAAAAAATTTGGGCTCGATCAAAAGACGGGGATTGATCTTCCCGGTGAGGTTGCGGGCAATCTGAGCCAGCTCACACCGACCGCTCCGCAGGTCGACTGGGATACGGCGGGATTCGGACAGGGCGTCGCGGTGACGCCGATCGAGCTCGTGACCGCGATCAGTGCGATCGCAAATGGCGGATTGCTCATGCGGCCATATATCAATGCGTCGCTCGCGCCGCAGGTGATCCGGCGCGTAATGAGTACGTCGACTTCACAGCAGGTGTCGCAGATGGCGGTGGACGCCGTCGACCTCGCGCAGGTGGCGGAGATCAACGGGTACACGATGGCAGGCAAGACCGGCAGTGCGTACATTCCGAATCCGAACGGCGGGGGATATCTGAACGAGCTCGATGATTCATACATCGGCTGGGGGCCGACATCGAATCCGCACTTCATTGCATATATCCGGCTCAATACGGTTTCGGTGAATTCGCTTGCCGCAGAGACGGTGGTGCCGGCATGGAACCAGCTCGCGCAATGGATCATCAATTACTATAATATCGCGCCGGATCGCACGACGGCCGACGTCGTCCCTAATTGCCACGACCTCATATGTCCGTAAAGATTCTGCGTAACATTCTGCGGCGGCTCGCGCGGTGGACGATCTGGCGCTACCGGCCGGCGGTGATCGGCGTGACGGGCAGTGCGGGAAAGACGTCGACGAAGCTCGCGATCAAAGCGGTGCTCGAGCGCGACCGCCGCGTGCGCGTCTCGTTCGGCAATTTGAACAGCGACCTCGGCCTGCCGCTCACGATCCTCGGTGACTGGAGCGCGGAAGATCTTGCGCTCGTGAGCCGCGCGACGCCGCGCGGTACGAAGCAACTTCGGAAGATCGGATTTTGGATAAAAGTGATCGTCGGCTCCGCCTGGCGGATCGCGTTCACCCCGGCCGCGGAATATCCCGAAATTTTGATATTGGAATACGGCGCGGACCGGCCGGGAGACATTAAATATCTATTAAGCATCGCGCGGCCGAATGTGAGCGTGATCACCGCGATCGGCGATATTCCCGTACACGTGGAATTTTACGGCGGCCCGGATGAGGTCGCGCGGGAGAAGGGACGGCTCATCGAATATTTGCCGGTCGGCGGTTTTGCGATATTGAACGGCGATGACGAGGTGGTGATGAATTTGCAGTCGCGCACGCGTGCACGGGTGATGACATTTGGTTTTGACAAAGGATGTGAGGTGCGCATCTCGCGGTTTGAAAATAAGATAAAAGACGGTCAGCTCTCCGGCATCTCCTTCAAGCTTGAACATGGCAGTGCCGTCGTGCCGGTGCGGATCGACAACGTCTTCGGCCGGGCGCACGCGTATGCCGCCGGCGCTGCGGCGGCGATCGGGATCGTGTTCGGCATGAACCTCGTAACGATCTCCGAGGCGCTCGCACGGTACGCGCCGCCGGAATCGCGCATGCAGCTTTTGTCCGGCATCAAGTTTACGAACATCATCGACGATTCATATAACGCGAGCCTGATCGCGATGCGCTCGGCGCTCGAGACGCTCGCCGCCCTCCCGGCAAAACGTAAGGTGGCGGTGCTTGGCGACATGCTCGAGATCGGCAAGTACACGCCGGAGGCGCACGAGGCGGTCGGCCGCATGGCCGCGCAGGATGCAGACGTGCTCTTCACCGTCGGCCCGCGTGCAAAATTCATCGCCGAGGCCGCGCGCGACGCGGGCATGAAGCGCGCCGTGATCTTCTCTTTTGATACCGCGGACGATGCGTGCAAGCCGGTAAAGGACTTTATAAAGAAAGGGGATTTGATATTGGTGAAGGGTTCGCACTCGATGGAATTGAATAAAATAGTGGAGGAAATTCGCGAGGCGCACATCCCGACCGCAGTGCCGCTTAGCTAAGGGGATCGCGCAGCGCACCTTGTCGAATCGCCGCTTTTTCTCTATAATCTCTCGGTAAGTAAATATGCCATCATCGTCTAGCCTGGTCTAGGACATCGCCCTCTCACGGCGGGAACTCGGGTTCAAATCCCGATGGTGGTACATTTGTTCAATTGATGCGTTTTCGGGTAGGTCTGCAATGAGTTGGTACGCTGGTTTGAATTGAAAATGCTGAACTTTTTGATCTTTGATTGAAAGGTTCAAAAGTACGGTTTCAGCAAACTCTCGTTGTGCGATATCCAATCTAATTTTTCTTTATTGATCTCTATGACATAGACTGGCTCCCATTCATAATCTTCTGGGTGCAATTTATTAAAATAACCCTGAGCCTGTCTTTCAAAATCGCTCATGCTTGGAGTAAAGTCGTAGCCGGGAATATTATCAAATTTTTTATATGCCGTAACTGCTCCGAAAAGTTTGTAGCGAGCAAGAATGTTTCCGAGGTCTGCCTGATCAAATCCCATTTTAATGAACGTACTATGCGGAACGACGATGTAATACGGCATGCCATATTCAGCTCCATCCTCGTTCCACAAAGAAAAGAGCTTGACACTGGCAGTCAAGCTCTTAATATCTCATCCCGACCAAGGGGTTCGGTTTACTTCATTCGCTTGGTGCCCCAATGATGAATATTGATCATCTCCCTCGGATTCGGTAGTTGTGTGGATGCCCAAGAGAGGCACAAACTACATCCTTGGACGTGGGTGGATGCTTCGTCAAGAGACACGTCTCCGCTCAGCAGGCCCAGATGAAGCGCGTGAGCTGTCGTCACAAGACTTGGCCTAGTCTTGAGGCGAGCTTTTGTTCGTCTGAAGAGGGATGCTTGCCGAAGTGTCAGCCTCTGAGCACGAGATGGAGCATTTCTTATCGGCAGAGACGCGAATTCAGGAGCGTTGGAGTACTTTCCAGCGGTGAGTGGCATAGCGCTTGTGGACCGCTCGCCATGCGGTAAAGTTGTGGACATGCGTATTCCTCGCAACCGAGATTCTCTTGGTTGGGTGAAGTGTCCACGCGATATTCTCCTGGACGTCCTTCTGATGCAAGTCCATCGGACCATCGCGCGATGTGAGCGATACCCTCCTTTCGATTCTAAATTACTCAAAACAAAGTGCTCCTATCATGTAAGCACGTAGGCGATATCTTGGCAACCGCCAAACCCAATCCCATAATCGCTTTCACCCTAGTTGTCTCGAAACCGAGGGAATCACAATAGGTTACTCCGAGGAAAGGGCGAAGCCGATCAAATTAAGAGATTACCCCGCAAAGTCGCTCAAATCAAGAATAAAAGGTTACAACACATCGCAGGGGGCAGCGGAGACACGTAGATACTTCACTTGAGAAGTGGGCGTCGACAATAACCCGCGCGGGTTGGATCGGTGTGTATTTATGAAATAACAGAGGGCGAACTTGAAGTCTTGAAGCAGGGTTCTCCAAATTCCATCTATCTCAACTTCGCCATTTTTCTCCTATCGGCTGCGGCCGGCACTTGTTATCTTTGTCGTGATGGGGGTAGCTCTTGGAAAGGGTCACATGGAGTACTGACGAAAAAATAAGGGATTATCTTTTGGACAATCCCTTCGCCACTTTTTATGCTGGTTCGTAGCGATACCAGATTTTTACCAGCGCCACTTTTGATAAACATCCCCAGGTTGAGTAAAACATATTCGGATCAATTTCGTATCTTGTTAGTTTGATCCGAAACCCCGCTTTCCTGAGTTCGCGATCAGCTTCTCTTTGGATTTCATCTTGAGTGACACGAACTGGATGATCGCCAACTACAACGCGATAGCAGAGCTCAGTAGAATCAGTCTCTCTTTGGATTTCTTTCTCCAAGACAGCGTTATATTTCATTACACCCTCCGCTACCTACTTATATCAAGAGCTAGGATTCATTGTCAAGGCAGTTCTAAACGCGTCCAGCGTGGCGTACTGAAAAATTTGCTATAGTTAACACATATGAAACAGCCGATTGAATTTCGAACGGCGTTGTTAATTTTATTTTCCGTAGCGATTCTTGCGGGAGGATTTTTGATATTTAAATTTCAAAATATAGCCGAAGCGCCAGTTGCAGTTTCCCCGATAAGCTCCAGTATATCCTCATCCATTTCGAGTTCCTCAAGCACTTCGACGTCTACAAATTCGATCTATATCCCGTATTGCTATGATGATCTCCCATTCGAAAATTCAGGGCCAATTTTCTCCCCCGAAAGAACATATTCTGCCGCCTTATACGTGGATACAACGAGTGGGGCAGGACACGTTGATTATGATTTAGAGGTTACAAAACTCAGCAGTTCAAGTGAGGGTTTTTATGTAGGATCAGCGCCGATAAATACGCCAGGATATAACAACGGCTTGGGAACGACAATTCTTACACCGATTGTATCCTATACATGGAATGACGATACAGATTTAGATATAATCTCATATGTTGTCTATGAGGTTTGGGACAATCCGACCATGACATTTTCTTATCATCGTGTTTCTCCCGTAGAGCTTTGGGAATATAATGTCCCAAACAGAGAATACACTTTTATAAAAGATCTACCGGAGCCAGCTACGCCAGTTACGTGCCTCAACGATTAGTTACTGGAACAAGAGCAAGCAGTTCTAAACGCGTCCATCGTGGAGTACTGCGAAAAAAAGCACCCCTGGGTTTCAGGGGTGGTTGTGGTGAATGGAATGCGAGGCGAAACTTTTTCTTGTCCCAGAGATTGGGAGGGGAAAGTTTTACACTTGATCAACTCTGTACCCACGTAGAAGCTGATCGTGCAGTAGGAGCAGTTCCTACCTTCCGCAGTCACATTTTAACATATTAAATTTTCTCTACAAGAAGTATACACCTATAGTAATAATATGTCAAGAGGCAGAAATAATGGGTTCATTTCCCCATATCAGCCATCAAAACAGTTCTAAACCCGTCCAGCGTGGTGTACTGCGAAAATCCATTAGTAAAATTAATAGCTCTGAAGAGTAGGGAGTCGAACGTTAAAACTTTAAAGGTCATTTGATATCAAACCTTAACGGTGCAATAACTTGACATTATATAACATATATAATATAATCATTAAGTTCACTTAGCTCTTAAACACACAAGGAGGTCTCAATGGGAATGGGTGGTGATACACGCGTAGTGGTCATCGCAACAGAGTCCGGTTCCAATGATCATCTAATCGAAAAAGATGAGGCACCCTTTCCTTATCAAAAAGGAGACATCGGGGTTATGTACTGGAGATGGGAAGGGTTCGAGTATATGCCACACGTTGAGGTGCGCTGGGACAGAAATAGGAACAGCCTCCACAAGGTCTGGTTCGGCCATCTGAAGCCTGTAGGACTGGAGAAAGAAGGCCAACGGGTTATGATTAGCTTTGAATCAAAATAGCAGTCCAATCAGACTTTCTCCTATACTTTCGAAGAACCACAAAACTTCTCAAGGCACGCTTGCAAAACAAGCGTGCCTTTTCTTTTGTAACTTATCCGCCTTTGTATGGATAAGTTATTCGGGTTTAATTCCTCCGCGAGGGAGATCATCGTGAATTATTTAAAATCTCTCGTAATATAAAAAAGTGAAAGCCCCTCTTGTGCGCACAAGAGGGGCTGCAAAATTCGGGACATCCGAAGGCTGGAAATATCTTCGAATGGTGCGATCGCACTCCGATCCCGCAAAACTAAAAGAAAATGTGATTCCCTCGACCGAAACAACCGGCGCTCAGGAATCACTACAATCGCGGTTTCCAGCAACCAGCGAAGGATTACGTAAGCCCGCATTGCACTGCCGCAATGTGCTCGGACAAGAAAGAAAGGATATCTCCAACCTGGGCAATCAGATCAGAGAGTCCAAGTTCCATAGGGGAACCTGTGCTAGGCACATTATAGCATGCTTATATATCCTGTCAAGCACCTACCATGAAGCTCACTTTGATGTTATTGACCCTAAAATTGTCCTAACATCGTTGCATGCACCGTGGCGTACTGCAAAAAATAAAAGCCCCGCACAGGTGATGCTCGTGCGGAGCTCTTTCTGTAGCGGGGGGTTATGCGACGCCGGTGGAAAGGAAAACTTCTTTTCCGCAAATCCTGGAAAGTTGGCCGACGACTTCTTCAAGGTCGACTTTTGTGACCACGGTCAGCACCTTTACGTTAAGAACTTTCAGTTGAATGCGTTCGGTTTCGAATGGGAATCTGCCATCGTTAAAACCGATGAGATCAGATATTGTTGGTCCGAAGAGGAGTTGAGTTACCTTCAAACGCCGAGGGATCTCCTCGATGACTTGGAACGGGAACTCCGATACACCTTGGAAGGGTGGGGGGTCGTCGACTGCAACGCGGATGGATTTTTTGTTCATACCAGCGGTCAATCTTTGGGACAACCTATCGAGAACTTCCACGATTTTTTCATCCTTATGCATCCATTTTCTCCTTGCTGATTAAGGCGCAGCTGCCAAATTAAAGAACGGTAAACCTGACAATGGTATTATAAATCATAATTATTCTTTTGTCAATATTCTCTAAATAGGCTTAGTTTGCCGTCAAAGCGGTTCTAAATGCGTCCGGCGGGATATAATTTTTCTCGGATTTTTATAAGATGAGAACACCTCCGAGCCTGCCCGAAGGTGTTCTTCCTCAGAAGCGCCTCCCATAAAGCGGATTCTATTTGTTATAGTTATATTATAACAATGTCTTCTTCCTCCCATCGCAAAGGGTTCACCCTTATCGAGCTATTAGTCGTCATTGCAATCATCGCCATTCTCGCGGTGGTCGTGATTCTTACATTGAATCCTTTTGTATTGCTTCAACAGTCCCGTGATTCGAATCGTCTTTCCGATATTTCCACCCTTAACGATGCGATCAACGTTTACAATACCGACCAGGGAGGAGCGGCCGGATATTCCTTGGGGGCTACCTCTACGACGTATGTCTCGGTAGCCGATCCGAGTGCCACTTCGACCCCGACGAACTGCGGTACCGTGGGTCTTCCCGCAACCACCACCGGATGGACGTATCATTGCTCTCCGTCAGGCGTCCTTCGCCTTACTAATGGAAATGGCTGGATCCCGATTGATTTTGCGTCCACCACGTCGGGTTCTCCGCTCGGAGCTCTTCCCGTCGATCCCATCAACAGCACTTCTTCGCTCTACTACTATACTTATATGACGAACGGTTCTGCCTATGAGCTTACCGTCCCTTTGGAATCCCAAAAACTTCTTAAGCAAGACCTTCTCGTGTCAAATCCTGATCCGACGCGATATGCGGAGGGAAACAACGCTGCGCTCCTTTCCCAAGCAGAAGGATTTTTAGGCTATTGGAATTTTGATGAGGGAGGAGGGAGCATCGCAATGGATGTGAGCGGCAACGGGAATAACGGAACGTGGAGCGGCACCCAGGCAGGCACCAGCGGTTATTACTCTGCCGGCAAAGTGGGGTCATGGGCGGGATTTTTCAATGGAAGCAATGATTACGTGATAACTACTAACAATATAAATGTCGGAAGCTCGTTTTCTATCGTGGTATGGGTGAATCCGAATTCCGGGATGGCTGGAGGCGATCGCATCGCCGAGACCAATTATGGGACGGGATTCTATCTCGGTACCACCGGCACCGGATATCAATTGATCGTGGATGATCCCGCCTCTGGCACTTGCTCCGGCGGAACGCTGACTCCCAATGCGTGGCAGCAGGTGGTGGGAGTCTATAACGGCTCAGTTGGATCGCTTTACGTGAACGGCAGTCTGGCAATCGGTAATTGCACCGGTTTCTCTTCGCCAACCAGTTCGCTTCCTCTCTATATCGGGAGTAAACATGGCGGTGGCGCTAATTTTTGGGAAGGCTCCATTGACGACCTTCGAATCTATAACCGCGCACTCTCGGCGACGGAGATCCAGGAAATATATAACGCGGAGAATTAGTGAAGATAGTTGATGGTTTGACTTCCGGTTGGAAGATTTTTCCCATCCCTTCCGTCGGGAAAAGCTGGTTGAGCGCCTCTTCGATCTTATTTGTTTCCATAAAACCTCCAACTGCTTACGTGCGTGCCGTATCCGATTCTATGCTAAAATTGCCATATGGGCAAACCATCAAAGCTGCCAAAATCGCCAAAGCTCATAGCGGCAAACTGGAAGGAGCATCCAAAGACCGAGGCGGAAGCGCTTTCGCTTTTTAGAGCCGTGGCAAAGGCGCCCCGGGCGGGCGGAATGACGGTAGTGGTCGCTCCGCCATTCTTGTATTTGGAGGAAGTGATCCGTGAGTTCAACCGTATGACGCCGCCCGCCCGCCTGCGGCTTGCGATCGCGGCGCAGGATGTGTTTTGGGAAGAGCAGGGCGCGTACACCGGCGAGGTCGGTCCCGCGATGCTCCGCTCGCTTGGCGCAAAGTATGTGATTGTCGGTCATTCGGAACGGCGGCGGTTTGAAAAAGAAACGGATGCGATGATCAATAAGAAGATCGCGCTCGCGTTGAAAGACGGGTTAAAGGTGATCTTGTGCGTGGGCGAGTCGCTTTCGGTGCGCGAGAAGGGCGCAGAGATTGCGAAAAAATTTGTGGCGCAGCAGCTGGCGAAGGATTTCAAGGATATTTCACCAAAGGCCGGGAGCCTGCTCGTTGCATACGAGCCGATCTGGGCGATCGGCACGGGCAGAAGTGACAAGCCGGAGGACGCGCGCGATATGGCGATGTTTATTAAAAAAGTGTTAAAGCAGACCAAGCGGATGTCGGTGAAATTTCTTTACGGCGGCTCGGTAAATGGAAAGAATATAGGCGATTATGTACAATTGAGGGAAATAGACGGCGCGCTCGTGGGAGGGGCGAGCCTCAAGGCCGAAGAATTCAAAAAAATAATTAACGCTATTTAAAATATAAACATATGAACGAATCAAAATTTTGGTTCTGGGTATTATTGGATGCATTGCTCGCGTCGCTCATCATAGGGTTGCTAGGGGTCGGATTGCCGGTGCTTGCAGAGTGGGCGTCGTCGGTGGCTCCCGCGCGGACGATCACGGTGTCGGCGCAGGGGATGACGACGGCAACACCGGACCTGGCAGAGATAACTTTTTCGGTAATCTCGACCGGACAGAATCCGCAAACACTCCAGGCAAACAATGTGACTACGATGAACGGGGCATTGCAATTCCTGACATCGCAGAATATCGCAACGAGCGATATTGCAACGACGGGCTATGATCTTGAGCCGTCATACAATTACGACAACACGAGCCAGCGCAATTACATCACGGGCTATACGCTCACGCAGACGGTGACCGTGAAGATCCATGACCTTACGAATGTCGCGACGGTGCTTGGCGGCCTCGCGCCGCTCGGCGTGAATCAGATCGGGGGTGTGGATTTCACATTCAACGATCCTAATGAGTTTGTTGCGGTCGCGCGCGCGGATGCGATGAACCAGGCGGAAACGAAAGCAGAACAGATGGCGGCGGCGGCAGGCGCATCGCTCGGCGAAGTGGTGAATGTTTCAGAGAACAGCATCGTTCCGCAACCGTTCCCGGTCTATGCCATGGCGGCGGGCGTCGGGGCGAACGTGGCGTCCGCGCCGGTCGCGCCCAATATTCAACCGGGTTCGCAGGATGTGACGGATAACGTGACGATCACATACGCGCTGCGCTAGCGCTTCGTGCGGTCACTATCACTATCACTGGCATGACTAAAAAAGATTTTTACGCGAGTCTGATCATCGGTGCGGCGGTCGGCCTGCTTGTCCAGCCGATCCTTGCGAACACGGTCACGAGCGTCCATCTCACAGTCCTTACGCGCGTTGGCACCTTCATGTTCTTTGCGCTCTTTGCGCCGTTCGCACTCTGGCTCTGTTCGCTGATCGGAAAAGTATGGAAAGCGTTCTACCAGTTCGGCCAGTTTGCCGCGGTGGGAACATTGAACAGCTTTATCGACATCGGCATCTTCAATCTGGAGACATTCCTTTACGCCGCGCCAATCTCGACGCCGATCTTCGCGGTGTTCAAAGCGATCTCGTTCCTCTGCGCCACCACGAACAGTTTTTTCTGGAACAAGAACTGGACGTTCGGTTCGAAGGATAAAGTGAATGCGGGCGAGGTGACGGGATTTTACACCATCGCGATCGTCGGATGGGGATTGAACGTCCTCGTCGCCACGCTCGTAAAGTCCGCCGGGCCGGAGACGAAGCTGTGGGTGGATGTGGTTTCGCCACTCGCCGGAATCCTCGTCACATTCATCTGGAATTTCATCGGATATAAGTATTTCGTGTTCAAGAAGAAGCCGGCGGCGATGGCGATGGGGAATTAAGTTTCAGCCCCTTGCATTTTCCTAAAAACGGTGCTATAATGCTCTCGAATGGGTGCGAGTATAGCTCAGCGACGATATCGATTGAGCTATAACCCACACGATTCTGTTTGGCTAAGGCCGCCCTTCGGGGCGGTTTTAGTTTGTCTATCCATTTGCTATACTAATTATGGAGTGGCTGATTGAGCACTCGTTCAATACAAACAGAACCGGAGGTCACCACAGCCTCTCCGCCCAGCACTTTGAGCATCGTTGTTAGAGTCTTGGGCGGAGAGGTTTTTGTGTGCCCGTGCGCGGCCACTTCATATTTTTTAATCTATTTACTACATATCTATGCCGCAATTTAAGGAGGGTGTCTTGCTGTCTAAGTTCAGCCACTATAAGATCGGCGGGCCTGCCCGCTTTTTTTTTGACGCCAAGAGCGAGAAAGAAGTGTTATGGGCGATCAAAGAGGCAAAAAGGCTTAAGTTGCCGGTATTTGTGCTTGGCGGCGGAACAAATCTTTTGATCAGCGATGATGGTTTTGACGGCCTGGTCTTGCGGCCGGTGATGCGGGATATAAAGGTGAAGGGGACGACGGTGATAGTCGGCGCCGGTGCCGCGATGGCGGATATTTTGAAATTTGCCGTGGCGCATTCGCTTGCGGGGCTCGAATGGGCGGGCGGCCTTCCCGGCACGGTCGGCGGCGCGGTGCGCGGCAACGCCGGATGCTTTGGCGGAGAGATGAAAGACAGCGTCGCATCGGTGCGGAGCGTTGATATCAAGACGGGAGAGATCGTGACGCGCACCGCGCGGGCATGCGCGTTCGCATATCGCGACAGCATCTTCAAAAAGAAGAACGGCGCGGAGATTATTCTTTCAATAACATTCTTACTTGCGAAAGGAAATAAAAAGGAGATCGCGCGGGTAATAAAAGAGAGGATTGCGTATCGGAACGTTCATCATCCGATGGAGCATCCGAACATCGGCAGCATCTTCAAGAACGTCCCGGTGCTCGCGGTGCACAAAGCGGGGAGCGCGCAATACAAGAAAGCGATCGGCGAATTGTCGCTTGCGTTGCGCGGATCAAATTTCAGCGTGAAGACCGATCCGTTTCCGGTGATCTCCGCGGCGAAACTCATCTCCGAATCCGGATTGCGCGGCGTCTCGACCGGGGGCGCGATGATCTCGCCGAAGCATCCCAACTTTATCGTGAACGTGCTCGGCGCCGGATCGACGGATGTCATGAATCTCATCGTGCTTGCGAAGGCGGAGGTCCGTAAAAAGTTCGGCATTCCTTTGGAAGAGGAGGTACAATTGTTATAATAAAACTATGAACATAACCATAAAAAAGAGCCTGGACGTGACCCCGCCGCTAGAGACATATATAGAGGGGAAGCTTGCGCCGCTGGCCAAGTTTGTGGAGCCGTATGAAAGGAAGGGAGAGGTGGAACTGCACCTGGAGGTCTCCCGGACGACCGAGCATCATCGGAAAGGGGAAGAGGTGTTCATGGCGGCGGGCGATCTTGAACTGCCCGGCGCGGTCCTGCGCGGCGAAGCATCGGCATCCGATATTCGCAAAGCGATCGATGAAGTGCGCAACAAGTTACACATGGAGATACAAAAATATAAAACAAAGCATTCTCCTTCGACGGAAACGGAACGGGAAAAATGATTTTTATGCCGTACGACATCGTGCGGCATTTTTTTCTTGAAGGCCTAAATAAAAAGTTATCCACAGATTTTTCAAAAAACGAAAAATCAGTTTGCTATACTGGAGTTAATAGATCGGAGTGGTCGCAACCCGATAAATTAAGAAATAATTATTACCATGGCAGCAAAAAAGAAAGCGAAGAAGAAAGTAGCGAAGAAGAAGAGAGCATAGTCTCTAAAACACCCCGGCGATCGCCGGGGTGTTTTATTTTTTATCATGCGATTCTGCGAGTGAGAAATAATGCTCGCAAAAATTGCCAAAATCAAATATAATCGTTGGTATGCTCGAAGGACTAAAAAAGATGTTCCAGAAGCGGTCGCTTGCGTCGCTCGAGGAAAAAGTAAAAGAAATCAACGCTTTGGAGCCTGCCATGGCGGCGCTTTCCGATGGCGAATTGACCGAAAAAAGCCTGGCGCTTCGTGAGCGGGTAAAGGCTGGCCAGCTCCCGGAAATACTGGACGAAGTGGCTGTGGAGGCCTTCGCGCTCGTGCGCGAGGCGGCGAAGCGCACGCTCAACCAGCGCCCGTTCGACGTCCAGTTGCTCGGCGGACTCGTGCTGCACAGCGGCGCGGTCGCCGAGATGATGACCGGAGAAGGAAAGACGCTTGCGGGGGTCGCGCCGGCATACCTGAATGCGCTCGCCGGTGAGGGCGTGCACGTCGTCACCGTCAACGAATATCTTTCCCGCCGCGACGCGGTGTGGATGGGAAAGATCTATCGCTTGCTCGGACTCACCGTCGGATCGATTATCCCTGGCGCTGCGTTCGTCTATGATCCGGAGTTTGAGATTCCGAAGGCTGACGAGGCCGCTGAAGAGAAAAAAGTCGAGACCACCGGAAGTTTTTTGGTGCAACAGGAATTCTTGCGTCCCGTGTCGCGCCAGGAAGCATATCGCGCGGACATCACCTACGGCACGAACCACGAATTCGGCTTCGATTATCTCCGCGATAACCTTGTCTATCGCATCGAAGACCGCGTCCAGCACGGCCATAACTTTGCGATCATCGACGAGGTGGACAGCATTTTGATAGACGAGGCCCGGACGCCGCTCATCATCGCGGCGCCGGACGCCCAATCGAGCGATTTCTATAAGGCGTTCGCGCGAATCGCGGCGAACTTGGAAAAGGACACGGATTATGAAGTGGACGAGAAGAAGCGGACGATCACGATCACGGATGCCGGCGTGGAAAAGGTGGAGAAGATGATCGGTGTGCAGAACATCTATGCACCGGAGAACATCCGCATGGTCCATTATATGGAGGAAAGCATCAAGGCGAAGGCGCTCTTCGCACGCGATAAGGACTATGTGGTGAAGGAAGGACAGGTATATATAGTAGACGAGTTCACCGGGCGATTGCTCGTCGGCCGGCGCTATCAGGCGGGACTGCACCAGGCGATCGAGGCCAAGGAGGGCGTGAACGTCCAGCAGGAGTCCCGGACCTACGCGAAGGTTTCCATTCAGAACTATTTCCGCATGTACAAGAAGATCGCGGGCATGACGGGAACGGCGCAGACGTCGGCCGAGGAATTCTTTAAAGTGTACAAGCTGGAGGTGGAAAGCATTCCGCCGAACCGCGGCTTGGCCCGCAAAGACCTGAACGATCTTATTTATAAGAATTTCAACGCCAAGCTGAACGCGATCGCGGCGGATGTGCAAAGAGCGGCAGAAAAAAGGCCAGCCGGTGTTGCTTGGCACGACCTCGATCGCGAAGAACGAGCTGATCAGTGCGGCGCTCTCGCAGGCGGGGATCCGGCACGAGGTGTTGAATGCAAAGAACAACGAACGCGAAGGCGCGATCATCGCACAGGCGGGGCATTCGGGCGCCGTCACCGTGGCGACGAACGTCGCCGGGCGCGGCGTGGACATCTTGCTTGGCGGCAATCCGCCGGACGCGGCCGAGGCGGAAAAGGTGCGCGGGCTTGGCGGCTTACACGTGATCGGCACGGATCGGCACGAAGCGCGGCGCATCGACAACCAGCTCCGCGGCCGCGCCGGGCGCCAAGGCGATCCGGGCTCATCGCAATTCTTCCTTTCGCTCGACGACGATCTACTCCGCATCTTCGGCGGCGATCGTATCAAAGGGATGATGGAGCGGTTCGACCTGCCGGAGAACGAGCCGATCGAATTCGGCATGGTCACGAAGGCGGTCGAGCAGGCGCAGGAAAAAGTGGAAGGCGCCAATTTCGATATGCGCAAGCATCTCCTTGAGTACGACGACGTCCTGAACCGCCAGCGGAGCGCGGTCTATAAGCGGCGCACGGAATTCCTGGAATTACCGGATAAGGAATCGCTTACAAGCGTGATCGCGGATGCGGCGCTCGCGCACTTTAATGCGGCCTTCGCGCCGGGTTTTGCGGCGTTCGGTCGCGAGCGGGAAGCGGCAATCGAAGAGGCACGCAAGGCGTTCAAGGAAGGCGTGATCGTTGCGGACTCCGCCGCCGCGGACGCCCTCCAAGCCGAAGAAGACTTTGCTGCCGCCATTCATGAGAAGAGCGCCGGCGTTGCCGAGAACTCGCTCGCAAAGAATCAGATCATCGGCATTCTCGACATGCTCTGGATGACAAACCTCGAAGACCTCGAGGCGTTGCAGGAATCCGTCGGCCTCCGCGCGTATGCCCAGCACGATCCGCTCGTCGAATATCGCCAGGAGGCGAGCCGGCTCTTCAAAAGCTTCTGGGGAAATTTCAACGGCTGGATTTTTAATAATATGTTCAAGCTGGCGGCGGCGACTCAGCAGGGCGGGGGAGCGGCCGCGGGTGCAAGTTTCGGCTTGAATATCCCCGCCACTCCCGCGAGCGAGATGGGGCCCGGCGCAAAGATCGGTCGCAACGATCCATGCCCGTGCGGCAGCGGCAAAAAGTGGAAACACTGCGGCCTCTTAAACACCGAAGAGCATCAGAAAAATATGGCGAGCGGCGGCCCGAAGCACGAGGCGACAGGGGGATAGGATGCTATTGACTTTTATTGGAATATATGTATAATTATCCGCAGTATCCGGTCGATTTTTTTATGGTCGGAACTCAACTGAATCAAGGACATTTACGTCCAGAAGGAGCATTATGGATCTCGGGGAAATGTTGAACCTGCGTATTGAAGCAATTGCCCTCCATCGGCATGCTCATAATGACGAGTTGCTAGCTGCTTACATTCTACAAACCTTCGGCGGAGTTTCATATTTCCCCGGAGCCAACACGGCAAAAATCGTATTTTGGGATTGCATTCCGGTCGGAAGAACATGGGAAGACCTTCTCGTGAAAGACAGAACGATCGTGATCGGTATGGGCTTCGGTCCTTTCGATGAGCATTTGCCAACTGGCGGAAGAAAGCCGGGTCACTGTGCAGCAACGCTCGTTGCCGAGGCGCTTTCGCTCGATGATGACAGCATTCTGAAGCCGCTGCTCAAATTCACCCTCAGCAGGGATATCGAGCAGGGCGGAGGTTCATTTGAACTGCCAGCGCTCATTAAGGCGTTGTGGGCATCGGATACGGGCGGCATCGATAGAGATCAGGTCGTTCTTGCGTGGGCGTTCTCGATCTACGGCGCGATGTATCAACGTGGCGCCAACTTCTCAGAGGGGACCATCCAGGATTATCAGAATGCGGGAAAAGTAACAATCAAGGATGATTCTGGAAGGCGGATTAATTTTGTGTACGGCCATTCCGATTCAAGCGAGTTTGGAAAGTTCGCTCGCTACAAGAAGGCCGGCATCGTGTTGTGGATGAAGAGTGGTGGCAATGTCATCATTCAGACCGATCGACGCCTCAACATTGAACTGGCTCCGGTGGTGCGGGCGATACGTATCGCAGAGATGTGCGAGCAATATCGTCTCAAGCCATCACAAGCCCCATTTCCTCTGACGGCGAGTCAGGGATGCGCCGAAGGTACCATTGACGAATGTCCAGCGTGGTTCTTTCACGAGAACGCGCGGGCAATCATGAATGGTTTGGAATCGCACGCTGTCGCCCCAACATTGCTTTCGTTGGAGCGGCTCGCAAATATCATTCAAGCGGTCCTTCACAAAAATCCGCCGCGGCGCGTTTCTTTCCCTCAGAAGGGGCGGGTGTTCGTCAGGTTGGCGGGAGTGCGGCCTTCTCCGATTCTTATGCCGCAAACAGCCGAAGCAATTTCGACGGATGTAATATCCGTTGAAGAGCAACCGTTAGGGTCGGAAATGCTCCAGTGAATCATGCAGTATTTCGGGGTGGATGCGATGCGTCGCATCCACCCCTTTTCTTTTCAAAATATTTTTTTCTTGTTACAATCACCTCTGATGACCATAGACGAGTTTCAAAAGTCCGACCTGCGGGTCGGTAAAATAGTTTCCGCGGAGCGCGTGGAGGGTTCGGAGAAGCTGCTGAAGCTTCAGGTCGACATCGCCGAGCCCGCGCCGCGCCAGATCCTTTCGGGCATCGCAAAGGCGTATGCGCCGGAGGATATCGTGGGCAAGAGCGTGGTGATCATCGCCAACCTTGACCCGCGAATGATGATGGGCATGGAATCGAACGGGATGCTGCTCGCCGCGCACGGCGAGGACGGCTCGCCCGTGCTGTTTCTCCCCGAGGGCGAAGTCCCTCCGGGCGCGAAGATCTCGTAGTGCAGCGCGGTGCAAGATTGATAGCGCAAAAATATCTTAAATAATCATGAAAAAAGGCATTTTACTTGCAGTCTACGTAGTAATCGCGGCGGCGATCATCGGAGTGGGGGCGTGGTACGCGAATACGCTCACACAGCCGCAGGCAACGGCGACGACAAACTCAACAACAACTAACGCTCCTGCGCCGCAGCCGACTGTGGCAGGGCAATCAATAACAACCATGGATGGATTGGTGATAAAAGACGATGTGATCGGAACGGGCGCGGTCGCGCAGGTTGGTCAAACGGTGACGGTGAACTACACCGGCACGCTGGATGACGGCACGGTCTTCGACAGCTCGTTGAAACCGGGACGCACGCCGTTCAGCTTTGTTCTCGGTGCGGGACAGGTCATTAAAGGATGGGACGAAGGCGTTCTCGGCATGAAGATTGGCGGTACGCGCGAGCTTACGATTCCTCCGACGCTCGGTTATGGCGCACAAGGCGCAGGCTCCGTGATCCCTCCGAACGCGACGCTTCACTTCACCGTGACGCTGCTTTCGGTGTCGACATCGAGCGGGCAGTAGGAAAATAGTAATTATAGATAAAGAAAAAGCGCTCAATTGGAGCGCTTTTTCTTTATCTATCCTTGATAATTTCTTTAATATATTTTTAATGTCGGCGGTGTATGGTGGAGGTATGAAAATACTATTAGTCGAGGACGAGCGGGAGATAGCGCAGTTCATCATAAACGGGCTTAAGGTCGAACACTTCACGGTCGATTGGGCGGAGACGGGCACGAAGGGGCTTATGTGGGCAAAGGTCAATCCGTATGATCTCGCAATCCTCGACATCAACCTCGGGAACGGCGAGAGCGGCATGGATATCTGCGAAGCGATCCGCGCGAAGGGCAGGACGTTTCCGATCATCATGTTATCCATTGTGAACGACGCACATACAAAGATAGAGGCTCTCAATCTTGGCGCGGATGATTATCTGACGAAGCCGTTCTTCGTGGCGGAGCTGCTCGCCCGCGTCCGCGCGCTCTTGCGCCGCGAGAAAAAGCTGACCGGGCCGAAGCTTGCGATCGCGGATCTCGAGCTCGACACGCTCGCGCACACCGTCACGCGCGCGGGCGTTGATATAAAACTGAATCGCAAAGAATTCACGCTGTTGGAATATTTCATGCGCAACGCGGGTACTACTCTTACGCGCGGGATGATTTTGGAACACGTGTGGGATATGAACGCCGATCCGTTCACGAACACGGTGGACGTCCATGTGCGCTTCCTCCGGGCAAAGATAGACGAAGGCCACGAGCAGAAACTTATCAAAACCGTGCACGGCTATGGCTATAAAATAGAAGGGTAGGGAATGCGGGATACTCCTTTCGGAAACCAGCAGATGAATGGTTCCCGAAAGGAGTATCCCGCATTCCCATTCCCGCCCATTTAGAGTTAATATATATAAATTATGACCAATCAAAAATCATCTCTACCGACCACGTTTGTCGTGCTCGGCGTCACGGGCGACCTGATGACAAAGAAGATCGCGCCGGCGCTGTTCAACCTTCATGAGAAAGGACTATTACCTCCGCACTTCCGCATGGTCGGTATCTCGCGGCGCGATTGGACGGATGAAGACCTTAAGCGGCATATTCAGGCGATCTTGGAAGTGAAGGTAAAAGATGCCTCGCCCGCGTCGATTAGGTCGTTCTTGAAAACAGTGGTGTATCATAAGCTCACATTCGCCGCATATGCGGATTATGTGGCGCTCGGCGATGCGCTCACAAAGATCGATGACGAACACGGCGCGTGTTCGAACAAACTGTTCTATCTTTCCGTTCCTCCGCAATTCTATGATGAGATCTTTACGAATATCCACAAGGCGCGGCTGACGGAGCTTTGCGATGCGGGCGCCGGCGGCTGGACGCGCGTCGTGGTGGAGAAACCGTTCGGCAGTGACGAGAAGAGCGCGAAGGCGCTCGACGAGCGCATCGCGCGGCTATTCAAAGAAGAGCAGGTCTATCGCATTGATCATTATTTGGCGAAAGAAACATTGCAAAACATTTTAACCTTCCGCTTCTTCAATAATCTTTTCGAGGATAACTGGGGGCGCGAGCTGATCGAAAAGATCTACGTGCGTGAGCTCGAGAACGTGGGGGCGGAGGATCGCGGACCGTTCTATGAAAGCGTGGGCGCACTGCGCGACGTCGGGCAGAATCACCTGCTCGAGATGATCGCGCTCGTCGCGATGGATCAGCCACGCGATATGTCCGCGAAGTCGATCCGCGATGCCCGCGCCGCACTCCTCGAGACGATCAAGCCGATCACGCCGTCCGAGATGTCCAAGAAAACGTTCCGCGCGCAGTACGACGGCTATCGCGGCATCAAAGGCGTCGATTCAAAGTCCACCGTGGAGACGTACTTCAAGGTGGCGCTTGAGCTGAAACATCCGCGCTGGAACGGCGTGCCGATTTTCATAGAGGCGGGCAAGCGCATCATCGATCCAAAGCGCGACGAAGAGGTAACGGAGGTGGAAGTGGTCTTCAAACACGACCAGCCATGTTTATGCGCGTTGTACGGTGCCGGGGAACCAGGCACAAACGTGCCGATGCACTTCAAAAACACCATCACGTTCCGTCAGGATCCGCACGAGAGTATCACGATTCACTTTTGGGTAAAGAAGCCGGGGCTTACGATGAAGATGGAAGAGCGCGTGTTCAACCTCAACCTGCGCGAAGGCGGCCATAAGTCGCAGTACACGGAAGAGTACGAACGGCTGTTGCTCGATTGCATCAACGGTGATCAGACGCTGTTCGTCTCGAGCCGTGAGATCGCCGCGATGTGGCACTTTGTGGATCCGATCGTAAAAGGGTGGGCAAAAGGCCTCGTGCCGTTGCGGTACTACGCGCCGGATTCGGAGGCGGTTGTCGCGGAGGCGAGTGTGCTGATCGATCCGCCGGAGAACGCAGATGCGGCGGCGGGCGGCGCGGGCAAAGCCGGCAGCGCGCACCTCGCGCTCCGCCGCGAGATCGGCATCTTTGGCCTGGGAAAGATGGGCGCGAACGTCGCGCGACAGTTGCACGAGAAGGGCTGGCGCGTCGTCGCGTCGAACCGTTCTCCCGAGCCGGTCGACGATGATCCAAAAAGAGGGAATCCAGGGCGTATTCACGCACGCAGAGCTCGTGACAGAGCTGAAGACGCCGCGCATCATCTGGCTTATGATCACCGCCGGAAAGGGGAATGACGATTTATTGTTTGGCAAAGATGGCATCGTGCAACATTTAAAAAAGGGCGACATCGTGATCGATGCGGCGAATGCGTTCTATGAGGATTCTGTCCGCCGCGCGAAGCTGCTCAAAAAGCGCGGCATTCACTTTATGGACGTCGGATTTTCCGGCGGACCGTCGGGCGCGCGCAACGGAGGATCGCTTATGATCGGCGGTGATCGCGCAATGTTCCAACGCCTAGAGCCGCTCTTCCGCGATCTCTCCGTGCCGGGCGGTTATTCGTACTTCGGTTCCGCAGGCGCGGGCCACTTCGTAAAAATGGTGCACAACGGCATCGAGTACGGCATGATGCAGTCGCTCGGCGAAGGTTTTGCCATCATGAAGAAATCGCCGTTCAAGCTGGATCTCGAACAGGTGGCGAACGTCTACAATCGCGGCAGCGTGATCGAGTCGCGCCTCGTGGGATGGTTGGAGGATGCGTACAAGATCTATGGCCAGGATCTTAAATCTGTTTCCGGTTCCGTTGCGTACACCGGAGAAGGCGAGTGGACGGTCAAAACCGGCAAAAAGTTCAAAGTGCCCGTGCCCGTCATCGAGGACTCATTCAAATTCCGCGTCCGCTCAAAAAAATCGCCGAGCTATATCGGGAAGGTGTTGTCTGCATTACGGAACCGGTTCGGTGGGCACGCGATTGATCAGGGGAAGAAATAAAAAATGAGAAATCAAAGATGGCGGAGATTGATATGATAGAGATATTGCATCCATGGATAAATCTGAAACTTTATGTTATAGTAATACATATAAAGAGACATGAAGAAACTCCTCAAATTTATAGGAATTAATAGACGTCCAGGGGGTATAGCACTGGATAAGGCAGAGAAAAAAGAGCTTTTTGCCCTTTCTTCGAAACGCTTCACCGATTTGGATCACGAAGGAAGGCGAAGGCTTTTGGAGATTAGCGCTAAAGATTTTTCCAGAAAATTTTCTGGAGTGATTAAAGATCTTTCTCGTGAGTAAATGGATTTATCCAGATAAGGAAACATTAAAATGGTGGGGAGAATACCTTGAGGACCCCACTATTTTTTTGCATGAATATTTGCCACTTATAGACGGGGAGTGGGTTAATACGGTATCTAATACCTTAGAATTATTAAAATTCGATCATTATAATGATGAGATTCATCATAAAGCAGCTCATGTCCTATATAAGGTTTGTAAAAATCATCACTTTATAGATGGGAATAAACGGAGTTCCATTATTGTTTTATATCTTTTTTGCATTGTGAATGGATATATGATTACTTGCTCTCCTGAAGAAATAAAAAAACTTGCCAAGCAGACGGCTGATATAAACGGAAGTCAGAATTATGAAAGCGATATTAAGAATATTCAAAAAATATTAGAAGGAGTTATAGTTCCGATTTCGAAGAACTAAAAAAATATTAAGATACAAATTTCTTATTTTGACTAGTTAATGACCAAAGCACCCAAAATCCCCCAAATAGCGTATAATGGAGGTTATGATTCCCGAGGATATAAAAAACTACGGTAAACAGTTCGATTTTGAGCCAGCCATCGAGAACGCCGCCAAACTCAAGAAGTTTGGCAAATTTGTGGTTGTGGGCATGGGCGGATCGCATTTGGCGGCCGATATCATTAAAGCGTGGCATCCGGAGATCGATATCATCGTGTGGTCCAACTACGGCATGCCGCCGCTCGCGGAGAAAGATCTCAAGGATCGCCTGATCATTTTGAGTTCGTATTCCGGCAGTACGGAAGAGACGCTCGATGCGTTCGCCGTGGCGAAGACGAAGAAGCTTTCAATGGCTGCCATCGCCTCGAAGGGAAAGTTGCTTTCAATGGCGGACAAAGCAAAGATCCCGTATGTGCGGCTTCCCGATATGCATCTTCAGCCGCGCATGGCAACGGGCGTGAGCATGAAAGCGATGCTCGCGCTGATGGGCGAAAAGAACCTGCTCGCGGAATCGAAGCTGCTCGCGACGCAATTGCATCCGTCGCGCGAAGAGCTCCGCGGGAAGGATCTCGCGCGGCGTATTTTTGGCAATATGCCGATCATCTATGCATCCACGCGCAACGCGGCGCTCGCATGCAACTGGAAGATCAAGTTCAACGAGACGAGCAAGATCCCGGCATTCTATAATATCGTTCCGGAGCTGAACCACAACGAGATGACGGGGTTTGATGTAAAGACAAAGACACTGCCGCTCTCGCGCAATTTTCACTTTATCTTTTTGAAGGACGCGGGCGACGATCGGCGCATCATCAAGCGCATGAATGTGCTCGAAAAGCTGTATCGCGATCGCGGATTCAAAACCGAAATCATCTTGCTTCAGGGCAAGACCGAGCTCAATAAAATATTTAACGCGCTCAACCTTGCCGATTGGACCGCCTATTATAGCGCGAAGATGTACGGTGTGGAGCCGGAGCAGGTGCCGATGGTGGAGGAATTCAAGAAACTCATCGCTCGGAACAGCGCATAGCTTTTGGCTTTGGGGAGGATGAAACATAATCACCCCCGATGGCGTACTAGTGGGTGGTACCAACCGCAGTAATCATCTCACTCGCTCTGGAGGAATTTTGAAGCATTACGAAAAGCAACAACCGACCACCGTTTTGGATTCATTGCGATTTTTATTCCGGATCGTCCCGATGATATTTCTTTGGGGGATATTAAGTTCATGCCTGGTCCCCGATCATCAAGTTACCCTCCGCTCCTCATTATTCGCCCTTTTGCTTATTGCGGGCGGTGCGGCGGCGATCTATGGCGTATACCGGGTATACAAACGATTTCTCAAACCACCGGGAATTTCAAGGAAGTGTTGTGGATGACTCTATTCTTCAAGACCGGACGTCTTCGTTGGCGTCCGGATTTTTTTTACCTCATTTTAATGCCCGACGCGGTATAATGGGATGGATGTCATTTCTCAAAAACCCCGCCCAGCTGCAATGGACGCTCCACGCGCGGGCAAAGATGAACCATTATCGTCTGACTTCGTCGCGCGTACGGCACGTGCTTCATTCGCCGAAGCGAGTGGAGGAGGGCGTTGCGCCGAAGACGGTGGCGATGATGCAGCCGGTCTCAATGAAGATGGACGGCAGGAAAGAATCCTGGACGCAGGAGATCTGGGTGATGGTGCAGGACGTCGTCGGCGCGAGGAAGGTGATCAGCGCCTGGCGCTATCCGGGTGTCACAAAGCCTCGCGATGCGGCATTCCTAAAGAAGGAATATGGCGAGTTTCTGGCCGACAAATGAAACTTTTTCACCTATAATAGGGTATTAACCACCGATACGGCATGATCATCACAAGTTCTTCATTTGACGACGGGGGCATGATTCCCGAGAAAGTTCACGTGCGATGGCGGGGATATGAACCCCGAGCTTTTGATACAGAATGTTCCGGCGGAGGCGCAAAGCCTGGCGCTTATGTTGCACGACCCGGATGCGCCGTCGCCGGGCGGATTCACGCACTGGACGGTGTGGAACATCGACCCGCGAACGATGATCATAAAAGAAGAGAGTATTCCGCCGGGAAGCGTTGAAGGAGAGAATGGCGCGCAGAAGACGATATACTTCGGCCCGTGCCCGCCGCCCAACGATGCGCCGCATCATTACCATTTCCAGCTTTACGCGCTTGACGCGGTCCTCGATCTCCCCGAAGGAGCGCCCGCGGCGGCGCTCCGGAAAGAAATAGAAAAACATACGATCGCAACCGCGGAGCTGGTCGGCCTCTATGGTCGCGGACGATAATGAGATAGAATGAAAAGTAACCCTATGATACATACCATTATCTTGACGCGTCATCTGCATCGTCTCCGGAGCAAATCCCGAAAAGAGCGTTGTTCGAAGTGCGCACGACGCATGCGGCCGACGACGACGCCGTCCTTGTGCGCGGCGTTCTTGAAAGGCGACGGCGATTCATTCGCGGCGCTTGTGGACCGGCACATGCCGATGGTCTATAAATTTACCTATCGCTATGTGGGCAACGCCGACGCCGCGAATGATATCGTGCAGGATGTTTTCATAAAAGTATGGAAGAACATCAAAAAGTTCGATCACGGAAAAAATTTCAAAACATGGCTGCTCACGATCGCGAAGAACACCGCGCTCGACGCCATCAAAAAGAAAGAAGGCGGTCTTATTCTCAAAAATTGAGGAAGGGGATGACCGACCTCGATACGTTCCTTGCGCCGTATGTTGAGAGCCCCGACCTGCCGGATGAACTGCTCCAACGAAAACAGACCAAGGCCGATCTCGAAGGCGTACTGGCCGGAGCTTAGTCCCTCCTATCGGAGCGTTCTTTTGCTTGCGCTATACCGAACATCTGAAGTTTCGGGAGATTGCGGATGCGCTCCAGGAGCCGATCGATACCATCAAGAGCAAGCATCGCCGGGCGCTTATCCAGCTTCGGAAGTTGCTCGCAGAAGCACCTAAACACGGCAGGTGATTCGTATATTGAGAGGTAATTACCCGTATTCCCATGAACCATAACTACGAAAAACTTTTTTCCACCCTCAAGACCCCCGAGCCGCCGGCCGGCTTGACGGAGAAGATCTTATTGCGCATCGGCAGTCGCGAACGGCGCATTCTCGGCGCGAAGATCGCCGCCTCGGCGTGCGTGTTCGGCGTTTCGGTGGGCATCGCGGTGGCGGGATATGTCAACCTTATCGCGAGCCTTTCGCAGTCGGGATTCTTCCAGATCGCCTCGCTCATGTTTTCGGATTTCTCTTCGATGGCGGCCAACTTCCCCGATTTCGCATTTTCGATCATGGAATCATTCCCGATCTTCACCACCGCGTTGCTTTTGGCGGCGTGATGTTCGCGATCTGGTCCATGGCGGCGCTTATCGACGAGACATCGCTTGTTCCATGGCGGTCGCACCGCAAGGTTTTTTGCGGTGAAGTAATAGATTATCATGAGCAATTTTTTAGAATCAAAGACGGTGCGCGCGGTACTGTGGATATTGGGCGGCCTGATCGTCCTTTTTGTGGTGTTCGGCTTGGGCATCGCCGTCGGATACGAGCGTGCGGGGTTTGCCGCGGGATTTGAGAAAAATTATTTTAGGAATTTTTACGGGGCAGTGCCGCAGTGGTCCGCTGGGAACGATGGCCGCCCGATGCAGGTCGCCATCCATGGCGTCGTGGGGACGGTCATCGATGTCGGAACCTCCACGATTTCGGTAAAGGACCAGCAGGATAACGAGCAATCGGTGGCGGTATCTTCCGGAACGGTCATTCGCGAGCGGCGACAGCAATGTCACGATCGCGGATGTCGCGGTAGGCGATCAGATCGCGGTGATCGGCGAACCGAACAGCGTCGGTCAGATTGAGGCCCACTTTATCCGCATCCTTTCAACATCATCGTCGACCTCAAATTAACCTATTATATTTTCATGAACATGTTCGGCAATTTCATAAAAAAAATGCGGGCGCATAAGATTATCACGGGCATCGTTGTGATCGTTGTTTGTGGGCGGCGGGTATTATTGGTATAGCGGCTGCGAATACGGCGCACGGCCGTCACGAAATATGTCGTGGAGGACGCGACCGATGGAACGATCGTCTCCTCCGTTTCCGCCACCGGCCAGGTGCAGGCGGGTACCACGATCGACGTGACCCCGAAGGTTTCCGAGACGGTCACCTCCATCCCGGTGACCGTCGGCGAGCACGTGAATGCGGGGCAGTTGCTTGTTCAGCTTGATCCGACGAACGAGACAGCAGGCGCTTGCGCAAGCCCAGCTTGCGCTTGAGCAGGCACAGCTTTCCGCCGCAGGAGACCGATCAGGTTGCGACCACGACGCTGTTACAGCAAGAGGCCGCCGTTACGACAGGGGAGCAGTCAGCGGCGAATGCCTCCACCTCGCTCATAAACGATTATCAGGCGGTTTCAATAATTTAGGTCCGACGTTTGTGAACTTACAGACCGTGATGGTGGGATTGCAGGATTTTGTGGAAGGTAACGATATCAATAAATCCCAAAATGATCCTGATGCATTTGTCAGTCTTATGCCGGACTATCTTCGGGCGGGGGTGCTTCCCTATGACACTAACTTACAGGCGGAATACGTCATGCGCTACGGCCGCAATATCAACAGAACCTTGCTGATTATCATGCGGCAAGCGCAACTTCAAGTCCCGCAAACATTGGATGCGTTATTTACTGAAACATACAATACCGCAGAGACGATCAGTGCAACCGTAAAGGCGGGAAAAGACTTCTTCAACTATATCGTGACAAATTATCCATCTGGCGGAGATAACACTCAGCCTCTCCCTGCGATTACCACCACGCTTGCAAATCGAATTTCTCCACTTATACGACCACAATGACCAGTCAGGCTGTCAGGCATCCAGAGCACCATCACCCAGATTGCGAGTGATAAGAATAACATCGTGAACTCCCAGAACTTCTCTGGAGCAGGCAAGCGAGACCCTTGCCGAGACGCTTGCCGGACCCACGGCCACCACATTGCTCGGCCAGCAGATCAGTGTCCAAACTGCACAAAATAATCTGACGACCGCTCAGCAAAATCTTGCGTACACATCCGTGACGGCGCCGATCTCGGGGGTCGTTTCCGCGATCACCGCCACCGTCGGCGAGACGCCGGGCTCCAACGCGGTGACGATCGTCGGCGACGGCCAGGTCGCGGCGGTGACGTTGAACGAGATCGACGCGGCGAAAGTCGCGCTCGGCGATCCGGCGACGCTTACCTTTGACGCGCTTCCCAGCCTTTCCCTTGCGGGGACGGTCGTGCAGATCAGCCCGGTGGGAACGGTCAGTCAGGGGGTCGTGAGCTATAATGTGCAGATCGGTTTTTCCCAGCCTGCGGACACCTCAAGCACGAATCAGGTCAAATCAGGCATGAGCGTGACGGCAAATATTGTGACGCAAGTGGATCAGAATGTGATCGCCGTGCCGAACGCGGCGGTGGTGACTGCGGGGAGTGGTTCGTACATTCTTGAGCCGTCGACCCCGGTCTCTGCGGCGGATCTCGCATCGAGTGCGAACGGCGGGATCGTCCTTCCCGCAACCAAGCAGGTCCCGGTCACCATCGGCCTTGCGAACGACACCATGACGGAGATCGATTCCGGCGTGAACGTCGGCGATCAGATCATCGTGCAGACGATAAAATCAACGACTGCTACAAAAACGGCAACAACCGGTGGTACGAGCGCACTTCAGCTTCTTGGCGGAGGCGCGGGCGCAAGGGTCGGCGGAGGCGGCGGTTTCACGCGCGTTGGGGCGGGGGGATAACAACAATCACCGCATGGAAAAGGATATCATCGTATGTAAGGATATTAAAAAAGCATATGGAATAGGGGAGACCATGGTGGTGGTCCTGAAGGGCATCACCTTTTCCATAAAGGAAGGCGAGTTCGTCGCGATCATGGGGCCGTCCGGCTCCGGCAAATCGACCCTCATGCATATTCTCGGCGCACTTGATACGCCGACGAGCGGAGAATACTTTTTAGATGGCAAGGATGTTTCGAAACTTTCGGACGAGGAGCTGGCGGACATCCGCCGCGAAAAGATCGGATTCGTATTCCAGGCCTTCAACCTGCTCCCGCGCACGAGCGTGTTGCGTAACGTTTCGTTGCCGCTCATCTACGCGAATATGCCGAAGGAAGAACGCGAGGTGATCGCAAAAAAAGCGCTCACCGATGCCGCGTTCCCCGAGGCATTCTGGGGATATCATTCCAATCAGATCTCGGGAGGTATGATGCAACGCGTGGCGATCGCGCGATCGCTCGTGAACAACCCCGCACTCATCCTTGCCGACGAACCGACGGGAAATCTGGATTCTAAGACCGGCGAGATCGTGCTGCACACATTTCAGAATCTCAATATGACGCAAGGGAAGACGGTAGTGCTCATTACGCACGAACCGTACGTGGCGGAGCACGCGGACCGCATCATCCATATCCGTGACGGCAATATTATGACCGACGAGAAAAACCATAAAAAGCGCCTCGCGCGTAACGAAAAAGACATACCCCATGACAACACGTGACCTTTTGGAGGAAACCTAGAGCGCGGTGACCGTCAATAAAGTGCGGTCCGGTTTGACGATGCTTGGCATTGTGATCGGTATCGCGTCCGTGATCGCGCTCGTCGCCGTCGGGCAGGGATCGCAGGCATCCATCCAGGCGAGCGTCGATTCACTCGGCGCAAATTTGGTGATGGTGACACCGGGTGCGCAGGCGACGTTTGGCTCGGGTGTCCGCGCCGCGGCGGGAAGCGCACAGACGCTGACCCCCGACGATGCGACGGCTATCGCGTCGGTCAACAATGTGGAAGCAGTCGCGCCGGAGATCAGCGGCCGCTATCAGGTGGTCTATAAGGCGAACAACGCCAATACGAGCATTATGGGGACGACGCCGGCGTATGAACAGGTACGCGATCTTCAGGTCTCCGACGGGAGTTTCTTTACCGACCAGGATGTCACCGATTCGAACCTCGTTGCCGTCATCGGTCCGACGGTATTACAGAACCTCTTTGCACCGAGCGTCGATGCGAGCGCGACGCCGGATATGGCGATCGGTCAGCAGATCCGGATCAACGGGAATATTTTTACGGTGATCGGCGTGACGGTTGCAAAAGGAGGGAGTGGGTTCAGTAATCAGGATGACATGATCTATGTGCCGCTCTCTGCCGACCAGCACTATCTTTTGGGAAGCAGCGCATATTTGACGGAAGTTGATGTTGAGGCATCGACCCAGCAGGCGATGACGCAGGTGCAGAACGACATTACGACGCTCCTGCTTCAGCGGCACAATATCGCAAATCCGCACGCAGGCCGACTTTACCGTGCTGAACCAGGCGAGCATCGTTTCCACCGCGTCGAGCGTCACCGGCACGTTTACGACGCTCCTCGCCGCGATCGCGGCGATCTCGCTCGTCGTCGGCGGCATCGGCATCATGAACATGATGCTTACGACCGTCACCGAGCGCACGCGGGAGATCGGATTACGCAAGGCGATCGGCGCGAAGAAGCAGGACATCACCCTCCAATTCCTTGCCGAATCCGTGATGCTCACGTTCGGCGGAGGACTGGTAGGTATCATTCTGGGTTGGCTTGCCGCCATTGACGATATCCATCGTCACCGGTGTCGCCACAAGCGTGTCCATTCCGTACATCCTGCTCGCGTTCTTTGTTTCGGCGGCGATCGGGATCATTTTTGGCTATTATCCAGCACGGCGAGCTGCCGGCCTCAATCCGATCGAGGCATTGAGATATGAATAAAAAGTCGAAAAATAAATTAAAAATATAATGAAAAAATATTTAGTGCATATTGTGTGGGTGGTGGTGGCGCTCATTGCGTTGGGCGGCGGATATTTCTGGGGAAAGGCGGCCGCAGCGAGCAGCGTACGTTCGGCATTTGCCGGAGGCGCGGGAGCGTTTGGTTCATCTACGCGCAGACTGGCGGGCGGAGCCACCGGAGGCGGTTTCACGACCGGGCAGATCCTCTCCTTCGGCAGCGGCAGCATGACGCTCCAGCTTCCGAACGGTAATTCGGAGGTGGTGCTCTATGCCAGCTCGACGCCGGTGACGGAGCCGACGACCGTTTCTCCGAACACGCTTGCCGTGGGACGAATGTGATGGTGGCAGGGACCACCAATTCCGACGGAAGTCTTACCGCGGCAGACGATCCAGGTTCGGACCGGTACGACCAGTGGATATGGCGGGGGAGGTGGTGCCGGTGCCGCCACGGGGCAATAATGTTTTAAAAAATCTCCGCAAGCGCGGAGATTTTTTAAAACAGATTGTTATATATTGTCCCATAGCACGGCATTATACGCGTGCGATGATTGTGCGAAACAAAATTTCGATAAAAGACCATGGCTATTTATCCACAGCACCAATTCGACGGCCGGAAAGAACGTTATATAATATGAATAGGGTTCGCCGCGAACAGGTCGTCGGCTCCTTCGGCGTATCTTGGAAAGCACTCTTCGCATGCCATTAAAAAAAGTGATCAAAAAAAAGCAAGGGCTTCAAACGGGGAAATCATTGCGCAAAACCGCACCGATCAAGAAAAATTCAACCACAAAGGCAAAAAAGACTGTTTCTTCGCGTGCAGAGCGGCAGAAGCGATTGCTTCGCATCGTACGGCGCGCTAAACCGATCGTTCTTGAAAAACAGATACACCAGCTTGAGCGCCATAAGAGCAATCCAATCATCGAACCGCGCGAAGGGAATTATTGGGAGATGAAGGCCACGTTCAATCCCGGTGCGGTCTATGCGGACCGTCGCGTGCATCTTCTATATCGCGCGATCGGTGGTGATGATGTTTCGGTGCTCGGGTATGCGGCGAGCGATGACGGCGTTTCGTTCAAAGACCGATCGGACGAACCCGCGTTCCGGCCGTTCACCATCAGGAGCACGACGCCAAAGGAAGATCAGAAGATGCTGAGCCCCGCATATTTTTCGGGCGGCGGATGGAATGGCGGCTGCGAGGATCCGCGCCTGACACTGATCGACGACACGATCTATCTCACGTACACTGCATTTGACGGCTGGGGTTCCATTCGTATGGCGCTGTCCTCGATCGGCGTCGAGGATTTTTTGAAAAAGAATTGGAAGTGGAAACATCCGGCGATGATCTCGCCGCCGGGGGAGATACATAAAAATTGGGTGTTGTTTCCGGAAAAGATCCACGGGAAATTTGCCATTCTTCATAGTATCTCGCCGAACATATTGGTGGACTATTTCGACGACCCCGATGATTTTGACGAAGAAGAGGCGGTCATCAAGAGCAAATATAACCGCATTTCAAACACCGGCGCGTGGGATAGCTGGATCCGCGGAGCGGGGCCGCCGCCCCTCAAAACAAAGGATGGATGGCTGCTACTGTATCATGCTATGGATATTCGCGACCCTAATCGCTACAAGCTTGGGGCGATGCTTCTCGACCTCAACGATCCGACAAAGGTGGTATATCGTTCGCGCACACCGATCCTTGAGCCGGATTTCAGCTATGAGAACCAGGGATTCAAAGCGGGGGTCATTTATTCCTGCGGTGCGATCATAAAAGACGGCGAACTTTATGTATACTACGGCGGTGCCGATTCGGTGACGTGCGTCGCGATAGCCAATGTGGAAAAGTTCCTGTATGAACTGAAGACCTACGGCACGCCGAAACTTGCACCTGAAAGTAACCTGAGTACGGTGCATACCAATGGCCGGAGCTAAGCGATCATCCGAAAATCCGATACTCATTCCGGACACGTCGTTGGCGTGGGAGTCGGTGGCTGCGTTCAATCCGTCGGTGGTGGAAGACGGGAAGGGTATCGTACATATGCTTTTCCGCGCCGCAGGCGCGAAGACGAGCGCGAATGGAAACGAAGTTGAGATCTCGAGCATCGGCCATGTGACGGGCAAAAATCCGGTCAATTTCAGCGGCGAACATACCCAGCTCGTCGCGCCCAGCGAACCGTGGGAGCGGTACGGGTGCGAGGATCCACGCGTCACGTTCTTCGAGGGGCGCTATTATATTTTTTACACCGCCGTCTCCGATTTTTCCGCGGACGGCATTAAAGTGGCCGTCGCGATCACGAAAGATCTCAAAGCGATCGACGAGAAGCATCTCGTGACTCCGTTCAACGCAAAGGCGATGACGCTTTTCCCGGAACGCATCGGCGGAAAGATCGCTGCGCTCATTACGGTGAACACCGATCGGCCGCCGGCAAAGATCGCCATCGCGTTTTTTGATACCGTCGAACAGATGTGGTCCAAGGAATATTGGGATGAGTGGTATGCGCACTTTGGCGACCACGAACTTCTCGTCGAGCAGAATGAAAAGGACCAGATCGAGGTTGGTTCGACCCCGCTCAAAACAAAAGATGGCTGGCTCATCTTTTACTCCTATATCTATAACTACTTTGCGCCGCCGCCGATATTCGGCATCCAGGCGGCGTTGCTGGACCTCGATGATCCGCAAAAGATCGTCGGCGAAGTGAAGCGCCCGTTCATCGTGCCGCAGGAAGAGTATGAGTTCTATGGCCGTGTGCCGCACATCGTGTTCCCGTCGGGCGCGCTGATACGCGGCACCGACGTGTACGTCTATTACGGCGCGACGGATACAACTTCATGTGTGGCCACATTCAAAAAAAACGACTTATTGGAACAGCTGGTGTTCACCGCAAAGCGCCAACTGCAGCGATTTGAGGGGAATCCCATCATCGCGCCGATGCCGGAACACGCGTGGGAGTCGCAGGCTACGTTCAATCCCGCCGCGATCTACGAAGGCGGCAAGGTGCACATCCTTTACCGCGCGATGTCGGGGGACAACACATCCGTCATCGGCTACGCGTCATCGCCGGATGGCGTGGACATCACCGAGCGGCTGACCGACCCGGTCTACGCTCCGTGCCTCGATTTCGAGCAGAAGAAAGTTCCGGGCGGCAATTCCGGCTGTGAGGATCCGCGCATCACGCGTATCGGCGACCGGATCTATATGTGCTACACGGCATACGACGGCATTGATCCGCCGCGGGTGGCGTTCACTTCCATCGCGGCGGATGATTTTACGAACCATCGCTGGAAATGGGCCGCGCCGATCCTTATCTCGCCGCCAAATATGGATGATAAGGATGCCGCGGTATTCCCAAAGAAGATCGGCGGAAAATATGTCTTTCTCCACCGGCTTGGTTCCGAGATTTGGATCGATCGCGTGGATGATCTTGAATTTAAAAATGGAAAATTTCTGGGCGGTGAGGTCCTGATGCGCCCGCGCGACACCGCATGGGATTCCAAGCGTATCGGCATCTCGGCGCCGCCGATTGAGACGCGGTATGGCTGGCTGCTGTTGTATCACGGCATTTCCAAGCGCACGGGGCATTATAACGTCCGGGCCGCCCTCCTCGACCTCAAGGATCCGTCAAAGATCTTGTATCGTACGCACGATCCGTTGCTCGAACCCACTCCTGCATACGAAAAACAGGGGATCGTGAACAATGTCGTCTTCCCGTGCGGCGCGGTCGTTCTCCGGCATCAGCTTTTTGTGTACTATGGCGGCGCAGACAAAGTGGTGGGCGTGGCGTCCATCGACATCGATTTCCTTATCGAGGGGTTGGTAAGGGAGGCAAAGCAGGGAAATTATTAATATCTTAGGAATTCACGTCCCGTCGAGGGAGCCCGGTTTTCAATAGTACGCTTCCGTGTTATCCACAGGTTGACGCCGTCCATCGCGCGGCGTTAAAATAGTTAAGTAACCTAATAGTTATATTTTTAAATATAGCGTGGGAGTATTCATCAATGGCACAAAAACAGGCAACCATGGAGGATCTTGTCTCGCACATGTTCATCATGGGGCGGCTTATGCGCGATAAGATGCAGAAGAATATCGGCACCGGGCAATGTACGATGCTGGAGTTCGAGACGCTCAAGTATGTGAAGGATGCGGGGAAGCCCCATATGCGCGAGGTGGCGAAGAACTTTCATGTGACGCCGCCGGCGGCGACATTGCTCATCGATACCCTCGTGAAGGCAAAACTGCTCGCGCGAGTGATGGATCAGAACGACCGCCGATCGGTGAGGGTGACCATGACGGCAAAAGGAAAACAGCTTCTCGAGCGTGGAATGGCAAAAAAGATCAGCGAACTCAAGAAGACGTTCAGCATCCTTACTCCCTCCGAGCGAACGCATTTTGTCGCCGTACTCGGGAAAATAATAAAAAATAACTCGTAATACCAACGCCCATGAAAGCATTTTTCATAAAAAATTACATTGTAGTCGGCATTCTTGTGCTGCTCGCCGCGGGCGGTGCGGCGTACTGGTATATCAGCACTGCGACGCCCCCGGCATTCGGTTCTATAACGGTGGGAAAAGGGAATGTGATCGAATCGGTTGATGAGCCGGGCAGTGTGCTCGCGGAAAACAGCGCAATGATGTCATTCCAGGAAGGCGGCCAGATCGCGCATGTATACGTGAGCGAAGGGAGCCAGGTTTCCGCCGGGACGGTTCTCGCCGACCTTGACTCTGCGCAGTTGAACGCTGCGGTACAACAGGCGAATGCCGGTCTCGCCGCCGCGCAGGCGCAATTGGATCAACTCGCGAGCGGGACGCGACCTCAGCAGATCACGATCGATGAGAGCGCCGTCACGAGCGCGGATCAGTCGCTCGGCATCGCGGTCGGGAACGCGTACAGTGCATCCGACGACGCGGTGCGCAATCAGCTCGACAATATGTTTTCCAACCCGCAAAGCAACAATCCGACCTTCCTTGTGCCGGACAGCGATTCACAAACCGTAAATAATATTCAGGGGCAATGGTTACAGATCGGTGCGTCACTTACGGCATGGTATACGGCGTTGAATGCGACGAGCACCGGTTTCGATCCGGCGACCCTTGCCGGAACGGCGGCAAGCAATCTTTCGCAAATCCAATCGTATATCGATACCATTGCGCTCGCAGTAAATGGAGCAACGCCGAATACGACAGTGCCCGCCGCCACGCTCGCGCAATATAAAGCCGATGTAGCCACTGCCCGCGCGGAGATAGAGGCTTCCATCAGTGCCGTTTCCGGCGATCAATCTGCGCTCACTGCAGCGCAGAACGTCCTATCGCTCGCGCAGGCGGGATCGACGCCCCAGGCGATCGAGGCGCAGCAGGCGGTGGTGGCACAGGCGCAGGCGGCGCTCACAAGCGCGCAGGTGGCGCTCAATAATGCATCGCTTGTGGCACCGTTCTCGGGAACCGTGCAGGATCTGACGGCGCAGGTCGGCCAGGTGGTCTCGCCCGGCACACCGATGATGTCGCTCATCAATGAGGGCGGTTTGAAGATCCAGGCATATGTTTCGGAAAAGGACGTGGCAAACGTACGACCCGGCGATGCCGCGGACGTGACGCTCGACGCGTTCGGCACGGGAACGGCTTTCCCGGCGACCGTCACCACCGTGGATGCGGCGGAGACGCAGGTGAATGGTTCTGCGGCGTATCTCGTGACGCTCCATTTTGAGAATTCTAACGGTCAGATAAAGGATGGTATGACAGGGAATGTGCATATCATAGAGGCGGAACATGATAACGTGATCATCGTGCCGAGCAATTTTGTGATCAATAATGGCAATGATTATTTCGTCGTTGTGCCAGATGGAAAGACCACCATGCAACAGCCGGTGACGATCGGAATCGTGGGTGCGAGCACAACGGAGATCACTTCCGGATTGAGCGTCGGAGAAACAATAAGTAACTTTTAATCACCATGCCTGAAAACGAAAAAAAAGCTTCAGCCGGCAATCGCGGGAAGATCATCGTCTGGGTCATCGGCGCGCTTATCATCATCGGCGGCGTTGGTGCGGGAATTTATTATTACGTCGCCTCGAAGACGGTGTACATCGATCTTTCGCAGATCCAGGCGCCGCTTATCAATCTTTCGCCGACGAATTCCGGCGTGTTGCAGGCGCTCTATGTAAACCCAGGGGACACCGTGACGGCGAACGAGCCGGGTGGCGCTCGTGGGCAATGAGGTTGTGGAATCGCAGACCGCCGGCGAGATCGTCACCACGGATAACAATATTGGCCAGTATATGAACACGCTGACCGGTCAGGGGACGGTAGCGACGATGATCGACCCGACCCAGCTTCGCGTGGTGGGCAATCTCGACGAGAACAAAGGGCTATCGAACGTCCGGGTCGGTGACCCGGCGACCTTCACGGTCGATGCGTTCGGCTCGCAGGTGTTCAAGGGGGTCGTGGATGAGGTGGCACCAACGTCGGAGCAAAGCGACGTGGTGTTCAATATCTCTGACGAACGTCCGACGAACCAGTTCGCGGTGTATGTGCGATTCGATCCGACGCAGTATCCGCAACTGAAGAACGGCATGTCGGCACGCATCTGGGTGTATACACAATAGCGATATGCCGGAAACCGGGGCCAAGAGCAATCTTCGCTGGTGGGTGCTCGGCACCGTCATCTTCGGAACTTTTTTAGGTCGTCTTGACCAGACGGTGGTCAATCTCGCCCTGCCTAAGATCATCGGTGATTTTAGCATCAGCGTAACGGACGCGGCGTGGATCTCCACGGCGTATATTTTGGCGAACGCGGTGTTCGTTCCGGTCTGGGGAAAACTGGGAGACACCGCCGGACGCAAGAAAATATATTTGATCGGTTTTATCGGCTTTATCATCGCTTCAGCGCTTTGCGCCGTTGCATGGAATCTGCCGTCGATGATCGTATTCCGTATCATTCAAGGATTTGCGGTGTCTGCCGATTATCCGACCGCGATGGCGATCCTCGCCATCACATTCACCGACATGAAAGAGCGCGCACAGGCGCTCGGCATCTGGTCAGCGGCATTCGCCGTGGCGTCCGTGTTTGGACCTCTCATCGGCGGCCCGCTCATCGATAACTTCAACTGGCGCGCGGTGTTCTTCATTAATATTCCGCTCGGCATCATCGGGCTGTTTCTCGCCATCACATTCATCGATGAATCGGTAGGAAAGGTGCGCAGTGCAAAGTTCGACTGGTGGGGAGCGAGCTCGCTCGGCGCCGCGCTCTTCACGCTCACGCTCGTACTCGATCAGGGACAGACATGGGGATGGGCATCGCTTGCGAGCGTTGCGTGCTATGTCGGCACCATTCTTTTCAGCGTCCTGTTCTACGAGATTGAAATGCGACAGGCAGAACCGATCGTGGATTTCAAATTTTTCAAGATCCCGGCCTTCGTTTATACACTCCTTAATAATTTTATCGTTTTCATGGCGCTCATCGGCGCGATCTTCCTTATCCCGATCTTTGCAGAAACGTTTTTGGGATATGATGCCACGCAGACCGGTTATCTGTTTATCCCCCTCGCCATATCCCTCATGATTGCCGCGCCGCTCGGGGGACGCCTGATCGGCAAGGTAAAGCCGAGCTACGTTATATTCATCAGCACGTTTTTCTGTGGCTTCGGGATCCTTTTGCTCTCGTATATCGACCCGCGCTCCACGGCGCTCGATATCATCATTCCGATGTGCGTCATGGCGTTCTCGCTTGGGTTCGGCATGGCGCAACGCACCAACCTCGTTGCGGTCGTTGTGCCACAGGATGAGATCGGTGAGGCGTCCGCGATCCTCGCCCTTGTGCGCAACATCTCCGGCGCGTTCGGCGTGGCGATTTTCAGCACCCTGCTCGATAATTCCATCAACGGGAATGTATTTTCAATCGCACGGCAAAGCGTTTTGAACGGCACCGGTATAAAACTTATGGAGCAGTTCACGAGCCTCATTATCCTGAAGGCCCAGGTGGCGGGGTATGCCACGGTCTTCGAGGTGGCTGCGATCATCGTCATTGTCGGATCGTTTACCGCATTGCTCATCAATGTTCCACGCGAAGCGATCAACGCGCAACATCACGTGGTCGCCGAATAACAGCCATGACAACCTCACGACTTATCGCCGGCTTCATCGTTTTTGAAGTATTGCTCGTATTTGTGCATCTCGCGGTGTATGCGACGCTTGCCGCGGCGTTCGGCATCGGCGGTATTTGGTTGAAGGTATTGTTCATTCTTCTCGCGCTCACGTTCGTTTCCGCCTCGGCCCTCTCGCATTTTTATAAAGGGGCACTGGTGGATTGGTATTACGCGTTCTCGGCATACTGGTTCGGACTCGTGCATTTTCTCTTCGGCGGCGCAGTGATATTCTATTTCACCATTGGGATTTTCTATACGCACAACATCTATGTATCTCCGGCGCTCGTTGGCACGATCTGTTTCGGCGCGCTATTCCTTATCCATCTTTATGGCACGATCAACAGCCAGTGGCCGAGGATAACAAGCATCAAAGTTAAACTTTCCCAGATCCCCGGATTTAGCGCTGATTTTTGGAGAAATAAAAGGATTGTGTTCGTCAGCGATTTCCAGCTTGGGAATATCTATCGACAGGCGTTTGTCGCCCGCGTGATAAAGAAAATACACCCGCTCCAGCCGTATATCGTGCTGATCGGCGGCGATCTTTACGACGGCGTCGCCTGCGACGAAGAAAAGCTGATCGCGCCGTTGCATGGTTTGCGTCCCGCGGGCGGAACGTACTTCATCACCGGCAACCACGAATATTATCTCCACGATATCCCGCGTGCGCTTGCCGCAATCCGTGCTGCCGGCGTCACGGTGTTGGATGATAAAAAGGTTGACATCGGCGGCGGTATTGATCTTATCGGCGTCGACTACCGGTCATCTCATAAGAGGGAAGATTTCCGAAGCACGTTGCAACGTGTCGGTGTCAGTCGCGCACGGCCAAGCATCCTGCTTAAGCACGAGCCGAGCGACCTTGATGTCGCCGGCGAAGCGGGGATATCGCTCGATCTTTCCGGGCATACGCATAGCGGTCAGATATTCCCGCTCATGTTCTTTACCTGGCAGATCTATAAAGGCTTTGATTATGGTCTAAAGCGGCTGGACGCCATGCAAGTGTTCACCTCAAGCGGTGTCGGCACCTGGGGACCACCTTTACGACTTGGCACGAAATCCGAGATAGTGGAAATCGAATTGGTATAGCCGTGAGCCGCACCTATCAATCTGCAGTGGTGGGTTTTCGCAGAAGCATGAATGCCAGTATGAGCGCGAACGCGGTGAGTGACATCGTGGGGATGGTCACATAACCGTACTGGAGGAAATAAACGTATGAACAGCTTGGGCCGACCGCGGAGCAGGGGACGATCACGCCGCCGCCGAGTTGGAGGTACATATGGTAGGCCGCGATCGGAAATCCGATCCCCGAGAGGATCGAGGCACGCCTTTTGTGTCCAGGCGTGGAATTTGCGCACGTTCTCTTCCTTACGTGCAAACAGCGCGAGGAATAATATCACGGCCTGCGTGTAAAGCAGCCCGCGCTGGATCCAACAAAGCTCGCATGGCGCGAAGTGCGCATATTCGGAGTAGAACAGGCTGCCGACGACCGATCCAAGAGCAACAAGGAATGAAAGCAGGATCGCATAGTTGCCGAAGAACTTTATCACTTTCTTTCCCCAGCCGGTGACGTCGAGCGGGGTAAGGAGTATGACAAACAAACATAACACCAATAGATCGGACGCGATGGTGCCAAGCGAAAGGAAATTGGTGACGGCTTGAACGACGGGGGTCATGGTTAAGGATTAAAAGTAAATTAATTATATCACAGCGCACATCCGGTCTTTGCGGCCAACGTCTGCGGCGTTTGCACGCCCACCAGGCGCGAGCCATCGGAAAAGACCCATGTCGGATATTGCACGATATCGTGATCGATGCACACCTGCGTTTGCCCGGATCCGCTCGGCAGCGAGCATTCGACGTATGGCAAGTATTGCGCCCCGGTGCCGAACTTGGTCTTTTGTGCCTCGCAATGAGGGCACCAGAATGCGCCATAGAACGTGGTGCTGCTCTGCGCGATGCACTTGGCGAGCGAGTCGTAGAGATGTGGCGCCGGCGGCAGGCCTTGCCAGTAGACAAACGCACCAAGTGCGGCACAAATAGCGAGCATTACGATGATCGCAATTTTGATCCGGCGCAGCTCTTTTTTCTGCTTTTCGGTCGCTGTGGAGTTCATGGCAAATATGCTATTAGTTTAAAGGTTTAATGCGTATTTAACAATAAAAAAGGCACCTATATCGCGTTCTTCATCGTATTTTCATCGACGGGTTGGTAAGATGAAGGAAACGTGAAATAACTCGCCGATTTTTGTGTAGTAACTATGCAGGCAGCCACAATCATTATGCCCGAACTATCCGAACAGAACGACGAGGAGGTTGCCATACAGGTGCAGAAAGGCGACATCGAGTCGTTCCGCATACTCGTTGAGCGATATGAGCCAAAGATGACCCGGTATGCCAAGCGGTTCTTCTTTGACGGAGATGAAGGAAAAGATCTCGTCCAGGAGATCTTTATAAAAGCATATGTGAACATCAAGAGCTTCGATGTCAGCCGTCGCTTTTCGCCATGGATCTATCGGATCGCCCATAACGAGTTTGTGAACAACATCAAGAAGCGGCAAAAGGAGCGGAATAATGTTTCTGTTTTTGATTTTGATGTGCTTTTCCCTCACCTCGTGGCGAAGGAGACGGCTGATGATGGGTTCAATAAAGCGGAGGTCAAGGGGATGCTCGATCATTCTCTTAGTAAGCTGAGCGAGAAATACAAAGAGCCGCTCGTGTTGTATTATTTCGAGGATATGGATTATCGGGAGATCGCCGATATTTTACATATTCCCATATCTACGGTCGGCGTGCGGTTACAGCGGGGAAGGGCGATGCTGAAAAAGATCGTAAAAGGATAAAAAAATGAAAGACAGCGACAAAGTCATTAATCTTATAAAAAATGCCGGCACCAAGATGCGTCCTCGACGCTATTTTGTGGCGAGGGCGATGTTTGTTATCCTCGGCGCGGTGTTATTGTTCTGCCTTATCTTATTCTTCGTCACGTTCATTATTTTTGCTCTCCAGGAAAATGGTGGATTGTTTGCGACGAATTTCGGCCCGGTCGGGTGGGGCGTCTTCCTGGAATCCTTGCCGTGGAGTCTGTTACTGCTTTCGCTTGCGCTCATCCTTATTATGTGGATTCTTCTTCGGCGTTACGCGATTGTCTATCATCAGCCGTTCCTTTACACGCTTTTGATCCTTGTTATCGTCATCTCGCTCGCGTGCTTTTTTCTCTCGGCGAGTTCCATCCACGGGGGGATATTCCGGTATGCTTCACGCAACCAATTTCCGATGGTAGAGGGCGTATATGAGTTCGAGACCACTCCAATGAACGGGATGTATCGCGGTCAGGTGACGCTGCTCGCCACAAGCAGTTTTATCATCAAGAATCCGTTCGGTCAGACATCGACCGTGTTCCTCATTCCCGCCGCTTCGTCGGAACTGGGCCAGATCGACCCCGGGGATTATGTGATCGTTTTCGGCCGGAACGTGGCAACTGCCACGATCGATGCGGCGGGCGTGGAAACCATAGAGGATTATCAGTGAAATAAAGAAGTCGGGGCATTGTACTAATTGATGAACCGGTCGCGATGAACTGCCGGCGCGATAGGAATAAAGGTCGCAAAAAATAATTAACACCACTCATATGAACCGCCGTTAGGGCGGAGATAAAAAAGGAACAAAAAATACATCATGCATAAATAGAGCAAACCCTCCCTCGCTTTCGACCCGAGAGGAGGGTTCGCTGTTGTATGGGCTTTTGAAAGAACGGCGTTCCGGTCTGCTGACCGGCTGCCTCCACACGCGGGGCGGCATTTCTCTGACATCGCTTAAATTCAGTCAGAAATCGCTGCGCCTGATCTTCTCTGTCCAGTTGTACCTCTCTATCAATTCGTTGATTTTGTTGGATTCATCCTCATCCATTGTTAACCTCCCATCCCTTTTTAATATTAACCATATTATAAAAAGATAGCTATTATGGGCTTCGTGTGTTATGGTTAGCGCATATGGAAACAACTTCAACTTCAGGTCAAGGTTTTTATGGATTGGGCATCGCGCCCAATATTTTGTCTATTCTCGATAAATTGGGGTTTACGACACCGACGCCGATCCAGGCGAAGGCTATTCCGGTTGGCTTGGAAGGGAAGGATGTGATGGGCCTTGGCTCAGACGGGTACGGGCAAGACGCTGGCATTTGGCATTCCTTTGATCCAGGCGGCACTTGCGGGAAGCACGGGCTTGTTATCCTTCCGACGCGGGAATTGGCCCTGCAGGTGCAGGAAACGATCGCCAAGGTGGGCGGCCCTCTGGGCATCCGCACGGCGCTTTTGTGGGCGGAGAGTCCAATTATCGCCAAGTGCAGGCCATTCACCGGCTGCCGCAGATCATCATCGGTACGCCGGGCCGGATCATGGATCACATGCAGCAGAAGACATTAAATTTGAATAAAACTGACATTGCTCGTCTTGGATGAGGCGGATCGGATGCTCGATATGGGATTTGCACCGCAGCTCAAGCGCATCATGACGGGCGTTCCGCGCGAGCGGCAGACGATGCTGTTTTCCGCAACGATGCCGCAGAGCATTCTTACGCTTGCTCAGTCGTATATGAAGCTTCCGTTGCGCATCGAGATCGCGCCGCCGGGCACTGACGATCGAAAAGATCACCCAGGAGCTTTATTTTATTTCCAAAAACGGACAAATCGCGCTTGCTTGAAAAATTGTTGTACGATTATCGCGGATCGGTGCTCGTCTTCTCGCGCACGAAGCATGGCGCAAAGAAGATCGCCGCGTCGGTGCGCGCGCTCGGCCACACCGCAGCCGAACTCCACGCCAACCGCTCGCTCAGCCAACGCCGTGAAGCGCTCGACGGGTTCCAGCAATGGCAAATATCGCGTGCTTATCGCAACGGACATCGCCGCGCGCGGCATCGACGTAAAAGGCATCGAGCTCGTCATCAACTATGACCTTCCGGACAATCCGGAGGATTACGTGCATCGCATCGGCCGCACCGGGCGCGCCGGCGCCGTTGGCCATGCGATTTCCTTTGCCACGCCCGATCAGCGCGGAGATGTGTATGGCATCGAGCGCCTGATGCGCACGAAGCTGCCGCTTTCCAAGACTCCGGAGTTGCCGCCGGCGCGCGCAGAGGCGTACGTTCCGCGCGAGATTACGCCGTATCGGCGTGGCATGGCAGGAGGAACTTCACATGGCGTACGCAGTACCAATAGCACCTCAATGCATGGCTCCCGTCCGCCGGCATATGGCGGCAGTGGCGGCCCTGCTCGTCGCCCGGCGTTCAATCGGCCTGCATATGGCAGCGCGAAGCCTGCATTCGGCTCGGCACGGCCTGCGTTCGGCAGTAAGCCGTCATTTGGCGGACGCCCGGCATTCGGTTTAAAACCTTCAAGCAGCGGTTCGTCTCACAAGCCTTTCCATAAACCAGGCGGTTTCAGCGGCGGTCCGCGCAAACCGGGTGAGAGTCATTCGGGATCGCGCTCGCGCTTCCCGCACCGGTAGGTTTTTCGTCGTCGCCATCTGAAAAAAATGAAATCTCGCACCAAAAAGTAGTCTGGGTCTTTATAGCGATCCTCATTGTGGCTGCGGGTGGCCTTGCACTCGAGCAATTTCTTTTTCTACAAAAAGCGCACAGCACGTTTGATAACTATTACGCGTTCCGGGGATGCACGCAGTTACTCTCAACCACGACGACTTCCGGTGTTTGCAAAACAGCGTCGGGCGATACGATAACGATCGTGGAAATCAATGGCAAATGGTATCTGCAAGGCGACGGACCGGGTGTTCGGTAAACAAGCTAAGTCGCGTCGCGCGTCAGTCGATCATCTTGAAGTCCGCCGGGAAGAAATATTGTGACATCTTATAGATGCCGTACGCCATGTACGGCGCTGCAAGGACGTCGATCGTGTAATGGACGTGGGCAAAGAGCACGGCGATGCCGAACATGACGGACAGCGCAAAATAAATATAGCGCCATAATTTTTCATCCCACAGGATGAGCGCCATAAGGAAGGGGAGTCCCGTGTGGCCGGAAAAGAAAAATCCCGCTTCCAGGCCGAGGCCGGTGTAGGTGCGGTCAAAAATGCCGGTGGGGTCGGGATTGATGCCGCCGGGATAGATGCCGATATGGGTTACCGCGATGAACACCGCCCGCGTGGCGATGAATATCGCCGCCGCTTTTAAGGTAAATAACATATATTGTGGTTTTGCGCGCAATAAGGATAAAGCTGAGCGCGATGGCGCACAAGCGCTCCTTCAACGATGATCAAATTCAGATTAACGACCGGGAGGATGCTAAGGAAAAGATCCGCAACCGAATTGCTGGGGACGCGATTGACGTACGCTGACGCATAATATTGAAAGATGGTGGCGAGTGCGAGCAATATGAGGGCGTTTACGAATGAGCGAACATGTTCCCGGGTGAAAAATCCCCGGTAATTGAAATATTTCATTGGCGGTTTGATTTCCTATCATTTTAGCACCTTTATAGGGCACTGTGAGGCTGTCAAGGTTGTCCACAGTTACGCTTGACAGTAATTATTAAAGGAATAAACTTTACTTATGCATACCATACAACAAAAACTATTGGCGTTGCGGAAAAGAAGAATCTGGGGAATTACACCCTGCGGGAGATCGGAGGGTTCGTAGGGGAGACGTCGCCGCAGAAGATAAAACATCACCTTCAACAGCTGGAAAAACGAGGATTCCTCCATATCAATAAAATGGAACACACAATAACCACGATAAAGCAGCAGTCAAAATCGTCGGTAGCGGGAATATTAAAAAACGCTAAACTTCTCTCGATCCCGATCTTAGGATCGGCGAATGCCGGGCCGGCGATGGTTTTTGCAAATTCCAACATCGAGGGCTATCTGCGCATATCGAGCACGCTCGTCGCGCGCCCGCGCCTCTCGCACCGCCTCTTTGCGCTTAAAGTGGATGGACCTTCCATGAATATGGCCTACGTGAACGGCAAAAAGATCGAGGATGGCGACTACGTTATCATCGACAGCGAGGATCGCGAGGCGATGAACGACGATATCGTACTCTCAGTCATCGAGGGTATGGCAAATATCAAAAAATATTACGTGGATAAGGAAAACAACCAGATCCTCCTTATGTCCGAGTCGACGCACGATTTTCCGGCGATTCACATCCACGAGAATGACGATTTTTCCATCAACGGAAAGGTGGTTGGAGTGATCAAGACGCCGAAGAAGAAATAATCCCTGCTGGGTTGACTTTCTAGACGTTTATGTGCTATTATGTCTCCAGTATATAGGGGGTGTTTCAAATGCACGCGATAATCAATCAGATTCCGCCGGAGGTACGCTTTTTTATCATTGCGTCCATCCTGACCATTCTGGGGCTTTTAATCGGTAATTTTCCCTTTTGGCTAAAGCGGCGCAGTCGTATGCGGGCTAAAAGAAAGCTCGCCGCCGAAGCAGCGTCTAGGAAGGACGATCAAGGCTTAACGCGTTTGAATGAAGTCTTGCGCTAAACAAAGAGTGATGAGGCATCATCCTAACCGGGCCGTCTGGAGAATTTCTCCGGACGGCCTTTTTACTTATATTTCTATGCCGTATACTGAATAGTGATGAGAAAAACATTTTTGATACTAATTATCGTTTTGGCCGTGATCGGCGCAGGAGCCTTTGTTTTTATTTTTTTAAAAAATGGGCAAATGGCCGGAAGTTCTTCCGCCGGCACAATAAAAGTGGTCGCCGCGGAGGATTTTTATGGTAACATTGCACAACAGATCGGCGGGAACAAGGTTTCCGTGACGAGCATTCTTTCCGATCCCAATATAGATCCGCATGAATATGAATCCGACGTGCAGGACGGGATTGCGATCACAAATGCGAACATCGTCATCGAGAACGGACTTGAATATGACACCTGGATGGACAAGCTCCTCGGCGCGTCCCCGAATCCGAGCCGCATTGTGCTCACGGCTGGTGCTATCGCGCCTGATGTCCTGATGGACAATCCGCACGTGTGGTACGGTATCGACAATATTTCCGCGATCGCGGGGGCGATCGCGGCGGCACTCGCAAAGACCGACCCGGCGGATGCGACGCTCTTCCAAGGCAACCTTGCCGCGTTCAACGCCTCGCTCGCGCCGATCACGGCAGAGATGGCTGATATTAGGACGCAATATGCCGGCACGGCGGTGGGGCTCACGGAGACGATCTATCTCTATCAGACCGAACCGATGGGGCTTGGGGTGCTCACTCCGTTCAATTTTGAAAAAGCCATCGCGGAAGGCAACGATCCGTCGGCGCAGGATGTGAACACGGCAAACCAGCAGATCATCCAGAAAAAGATCAGCGTGCTGATCTATAACAGCCAGACGGTGACGCCGATCACGACGAATTTACAGAATGAGGCCATTGCGAACGGTATTCCGGTCGTGCCGGTGACGGAGACGATGCCGCCGGCCGACACCTATCAATCGTGGATGACGGCTGAACTGAACGCACTCCAGGCGGCACTTGCAAAAAGCAATGGATAACAACAGCGTTATTTCACTCGACGGAGTCACGGTGGAACTCGGTGGCCGAACGATCTTCAACGCGGTCAGTTTTGACGTTCAGAAAGGGGAATTTGTTGCCATCCTGGGACCGAACGGCGCGGGAAAAACAACCCTTTTCAAATTACTCCTCGGCTTATTGAAACCGACGGAGGGCGAGATCCGCGTGCTTGGCGGTATTCCCCATCGCGGCGACGGCGCGATCGGCTACGCGCCGCAGCATCGCGTGCTGGAGACGGATCTGGCACTGCGCGCGCGCGACGTGGTGGGCTTCGGATTGGATGGAAATAAATGGGGGATCGGTTTTGGCAGCCGCACGCGTGATGAAAGGATCGATGCGGTGCTCAAAGAAGTGGATGCATACCAGTTCGCCGATGCGGCGGTGGGATATCTTTCGGGCGGCGAGCAGCAGCGATTGCTCATTGCGCAGGCGCTCATCACCGATCCGAAAATATTATTGCTCGACGAGCCGCTTTCGAATCTTGACATCAACCATGCGCAGGAGATCATCTCGTTGCTCACGAAGATCTCCAAGCATCGCGACGTGACGATCATGCTCGTTTCGCACGATATCAATCCGCTCCTCCCGGCGGCGAACCGCGTGCTTTACATGGCGCATGGACATAGTGCGATGGGCGCGCCGGATGAGATCGTGACGAGCGCAACGCTTTCCAAGCTCTACGACACGAAAGTGGAAGTGATACGGAGCGGCGGGCACGTTTTCGTGGTCGGCGCGGAACTGTAGCGCACACTGTTCGCGGCGTTTGTCGCATAATCCAATGTTCTCAATCTTCCAATACTCTTTCATCCAAAATGCATTCCTTGCCGGATCGATCGTTGCGATCGTCGGCGGATGCGTTGGATATTTTTTGATCACGAGGGGGCTCACCTTCGCCGGCCACGCGCTCTCGCACATCGGCTTTGCGGGCGCGGCTGCGGCGCTGCTCGTCGGCATCGATCCGATCTTCGGGATGCTGGCATTCACGATCGCCGCCGGCGCGGGGATCGGCGTCTTTGGCAAAGAGTTGCGCGAGGAGGATATCAATATCGGCATCGTGATGACGCTTTCGCTCGGATTCGGCGCGCTCTTCATCTCTCTCTATAACGGTTATGCGGAACAGGCATACAGTATTTTGTTCGGAACGATTTTGGGGATCAGTCATACGGATGTCCTTATCACGCTGATATTCGGCATCGGGACGATCGTGGCGCTGGCGGCGATCTTTCGCCCGCTTCTCTTCAGCTCCGTAGATCCGGAGGTCGCGGAAGCGCGCGGCGTGCCGGTTGCGTGCGCTGGGGATCATTTTCTTGATCCTCGTCGCAATTGCAGTCTCAATGTCGGTGGAGGTGGTCGGCGTCCTTTTGATCTTCACCCTGCTTGTCGGCCCGGCCGCCACGGCGACGCGCATCGTGCACAACCCGCTTGGCGCCGTGGCGACCTCAATCGCGCTCGCGCTCGCGTACACATGGCTCGGGATATTCCTGGCGGCGACGGGCAGCTGGCCGGTCACGTTCTATATCGCGACGATATCGTTCCTGGCATATCTGCCGGTGCGATTATTGACCGTACGGAAATAATATTTTTTCATGGACACGTTCATCCAATTATTACAGCAGTCATTCATAGAGAATGCATTCATGGCGGGAACGTTGATCGCGATCATTTCCGCGATCGTGGGATATTTTGTGGTGCTCCGTGCGCAGGCATTCGCCGCGCATGCACTTTCACATGTGGGGTTTGCGGGAGCGACGCTCGCGGCATTGCTCGGCATAAGCGGATTGCTCGGCATGTCGGGATTCACGGTCGCGGCAGCGCTCGGGATGGGCGCGCTCGGCAAGCGCATTCATGGCCGTGACGTGGAAATTGGGATGATACTTTCGTTTGCGCTCGGCCTTGGCGTGCTCTTCTTGCGACTCTATACCAACTCGTCGAGCGAGACGGTGAGCGTGCTCTTTGGTTCGATATTGAGCGTCACGAGGACGGATATTATCCTCACGGTCATATTCGGCATCGCCACGCTTATTGCTCTGGCCGCTATCTTTCGTCCGCTCTTATTCAGTTCGATCGATCCGGAGGTCGCGGAAGCGCGCGGCGTACCAATCAAAGCGATTTCGATCATCTTCATGTTCCTCCTTGGGATCACCGTAGCCGAAGCGATCCAGGTAGTGGGAGTGCTTCTTGTGTTTGCGCTGATCGTCGCTCCTGCTGCGGCGGCACAGCACTTGACGCGCAAGCCGTTCTCGGCTATCGCCATTTCCGTCGCGCTCGGCGTCGCCTTCACATGGGGCGGCCTGCTCCTCGCACTCGTCACCAGCTGGCCGGTGTCGTTCTACATTGCGGCGCTTGCGGCTGTAACCTATTTCCTTGCGATCAGGTTTGGTCACCTCGTGTATCCGCACCGACGGACCGAACATACCCATCATGTGCATCCCGGGAAGGGAGTGAAAATAGTATAGGGCGCCGGCGTGCCAGCCCGTTCCGGCGAATAAAAAAATCGCGAGTTTGTCCATAGAGCATTGACCCGGTGCACCTTTCTCCGCTTCCGTGTAGTATAATGAGTCAGGTAAGCACCATGAAGACCAAACTTTTTATACTGTTGCCGCTGGTTGTCATAGGTTTTGCGGCCATCGCACCAAGTGCTTTTGCGGCGACCACCGTTCAGAGCGTCAAATTGACCGGGCCGAATATCATCACGGTTATGTACTCCGAACCGGTCTACACAAGTCCCAGCGATTATTTTGATTTTACCGGTTCATATGCGGGAAATACCGTCACTGCGGTCAGCGGCAGTGGTACTGCGACGATCACGCTCACATTGGAGAATTCCGTAGCGGGGGGTGCGACGGGCTATCTCACGATCGGCACCAACGTGCAGGATGTGAGCGATCAGCAATACTTCGGCGGTGCCACATGGAATATTGTGGGTTCCATTGGTCCTGCAATCACGGGATTCGGCCTTTCGTCAAATGATGGAAATGGTTCGTTTGCAGGGACAAACAATACGCTTACCGCGACATTCAATACCAACGAGCAGGTCAACGTGCTGGATATGAATATTGACGGGCATTCGGTTTCCGTGAGCGGCAGTGGCACCGGGCCGTATACTGCAAACTACACGATGCAGTCCGGCGACTCCATGGAGATGATCCCGGTCACGTTTACAATCGAGGATAACAACAATAATGAGAGCAACATTTCGTTTTCCTATACCAGCAACGGGACGGTATCGAGCAATACGGGGAACGCCGCAATCTCCTCCATCACGTCAAACGCAAACACGGCGGGGGTTTTAAATGTCGGCGACTCCATCACCTTCACGCTTACTCCTGCCGTCGCCGAGCCGAACGGACATGTCACTGGTTCATATAATGGAGTGCCGCTTTCGTGGGTGACCACGAATAATGGATTGAACTACGTTGCTACGTATATTCTTGCCGCCGGCCAGTCGAGCCAGTCAACACCATTGCAGATCAGCGGCGTGACGTTGACCGACCAATACGGCAATGTCAGCGCTCCGGCATCCGGGTATGACGTGCAACGATCCCTTAGCATAAGCGGATACACCACGGCCGCCTCGGTTTCGCAGGTGACGCCCGTGCCGGTGACGACAACGTCCGCAACGCCAAGCTATACGTTTTATACTAATCAGCCGGGAACGATTGTGTATGCCGGTGGATGCAGTAGTCCGACAGATTCCGCTGTGATCGGCTCCAACACGATCACGTTTAACGCGCTCCCGAACGGCACTTACAGCTCATGCAGCATTGCGATCGTAAACGGATCAGGGATTCAGAGCGGGGCGCTTACCATCTCATCGTTTACGGTTGATGCGCCGACGACGGCAGCTGCGACCAACACTAATTCATCCGTCACCGCCTCCCAGCTTGCATCGCTTGAGAGCCAGCTGACCGCGCTCGAGGCGCAGGCGGCGGGAAACACGGCTCCATCCGGCAACCTCGACGGTTCTGCGGGTTTCGACTTTACAGAATTTCTCGGCGTCGGATCGCAGAATGCCCAGGTGACGGCGCTGCAAGAGCGCCTGACCGCCGACGGGTATTTCACCGGCCCGGTTACCGGTTATTATGGCGCGCTTACGCAAGCCGCAGTGAAAAAATATCAGGCGGCAAACGACATTAATACGTATGGTTATGTCGGCCCGGGCACGCGCGCGGCATTGAACGCAGGAAAGTAACAGCATTGAACGCAGCCTGAACTTTATCAGCCGATGAGCCCCAGTTTTTTGCTCCGCGTCCAGTGCTTTATTTCCGCTTCGCGCTTGAGCGCCGTGCTCCGCGTCGCATGCTTTTCCATATAAAGCATTTTCTTTGCGCCATGCGCGCGGGTATAATGCGAGCCGATACCGTCCTTATGTTCGGCAAACCGCCGCACAACGTCCGTAGTGATCCCCGTATAAATGCTTTTATCCGCGCATTCCAGCAGGTATACGAAATAAGCCATGAAATAAAATTAGCATTTTCCTGTTATAATATACATATGAACATCACAAAACTCGGGCATTGCTGTTTGGTCCTGGAAGAGAACGGGGTAAGAGTTCTTACGGATCCGGGGACGTTCACGACGGAACCGGTCAAGGCGGTGACCGGCATCAATATCATCCTGATCACCCACGAGCATGCGGATCATTTTCATATCGAATCGATCGAGGCGGTGTTAAAGAACAATCCGACGGCGACGGTGGTAAGTAATGGCGCGGTGGCAAAGCTTCTCGCGGAAAAGAATATTCCGTGCACAGTGGTGGGTGATGCGCAATCCGCGACGGTGGGTGCGATCAACGGCGCCGGAGGCATTTTAATCGAAGGCCTCGGAAAGGATCACGCGACGATCTACGGCACGATGGGGCTTGTCGAGAACACCGGCTATATGGTCGCCGGAAAATTCTATTTTCCCGGCGATTCGTTCCACAATCCCAAGCGGCCGATCGATGTGCTTGCACTTCCCGTCACCGGACCATGGATGAAGATCAGCGAGGCGATCGATTTTGCAAAGACCGTAACGCCGCGCGTCGCGTTCGGCGTGCACGACGGAATGATCGTCCCGGGGTTCGGAGGATTCGTCGCGACCATGCTCCAGAATTTTCTCAAGTCGGACGGCGTTGAATTCGTCGCGCTCGCGACGGGGGAGACGAAACTATTTTAATGAAGCCGCGGGCGATACAGTTTCCGGATGATGTCCAGCCGCACGATACCGTCATCGAATGGTGGTATTTCAATGGATATCTGATGGACGAAAAAGGAAATCAGTATGCGTTCATGGACTGCCTGTTCCGCGCGAATGTGGACAAAGTAAAAATTCCCTATTTCAAAAATCTTTTTGCGCGGACGAAGTCCGGACGTTTTGCATTGTTTGCCCATTCGATGCTCGCGGATCTTGGTGCGGGGAAAAGCGCAAAGGACGTGCAGAACATTTCGCTCGCTTCGCGCGATAGTTTCAAGCGCCCGCAGTTCTATGCGAATTATATCGATCCCGTCTCCGTCGCCGGCGGCTTTGTGGCCCATGAGATGGCGGAAACCTCGCCGGGAACATTCCATATCAAAACCGAAACGCTCGATCTTGTACTGGAATCAAAAAGAGAACCGATGCTCGAGGGCGGAGAGGGATTCATCACCGTGCGCGGTCGGGAAAGCTTTTATTATTCACTCACCGATCTTAAGACGACCGGCATGATCCGTACGGGCGCGGAAGGTGCGTGGAGTTCGGTGACGGGACGATCATGGATGGATCACCAGTGGGCGGATACGCCGTACGCGAAGGACAAGTGGACATGGTTTTCCATCCAGCTTGACGGCGGCATCGATATTATGTGCGTTGAATATGATGACGGGAAAGGAAAGGACCAGATCGTCGACATGCTCGATGCCCGCGGTACGGCGACGCATCTTCGGTATGCGACCTTTTCTCCCGGCAGTGAAACCTGGAAAAGCAAAGCAACAAAAGCGGAATATCCACTTTCGTGGACAATCACCATTCCCGGGAAAGATATTGTTCTTCGCGCTTCTGCCATGATCGCCGAGCAGGAAATGATATTCGGCTCCATTAATTATTGGGAAGGTCCTATAACGATCACGGGCACGATCGGGGGCAAAAAAATGAAAGGTGTGGGCTTTATGGAACTCGCCGGTTATCCCTCCGATTATAATTTTCTATTCCTTGCCGGAAAGAAAGTGAACAGGAAACTTCAGGAGGAGCTTGCCGCGCGCATCAAGAATTTCCTCGGCTAGAGCGCAAGGTTTGAGCCTTGTTCGTAAACGTAGTTATTAATCCCTCCGTCGTTGGTCTCAACATCGTTTGATCCGGCGGTCGAGAATTTGATGCTTTCCATGAACGCCGAAAGTTTATACGTTGTGCCACCGCTGATATATCCGTAGAAGAATGCCCCGGTCGATTTCGTGGACCCGGTGCCATCGGTGTTCAGGGGGTCGACCGGCAGTGTGGCAATCGGAGATCCGGAGGTGGTTGAGGCAAAATCTACCGGAAGCCAACCGGTGCCGTTTATGCCGCGTCCGCTCGTTGAAGCGGTGGAAAGGCCGGAGGCAAACCATGCAGCGCAACTGCTTGTTGTGGCCCACGTTCCCGAGGCGTTCGGGGTATAAAAAGTCGATGAACCGTTCGTGGAGTTATAGCAGACCGTCGTCGTTCCCAGCGTAAATCCTGCAATCACGCTTTGATCGACGGTATACTCTCCAAGCGCGTTCTTCAACGTGGCCATATCGGAGATGCGGTTCGAATCGCGTGATTGGCGTAAAAGCTCGCCGGGGTTGAGGGTCAGAATAACCACCACGGCAAGAATGGCGATGATGGCAATGACAACAAGCAGCTCGATGAGCGTAAACCCCGAGCCCCTCTTCTTTTTCATATACTGATTTTATCATATGTGATGCCCGTGGGGGAAGTTATCCACAGAAAATAATTCTGAATCTTTGGATAAAAAGCAGTATAATGAAGTTCTTATGTCAGCAAGAAACGGACTCTTTGTTTTAATTTTTATCGCCGGGGTTGCCTCGATGCTGGTCGGGTATTCTGTTGTAAACGCTCAAGTTGCCGTTACGTTGCCTTCTGCCCCGACCGGACTCACCGCGACGACTTCGGATACGCCGAAACAAGTCACCGTTTCCTGGTCGGCTTCAACCGAAACATCGGGAACCATCGAGGGATATTATGTGTATCGTAACGGCGCGAATATTGCGACCACTGCCGGGACATCGATCGTAGACGGCGATCTTTCGCCCGGTGTCTATAGTTATACCGTGGCTGCGTACGACGCGAACGGCATCACTTCAGCACTGTCGTCGCCGGCGGGTGTGACGCTTATTGCGGACACCACGCCGCCGACGACCCCGTCCGGCGTGACGATCGCCGGAACCACTTCCACAAATTCCTTTTACACCCCGGTGACGCTCACCATTTCGTGGAATCCATCTTCGGACGCGATCGGGGTCGCAGGGTATTACGTCTATCGCAACGGAATATCGATCACTTCAAGCACATCGGCGTTCACCGGCACTTCGATAACCGACACCGTTCCGCAGGGCACTTATACGTATAAGATCGTTGCATACGACGCGGCACAGAATATTTCAGCGCCATCGTCTGCCACCGTGACGGTTGTCGTGGACACCATTCCGCCCACCACGCCGACGAAAGTTTCCGTCCAACAGGCCGGCGCCGGGAGCGTAAATATCACATGGGCAAGCTCGACCGATCCGTCCGGCCTTGCAGGATATCAGGTGTTTAGGAACGGTGTTCAGATCGCGAGTGCGTCGGTACCTTCATATGCCGATAGCGGACTTTCTACGGGTCTTACCTATGGCTATCAAATAGCGGCATATGACGTAGCGGGAAATGTCTCCATGGAATCATCTCCGGTGAGCGTGACCATATTGCAGTACAACGGACCGGGAGCTCCCTACGCATTGACGGCGACGCAAACGGGGACCTCGAGCGTCGCTCTCACGTGGGTGGAATCGATCGACCCGCTTGTCATTACCGGCTACACGGTATATCGCAATGGCACCCAGATCGCGACGGTCTCTTCGACGAATTATTCGGACACGGGGATGCTTGCGACAGGAACGCTTTACTCGTATAACGTGACCGCGAGCGATGTGAGCGGTGCTGTTTCCGGAATGTCGGCAACGTCAAGCGTCATTATTTCTGCATTCGCTCCCGCCCCTATGGCGACCTTACCGCCGCCGGTTGTCACAACCCCCGCGGTGGTCGCTTCACCTTCGACTTCAACTCCAACGGTTACTGCGCCTTCATCCGTTTTGCCTGCTATCACCCAATCGCTCTATTATGGTCTGCGTAATACGCAAGTGAGTGCGTTACAATCAATTCTTGTGCAAAATGGCTATCTTGCTTCGGTTGATGCGACCGGATTCTACGGTAACCTTACCCGAAATGCGGTGGAAAAATTCCAATGTGCGGAAAATATTGCGTGCACCGGCGGCGCAGGATGGGGTCTGGTTGGTCCAAAGACAAGGAGCGCTTTAAATGCACTTTCTACTGGTACAAGCGTTTCTTCCGGATCTTCAACGGCGTTGTTGACCGCAGAGATCCAGACGCTCGAAGCCGAACTCGCAAACTTGGAGAAGCAGGCTCAATAAAAAAGCGGCGTTCCCTGGGGTAGGGAAACACCGCTATGTTGGAAGGGAGAACTATCCCAGTTTTGGGAGCAAGCCCTTCATGTTGTTGAGGAGGATGGCGATCAATTCTGAATCGATTTCCAACCACCCTTTTCTTCAGCAGTGACATGAGCCATCTCGTAGATGCGATTAAGCCACTCGGCATGTGATTCTCCGGAACGTTGAGCATATTCGGCTTGCATAAAACCCTCCACTCAGATTCTAATATAAATATATAGAAATGTCAAGTTCTGCTGTGTGGCGCCATTACAGACTAAAGGCTTTTGCAAGCCGTGTAAGGATTTTTAGGGGATTCAGAAAATGTGAAAATCAGACCCGTCCCAGTTGCGGGTTTTCGGGGCTTATGCCCTTCGCCATTGATCGGGCTTTCCGCGATTCGTGTATCGGACGCGCTCAACGTCCGGGGCGATACCGGGGTTCATTTCCCGGGCTATTTCGATGGCTTCCTTCTGGGTGGGGGCAACAGCGGAGGCCCTTTCAGAGTCCTCCTTCCTGACCGCATAATCGCCCTCAGGACGCCGTTCTATGTATATTCTGTCCTTATTGCTCATGCCTAAACTGTATCATCTGATGGCATATTTTGGAATAGAAATCGGGGGGTGGATTGGTATATAAAATAATGGACAGATTACAAAATATATTTTGTAATATTATTTTGTTTCCCATAAGATTTACTTTTGCGGCGGAGAAATCCACAGATGAAATTATGACAACGTTGTATAATGGAGTTATGACCAAGAAGGTACTACAGCTCAATTCTTTCATGCGCGACTGAAGCCCTGACATAAGTTAGGACGCTTCACGCTGTTCCACCCCGAACGCGAGGGGATTTTTTATTTCTCCTGAACCACGGGGCACCTAATCACATGAACAGAGGAGAAGCCATGCGGGAATTTATCATCGCTACAATCGGGAAAATTTGGATTCAAAATCCCGAGATCACGGTCGTCGAGCTCATCAAGGTCTTGAATCGGAACGAAATTCACAATGTCACCGAAAATTATATCGGGAGATTACGCGACATCGCCATCCTCCGTCGGATTCAGCGTGTGCGTCGCCAGACGGCGGAGCGGGCGCTTGCCGAACACGATGGCAACCTGAGTGAAGCGCTCGCGCGAGCATGGTACATCGCGACCGATAATGCCATCACCCCTTCGATCAGATTGGGGGCGCTCAATACGATAGCGAAGATAAGCGAGATGCGTTACCAGATGCTTCTTGCGTCGGACCAGATCGAGGATGGCGATGTTTTCGGAGAGAAAGCGCGTACCAAAGTTGTTTTCTCTCCCACAGTTACAGAGAAATGGAAAGATACCGAACCATCAGCGAAACCGCCGTTGCCCGCGCCAACCGAAAAGAAGGAAGAAACAAGAAAGGACGACCCCGGGAGTTTGAACATTTCGGATTCCCCAGACGCCCCGGGGGATAAATAACGAACGTCATGAAACACCAATTCGAAGATTATAACGTCCGGCGGGAGATGGCGAAGACGCTCTGGGGATTCACGCAGGTCTATCTCGCGGACGGCCTCTCGCTTCCGCCCGCCGGATTCCATAAAGAGATGGCGGATGCGTTGGGCGATCACAGCTGCGAGTTCCTTGAAATATTGGGGTTCCGCCAGAGCGCGAAGAGTTTCTACGGCAGCCTGGCGCTGCCGCTCTGGGCCGCGCTCGTGCATCCCGAACGGTATCAGTACATCGTGCTCGTCGGCGACAAATTCTCGCAATCGAGCCAGGTGATCGCAAACATCAAGCGCGAGCTCGACAATAATTTTGTCCTGAAGGCGGACTTCGGCATCGTGAAAGGGAAAGATCCTGAGGAGTGGAAGATCAAAGGGGAAGAATGGCAGAAACAGAACCTCCTTCTCTCAAACGGCGTTCGCATCATTGCCAGGTCGCGCGGGCAGAAGATCCGTGGCATCAAACACGGCCACGCGCGTCCCTCACTGCTCATTCTTGACGATCCCGAAGATACGGAGTGGGTGAAGACGCAGGGCAATCGCGATAAGAGCGAGAACTGGCTCGTGAACGAGGTAATCCCGGCGCTTGATCCCCAACGGCGCAAGCTTGTCCTTATCGGAAACCTGCTCCACGACGATTGCCTCCTTGCCCGCATGAAGGATCGCATGGACAAGGTGCTTGAGTATCGGCTTGCAGGGGATTATCGCGGCACCGATTACGCGGGGCTCGCAAAACATTGCGCATGGCCCGCACTCTTTCCGACGGCCGTGGCGATTAAGAAACAAGCCGAGCTCGTGGGAGCCACGGCATTCTCCCGCGAATATTTGTTGCAGATCGTGCCGCCCGCCGATCAGGTGGTGAAGCCGGAAGACATCCGCTACTACGATACATTGCCGGAGACGTATACCGACAAGAAAGGGCTCGATCACGTGGTGACCGACGCGGGATTCACTGGGCACGGCATCGACTGCGCGTTATCACAGAAAGAATCCGCCGACTTCATGGCGATGGTGGATGGCAAGGCATTCCTCTTTGAAGGCGGCGATCAGGCGAAGCTTTACGTCATGCCAAACCCGTATAACGAGCACGTGCGGCTCGCGGAGTTTATAAAGTTCATGAAGAAGATGGATCACGACGGCATGCATCTCTTCTATTGCGAGCAGAACAACGTCGGGGAAGCTGTGGCGCAGGAGATGGAAAATGCATTGCTCTCCGTTGAGCGCATGGTGGCGATGAAAGACAAGCGCACGCGGCTCGAGGTGATTGCGCCGTATATAAAGAACGGCACGGTTTTATTCCCACGCGTCGGCTGCGAGCAATTACTCCAGCAGATCTTTGGATTGGGTAACGAAAAACACGACGATCTCTGTGACGCGTTTGTTTGGTTAATATGGGGGATGGTCAAAATGCACGGGCTCGGGTTGCCGAAGATAGGGTACGTGGAGATGTAGCATGCTCTTTAAAAGCCATGTTTTTTCTACATTATTTTGCCTATTGCATTGATTTTAGGTAAGGATGTATAATCTTGGGTATGGCTGATAACGAACAGGAAAAAGAATATCTCACTATCCAGCAGGCAGCTCGGTTTCTGGGTATATCTGCACAGACCCTTCGCCGATGGGATGCTGAAGGGAAGCTCAAATCGGTGCGGCATCCGGGAAATGATTACCGTTATTATAAACGCGCCGACTTGGAGCCGTTGCGCCTCGAATATAAGCGAGCCGAGCAGATCAATCCCGGGGATATTTTTGTGAAGTCCATCGCCGACATAGAAAATAATGAGCGGCTTCGCGAGCCGCAACGGGAAGCCCATAAAGCGGTACGTGAATATTTCGAAAAGCATCGTGCGCCCGCCATTATTCAAATTCCGGTCGGATGCGGCAAAACTGGCATCATCGCTACGTTACCTTTTGGAATCTCGCAGGGACGTGTTTTGGTGATCGCGCCGAATACGACGATACGCAAAGGTATCTACGAGGCGCTTGAAGTGGGACATCCCAAATTCTTCCTTGGCAAAACAAAAGTTCTTTCTTCGTTCGCCGATGGACCCTTCGTCGCGCTGCTCGATGGCCCGAATGCGAACATACATGACTGCACGGAAAGCCAGTATGTGGTTACGAATATCCAGCAGCTCGCGAGCTCTGCCGACAGATGGTTACCGCAGTTCCCTCCCAATTTCTTCGACATGATTCTTGTTGATGAAGGGCATCACAATGTGGCCGAAAGTTGGAAGAAGGTTTTTGAGCGATTCCCTGAGGCGAAAGTTGCCAGTTTGACGGCAACCCCGTTCAGAAGCGACGGTCAGCGCGTTACCGGCGAAGTCGTGTACCGCTTCCCATATTCGAAAGCGATGCTTGCGGGGTATATTAAGCAGATACATTCGATCAATGTCGCGCCTTCGGAAATTTATTTCACCTATAGAGGAGACACAAAGCGGCACACCTTGGAAGAAGTTATGGAGTTGCGAGAAGAATCATGGTTTCGTCATGGCGTTGCTCTTGCTCCCGAGTGTAACGCCCACATCGTTGACGCGAGCATCCAGCGCATGAGAGAGCTACGAGCGAAGACCGGGCAAAAACAGCAGATCATCGCAGCGGCCTGTTCCATCGACCACGCCCGTCAGATCCGGACGCTTTATGAACAGCGGAACGTCAGCGCACGCGAGATATATAGCGAGATGGATGCGACCAAGCAGGAGAAAGTTCTCCAGGAGCTGGAGGATGGAAAAATAGACTGTATCGTGCAAGTCCAGATGCTCGGTGAGGGGTTTGATCATCCGCCACTCAGCGTGGCGGCGATCTTCCGGCCGTTCCGCAGCCTTTCCCCATATGTCCAGTTCGTGGGACGCATCATGCGGGTCATGTTTCAGGACGATCCGAGCAATCCGGCGAACCACGGATATGTGGTTTCTCACGTCGGCCTCAATAATGATGGAAATTGGCGTGACTTCCGAGAATTCGACCTTGAAGACCAAGAGGTGTTTCGGCGATGGCTTGAAGAGCAACCAACCAAGGATGATGATGGTGATGGCAGTGGTGGCGGCGGGCGACCGCGCCGCTTCGACAAAGACATGATGGTCCACGACGAGATCATAAGCAATTTTGTAAAACAGTCGTTTCTTGATCCAAATGACGATCGCATCATCGACAAGATTTTGGATATCGTTGTGCCGGGTGCGGGCGTTCCGTTCAGAAAATTTTTCACGCGCGACGAATTGAGGGCGAAATTGAAAGAAGCTCAAAAAGAAGTACTGGATGCCACGCCGCAGATAATACCCGTATCGCCTCAAAAACGGAGGATTGGGGCCCGCAAGCGGCTTGCCGATCGACCGAAGTCGGTTGCCGCGCGGATTCTTAAAGATCTTAATTTATCAGTAGGCGGTTTTGAGCTGAGCCGCTTGCTCCCACAGGAAGCCGGAGGCGCTGCGAACCTTGTTGCGGCAATCCGCATGGTGCAGTCTGGCGTGAACCGGAAAGCGGGAATAGAAAAGAAAAAACGCAGCACATTGTCCGCAACCCAGGCGGAGACGGGTATGGAGGAGCTCGACGCAGTTGGCGATGAAATAAAGAGTCGCATCGAAGAAGCCCAAAAGAAACAACATGGCGCAAACTAGGGACATCCTCGTTCATGTTTCTATTGATACGGCAATTAAGTCGCGGAAGTGTCATAGGACCAAAAAGCACAAGATACAGGCCGGAGAATCGCACCTATTAATTCGCGAAAGGAATAGTCTCGGATCGAAAAATTATTGTAAGGAGTGTGCGCCGGAAATTTTGAAATACGCAGGTGAAAAAGTAGCGACATTAATGAAGAATTTTAATTGAAATGGCCGAACTATTCACCAAAACCGATTATAAGAATTATCTGGAATGCGGCTGCTATCTTTGGATGGAACGAAAGGGCAAACATCTTATGCCGCCTCATTCGGCGTCAGGACTCTTTCATGAACAGGAAGGCGAAAAGGTGGATGCGCTCGCGAAGAAGCTCTTCAAAGATGGCGTAGAGCCTTTTGAGTTTGGCGAAGAGGGTTGGCGCAAGAGTAAGGAACTCTTCGACAAAAAGACCAAGGTTATTTTCCAGCCGACCGTCATTACGAAGAGCGGCCTTACGTGCCGCGCGGACATCGTGACTTATGACCCAACGGCAGATGTCTACGACATTCGCGAAGTGAAGAGTGCAACCAAAGTTCGGCCGGAAGATCTCCACGACGTCGCGTTCCAGCTCATTTGTTTTGAAGAAGCAGGCATCAAAGTGGGGAAGACATATTTGATCCACGTGAACAACGAATATGTCCGAAAGGGGGACATCGAACTCGCAAAGCTTTTTATTACCGAAGACGTCACAGAAGAGGCACGTGAACTGATACCCGAGGTCAAAGAAGGTATAGCCGACGCACGTGTTATCCTCGCCATCAAAGATTACCCAGAGAATCGCGTCATCCTTTCTTGCAATTCAAAGACCGGCTCGTGCGAGTATTTGGAGACCTATCTTTCTCAAGCTCCAACAAAAAAGCTAGACGTTAAGAATTGGCCGACAGCATTCGTCCTCAGCTTGTTGCAGAAAGGAGTACTCGATGGTAATTCGTTCTCTCCGGTCTTTCTCCGGGGTCTCGGATACAAACCCGTAGCAAAAACAGTGGACGCTGCGGTGATAAAGAAAGAGCTTGCGACGCTCGTGTACCCGATCTATTTCTTGGACTATGAGACGTTCGCATCGCCCATACCGCCCTTCGACGGCACGCGCCCGTGGCAGAAGATTGTGTTTCAATATTCGCTGCATATGAAGAAAGCGCCTGATGCCAAAGTCGAGCAAAAAGAATTTCTGGCAGAGAAGGACGAAAATCCCATACCGGCGATGGTCGCGCAGCTCGAAAAAGATATCGGCACGAAGGGGACCGTCATCGTGTGGTACGCCTCATTTGAGGTGCCGAGGAATAAGGAGATAGGGCAATACTATCCCGAATATGCGGAGTTCATGGACGCGGTGAACGGCCGCGTTTATGATCTCATGGTCATATTCAAGAAGAAGTTATATGTTGATGCGGGATTTCACGGCAGCGCGTCCATCAAGGCCGTTCTCCCGGTCATGGTGCCCGAGCTGTCCTACAAGGAACTTGCCATTCAGGAAGGTGGAACCGCTTCGGTGACTTGGCCGCGACTTATTGATTCAAAAACGCCTCTGGCCGAGAGAGAGAAAATCAAAAGCGACATGCTTACGTATTGTGGTCTCGATACGATGGCAATGGTGCGGATTTTGGAGAATTTAGAAAAAGAAATAAAATGAGTGAAATGGATTCCGTCCCAAAAAATAATCGAATAGAGATCAGTATTAAGGGCCTTACCGACGAAGAGCGCGAAGAGGTTGCCCAGATCTTTCATGACCAGGAATTCGACGCCGAAGTTTTTCAATATATAGAAAAAAGCGGCCTGCCGGAAGTATACGAGGTTATAAAACTAATCTTCACGGATTTCAGTCTCTGGGGATGGTTGCGCGACGGTCTTTTATGGGGAGCATTTACAAAATCTCTAACGAAGCTTTGGGATTATTTGAAAAAGAAAAAGCCGGATGCCAGAATCGAGCGCATCATAAAATATGAGAAGGTCACCGTCGTCTTGCCAATGGACGAATCCGACACTAAAACAATGCTGGAAAAACTTCCGGAGGCGTTGAAAGATGTTGAACCAAAAGGATCAAAGATGGTTTGGGTGTCTTACGAAAAAGGCGAGATCGTCGTCAAGGAGTGGTAGCGATCTCGGCTTCCTGTTTAGGACGCATGTGGTCCATAATCTTATAACCTTTAAGCGCTTCCCATGGATCAACGAAGCGGTACCACGGCAACGAACGGAAATATTCTTTCCCGTCCTTAACTTCTCTCACCATTTTTGATTCGGTCAGTTTTTTCGGCGGCAGTATGTCTTTCTGATCTTTAATAAGAAAGAGATAGCAGTGGGGTCTGCCGGACTCGTCGGGAACGATGCGTGGCTTCAGGACGCCCATCTTCATAAAACGGTTCAACGCGTGGTACTTGATGTTGAAACGGCTTTCCAAATCATATTTTGAATACCAGCTGTCCCGATGCTTTGCCGCCATCGCGGGAATTATTTTCTTGTCGATGGCTTTCTGGCAGACGAGGCACTTGATGCCGTACTTGTCGTACCAATTACCATCTTTTGGTGTTCCGTCGCCGCAGATGAAGCAGCTATAGCCGACACCATCAAGGCAGAATCCTTTCGGGGATTCTTTCAGCTTCTTTTTTCTTCGCTCGTCCTCGAGCCACGTGTCGAACATAAAGTTGGCGAGTGCATCAAGCTGGTAAGCGCCTTTCTCAGCTTCTTCCCACGTCACCTCCAGGCCCCGTTCTTTTTCGAGGATCACCTTAAATTCTTTTATGCGTTCGTCGGATACCATGATCTTGTTTATGCCTTCGGCAATCGCCGCCCGCGCCGGATCACAAGCCGAGGATCTTTCTCCACGTCTTCGGGCGGCTGCGGAACCTTTGCCGCTATTTCCGCCGGAAGGGTGTCGAGATAAACGTGCTTGTCCTTGAGGATGAGGCGGCTCTTAAGATGCTGGAGCATCGCCCTTCGTTCTTCGACGCTCCCGTCCTCGAATATCGCCTTCGCGTATCCGCGCAAATCCATTTCCTTCCGTTCCCGCGACCGCTCCGGAACGGGCTGGCCGCTCACAAAGGCGTCGATGCGGTACCATTTCTCGATCTCCGCCTCGAGCTGGGCCCTCGTCCCTATGAGATCGATGTCGAGCTGGTCGAACATTTCGAGAAGCTGCGCTATGAGATCAACTTCGTTAATGCTGGGCTCCCGGCACCAACGGCTCTTGCCTTGCGTGCAGGCGTAATAGCGGTAGAAGAGCACCTTACCGTTTTTCAAATGCTTGTACGTATCGGAACCCGTGATGCCCGCGCCGCAGTTGCCGCAACGGATGAGCCGGAGGAAGGCGAACGACTCCGGAGTCGACTTACGCCCCTTCGCGTGGCCGTGATTGTAATGTTCCATTTGTTCCTGCGCGCGTTCGAACAATTCCTTCGTGACGATCGGTGTATGAATGCCTTGATACCACGTTCCGCTGCCTCTCGGATACTCGTACTGGCCGTAATAAAAGGTGCGTCGCAGGATGTTCTGCACGGTGCTCAGGCTCACCAGCTTGTTGTTCGGCGAACGGAAATTTATTTTCTCGAGCCACCGGAGCACGTCATGGCACGAGTAACGCTCGTAGGCGACCTTCTCGAACATTTCCCTCACGACGGGCGCGCGCACGGGATCGATGTCCTTTTCGCAGGGCCGGTTCCGGTCGTTCGACGTGAGATAGCCGATCGGAGTCGAGGTCGGGAAGAGTCCCATTTGCGCCCGCGCCCGGAGGCCGCGTTGGACGTTGTCGCGCTTGTTGTCGTTTTCCAGTTTCGCCTGACTGCACAAAATCATCAGCAGAAACTTTTCGTTAGGGGTGTTCGAGAATTTTTGGTTGAACGTCCGAATCTCGAAGAGCCGTTGCTGATCCATGAGATCGACGAGCTTACCCAGGTCTCCCGCGTTACGGCTCAAGCGGTCGGGATTCCATGTGAGGATCGCGTTGTACTTTCCTTCCTTGATCTCGCCGATCATCTGGTTGAACACCTTACGCGTTCCGGAATCCTTGGCCGAATGCGATTCGATTTTTTCAATGGCAACCATAAGACCGTCACGTTCCGCTATTTTCCGCATCTCGTTAAGCTGCGAATCTATGGAAAGCGCTTGGCGTTCCTCGTCTTCCATCGACTTACGGGCATAGAGACAGTAGCGAACTGCGATATTTTCCTGCGTCGTGGCCGATCGGGTTTTCGCCATGCTCGAAAAACTTATTTGTTATATTCGTAGCTCTGCTTAATCAAACCCATTACGGCATCCATATCTTCGTTGCGTTCGAGCTTCACTTCATAGTCGCCGTTGCCCCAGTGGCCGATCGCCTTGGGCTTCGTGAGATCTCGGGCGATCACGGAGGAATCGATCAGCGTGCCGCTCGGCACATTCAAAAATAGCTTGAGCGAGTCCTTGTAGACGACGATGTCCACGAAGTTCGTCGTCAGCTTATAGGCAATGTATTTTGCCTTTGATTCCTCGATAATGGATTCATCGAGGGCGGTTATCTTTTCTCTGACGGCGGCGAAAAGCTCACGGGTCTGCGGGCTCGCTGTTTTCAGATGATCATCGACGCTGTGTCGGATTTTTTCCCTGAACTCGCCCTTAGGCTTCTCCGCCTTCTCGAAAATATCCGACGTTGATATTTTCACCTTGCGTTGCACCTCGGGTTCAACAAGGAGGATATTATTTTCATATATCCGGTAACGGAGTAGCTCAATATCCATCGGCAGAAGATCGGCCGTGTCGAGATCGAATTTGTTGTAGCTCTCGGCAACGCAGATCACGCGCGGCGATGCCCAATCGATGGCGGTCGCAATATTGGCACGATGCGTGAGCGCCTCGAAGTCAGCCTTATGATCTAAAAGCCATCGGAGATACGAGAGGCCTTGGTTGATGACGCTATCGTTCTGACCGCGTTTGTATTCGATGATGACTGGGGAGCCGTTGTGATCGATGCCGAGCGTGTCCATCCGGCCGCCGAAGCTCGTCCGATATTCGGACGCGAGGAATGTGATGTCTAAAATCTCCTCGAGGTTTTTCTCGAATATTTTCTGCACGTCCTTCTCAAGCCCGACCTTCACGGCCGGGATTTTTTTTGCTGCATGGTTTTCTATGGAATATATCGCCATTGGAATGATGGCGTGGGTTTTGCAGAACACAAAACGCCACGCTGGCTTAGGCCTTGCGGCCCCACTCCTTTCGGAGTGACTCCCTTCCAGAAGTCGCCAAACGTGGCGTTTGGTATCTGGAAGGGAGATTCTGCGTAATGCCATGCCACGCGAAGGCGCGGTTTAGGCGATCAATCTTATATTCAATTACTTACAAAGGTATCACGCTTTGGGCCGTTTTGACAATGCTTTTTGGCGCTGGACTTGCCCCGCCATTGCGGCATTGATTGTTGTGAAAGGTCGCATATCAAAAAAACAGTGTCGTATGGAAACAATCATTATTCTCTTGATCTTCGGCGGAGTACCGCTCACCATCTTCGCTCTCATCATCGCGGGGGCGATTCTACGGGCGTGGCGCGAACGGAAAATTGAGAAGGCTGCGGACAAAATTATCGAATCGTAATTTCGGAAGAGAGAAACAAAAGAATAGCCGACTGAGCTGTTCTTTTTTATTATCCCTGCAATTCCTTCGGTGGAAAATATTCTATTCGTCGGATCTGGCTTTTATTGAGTATGATCACCTGCTTTGTCTCTTTTTCCATAATGCGCACATTATCTTGATTTATTTTTAGAAGGGCCACGTCCCGGATCGGTGGTTCATCTTTGTCTATGAAAAGAATATCAACTTGCGGCAGTCGTTCCTTGAGAAGCGAAAAATCGAGCGCCATGAGGATGAAGCTGATAAAAAGCAAGATTCCCGTTACGATAATCCAGGCAACGCTTCCAGAATGGTATTCCAGCGAGAAAATATACGCGAAAATGAAGGAAAAAACGTAGAGCGGCAGAAAGCGATTGAAGGTGAGCATGTCCTTCTTGAGCGCTTCGTGATCTTTTTGGGGAATAAACATAAAGAAAAAATTGACCAAAGGGAGTTTTATCGCATAGAATTTTTCGGCCAAAATGCCGTTGATCATGAAAAGCCAAGACATCAATAGGAGAACGATAACGAGACGCATCCAATGGCCGGTGCCGAGGCCGCCCCACGATGACGCCGCGACCGCGCCGAGTACTGCCGGAAGAATTATAAGCAGGAGAAGGAAGAAAGTTCCCGCGACTTCTATCTCCCAATCGCGGTCGTCGCAAAAAGGTTTCTGATCAACGATGACTCTTCCAAAGAAGCGCACGAAGTAGGCGAGCACTGCGAGTAGTACTGCCGGAGGCACTAGCGACACCATGAGGTTATAGAGGGCGGGAAGATTCGCCGGATTCATGGGGAGATTGTAGAGCTTTTAAAGGGCCTTTTGCAAGGCTTTCGAGGGGCTGGACTTCTGGGTGCCGTTGCGGCCCCTTTGAGTTATGACAAACCAAACTATGGCGTCCGTGGCAGCGGGGACCCCGACGACACAGCCGCTCCCAGAAAAGGTCAAGTATTGCCTCTATGCGAGAAAAAGTACAGAGAGCGAAGAGCGACAAGTTTTGAGTATCGATAGTCAGGTGCGAGAAATGTTGCAGCTCGCCGAGCGTGAGGGATTGCAGATCGTGGACATCAGGCGGGAGTCACATTCCGCGAAAGACTCAGGCCAACGCCCAGTCTTTGCTGAGATCCTCAAGGACATCCGGAGCGGGCGATACACTGGCATCCTTACGTGGGCACCGGATCGATTAAGCAGAAACGCAGGAGATCTCGGATCGCTCGTCGATCTCATGGATCAAAAACTTCTCACCGAGATACGAACCTTTAGCCAGCGATTCACGAATAATCCGAATGAGAAGTTTCTGCTCATGATTCTGTGTTCGCAGGCAAAATTAGAAAATGATCAAAAATCGATCAACGTAAAAAGAGGCTTGCGAACACGACTTGAGATGGGACTTTGGCCCGGCCACGCGCCGACGGGTTATCTCAACGAAAAGAGGAGCGATCGCAAATGCCAAGTTCTCGTCGATCCGGAACGCTCTCCCGTCATCAAGCAGATCTTCGAGAAGTTCGCCTATGAGGGATGGAGCGGTATGAAGGTATTCCATTGGCTCAAATTTGATCTGAATTTCAGAACAAAAAATAATCATCATCTCACGCTTGGCAACGTGTATCTCATCATCCAAAACCACTTCTATTACGGCATCCTCGAATATCCGAAAGAAAGCGGCAATTTCTATACGGGAAAGCACGAGCCGCTTGTAACGCGTGAACTCTTTGAAAAAGCGAACGCGCAGTTGAAGCGTAAAGAGATGGCCAGAGAAGCTAAGGAATTTGCCTTCACGCGGCTCATTGCGTGTGGTCTCTGTGGATCGGGCGTCACAGCGAATGAAAGACTCAAGGAGTTCAAAAATGGAAACACTCATCGGTACGTTTACTACGGCTGCACACGATCGCGCGACCATAAGTGCCAAGCCGGATACATCCGTGAGGATGAGCTCATCCGCCAGCTCCTCGTCATCATCGATCAGATCGACGTGAACGAGCTGGGCGTCAAGCACAAATTCGATGAAGAGGTCGGGCGATTCCGCAAATTCCAGCGAAGCGTCCTTGGAACGAATCCGGAACGAGTCGAAATGGATGAGGTCGACATCAAGAACTACGTGAAGTATCTCCTTGCCGAGGGTACCGTGACAGAGAAACGGGAAGTGCTGGCGTGCCTCAAGAGTAGGCTGGTATTCAAGGATAAGGTGGTGCGATTGGCGGCGGCGTCAGAAATCATTGAAAAATGAAGGCAAAGAACCTACAATTTAATAAAGATTTAATAAACCGTTTCCAGATTGAAGATTTCCTCATGGAAGAAAACTATCGTAAAATTTCGAACACAATCTGGAATATCGCCAACCACCTCCGCGGATCGTGGAAAGCGCACGAGTATCAAGACGTCATTCTGCCGCTGACTGTGCTCAAGAGATTGGACGCCGCTCTTGAACCAACGAAACAGAAGGTTCTTGAAAAGTTCAACGAGCTGGATGGGAAAGTGCATAACCTTCGTATCCTACGGCGCGCAAGCGGCTACGATTTTTATAATATATCGCCGTTCACGTTTAAGAAGCTCTTAGAAGATCCGGCACATATCGCTCGCAATCTTCGTCGATATATCGACGGCTTCTCGGATAATGTCAAAGAAATTATAGAAAAATTTGATTTCGAAAAACAGCTTGAACGATTAGAGGGCAGTAATATTCTCTATCTTGTGCTGCAAGAATTCGAGAAGGTCGATTTGCACCCTGATCGGGTGCCGAATCATGTTATCGGCCTCGCTTTCGAGGACCTGATTCGGCGGTTTGCCGAACAGTCGAACGAAACCGCCGGAGAGCACTATACGCCGAGAGACGTTGTGCGTTTGATGACGGCTCTGATTTTTGCCGGGGAAGAAAAAGAACTATCGAAGCCTGGCATTGTGAAGTTGTTGTATGATCCGGCCTGTGGAACTGGCGGCATGCTTACGACCGGCAAAGATTATATTCAAACTCAGTTTAATAAAGATGCGAAGATTCATTTATTCGGCCAAGAGCTCAACGCTGCAACTTATGCAATTTGTAAGGCGGATATGTTACTAAAGGGGGAAAATGCTGATGACATCAAGGGTGGCGACAGGGAGCACGACAAGGCAAGCACCTTATCCAATGATCAGCATGCAGATAAGAAGTTTGACTACGTCATTTGTAACCCACCCTACGGCGTAGAGTGGAAAAAAGACCAAGAAGTGGTTGAGCGCGAACATGAACGCGGATCTGCTGGGCGTTTTGGAGCGGGACTGCCCAGAATATCGGACGGCCAACTGCTTTTTCTGCAACATATCGTATCAAAATTCAAACCGCGTTCCGAAGGTGGCAGTGTGGCCGGAGTTATATTTAACGGATCACCTTTATTTACGGGCAATGCCGGATCGGGCGAAAGTGAAATAAGGCGATGGATTATGGAAAATGATTTCGATAAAGCGATAGTCGCTTTGCCTGACCAATTATTTTTTAATACGGGGATAGCCACTTACATATGGATCTTGTCGAATCGGAAAAGCGCCGATCGGCGCGATAAAATTCAACTTATTGACGCAAGGTCTTTCCGGCATACCTTGCGGAAAAATATGGGACATAAACGCTATGAAATTTCGACCGAAGATATTGGTCGGATACTGACTATCTATCGTGATTTCAAAGTTAGCAAATATTCGAAAATCTTTAATGTCAGCGAGTTTGGTTATCGTGAAATTACCATTCAGCGGCCCCTCCGGCTGAGGTTTGAAGTTGATGAAAAATCCTTATTACTTCTTAAGGGTTTGCTTGACGTCACAGAATTTGAGATCGTTAGGACACTTAAGGGAAAAGTTTTTATGGATAGACCCAATTTTCTCGCCAAACTCAAGAAAGAATCGGACCACCTTGAGCTCGTTTTTCAGAAGCGAAAACTCAACGCGATTATAAACACTATCGGCAAACGCGATGAGCGAGCGGAGGTTTGTTTGGATGGCGCTGGCAATTCTGAGCCAGATAATGAGCTCAAAGATTATGAAAGAGTGCCGCTTGGAGAAAGTATCGACAAATATTTTACTCGAGAAGTAAAGCCTTACGTACCCGATGCGTGGATAGATACTTCGATCTGTGACGAAAAAGATGGTCGGGTGGGCATCGTTGGATACGAGATCCCGTTCACGAAATATTTTTATAAATATGAGCATCCAAGAGAGTTGTCTGATATAGAGCAGGAGATAAAAAGCGGTGAAGTTGAAATACGTGATTTGTTAAAAAAATCAGGGATATGAAACGGCAAAGATATTCGGGATATACACATTACAAACCCTCCAAGATTGCTTGGGTAGGGGACATTCCCAGTGATCAATGGGAGATTTTGCCTTTACGTACGGTGGCTGCTGAAAATATTCTTAAAAACGATCCGAGCAAGAATGAGAATGTTCTATCTCTGAGCTATGGGAAAATCATACAAAGGAACATTGACCTAAATTTTGGCCTATTGCCAGAGTCGTTCGAATCGTATCAGTCACTAAATTCCGGCGATATAGTCTTGCGTCTGACGGATTTACAAAATGATCACGAAAGTTTGAGGGTCGGCCTCGTAAAACAAGCGGGGATGATTACTTCTGCCTACCTTGGGCTAAGGGTTAATAGGAAGAAACTGGATTCTCGCTATCTTTACTATTTATTACATACCTATGACACCGCAAAAGTATTTTATGGTATGGGTGGCGGTGTCCGCCAATCTATAGGATACGAAGCATTGAAATATCTGCCGATCCTGGTTCCTTCAATCAACACACAGGAAAAAATCAGCAATTTTTTAGAAGATCGTACGAGAATTTTGGACAAGACCCTTGAGCTTATTAACTTGCAAATCAACAAGCTAAACGAATATCGCGCCGCTCTTATAACTCGAAACATTTCGAAGAAATTCCCTGTCAAAAAATTAAAATATATCGCTGATATAAATCAAAAAACGTTGCCTGAAAATACCGATCCTGATTTTGAGTTCGAATATGTAGACATAGGCAATATTGATGGCACGGGAAAAATCCAACCCCCTCAACTGTACAGATTTGCAGACGCACCTTCACGCGCACGTCGATTGGCAGAGGAAGGGGATGTGGTTATTTCGACGGTGAGAACTTATTTAAAGGCGATAGCAAAAATAACCCACAAAAATCGACCCCGAGTATTTTCTACTGGTTTTGCTGTCCTCCATCCAAGGCAGATCAATGGTGACTATCTTTTTTGGGCCCTCCAGAGCGAAGATTTCTTAGCCGAAGTAATGGCAAATTCAATCGGGGTCAATTATCCCGGAATCGGTGAATACAGACTGGGTTCATTGCCTATAGCTGTTCCGAGCCGCTCGAGACAAACGGCGATAGCTAAGTTGCTTGACGAGAGGTGCGGGAAAATTAATCGCTCCGTAGAGATATTTCAATCTCAGCGGCAATTAGTTGAGAGCTATCGATCATCTCTGATTAACGCTGCGGTGACTGGAAAAATTAAAATCTAACATGGCAAATATTCATAAAAATCTAAAGGAAGAGGCATTTGAGCGCTATATCGCCGATACCTTGACAAACATGCATGGATATCGGATGCGTGATGCAGATTCCGACTACAATAAAGAATTTTCCATTGATGTTGGTTTGATTTTTGATTTTTTGAAAAAATCCCAACCGCAAGAAATGGAAAAATTAACCGATATGTATGGTGGCTCGCTCGAAGATAGATTGACGCGACGCATTGATGCTGAAATCTCAAGCCGCGGCTTGATTGATGTTTTACGGAAAGGTATCGAAGAAGGCCCGGTTCGCTTGCATATGATGTTTTTCCGGCCAGTGACTTCATTAAACCCCGACATAAATGACCTGTTCAAGAAAAATATCTGGTCGGTTATGCGACAAGTGAAATTCAGTCGCCTGACGGAGCAGTCCGTCGATCTCGTTGTTTTTGTGAATGGTTTGCCTATTATGACGGCAGAATTGAAAAATGAGTTGACGGGACAGAATGTTCATCACGCGATGCGACAATATCGCACGGATCGCAATCCTGACGAAAAACTTTTTTCATTTCGTCGATGCATAGCCCACTTTGCCGTCGATACGAGCGAAGCTTACCTCACGACTCATCTCAAAGAAGATCAGACCTATTTCCTCCCATTTAACAAGGGGTTTAAAGATGGAGCGGGCAACCCTCCAGCCGGAGAGAAGCATAAAACCCACTATTTGTGGGAGGAAACATGGTCGCCCGATAACTGGTCCGACTTGCTGCAATTTTTTGTTCACACATATACTGAAGTAAGAGAAGATCGAAACGGTAAGGAATATCGAGTCCTGGTTCAGGTATTTCCACGATATCATCAATGGCATACAGTGAAAGATTTGATGGGAGGGGCTCGTCATAGTGGTGCCGGAAAAAATTATCTGATCCAACATAGTGCAGGGAGCGGCAAAAGCATGACGATCGCATGGCTTGCCTATCGTCTTGCAGAATTGCACACCGAGGAAAATAAGAAGGTCTACGACACGGTGCTTGTACTTACTGATCGTCGTATTTTGGATAAACAACTCAGGGAAACGGTAGGGTCGTTTGCTTCAACTCCTGGCGTACTCGTCACCGTCGGCGATCAAGATACGTCCAGTAAATTGAGAGAGTCTTTAGAAGGAGGCGCGAAAATTATTACGACAACGATACAAAAATTTCCATATATCATAGATACAATCGGGTCCATGCCGGGAAAACATTTTGCCTTGATTGTCGATGAGGCTCATTCTTCGCAATCTGGAGAGACAGTACGTGCCGTTCACGAAGTTATTGGAAGAAACGATGAGGACCCGGAAGGATGGCTATTAAAGCAAGTCATCAGTCGAAGGCAACCGAACAACTTGAGCTATTTTGCTTTTACCGCGACACCGCGCCATGAAACTATGGAACGTTTTGGCGAGAAAGAGCATGACGGATCGTTTAAGCCCTTCAGTCTTTATTCTATGCGTCAAGCGATTGAAGAGGGATTTATTGTCGACGTTTTGACCAACTACACGACATATAAGACCTACTTTAAGCTGATCAAAAAAGCGGCACAAGACCCTATGGTTCCTCGAAGCCGCGCACTTTCGGCGATATTGCATTATGTGCATCTTCACGAAGTCGCACTTCAGCAGAAAATAGACGTAATTCTTGGCCATTTTGAGAACACGATTTCCAGCCTTCTTCGCGGGGAATCGAAGGCGATGATAGTCACATCATCTCGCGAAGCTGCCGTGCGCTATAAGTTGGAACTGGATGCTTATCTTCAAAAAAATAATTATCCCTATAAAACTCTCGCGGCTTTTACGGATACGATAGAGATTGATGGGGTTTCGTATACCGAAGCCTCTATAAACGATGGTATCCCCGAAAACAATACGGCCAGAGAATTTAAAAAGCCGGAATATCGCTTTCTGATCGTTGCAGAAAAATTTCAAACCGGATTCGATGAACCCTATCTCTGTGCCATGTACGTCGACAAAAGACTTTCTGGAGTTCAGGCGGTGCAAACCCTTTCGAGACTTAACCGGACTACGCGTGGTAAGGATGAGGTGTTTGTGCTCGATTTCGTTAATGAGACGGACGATATAAAACGGTCTTTTGAGCCCTACTATACCAGCACCATTTTATCGGAGGGGACCGATATTAATTCCTTAAATGATTTGCGCAGAGAACTCTTTATGATTTTCCGGATTCCTGAAGAAGTCCTCAAACGGTTCGCGGACTTATTAGATCCGGAATCTAGAGAAATTCATAAAGAAGCCAACGCCTTCCTCGACGAAATTGCGGATAAGGTTGTTTTGCTAAATCACAAAAATGATGACTCGGGCATTGTTGTAGAGAATGAATATGGAAGATTCCTGAGCGTCGCGAGTAGTTATGTTAAGCGATATCCGTTTATTGCGCAGGTGCTTGGCTATTCAGACATTTCTCACGAAAAACTTTACCTCTTACTCAAATATCTTCTTAAAAAACTTCCGCGCGATCCTCGGCGGCCGTTGATAGAAATCTTGGATTATCTGGATGTTGATTCAGTTCGTGTTGTTCGAAAGCTAAAAATGCAAATACGTTTAGAGGGCAATGCCGGAGATGTGCGCCAAGTCGAGCCAATTCCTGAAGCGCCCCCACAAGAAATTGAGGATGTTTTATCTAAAATCGTTCAGGACGTTAATAAACGGTGGGGTGTTGATTTTGGTGTCGGGCAACAAAAAACTTTGGGCGCTATGACGGAGGAGCTATCTTCGGATGAGGAGTTGCAAAACGTGGTCACGAACAATACGAAGCAAAATGCATCGGTACATTTTGGAGGGGTGTTTACCGAGAAGGTGGATGATCAATTTGAGAGCGATCGAAAGCTATGGGAGCAGTTGACTGAAAATTCCGAACTCAAAAAATACATTGAGAAGAAAATGTTCGATTTAGTTGCCCAGAAGATATTCGATTTAAGGGAATAGCGAGCAACCCACAGTCGGGGTTTTGACCCGACCCAGTTTGCACTGCATTATATCCTGTCGGCTGCTGCGCTTACAATCGAACTCTTCGTTATTTTAAGCCCATAAAACCTGCATTCTCATTTTCGATTTTCTTTAATTTTGTCCTGAAATTGGTCCGATTCCGAGTACGGTCATCTCTGTTATGACTTTTATTTCTAAAAACATTTATACTTATTCCAGCTCTCGCCAGGAGAAAGGAGCCGTCAATGCCCTGCGCCTGCTGCACGTGTCCCGAAGGCCGATGCGATTGCTCGAAGAGCGCGAGTCTCGTCGGCGTCTCGTTGCTCGCCCATGTTCCGTGTTTGATCGCCATAGCGCTTTCGGCGCTCGGCATCGGAACCGCGTTCGCCGCGAACATCCACAAGTTCGTCCCGCTTCTTTTTCTCATCTCGATCGGCTGTATTATCTGGTCGTTCTCGCGATGGAAAAAGACGAACAAAACCAACCGCATTATTGTCGTCGCAATCTCTGTCGTTGTCCTCGCCCTCTGGTATCCTCATCGGCACCACATCTTCCCGTGGATAGGAAACGACAAAACAATGGAGCACATGGACCCACACATGCACATGTAGCACACGCTGCTACGCCACCCCTATCGTTGCCCGCAGAACCCCTGCGGGCAATTTTTATATGCGGTATGATTAGAGCAGTTCGTCGTCAGATGAGCTGATCTCAATCCTTTGCAAAGGAGCAGTAACCTATGTGCGTACAAACGAGGAACCAGCCCTGGGAACGGCCAGCGGTAGCGGAAGACGTTCCGATACTGCGAAGCCACTTCCCGGGTATTGATTTCGAAGGGATGCTCAAAGCGATGAGCGTGGACGGATGCGTCCCGCTTACCGCCGATCTCGTTCTCTTCGCCGGAATCCTTTCCGTTGAACCTGACCGGCGCGGCGTCCGTTATATTCCCTTCGCCGGCATCGATCCCGACGAGCCACGAACGGTGGTTAAAATCCCCGAGATGGACGGCATCGTCGAATGGATGGAGAACACCGCGCTCGGCAGTTACATGTGGCAGAAGGCCTCCGACTGGGCTGAACGAAACCACGGCTGTCGCGTCGAGTTCTCAATGGACTGCGGATGCGGCGGCGTAACCACGGAACAGTATGCCGATGGCACGTGGCGGAACTGGGTTCGCGCTTTCAACGAGTCCCGTCGCCATGCCTACGGCCGGACAAACATCGAATATCGTCCGACCATTCGCGGAACGGACGTCACACCCGATCAACTCACCATGTGGCGGCGCATGCGAGCCGTGCTGCACGCCCTTCCGGCAGTCGTTCATGACGAGGAGCTTGTCCTCGTCAGCGCGGCAGCCTAAGTTTTCAATCTCATAACCGAGCCCCCGACGATTCTGTCCGGGGCTCTTTTCTTTAGATTCTCCAAATGGCGAACTGCATTGAGACTGCCATGGCGATCATCAGGATATTTTCTAGAAACGTAACCCATGTGATCGGGATGCTGAAAAATCCGCCAAGACAGGCGCATTGCACTGGCGTTTCACTGTCCAACACGTTGATAACGCCGACAGTCGCGATGCCAAGGATGATGACAGTCAGGAAATCAGCGACCGTGAGCGAGAAAAGGCGGAAAGTGTACGACACGCCGAGATAAACCTCAATCGCGGGATATGCGTAGGCATAGAGCTTGCTTACTTTCGCCAAAGGATCATAGGAGCGATAGCTCTCTGCAAATTTCTTCCAATTGATAACTTTCAATCCGCCGAAGATCAGGAAGAACGCGCCCATGAAATCAAGCATCGCGCTATGGAACTCGTAACCGACGATTGATTGGTGGATAATCGTCCACGCGATGATGATGGCGAAGGCGATGATGAGCGGACGGAAGGTTTTAACTTTCTTTTTGAAAATACTCCACGCGCCGGGTCCTTTGAGCTCTAACGAGTAGTGGCCTGTCTGTTTTACTTTCTCCGCGAAGGCATCTATGGCTATCGTTCCGTTCGTCTCTATGACAGTCTTACCAGAATCAAGGTCAATCTTCGCCGAAGCGACACCTGGCATCGCAAGTAAAGCGCGGGTTAGCTTTCCTTGGCATCCATCGCAGTGCATGCCTCTAATGTAGAACTGCTGGGTCATGGATCTAATATTAAAATTGTATCACTTGTTCGGTTCGATTCCGAGTCGGGTGGTTAAAATTGAACCAAAAATTTTTTCAAAAATCCTGTAAAATCAATTCACGCACAGCCGAGTTCGAATCCGAGAGGGGTCGACCCGTCCTGGTTTCGGACTGATGCTCCAGAGGCCGCATAAAACCACGCGTCCCAGTTTGCACGGACTAACCACAAATCGGCTGCGGGGCTTGGAATCGAACCAAGATATACGGCTTCAAAGGCCGCTGTCCGACCGTTAGACGACCCCGCAATTAACGAGAAGATTCTACCACGCCTTGCGTCCACCCGGCAATGCGACGATTGAGCTCGGTGCTTGATTTAACTCTAATTCGGATGACGCCAAAGTATGTGTTAAAGCATGATTCCCATAAGCCATAATTCGCGCTTGCTTAATGGGCCAATTTCTGTTTTCGCTGTTTTAATAATAGCGCTCGTTCTATCGAGGCGCTGTTGGTTACTATACACAGTCCACATTAAAAATATGTTAAAATAAACTCGATATGAAATACGAACTGCCAAAACTTCCCTACGAATATGACGCGCTCGAGCCGTATATTGATGCGAAAACGATGGAGATCCACTATACGAAGCATCATCAGACATACGTGACGAAGCTGAACGAAGCGCTCGACAAGCATCCGGAGATCGCGGACAAGCCGCTCGAGGAACTGCTTGCCAACTTGGACGCGGTGCCGGAGGACATCCGCACGGCGGTGCGCAATCACGGTGGCGGGCATAGCAACCATTCGTTCTTCTGGGCGATCATGGGGCCGAACATGCCGAACTTCGGCAAGACGCCGAGCGACGGGGTAGGGGACGCGATAAACGCCGCATTCGGGGATTTTGCAACGTTCAAAGAAGGATTCGCCAAGGCCGCTGCCGGAGTGTTCGGTTCGGGATGGGCATGGCTTGTGGTGGATACCGACGGAAAGCTCTTAATTACCTCAACGCCGAATCAGGATAGTCCGATCAGTAAGCATCAGAGGCCGGTGCTCGGCCTTGATGTGTGGGAGCACGCATACTATTTAAAATATCAGAACAAGCGCCCGGACTATATCGACGCATGGTGGAACGTGGTGAATTGGGAAGCGGTCAACGAAAAATTCAAATCAACAAACAGATAGTACCCTCGCTCGCTGTCCTTCTTCTTGTATTTTGATAAGCCTCAAAGCGGTTCGATCCATGCGCGCTTCGAGAAGCTTTATCCGCTTGCCGTCTTTGACGGTCCAAACGCCCGGCTCGGGGTTGAGTGCGTTGATCGCGCGCACGATGAACTCCGCCTTGTCGCTGTTCCCCGCGATCGCGGCATCGAGTTCGGAATATTCAATAAAACCGTTTTCGATGGTGAATTTTTTTGTAAAGCTGACATGCGACTCGTCTTGGGCTTTCGGTGAAATCGTTCCATCCAACAATGCCGGGATGGTCTTTATAAGCAACCCGGCGGAAAGCGTTGCCAGTTGTTTTTCGAGTGCTAAATAATCAGTGGTGAGCGCATCCAGTGGAAGCTCTTTTTGGGTGAAGATCGCTCCATGGTCCATTTTTTCGTCCATTCGGTAAATGGTCGAGCCGGTCACGCTTTCTCCGGCAAGGATCGCCGATTGAATCGGCGATGCGCCACGGTATGCGGGCAGGAGTGACGGGTGCGTGCCAAGTGTGCCGAGTCGCGGAATCGCAAGCACGGAAGCCGGAATGATCTTTGCATATGCGGCCACCACAAAGAAGTCCGGTTCCAGCGAGTCCAACTGTTGCACGAAAGCGCTATCCAATTTTTCCGGCTGAAGTACGGCAGTGGATAATTTTTTATCAGCCATAAGCTGTTTTGTCGGCGAGGGAGTGACGATATTCTTCCGGCCAATCGGCCGGTCGGGATTGCAGACGAGTGCGGCTGGAACCAATTCGGCGTCGATCAGCCCGCGAAGAACGATTTCCGCAAACCGCGGTGTCCCAAAAAAGACGTATTTCATATTCGCGGCCATCACTCAGAAGTTTTTTCCGACTGATATACCTTCTTTGCCCTGTCGATAAATAATTTTCCATTCAGATGGTCGATCTCATGCTGAAAGATCCTCGAGAGCAAACCCCATGCCTTCACTTTGACGTGTTTCCCCATCTTATTACTTCCGCTCACCACGATTTGCTCGGCGCGCGTCACTTCGCCCCATATTCCCGGGACGCTCAGGCAGCCTTCCTCAAATGAGATCGTTTCTTTGCTCACTTTTTCGATTTTCGGGTTGAACACCGCATAGAACTTCGTGCCGCCATCGGCGTCGGGGATCTCCGCAACGAAGACCGCGAACTCAAGCCCGATCTGGTTTGCCGAAAGGCCGATGCCGTTCGCCGCGTGCATCGCGCGTCGCATGCGCACGATGAGATCGTTCACCTCCTTTCGTGTGAATTTTTTAAAATCGAAGGGGACGGTTTTTTTCCGTAAAAACTTTTCATCCTTTTTCTGTGCGACGGTGACTATCTCGGAGATCATATTATTTGGATGCAAATTTTTGGGTCGTGTTCGGCTTTGTATTTCGCTCCTTTAGTATTGTCATAAAGTATGCCCCTTTGTTGTTCACATTTGCACGCTCGGCGATATCCTTTGCCAGGCGCATCAGCGCATCGGCATCATTATCCTTAGCAAGCTTAATATAGAGCGCTTTATGCTTTTCGTCACCCAATATTTGTGAGATCTCAAGGCCGATAAGCTGGTATTTCTTATAAACATGTGATTCCTTACCACGGCGCTTGAGCTCATCCATGTACTTCTCCCGCATCCGTGCCATGGGTCTATGTTAGCGTATTTTGCCCTCGCTGGCGAATGTTATTTTAGATAGTTTTAATGGCGATATTTCCATTAGCCTTTTTCTTATTTCACAAGCCGTGATAAAATGAACCCAATGACCAAAGCCCTAAAAAAGAAGATATTAAGCGTTATCGCCATCGTACTGCTCGGCTGTGTAATTTTAGGGAGCGGCGTGTGGATCGGGTGGACGGCAGGCAGAAAATATCCGGAAAACATCGTGGTGAGCTCGGCAGCGAACATCGGTTCCGGATCGTCCACGACGGACGCGGACTTTAGCACGTTCTGGGCTGCATGGGCTGATATCAACAATGAATCGCTTTGGATCCCGAGCACGACGCCGCAGGATCGGATGTACGGTGCGATCAACGGCATGGTGGCATCGCTCGGCGACCCGTACACGGAGTTCTTTACGCCGGCGGATAGCGACCAGTTCCAGGAGGATATCACCGGCAACTTCGGCGGCATCGGCGCGGAGCTTGGCGAGAATAGCAGTACGCAGATCGTCATCATCGAGGCGATCAGCAGCACGCCCGCATTCGCGGCAGGATTGAAGCCGGAGGACATCCTTACTTCCATCAACGGCAGCTCGACGGCAGACATGAATGTGGACGATGCGGTCAATCTCATCCGTGGCACGGTTGGTACGCCCGTGACACTCGGCATTCTGCGCCAGGGGTGGAACGCGCCGAAGAACTTTACGATCATCCGCGCGAACATTCAGGTGCCGACGGTGGAATTTTCCATGAAGGGCGATATCGCAGACATCCAGCTGAATGAGTTCACCCAGGACGCTGACGGGCTGTTCTATAACGCGCTCCAGAGCGCGGTGAATGATAACGCGCAAGGAATTGTATTAGATTTGCGCGGCGATCCGGGGGGCTATCTTCAGGTAGCGGTGGACATCGCGGGCTACTTCCTTAAGCCGGGCACGCCCATAGTCAAGGAAGTCGGCCGTACGGTGCCGGAGCAGGACTACACGGCCACCGGCAGTGGTGCGCTCGACACGATACCGATGGCGATCCTTATCGACGGCGGCTCGGCGTCCGCGGCGGAGATCCTTTCCGGAGCATTAAACAACGATCGTGCAATCCCGCTTATCGGCTCGAAGAGTTTCGGCAAGGGAACGGTGCAACAGTTGGAGGCATTGCCTGACGGCTCATCGCTCAAGATCACCGTGGCTCATTGGGTGTTGCCATCGGGACGCATCCTCGACTACGACGGACTGCTGCCGAACTATCCGGTGGCGATCACGGATGCGCAGGTTGCGGCAGGGCAGGATCCTCAGCTTGCGAAAGCGCTCGAGATCGTGGCGGACGAGATCAATGGCACGCCGCTTCCTCCCCAGGCGAATGCGACGGGCACGACGCCGGTGGCTCCCATAAGCACGAGCACGATAAACGTATCATCGAGTAGTACGGGCGGGCAGTAGGGATGAGCGATGGGAAATGATAACGTAATCATTAAAAATTCATGAAAGTAATATTTTTAAGTGATGTGCGCAATGTCGGCAAGAAGTACGATATCAAAGACGTGAGCGATGGCTACGCCCGCAATTTTCTTTTTCCGAATAAGCTGGCCGAGACGGCCACGCCGGACGCAATAAAAAAGTTGGAATCCATGAAGGCCGGGCTTGAAAAAGAGGACAGGGAAGCGCATGCGCATCTTGAATCGCTCGCGCGAAAGATCAACGAGACGAAGATCCAATTCGAGCTGAAGGCCGACAAATCCGGCGTACTCTTCGGCGCGGTCAATAAAGAGACCATCTTGAAAGCGCTTCGCGAACATAAGTTAATCGGCACCGAGCGGATCGATATCGATCTGAAGTATCCCATCAAGGAACTTGGTGAATTTGTTGTGCCGATCAATCTGAAGAAAGGCGTGGTGGCAAAGCTCGGGGTAGTTGTGGTAAAGGCGGCATGATTTGATCTCATTGTTCGAATCTCTCCCTCTCCGCAATACAAAGAAGAAGCCCCGCAAGGTGCGGGGCATGTGGCGAAGTAGATTGGCTTATTGGTTGATAGTGATAGAGAGATCATCTCCGGTGATGTGTCGGGATTCCCGAATTTCATCAACTTCGGGCTGAGCTTCTCTCTCGAAGGCCGCGATGCTCGGAGCATATTGTTGCTCCATAGCTTCGCGTGCCGCGATTATATCTGCGCTCTGGAGATCTAGTTCCATTGTACCCTCTATGCACAGATTATCATATCCTTCTTCAAGCTTCCAAATCCCCGCACGACTTCAGGATCGGCTTTGTTCAAACCTCATCCCACGCTACTCACTAATAAAAAAACCATCGATTTTTTCGATGGTTTTTTAAAGAATCAGTTTTTTTATTTCTTTTTACGCTGCGACTACCTGCACCACCGTCGCTTTCCTGCGGGATCCGTCGAAATGGCCCTTCATCTTGGTGACGAATTTGACCACGCCGTTCTTGCCGGCAAAGAGGGTATCATCGGCTGCGCGAAGGACGTTCACGCCCGGGGTGTACTTGGTGCCGCGCTGGCGGACGATGATCTGGCCGACCATGACTTTTTGGCCGTCCTGAAGCTTGACGCCAAGCCGTTTGGCTACGGAATCGCGTCCTAATTTGGTGGAGCCGATGGCTTTGGTATGTGCCATAGAGTGATTAAATAATGATTAATGACTGCTTGTAAACGTCATTCCATTTTATGTTAGAATGCAGGTAATGTCAACCACCAACAAGCTTGTTATCGATATAGAGACGATCGGCGAGGATTTTGACGCGCTCGACCATGCCACGCAGGAGAATATCACCCGGTGGATCAAGCGGGAATCCGGGAGCGAGGAAGAATATAAAATCGCGCTTGAGGACCTTAAGAACGGCCTGGGGTTCTCGCCGCTCACCGGCGAGATCGTCGCGATCGGCCTCCTCGACTATCACAAGAACGAAGGCGCGGTATACTACCAGGCGCCCGGGCAAAAGAATGCGGAGGTAAAGGAAGATGGCGTGAGCTTCAAACAGATGACGGAAAAAGATATGCTCGCAAAATTTTGGGAGCTCGCCGAGCGGTATCAGGTGTTCATCACGTTCAACGGCCGCGCGTTCGACATGCCGTTCATTATGATCCGTTCCGCCGTTCATGGCATCCGCCCGACAAAAGATCTTATGCGCGGGCGGTATCTGTATCAGAACAATCCGGAGGCGCTGCATATCGACCTTGCCGAACAGCTTTCGTTTTACGGCGCCACGCGCAGGAAGGGAAGCTTGCATCTGTGGTCACGCGCATTCGGCATCCCAAGCCCCAAAGCCGGCGGGGTGACCGGCGACGACGTCGGTCCGCTCTTCAAAAAAAAGAAATTTTTGGATATCGCAAGGTATAATGTGCGCGATATCCGCGCCACGAGGGAGCTTTATACAAAGTGGGAAAGCTACCTGCAGTTTTAGCAGAGCTTTTTAGATAGTTTTAATGCGCGATGTGTTAGCATCGCGTTGTGGAAAAAATAAAACTATATATCACCCGACATAGGCGCGCGGTGGCGTTCGCCGCGATCGTATTTTTTGTGGCATCGGTCAGTTTTGGGTTGGGCTATGCGGCAGACCGGCAATTTAACCATGCGCCGATCATTATAGAGAAGTGTTCGGATGTAACGAATCCGTATCCTGAACGGCAGTAATGATGTAGAAAGGATACAGGAAGGTCGATCATATCCAGTAAAAGCTAACTATTACAAAACATAATGACCAAAAAAATGAATATTTCTCGCGCCAGCGCGATCGTTGCCGCGACACTCTTTGCTCTTATCGTTGTGGTGTCGGCAACCACCAGTCAGGCGCACGCGCAAGTTGTGTTGAACCCAACCACCACATCAATGCTCGTAACTACGATTTCAGCGACGGGTAACCTGATAGGCACGATACAGAACGATATCAATGCGGGTGACTTTAGTACCGCCCAATCTACTGCCTTGAGCGGAACCTTGGGAGGTATCAGCAGCGTTTTGGCGAGTATCAATTCTATTATCGGAGGTGTGGCATTCCCGAACACCGGCTTTGCGCCGTATACCGGTACCGCGAACTAATGTATTGATTGGTGAAAAGAAAAAACCGCCCTAAGGGCGGTTTTTTCTTGGCTCAGATGAATCGTGCGTGCTGCGTGCTACTTCTGTGATGGCGCTGCCACTGCATTCGACATCGGCGTTGCCGGTGTCGGGACGCTGTTATTCTCGGTAAGAATCTTTGCGGCGCTCGGAGCGGTGTTCTGCGGTAAGGTCGCGGTACTGATCGGGGACGGAGCCGATTTAGGCTTTCCCGAACCCGAGTTTCCCGTTGATACCGTCCGCACCGTTTCCTTTTCCGGCCAGAATAAGATGGCGAGGATTGCGATCACGAGCAGGACGATGACGATCGTCGGCCAATGCGCTTTTGTGAACGACCAAAACGAGGATGCCTGCGCGGTCTGCGGAGCAACTGCCGCGCCGGGCGCGGGCTGATTCACTGCTACCGGCGTGGCTGGCGTCACTGCCACCGTAGGCGCGGTTGCCGGAGCTGTCGTTGGCGCGGTAGCTGCTGGCGACGAGTTTATTGCTACCGGAGCGGCGCTCGGTTGCTTCATTGCGACCGGTGGCGTTGCCGGCGCGGCCTGGGCGACATTACTATTCTCGCTCCCTGCAACGGTATTAGCCATTGCGACAAGCGTGCCCTGCATGCCATTCAACGTTGCCTGTACTGCCGCTTCTTGCGAAGGGGAAAGCGTGGTGTTCGTCGCGAGCGATGCGTCAAGCTGCGAAAGCGTTTCCGCGAGCGTGCTCAAGGTGCCGCTAAAGGCGCTCACTTGGGCTGCGGAAAGTCCGGTCGGCGGATTCATGGCAACCGTTGCGCTCTGCGAGCCGGTTCCTGCGATCGAGGCTGGAATGGTGCTCGGAGCTCCGGCATCAGCCGGCGGGACAATTCCAGCCTGCATTTCCAGGTTTGCCAGCGTCGCTTTTGCAACGTCGAGCTGCTGCTCCAGCGCCGCAGTCTGTGCTGGCGTGAGTGTCTGCGAGACAGCGACGGTTTGTGCGTGCGCTGTCATATTCCCTCCAATGCTCCCTATTGCGACTATCAATCCTGCGAAAAAGAGTAATCTTTTCATGAGTAGTTAATGGTTAATTAATAAATTAAGTGCAATAATGACGGCCTTGAAAAAATATAAGGCTGTCAAAGAGCGGAAGGTTTTGTCAAGTTTCTGCGTACATTATACACCCTTCTCGGGGTGCTTTTGCAAGGGGAAGGTGTGTGGTACTATAAAACCAGATTTACCGTTTCACAATCTAGCTGGATAGGAGACGAACCATGACCGCCAAAAAAAGCAGCCTTCTTCGCCGCACCATCCTTGCCGCAACCATCGTTGCGTTCAGTTTCGTACTGAATGCGCAAGATCAATCCGACAACCAGCCGTGCCAGCAGGCCGCCGAAATCATACTGCATGGCCCGATGCACTACTGCATCAACAAGGAGCCCACGCTCAAGCAGGAGGGTGAACCAGAAGAATCATTTCAAAAACGGTGGGCTATGGGGAACGAGAGATTGAAACTTGTCCATAACCTGATTGAACTGCGTTTCGCGGTAGAGCGGATACAGGCGAGCGCGACGGATATCTCCGGCACTTCTGCTGAATTTGAAAAACTAAAGGGATTGATCGATCCTCTTTGCAAGCCGAATTTCTGCGCAAGCACGACCTTCACCGGATTTCCACCTCTGGTGAAAATGACCCGCGTGTCGCTTCTAGAATTTCTCCGCGTTGCAGCCGCAAGGAGCGTCTTTGACGAAGCAACGCCCGGCGTCATCGACATGGCCGGATACTCTTTGCGCATAAACCAAATGCAGCATGCAATAAATCTGCTGATAAATGGTACTTTGAATAACGAGATCGCTGCCCGATAGAAAAACGACCCTGCTTTGATCGCAGGGTCGCTCTTCGCCGCAAACTTTTTTGTACTATTCTTCCAATCGTTTTAGATCCCGTAAAACCTCTTCTGCGTGTTTTTCAGGCTTCACGTCGATATAGATTTTTTCGATCGTGCCCGTCGGGTCAATCAAGAATGATGACCGAAGCGTGCCTTCATACTCGCGTCCCATGAATTTCTTCTCGCCCCACACGCCGTAACGATTGACCACTTTTTTATGCGTATCGGAAAGGAGCGTGAACGGCAGTTTATATTTCTCGGCAAACTTTTTATGGCTCTCCGGCGAATCCACGCTCACGCCAAGCACTTTTATGTTCAAGGATTCAAAATGGGGGGAGGCGTCGCGGATCGAGCATGCCTCCTTTGTGCATCCCGGCGTATCGTCCTTTGGATAGAAATAGAGCAGAACCCATTGCCCGCGATACTCTGAAAGCGCGTGTCCCACGCCGTCCTGGTCGGGGAGGGTAAAGTCCGGCGCGAGCATGTTCGTCTCGAGCGGTTCCATAGCTTTATAGTAGCATAATCAGGTAGTTGTAGTACTATGAAGGCAGCCACAAGGGAAAGGAGGTATTGTGTCACGGATTAAGCGTATCACGAATAAGCTCTACGAGTTTGCTCCCACCGTTACGGACAAACTCACCGCTCAACGATTTTTCCAACAGGCATGCGAAGCCGAAGAGGAACAAAAATCAAACGATGCTCTTGAGCTCTACCATCGAGCGTTAAGCTACGATGGTTCTCTCGCTATGGCTTGGGTCAACGTCGGAACCATCCATTTCCATTGTCGGGAATTTATCAGGGCCGAAGAATGTTATCGCAAAGCGCTGGAGATCGATCCAAAATATCTACTGGCGTGTTCCAATCTTGCGAATGTCCTGAATGAGCAGGGACGGCTTAAGGAAGCTGTCGAGTATTATTATGGGGCGATAGCGATTGATCCGCAGTTTCAAGATGCGCATTACAACCTGGCTCTCGTATACCGAGGAATAGGTGAAGGGCGAAAAGCACTGCAACATTTTCGCCTATATCTCCGTTGCCGGAATGGTGGTGATGATGTTTGGGCCAGTGAGGCACGGCGGAATATCCGACAACTATCAAAAACGATAGATATGAGGATTATCAGAAAAGACCCCACTTCGGTCATCGCCACTTCGCAAAAGCCGCCAATCATCGTCGAACAATAAAAACTTCATGATTCAAACCAGAGGCCCCGAGTAATATTAGGGGGCCTTTTCTTTTATTGAGTACAGTATTGCTATTTCTCCCTATTTTTATTATAATTCTCGTATTCAGGCCGAACACCGTGCCGCGGGGCACGGCTTCTGTTTGTTAATACAGTTTTGATAATCCCATGGATCTTAGAAATATCGCCATCATTGCTCACGTTGACCACGGCAAGACGACCCTCGTCGATGCTTTATTGAAGCAGTCCGCGAGCTTCAAGCAGAAGACCGCCGAGAACGGCGATCTTATCATGGATTCGAACGAACTTGAGCGCGAGCGCGGCATTACGATCTTCTCCAAGAACGCATCGGTCATTTATAAAGACACGAAGATCAACATCGTGGACACTCCGGGCCACGCGGACTTCGGCGGCGAGGTGGAACGCATCATGCGCATGGTGGACGGCGTGCTGTTGCTTATCGACGCAAAGGAAGGCCCGATGCCGCAGACAAAGTTCGTTCTGCGCAAAGCGATCCAGGCCGGCCACAAGATCGTGGTCGTCGTGAACAAGATCGACAAGCCGGATGCACGCGTGGAGTGGGCGTTGAACGCCACCTACGATCTTTTCTTCGAGCTCGACGCGAGCGAGGAACAGATCGAGTTCCCGGTGATCTATGCCGCGGCGCGCGAAGGTAAGGCGGGCATAGGAAAAAGATCTCTCAAAGATGACGGATATCTCGCCGGTATTCGAGACGATCGTCGAATATTTTCCGGCGCCGGCAAAGAGCGATATCGAAACCCTGCAGATGCTGACGGTCAACTTGGCCTACGATAATTACAAAGGCAAGATCGCCATCGGGCGTTTGTATTCCGGCACGCTTAAAAAAGCGCAGACCGTGGCGCATATCAACCGCGAAGGGCGAGATCAAGAAAGTCGCAGCTCACTTCGGTGATGCTTTTTGACGGGCTTGGAAAGATCGAGGTTGAAGAAGCGCATGCGGGCGAGATCGTTTGCGATCGCGGGCATCCCGGACGTCTCGATCGGCGAAACGATCACCGACCCGGACATCCCGATCGCGTTGCCGACGATCCATATCGACGAGCCGACGATCAAGATGACATTCTCAGTGAACACTTCGCCGTTCCGCGGCAAGGAAGGAAAGTTCACGACCTCGCGCAATTTGAAGGATCGGCTTGAGAAAGAGCTCGAGACCGACGTCGCGCTCGCGGTGACGCCGACCGAGGCGAGCGATCGCTGGACGGTCGCCGGGCGCGGTGAACTCCACTTGGCGATCCTCATCGAAAAAATGCGCCGCGAAGGATTCGAGCTCGAGGTTTCCAAGCCGCAGGTCATCTTTAAAGAAGTTGACGGCAAGAAGACCGAACCGATGGAATTGGTCTCGATCGAGGTTCCTGAAGCGTATTCCGGCACGGTCATCGAGATGTTAGGCAAGCGCCTTGGCATGATGACGAACATGCGCGTGGATGATAATAAAAATGCATATATGGATTTTACGATCCCGACGCGCGGTCTGATCGGTATTCGTAATAAATTTTTGACCGCCACAAAGGGCACGGGCATCATGAACACGATCTTCTTGGGCTACGAGCCGTATAAGGGCGATCTTCCGCCGTTGCTGCACGGATCGATCGTCGCCACGCAGGCGGGCGTCTCAAACAACTACGGCCTCGTGACCGCGCAGGGCAGGGGAATACTCTTCATCAGCGCCGGCGTTGCGGTCTATGAAGGCATGGTGGTGGGCGAAACGCCGCGCGAAGGCGACGTGCTCGTGCACGTGGCGCGCGAAAAAGAGCTCACGAACTTCCGCGCAAAGAACGAAGGCCTTGCCGACCAGCTTGAAGTGCCGCTCACGCTCACGCTTGAAGATGCGCTGGACTATATCAACGACGAGGAGCTCGTGGAGATCACCCCGGTGAACGTACGGATCCGTAAAAAATATTTGAACGAGAACGAAAGGAAGAAGGCGAAAAACAACTCGTAACATTAAAACGGCTACTCCGATAGCCTTTTTTTTAGGTGGCGATATTCATGAATGATCAGGATGACGACGATGGCGTCAAAGATGCCTATCAGCCATAGAAATAGCGATGAGTGTCCGGTTGCAGAATACAGTTCGTATCCGGCAAACAGCGCGAACACGACTGCTGTCGTCGGGTATGCCCAGCGATGGTCCTTAAGAAGCATGATAGAGAGGAAGAATTTTATTGCGCCATGGGCGATAAAAAGCAATCCCCAAAAAGCATGGCTTGAAAGCAGGAATCGATGCCACTCATCAATGAGATATCCCCACACAAGATCATGCGGACTCTCGGCGATCTCTTCGTGAAACACCGAGAATAGCACCGCGTTGATAGCGGTATAGTTTGCAAAGTAAATGAAGCCGCCGGCGACGGCCTCAATGATCCCGTCAACCGCCTTGACCAGAATGCCGATCCTGAACAATTCGTGATAATCCTTTTCGGGCAACAACTTCATAGTCTCAGTATACCTAAATAGTGTATAATTACTTACATGAGAGACCGCCCGCTCGTCCTCCTTTTGGACGACGAAGAAATTTTTTTGGAAATTGCCTCGATAAAGCTCCAAACGCAGGGGTTCGGGGTGGTGATTGCCCGCAACGTTCCCGATGCGCTCGCTCGCGCCGAGGAGCTTCAGCCGGATATCATCCTGAGCGACATCTATATGCCGCCCGGCCCGAGCGGTTGGGAATTCGCCCTTGCGGTACGGAGCAATCCGAACACGAAGGATATCAAACTGGCGTTCTTCACCAGCCTCCGGGATCCGATGGTGGACCTTGCTCGCAGCGAAAGGGCAAAAGTAATGAGCGAGCTGAAGGGGATACCGATTTTCAGCAAAGTGGATGACGTGGAAGAGCTGGATAAACGGGTGCGGGCAATTCTTTAACGATGCCAATATGAAAACAGTCCTTTTAAACGGGAACGGCTTATCCATAGAAGAGATCTATGCAATTGCCCATGATCCGGCGGTAAAGGTAAGGATCGATCCGAAGGCGATCGCACGCGTGCAACGGACGGAAAAATTTTTAGCATCGGCGGCGCGAAAAAAAATCATTTATGGAGTCAACACCGGATTCGGGCCAATGGCCTCGCATATCATCGGCCGGAACGAGGTCATCGCGCTTCAGACAAATCTGATCCGGGGGCACGCGATGGGAATGGGAAATCCCTTACCTCAGGAATATGTCATTGCCGCAATGACGGTGCGTTTGAATACATTACTCAAAGGATACTCGGGTATTTCGATCGACCCGCTCAAGCGTCTTGAGCGTTTCATCAATGAACGGATCATTCCGGTCGTGCCGGATCACGGCGCCGTGGGAACGAGCGGGGATCTTGTGCAACTCGCCCATATCGCGCTCGCGGTCATCGGAGAGGGCGAAGTGTTTTATAAAGGAAAACGGCAGGCGACGAGCGCTGTTTTAAAAAGGCTTGCGATCGGTCCGTATACATTAAAACCAAAAGAAGGGCTCTCTCTTATAAACGGGACTTCGATGATGGCGGCCATCGCCGCACTGCTTTGCATAGAGTCAGAACGTTTGATCAGCATTGAAATCAGAAATAGCGCGTGCGCACTTGAATCGGTCCATTCCTTTACCGATGGGTTTTCTGCGCGGCTTCAGGAGCTCCGCCCCCACTATGGCCAGCAGGCGGTGGCAAAAATGTTGCGCTCGCTTACGACCAATTCAAAATTATTGCGCGACCGAAAAAAATTTCAGGATTCGTTTTCGGTTACCGGCGAGACCCATACCATTCCGGAAAGCGTCCAGGAGGTGTATTCGTTCCGTTGCACCCCTCAGGTGATCGGTCCGATCTTTGACATCCTCCGGAAAGTGACTCGCGAAGTGAACATCGAGATCAATTCAGTGACCGACAACCCCGTCGTTGACGCAAAGGCGGGTGTGTTTCTTCATGGAGGAAATTTTCACGGTGATTATATGGCAGCGGGGATCGATCAACTTAAGGCGGGGATCGTAAAGCTAACGATGCTTTCAGAGCGCCGCGTGAACTTTTTCCTGAATGCGGCCGTCAATCGTTCATTTCCGCCATTCCTTAATCTGAAAACCCCCGGCCTCACGATGGGATTGCAGGGATTGCAGTTTGTCGCGACCTCCACTACGGCGCGCAGCCAGACACTTGCGTTCCCTCAGCACGTGCATTCGATCCCGACAAACGCCGATAATCAGGATATTGTGAGCATGGGCACCGATGCGGCGATCGTCGCGGCAGAAGTGATCGAAAACGCCTATATCGTGCTTTCGATCGAGCTTGTGACCCTCGGCCAACTCGCAAAGTTTTTAGGATATCATACGCGTTTTTCCGCGCCGTCACGAAAAATGATACGCGAAGTGCAAAAAGTATTTCCGCCGATCGTGAACGATCGCGTGGCTTCAAAGGAACTGGAGAGGATCGTTCACTACGCAAAGCATTCCGATATCTTGGAAATGCAATGGCATGGATAGGCCGACCGTCATTAAAAACAATGTGGCGAGCGGGATGCTCGAACGATCGCTTGTTGAAAAAAATGAAGCGCGCTTGCGGGAGCGTTCGGAAAAGAAGGCCCTTGGACTCTTTCATGCGGCTGCCGAGCGCGTGCCGGCATACCGCGCATTTTTAAAAACGGCGAAGATCAACCATACGCGCGTAAAAACGATCAAAGATTTCGCGTCGGTGCCGACGACGGATGCAAAGAATTATATCGCGCGGTATCCGATCCAGGACCGCTGCTGGGACGGAAACCTCTCCGGAGCACAGCTCATCGCAACGAGTTCCGGCACCACCGGGGAGCCGAAGTACTGGCCTCGCTCCATCGAGCAGGATCTCGAGGCCGCAGTCGTGCATAGATTCCTTTACAAAGAGTATTTTGGCGCGGATGCGCATTCTACGCTGTTTTTGATCGGTTTCCCGATGGGAATCTATATATCAGGGATGGCGACCGTCCTGCCGAGCTGGCTTACCTCGTTCAAGAACAAGAAGATGACGATTATGTGTGTCGGAAATAATAAAAAGGAGATGCTCCGCGCCGCCGAAAATCTTTCCGGAGAATATGAACAGACGGTTCTCATCGGCCATCCGTTCTTCATAAAAGATGTGATCGAGACGGGCGTGCGCGAAGGCGTGGCATGGTCAAAGAAAAACCTCGGCCTCATGTTCTGCAGCGAAGGGTTCACCGAAGAATGGCGCAGCTATATCGCCGAGCGAGCGGGGATAAGGCCCGGTGCGATGCGCATATTCAATACCTACGGATCGTCCGAGATGCTGCTCATGGGATATGAGACCCGGTTTAGTATTGAAATAAAAAAACGCGCGGAGAAAAACCAGACCTTTTTATCAGCATTGACCGGTGACGTCATGCCTCCGCAGTTGTTTCAATTTAACCCTTTCTTTCGATACATTGAATCCATTGATCGCGAATTGATATTTTCCTCCGCAAGCGGGATACCGCTTATAAAATTCAACTTACATGATCGTGGTGAGGTACGCTCATTTGAAGAGGTGCGACAGACCTTGCAGACATTCCGCTTCACACCGGTAAGCCCCATAAAGCGCGCCCATCCGCTTCCATTCGTTGCATTATGGGGGCGCACCGATCAGACCATAAAATTCCATGGAGTAAATATCTATCCCGAACATATCGAAATGGCCTTGATGGAAAAGCCATTGATGCGTCTCTTGACGGGAAAATTTGTGATCCGTAAATTTCTGGACCGTGGCATGGATCAGCGCTGGGAGATTAATATAGAGCTCTCTCAGGGGGCACGGTCGAGCGCGCCAATGGCGCGCAATATCCAGACCCGGATCATTGAGAAACTTGGTAAAATTAATTTGGAGTATCTTGATATGAGCAGCCATATAAAAAAAGATGTACGCCCCGTGATCAAGTTATGGCCATATCAGGATGCAAACTATTTCAAACAAGGGTTGAAACCGCATTATATAGAAAATAAAAAATAATTATTCCATGAAAAAAACATTGGAGAAAAAATGGAGTACAAAGAAATTCAATCAGTCCCAAACCCCCATCTTCTTTGACCTTACCCACGCAAAGGATCGGTCTTCGCTATCGCGTCTTTTAAACTCACACCGCATCGCTTCGGTGAGTGATGATTATATCGAAGAGTTGCGCGAATTATTCGCGATCAAGCACCCCACGATGGTCCAAAGTCCAAACTTTGAACCGGCGTTCAAAAAGCATCTGGGGACGATAACGGCAAAAATGCCCATCGCGCGTCACGGGGTTTGGGTATATTTCCCGTGGATTTCGAGTATCTCGCACATTCTCACCGAGACAGAATTTCAAACCGTTCGCACTGCGCGCAACCGTTATCTTATCAATGAGGAAGAGCAGAAAAAATTTTATAACGCCGTGATCGGCATCGCCGGTTTGAGCGTGGGATCGAATGTGGCACTTGCGATCGTTCTGCAAGGAGGGGGAAAGTACATTCGGCTCGCGGACCATGACCGCCTGGCACTCTCGAATACCAATCGCATCCGCGCGGGCGTACAAAACCTCGGGTTGCTCAAAGTGGAAATGGCCGCTCGGCAGATTTATGAGATGAATCCCTATGCCACGGTTGATATCTTTACGGAAGGACTTACGCCAGATACTATAAAGCGCTTTTTTGATGGCGGCCCAAAGCTGGATATCGTCATCGACGAGGTTGATCATCTTGGTATGAAATATCTCATTCGAGAGAATGCGCGGAAGCGTCGGATTGCCGTCGTGATGGCCGCAGATAACGGCGACAGCGCGGTCGTTGACGTTGAACGGTACGACAAAAATCCAAATACAAAATTCTTCCATGGAAGATTGGGGAGGGTATCATTCGAAAGCCTTGCGAATCTGAAAAAGTTCGAGATTGGGAAGATGATCACCAAGCATGTCGGCCCTGAGAACGTGACTGAGCGTATGCGGCAGTCATTGCTTGAATTGGGGAAGACGATCGTATCGTGGCCGCAACTTGGTGGCGCGGCGATGATGAGCGGCGCCGCGGTCGCGTATTGCGTGCGAAAGATATTGAACGATCAGCCGGTGATCGCCGACCGGGCGATCGTATCGCTCGACGAACAGTTGATGCCGGGCTATAACTCCCGTAGCGCCCGGGCGGGCAGGGCAAAGACCGAGCGGGGGTTTCGCAAGATATTCGGGCTGTGAATGATATACTGAATAGTGATGATCCCCTCCGAAACAATACGCTCAATCCTGGCCTCTGCCGTGCAGGCGCCTTCCGGCGAGAATGCACAGCCATGGCGATTTGAAGTAGAAAGAGATCGCATCTCGGTGTTCAATGTGCCAGAAAATGACCGATCGCTTTATAACTTTCGACAACGCGCATCATATATATCCCATGGTGCGGTAATTGAGAATATCGTCATTGCCGCCGCGCATTTCGATTTGGCGGCATCCGTAGCGATCGGGTCAAAAATCCACGCGCCCGACCTTATCGCGACGATCTCACTCGCACCCTCCGGCGTAAAAGAGGATGCATCGTTGTATCCCTACATTGAAAAACGCTGTACGAATAGAAAGATGTATAACGGCGGCACCATTCCCACTCCCGTCATTGATGCGCTCGTGGGTGCCGCAAAAAATATGGATGCGATCCAGGTGAGATTCCTCAAGGAATCTTCGGCTATTAAACAACTTGCAACGATCGCCAGCGTGAACGACACGCTCCTGCTTGAGAACCGATCGCTCCATGATTTTTTCTTTTCCCATGTTCATTGGACCCTTGAGGAAGAGTTAAAACAACGCTCCGGATTCTATATTGAAGTGCTCGAATTACTTCCGCCGGCAAAGGCACTTTTCCGCCTCTTTCAATACTGGCCGATCATGCGCATTTTTAACGCACTTGGTGCGGGGAAAATGGGAGCAAAGGAGAACAGTAAAATTTATGCATCCGCTTCTGCGATAGGGATAATTACCGTTTCCAATGAAACACTCGAAGATTTTATCGACGCGGGCCGTACGCTCCAAAAACTTTGGCTTCTTGCGACCAGCAACGGCATGAGCATGCAGCCCCTTACCGGGGTACTTTTCTTTCATCAACGCGTGCATGTCGATGAGGCCCAGGAATTCTCTCTATCCCAAAAAGAGGCCGTAGAGAAAGCGTACGAAGGGATACGATCTGCCTTTGCCGTTGAACAGGGGACGATCACGATGATGTTTCGCATCGGGTATGCCGAGGCGCCCACTGCGACGTCGTTAAAAAAATCCCCGGAGGTGATCTTTAAATAAATGGAATTCCCCGCATTGATCCTGAACATCTATCTTCTCGCGGTCGGAGTGACCATTGCGGCCATTTGCATCCTTGGCGTCGTGGTTTTTTTAAACAACAAGAAAAGTGCCACCTCCCGGGCGTTTTTATTGCTCGCCATCATTACCGTGCTCTATAGTACGGCAAATTATATCAGCTATCAGCTCAGCACGCCTGATTTTATTCTTTGGGCATTACGGATAACGATATTTTTTGCCGTCTGGCACGCGTTTTCTTTCTTCCACTTCTCTTATGTATTTCCCAAGGAATCGACGACCTATCCGAAATTTTACGTATGGGCCGTCATCCCGCTCGTTGGGGCGGTTTCACTCTTGACGCTTACCTCCTTGGTATTTGCCGGCCTTCAGACGCAAAGGCAGGTTGGAATGGTATCGCAGGCCATACTCGGACCCGGCATTGCTGTTTTTGCGATCGCCGCATTCGGCCTTGTGATCGCTGGCCTATTCTTGTTGGTCAAAAAACTGCTACGGGCGCGGGACCTGGAGCGTATACAATTCATTTTTATTCTTGTCGGCGCAGCAGTCACATTCCTCCTTTTGATAACGTTCAACCTCGTATTGCCGATCGTATTCCAAAACGTGACGCTTATTCCGCTTGCCGCCGTCTTCTTCTTCCCATTCATCGCGTTCACCACTTATGCGATTATGAAATACCACCTTTTGAGCGTAAAGGTCATTTCGGCGGAGATCTTCGCATTCCTGCTTACCATAACCACATTTTCCGAGATTATTTTTTCACAAAACCTGGAACAGATATTGTTCAGGGTCGGCGAATTTATACTTGTTTTGATTTTTAGCCTGTTCCTTATACAAAGCGTCCAGCGCGAGGTTGAGCAACGCGAACAGCTCGCCGATCTCGGCCGCTTCAAGAGCGAATTGTTGTCGCTCGCGTCGCATCAGATGCGCTCGCCGCTTGCGGCGATGAAGGGGTTTATCACGCTGATCATGGATGGTTCGTACGGCGAGGTGAGCGATAAGGTGAAGGAGACGCTTGGCAAGGTAAAAGATTCAGCGGACGAGCTGATCGATCTCATCAACGTGCTGCTCGACGTGCGTAAGGTGGAGGAAGGGAGAATGGAATATAGTTTCGAAAAGACGGATATTGTCCCGCTCGTGAATGAAACCGTCGCGGCGCTCATGCCGCTCGCGCAGGCAAAGAACCTCGCACTCGCGTCGGACATCGGCACCGCATCGGTGTTTGTGAACATCGACCGCGTGAAGTTCAAGCAGGTCATTCAAAATCTCATCGATAACGCCATCAAATATACGCCAAGCGGGTTTGTCAAGATCTCGTTGAAGACCGATGGCGCGCGGGTGCTGGTCGTCGTGAACGACTCAGGCCTCGGCATTCCCGCATCGCTCCTCCCGTTCCTGTTCGAAGAATTCATCCGCGACGAGCGCGTAAAAAAAGAGATCCGCGGCACAGGCCTTGGTTTGTACATTGCCCGCAAGATCGCCGAGGCGCACGGCGGCACGCTTACCGCCATATCGCCAGGGGAGGGAAAAGGAAGCACGTTTACCGTGAGCATCCCGGTGATGGCGTAAGCCGGTTGTGCTTCCGGTATGTAAAGTTTACTTGACATCACCACTTCGGCGACTATAATTAAGAGCATGAAGACGGCGGTAGAAAATGAAATATACAAGATACGGATGGCGTCGGATATCACCCAGGAAAAACTTTCGGAGAAAATTGGCGTGAGCCGCCAGACGATCATCGCCATAGAAAAAGGGAACTATGTGCCATCAGTGTTACTTGCGCTAAGGCTTGCAAGGTTCTTTAAGCGCCCGGTCGAGGAATTATTTCATCTATCATAACCATCATGGCAAAAAGCGAATTGGCAGTGGGATGCGGATTGCTCGTATTGCTGTATATCATTTTCAATCCGTGGAACCTATTCATGCCGGGATACCTTGTGATGGGACTGCTTACCGGGGCGGTGATCCTTTATATTGCGTTTGCGATATTCTTATGGCGGGAGAATCAAGGCGATGAGCGGGAGCAGTTCCATCGATTGTTCGCCGACCGGATCGCGTACCTCGCGGGTTCAGCGCTTCTACTCATTGGCATCGTCGCAGGGGAGCTGGGACACGCCCCTGATCCGTGGCTCGTCATCGCGCTCACCGTCATGGTCATCGCAAAGGTTGGAGGGCTTATCTATAGTAAAATAAAATTATAATTGACGCCGATCATGGCCAACATCCCGATTCTCATTGCATTTGTCGCGGGCATCGTTTCGTTCCTTTCGCCGTGCATATTGCCGATCATTCCGGGATTTCTCGCATATCTCGCGGGCGAATCGTCCTCGAATGCGGCACAGAAACCGTCGCGGCTCAGCATCTTCCTTAACAGCTTTTTCTTTGTGCTGGGTTTCTCGATCGTCTTCGCATTGCTTGGCGTATTGTTGAATGGCGCGCTCGCACATGTTGCATACGCCGTGCAATCATGGCTCGCATGGATCGGCGGCACGATCGTCATCTTCTTCGGTCTCTATCTGATGGGATTCTTCCGGATTCGGTTCTTTGAGATGGATCACAAATTAAACCTCGCCCCCGGCGCCAACCAGACGCACTCAAAATCGCGCTATCTCACGTCGCTCTTGTTCGGCCTTGCATTTGCGGCGGGCTGGACGCCGTGCGTGGGACCCGTGCTTGGCGGGATCCTCGGCATCGCCGCATCGGCGCCGGGCGAGGCATTCTGGTTGTTGCTCTCGTATGCGATCGGACTTGGCGTGCCATTCCTGATTGTGGGGCTCTTCGTCGCACAAAGTGCAAACTTAATCAATAAATACGCCGCGAAGCTGGAATACGTCAACCCGGTCTTCGGCGCGATCCTTGTGGTTCTGGGCGTATTGGTCTTCACGCAGGACCTGCCGCTCATTGCAAACTTCGGCTTTGTAAACGACCTTCTCTTGAAATTTAAAATATAGAAATACAATAATAACTATTATGAGCACCAGCAAAAAGATAGCGTTCGCTGCGGTTGTCATTGTGGCAGTAGGGTCCATCTGGTATTTGGAAAGCATAAAAGTGCATTCGGTACCATCGGGCCAGCCCGCGCAGGCGATAAACATCGGCAACGCGAGCAGTACCACTGCTTCGTCGAGCGGCAACGTCGTACTGAGCAGCAGCAGCCAGATCGCGCTCGCACAATTGGCCGCGGCGGATAAAGCCGCGGGCGACGAACCGGCCGTTGAGATCGTCGATCCAACCGGTTTTATCAATGTTTCGTCGACCTTCACCCTTGGGAGTCTTATCGGGAAAAAACCCGTCCTGCTCGATTTTTGGACGTACAGCTGTATCAATTGCGTTCGCACGATTCCGTATCTGAACGCATGGTATCAAAAATATCAGAGTTCGGGGTTGGTGATCGTCGGCATCCACACTCCCGAGTTCGAATTTGAAAAAAATATTGCGAACGTGCAGAATGCGGTGACGCAATACGGCATCAAATATCCCGTCATCCTCGACAGTAATATGGGAACGTGGAATGCGTACAACAATCTCTATTGGCCGAACGAATATCTGATCGATATGGCCGGATATATCGTGCATAATCAGGTCGGAGAAGGAAATTATCCGGATACGGAGGCCGCGATCCAGCACGTGCTTCAGCAACGGGCGACGATCCTCGGGCTTGATCCCGACACGATCCCGACGGGAACGGTAAATGTTGCCACGGCAAATCTCAACGAGATCCAAAGCCCCGAGACGTATTTTGGGGCGGAGCGGAACAGCCTTTTGGCAAACGGAACGGTCATGACAAACGGCGATCAGACGCTCAGCGCCCCGTCGGTGAGCACCATCCAACCCAATCAGCTTTACCTCGGCGGCGCATGGGATTTTGAGGACCAGTATGCGACGAACCTCGCGGCCGGCGCCACGATCACCTACGAATACGATGCCGGGAAGGTCTATATGGTAGCCGCCGGTGCGCCCACGGGAACCGTCGTTGATGTGATGCAGGATGGCCAGCCGATCAGCGCCGCCGATGCCGGAAGCGATGTGCAGAACGGCACAATCACCATATCAGCGAACAAACTCTACAATCTTGTTAATAACGCGGATGGCGGGGGAGAACACACGTTGCAATTGAAGGTCGAGACGCCAGGATTGCAGGCATATACATTTACCTTCGGATAACATGGAAAACGAAATCGCCGTGGCCGTGTTCGGAGGAGGATGCTTTTGGTGCACCGAAGCCGTGTTCAGTGAATTGCGCGGCGTGATTGCGGTGATGCCCGGCTATACCGGCGGCACCGTGCCGCATCCGACGTATGACGCGGTCTGTACCGGCGCGACCGGTCATGTCGAAGCGACGCGCATCGAATACGATCCGGCGCAGGTTTCATATCACGATTTGCTCACAGTGTTTTTTGCCACGCATGATCCGACGACGCTGAACCGGCAGGGGAATGACGTCGGCACGCAATATCGTTCGGCGATATTCTATACCACGCCAGCGCAGGAGGCGGAGGCGGAAAAATTTATCGCGGAGCTGACCGGGTCCGATCCGGGCGGCAAACCGATCGTCACCGAGGTTGTTCCGCTTGGCGAGTTCTATGACGCGGAAGATTATCATCGGCAATATTTCAAGAATCATCCCGACGCGGGCTATTGCCAGATCATCATCGAACCGAAGGTAGAGAAATTACAGAAGCAATTCGCAAATTTATTAAAAGAAAAATCAAAATAATATGAAAACAGACGATCAGATCAAAAAAGAAAATCCCGAGCTCTACCACATCGCGCGCGAAGGCGGCACCGAACCGGCGTTCACCGGCAAGTATGTGGACGAACACTCAAAAGGAATGTATAAGTGCGCCGTGTGCGGCACGGAGCTTTTTTCGTCCGATACCAAGTTCGATTCCGGCACCGGCTGGCCTAGCTTTACCGAGCCGGCAAACTTGGCGAATGTGGAGCTAAAAACCGATAACAGCTTCGGTATGAACCGTACCGAAGTGATCTGCAAGACCTGCGGAGCACATCTTGGCCACGTCTTTGACGACGGCCCGGCGGACAAGGGCGGCAAGCGGTATTGCATCAATTCAGTGTGTCTGGAGCTTGAAAAGAAAGAATAAAGTGCGCAACCTAAGCGGGGTTAGACCACGGAATCATTAATATATACCATTCGAAGCAACACTGGGCGGGTTCTAGTTTACTAGACCCGCCCCTTCGTCATTTTTAATACTATCTAAAGCTCTGCCAAGTCCAGCGTGTAGTCTATCTTTATTTGTTTCACAAAGTCCGGAACGTGGCTGACGAGGATCATCGCGCCTTCATAACGGTCGAGTGCTTTTGCGATGACGGGAATGTGTCGGAAGTTGATGTGATTCGTCGGCTCGTCGAGAATGAGGAGGCCGGGTGCTTCGAGCGAAAGCTTGGCGAACGCCACGAGGCCTTTTTGGCCTTCCGAAAGCGCGCCCACTTTTGCGCGGATCAGTTCCGCGTCGATCAAAAATCCTGCCGCGGTGGAGCGAAGCCGGTCCTGATCGCCTTCACGCATGGCGCGGGCGAGCGTATCCCAGACGGTGGCGTCGAAGTCGAGCGTGGAGAAATCCTGGCGGTAATAGCCGATGCGGATGCCAGGCTCGAGGACTTCGCCCTTGGCGTGGCCGGTGGCGAGCGCTTCAAGAAGCGTTGTCTTGCCGATGCCGTTCGGACCGACCAGATGCAGACGTTCACCCTTTTTTAATGCAATATTAACTTTCTTTGCCGTGGGTTTGTGGTTCTTGATGACGTTCACTGAGGTAAGTTCAAGAATGCGACCGCTGACATCCTCCTGAACGGGGATCGCAAAGTTGCGAATGGTCTTATCCTCCTGGCGCACCTCGACGACGTCTTCTTCGAGCTCTGCGATTTTCTCGTTCATCTTCCGTGCCACATCGCGCATATGTCCGCCTTTCTGCGCAAAGAAGTTCACCTGTTCCTTGCGATGTATGATGTCGCGCTGGAGCCGGACGTTCTTCATGCGCTCGCGCTCCAATCGCGCGGTGACTTCTTTCAGCACATCGAAATAGTTGCCGGTGTATTGCTCAACTTTTTTTGTGAAAATATCCAAATAGAGCACGCCCTGCGTGAATGCGTTCAAAAAATCTGCGTCGTGGGAAATGACGATGCATGTCTTCTTTGAATCGATCAGAAACTGGGTGAGGTGTTGGATTCCCGCTTTGTCGAGATTATTTGTCGGTTCGTCGAGGAGGAGCATGTCCGGGTCCTGGATGATCGCGTGTGCAAGGAGCAAGCGTGCCTGCTGGCCGCCGGAGAAGCTTTTTACGATGCGGTCGAGCGGCGCCACGAGGTTGACCACCTCGAGCACTTTCTTGATGCGCGGTTCGATGTCATAGATCTTTTTACCGGGGAATGCGCTATTAAAAAATTCTAAAACGGTTGAGTCGAGTTGATCGCGGGGGATCACCTGCTTGGAGATAGCCTTCGTGAGTCCTTCTTCCAGGATGACGTTGCCTTCTTCGGCGTGCAGATCGCCCATGATCAGCCGGAACATCGTGCTTTTGCCCGCACCGTTCTGTCCCATGAGGGTGATCTTCGCACCGCGGCGCACCGAAAATGTCGCCTCAGTGAGGATCTGTTTTTTGCCGTATTCAAACGTCACGTCGTTGAATCGGAGGATCACTTCGTTATTGGCCATGGTGGTGGGTATTATAGACAATAAGAACGCGCCAAAAAAGATATAGCGCGCGTTTGTTTATACTATAATCTATTTTTAAGAATTTGACTAGCTATTTCTTCGCCTTGATCGTATTCAAAAGCTTCTGCACTTTTTTCATACTCTCCTCGTCAATGATGGAGATCGCGATGACCTTCGGGTCTATTTTTTTAAGCTTGGTCAAAGTGACCTTCAATTGTTTTTCATCCGCCACGTCGGATTTCGATAAAAACAAATGCTCTGGTTTTTTGAGCAACGCCTTGCTATACGCGCCGAGCTCGGCACGGATGATCTTGTAATCCGCCACGGGGGTGGGGGATTCGGCGGAAATAAAATGGAACAGTGTGCGGGTGCGCTCGATGTGGCGTAGGAATCGCGTGCCGAGCCCTTTGCCCTCGGATGAGCCTTCAATCAAACCCGGGATGTCGGCGAGGATCAACTCGTAATACGTGCCAAGATTTGGCTCAAGCGTGGTGAAGGCATAGTTTGCCACTTTGCTGTTTGCGTTGGTTAATTCGTTCAGTAGGCTGGATTTGCCCACATTTGGCAAACCGACGAAGCCGACGTCGGCGATGAATTTCAACTCCAAGCGGAATGCGAATGATTCACCGGGCAAGCCAGGCTGGGATTGTTTTGGCGTTGTATTGCGCGATGAACGAAAGAGGAAGTTGCCCTTGCCACCGTTGCCACCCTTTGCAAGCAGGACGCGCTCGCCGGTATGCTCAATCTCAACATCTACGCCGGTCGTCAGGTTGTGGGCAATTGTGCCGACCGGCACTTTAAGGATAAGATCTTTGCCATCATGTCCATCCCGAAACTGATCGCGGCCATACATGCCATCCTCTGCGGCAAACTCCTTTTTGAAGCGAAATTGTCCAAGTGCGGAAAGGTCGGAAACGCCCTCGGCGTAGACACTGCCGCCCTTGCCGCCGCTTCCGCCGGCGGGCCCAAGGCTCATCAAGGTTTTATTAAAAGACACATTGCCCTTGCCACCGTGTCCTGCCGAGATCCGTACATTTACACCATCAATTAACATATACAGGCATCATACACGGGAAATGAAATTATTAAAACACTCATTTGTCCGCTTTTATGTCACTGGCAAATGATGACATTGTAAATCTACAAAAGTCGGTGAACGAACATGACGGAAGGCTTCGAGTGTTAGAGAAACGAACGTAGCACTATTTTACATATTCGCCTCCGCGGCTTCGGACACAATCTGTTCCAATACCTTATCCGCGACTTGCTCCGCAGTGTCTACCGCCATTCCACGCGCGCGGGCGCGTTCGGCGTATGCGGCCGCAGCCTCCGGTGATGCGCCGACCGAATTCTTACCGAAGCCCGTGGCCGTCATTTTGGGGTGGAAGACGCTCACGATGATATGATCTTTTTCCAACTCCGCACGCGCGGTAAGCGAGATCGCGTTCAGGGCATACTTCGTTGAGGCATATGCCGCAAGGTTCGGATAGTAGTTCTTGGAAACCATCGAGCTGATATTGAGGATCATGCCGCCGCCATATTCGCGCATCTTTGGGATCGTAAGTTGCATTGCATAGAGCGGACCGTACACGTTCAGATTCATGATGTGCTTGTATTTATCGATATCGATGTTTTCAACGGGACTCATCATGCCTTGGCCGGCGTTGTTGATCAAAATATCGATGTGACCGTCGATCTCGATCGCGCGATCGATCAGATTTTGGATATCTGCCTGCTGGGTCATGTCGGTATGCACCGCAATCGAGCCGGGGAGTTCGTGCGCGAGCGCGGCGAGCCTCTCGTCGTTCCGCGCCGCGAGCACCACCTTTCCTCCGGCCGCAGCCAGCTTCCGCGCGATCGCCTCGCCGATCCCTTCCGACGCGCCAGTCACCACGATCACTTTATCCTTAATTTCCATTTTTTTTAATTTTAATTATTTTTTTAGCAATTCGTTTTACGCGACCTCACTCCCTACTACAGTATCCTCAACCGCATCTTTCAAATCCGGCACCGGCGCTCCCTCTAAAATCGCGAATAATTTGTTCTGAATGATCATCGCCTCCGCAGTGCGGTGAAGTTCCTGTTCCGTACGCTCCGGATAGCGAAGTTTGAGCTGGGTGATCAAAATATGCACATCGCGGTCATCGGCAGTGATATGCTCCTGTTTACGAACCTCCTGCACCACCAAACTCATACGCAGATCGTCCTCGATAAGCCTGCGTTCATCTTTTTCCAGCTGTTCAGCCGTCTTGCCGGTCTGCTTGAGGTACTCTTCAAGCGAAAGTCCTGCTGTTTCGAGTTGTTCATCTCGGTCGGCAATAAACTCGTAGAGTTCCTGCTCGACAAGCAACTGCGGAACCTTAACCTTGGCGTGTTTGACGATCTCTTTGATCGTTTCCTCGCGCCGACCATCTTTCATGTGTAAGGTTTTCTCCTGCTCGAGATTCTTTCTGAGCTCTGCGCGGAAATCCGCGACGGTCGCGAAGTTGCCGAACTGCTTTACGGCCTCGTCCGTGAGGGGGGGAATGGGTGCGTCCTTTTCGCTCGGCATGATAGCAGCGTCAGGCGCGAGTCCGGCGTTCGCCATCGGCGCGATCATCTTCTGGATACGGTCGATCGCCTCGTCGATCTCTTTTTCCGTCACATCGGTCGGATCCTTTCGTTCAAAGATAGTTTTGCCGATCTTCTTATAATCGGGAAGCGAGATATCGGGAAAAAGCGCATAACGGATCTTGAATTCCAGCGGATTCCCCGGCGCGATCTTCGTGATCACGACCTGCGGTCGTCCGACGACGTTGAGCTTCTCATCCTCGGCGATCTGAGGCATCGCATCGCGGAGCGCTTCGTTCGCGGCGTCCTCCAAAAGCGACATTTCGCCAACGTGTTCTCGCACTTTGCCATGCGGCACTTTACCCTTGCGAAACCCGGGCAACGCAAAATCCTCCGCTATCGCAGCCAGCGCCGCCAATGAATATTCTTCAAGCAGTTCCACCGGCACCTCGGCCTGGAACTCGATATCGCCGTTCTTCTCGCTCAACTTCTTCAGCTTTGTATATGATTTTTCCATAGTTGCTTGATTCTACCGTAAAGTTGAAATATTTCCAACTATTTTATCTCTGCGATCGTATATTCCTGCACGCCGCCCGGCATCTGAACGACGATGACATCGCCTATGCTATGCCCGATCAGCGCCGCTCCCAACGGTGAGGTGTGAGAAATGCGTCCGCGAGAAGGATCGGTCTCCGATGGTCCGAGGATGCGATAGGTCTTGGTCACGCCCTTCGAAGACAATACCACCGTTGAGCCAAGCTGGATCGTCCTCGCGCCGGCATCACCATCGCCGCTCACCGTGCTCGGAGCGATCGCCACCGCACGGCGCAGCTGATCTTCGATATTGAAAATCTGGCCGTGCGTGCGCCGCAGGATCCCTTTTGCCTCTTTATACTCCGCGTTGTCTGAGCGATCACCGTATGCCGCGGTGCGCGCAGCTTCTTCGATAACCGCGGGAAGCGAGGTTTTCAATCGCGCGAGCCGTGCTTCGAGCCGCTTAATGCCTTCCGGCGTCAGATAGACCGGTTCATTGTTCGGCGGCGGGCGACGGCTCCATTGTCTGCGGGGAATCGGGATGGTCATGTTTGTTCAGGCGGCTGATAATGATATAGTACTACAATATGTCACTCATTAAAAAACTTATCCCATTTCTCATCGTCTTCGGAACGATCTTCTATTTTATCCGGACGAGCACGCTTTACGACACGCGCCTCCTGCTTGCGAACAGCGACGAGACCCCGTATCTCTATGCTGTCGTCGGTACCATCTTCGGCGTGCTCGCCGCTTTTGCCATTCAAAAAGAGTGGGATGAGTGGAATGCGCTCACCGACGCGGTGCGCGGCGAGGTGGACGGCCTGGAAAAACTCTATCTCTGGTCCAGCAACTTCCCGGAGAAGATAAAAAACGAGATCCATATAAACATCAAACGCTATCTCTCGCTCATCATAAGGGAAGGCTGGCAATATAGTGAGAAAGGGGAGCGGAGCCAGGAAATCGAGGACGTGATCACCGATCTTAATAACAGTATCTATAAGATCTTTGACGAAGCGCCACAGCTGATGCCGACATCGTTCGCGTTGCTGTCGATCATATTGAACAATCGCTCCGCGCGGCTCCAACATAGCGCTGAGCATATGCCGCCGCTCCTTCGCAACACGTTACGCTTCGCCGCGTTTCTCTTGATCGGCCTCTCGATGTTCATCGCCATCAAAGATATCTATCTCGCGTTCCTATTTACCGCAAGCATAGCGAGTCTCGCATACGCCATCTTTCTCGTGCTCCTTGACCTCGATAATCCGCTCAAACCCGGCGATTGGCATATCACGACGAAGGATTATAAGGCATTGCTAGAGAAGATCGCGTAGGGTTGTTCGAACATCGTCCCATACTGCCCGCCACGGTTTTCGAGGTATATAATGAATCTATAGTCCTCAAAGGCCGATCACTCAATTGATCTCATAATAAAATTATAAAAACATGGTACGAGGAAACTTTATCGGCGCGGCGATCGTTGCGATCATCTACACGGTCTATATCTTAGTAAAGCCCCTTGCGTCGCGCCCACAAGAAGCAATAGTGCTCGTGATTCTCAACGCATTGACGATCGTGCTCTTGGCATTTGCGTTCAAATAGTTTACTGATATTGGATATAGCTTGGCTGGGGGCTGAGCTGGAGAATTTGCTGCGGCGAAAGCATCCCGGTGCTCGGCGGCAGAAGATCGTTCTTGTAGAATAATTTGAATCCGGTGAACTGCACGGGCTCGGCGACCTCGATGCGCTCGTAGGTGTTGAGCTTTTTTGCCTGTGAACCCCAGCCGTCCATATCGATCACAACCTGCACCTGCGGCAGAGGAGTGATGTTCTGATAATTCGTCACCATGTCTTCGGTAAAGCGATGCACGACTAAAATCTTCGGCGGGATGTTGTTCGCGTTTACGATATTCGCCAGATAGTTCGCCGCCCAATTGATGTCGTTCGCGCTCATCGTGCCGATCTCCGTATCCGGCTTTACGCCGGGCTCCATGTCGAATTCCGGATCGAGCGAGAGCTCCACGTTCGGCAACTTAAAGTACGACGCGTACTGCGGCACTTCCGCTTCCACATTGCTTTGCCCCACCTGGAAGTCCAAAAACACCAGCCCGTTCACCTGTGACATCAACTGGATCGCTTTATCAACCTGGCTGTCCGGCATCCGCAGGCGATATTTCCCGTCGGCGCCGGGACTGCCCTGTGCGGTCACCACGATGTAATCGATCGCGGGAATGACGGGCGTGGACGGGTCCGCCGCGCGCCACTCGGCGGTCGTCGAGGCGAGCATCGCCATCATCTGATCCGTTGGATACTCGCCGAGCACGCCCATCGCGGTGGAATAGAAATTGCCGTAGTACGCGACGATGCGGTTGAAGGGGAGCAGGGCGCCGGCATCCGGCAATGTCGTTTTGACCGGCCATGCGCTCATTCCCGGAACGGTCTTTGTGGTCTTCGAGATGGCAATGGTGGTCGTGCCGGGAATGGTGGAAGTGACCGTTATCGTGATCGTCCGCGGCGGGACGTTCGCGATCTCCAATAATTTTGCATCATACGCGGCGGCATCGATCGGCGTGAGGGCAAAAAGCGGTGTGCTCGTGCCTTCTACCGCCGGAGAGGGCGAATCAGTATTTCCTGCAATCGCCGCAATCGTATATTTCCCTGAGAAAATATCACCGCGTGCGGCAGTATAGAAAAGTATCAAAAGACCCCCGGTTCCCACGATAATAAAAAACACCGACCATCGATTAAAAAAGTTTCGCATTGTCACAGGTAGAATACCACAATATGAACCTGGCTAAAACTCCGTCCTCGGATCGCCACCCGACAGGCTGCCCGCGCGGAATAGTCATCTTTTTTCTTCTTTACCTCCAATAAATGTGATATACTCGCTTGGTAATAAAAATATGGATCTTTCCAAAACGATTCTCATCATCGATGACGGCGCTGATTTTCGAGAGATCTTCTCCGTAAAATTGACCGCCGCCGGCTATCACATTGAAACCGCCGAAAGCGGTGCTGAGGGAATAAAAAAAGTGAAGGAGTGCAAGCCCGACATGGTGCTTCTGGACGTAAAGATGCCCGGCATAAGCGGTGAAGACGTGCTTTCGGCGCTCCGACGCGATCCCGAGACCAGTTTTATCAAAATCATATTCACGACGAGCCTCGGCGATGCGACCGACCTCGAAACGGATATTGCGCTTGCGAAGAAGTTCGGCGCGGACGGTTATATCAAAAAGACCGACGACCTCGACAGTCTTGTTGCGATTGTAGGATCGTATTTTAATCTATAACGGCGCGAGCAGGATCGGCCCGTAGGTGGTGATGGTATCCCCGGCTTGGTCGTAGGTGTCCATTTTGTAGTAATACGGGTCGCCGAGCGTGTCATCCACGACCTCAATGGAATAGGGTCCGTCCGAAGCAATATTCGTTTCGGTAAGCACCGGCGTCCACGGCCCACTGTCCGATGCCGAGCGTGAGACCACCACCTCAAATGTATTTAATGGAAGCACCTGCCAGCTTATCTGTATTTTTTCATCAAAGTGCTGAACAAGAAAATTCTCGACGGGCGCGGTCGATGTATTGGCATTGCCCGTGCCTTGGGTGCTGCTTCCGTTATTATCCCCATTTCCGTTTCCATTATCATTGCCCGCTGGCGGTGTGACGCCATTGCCACTGCCCGTAGCATTCCCGTTTCCGCTACCGCTATTTCCGGTACCATCGCCCGACGATGTATTCCCGTCGCCATTATTCCCGGACCCCTGGCCGGTTCCATTCGTGTTCGCCGGAGAATTTCCCGTTGACGCAACGCCATAGAAAGACCCGTTCGCATCTCCGGCCGAAATAGTCAGGGAACCGCTCCCGTCGGCAATTGATCCCACGGGAATGCTGCCGATCAGATGATACGTTCCATTCGTCGTGGCGGCATAAAATATATTGATCTCCGTGGTGCCGTCGGGGAGGTTTGTCCATTGCACAAAAAGCTTAGTGCCGTTCTTGCCGTGCTGAATGCTGGTGGAGATCTCCGGAACAACCGGCGTCGCGGCAGGCGCGGCCGTGCCGGATGATGCCGGTTCCGGCCGGCCGGCGTGCGACAAGGCCGGATTCCAGGAGGCGACGAACGCTCCCGCGATCACAAAGATAAGCACGACGACCCCGATGGTCGCAATGAACACGACCGGGGTTCCTTGTTCCGAAAAAGAGGAGATCGGGCCCACGCCATAGGGGGTCGGCTCGTCTTCGATATCATTAAATATGGGATCCTCCTTTCCCTCGTTTTCCTTTTTCATCGGCCTATCTATCAAGTGTACACTATCAAAAAAAATCCGCTTTGGTGTGATTGGGTATATGCTACAATTAAAAATATGCGTGACGCGGAATCTTTGAAATCAATAATGGATGAGCTGCTTGCGAAGCCCGTCGAATCACTTTCCGTGATCGATTTTGTCAATATCATTATTGAATATGCCTATGCGGCAAAAGCGTCCGATGTTCACCTTGAACCGGCCGAGGATGGTTCGCGCATCCGCTTCCGAATCGACGGTATCCTTCGCGACGTCGTTGATCCGACGCGCGTATCCATCGGATTACACCAGGAAGTGATCAGCCGCATCAAGGTCATGTCCGGATTGCGCACTGATGCGCACTTTTTGCCGCAGGACGGCCGTTTTCGCGTGCGCCTCGCCGAAGTGGGCGAGCTCGACGTGCGCGTCTCCATCGTGCCGACGTATCACGGCGAGAACTCCATCATGCGTGTGCTCGTTGCGACCTCGACCTATTCCCTCGCCGATCTCGGTTTCTACCCGAAGGACCTCGAAAAAGTGGAGAAGGCTATCCATAAACCCTACGGCATGATCCTTGCCAACGGTCCCACCGGCTCCGGGAAAACAACGACGCTCTATACGATCCTCAAGGAACTTAACAAGCCGGACATCTCGGTGATCACGATCGAAGATCCGATCGAGTATTCGCTCACGGGCACGACACAGATCCAGACCGATGCGCAGACCGGGCTCACGTTCGCGAACGGACTGCGTTCGATACTCCGACAGGACCCGAACATCATTATGGTCGGCGAGATCCGCGACGAAGAAACGGCGAACATCGCGGTGAATGCGGCGCTCACCGGACATTTGGTGCTTTCGACGCTCCACACGAACGATGCCGCGACGACATTCCCGCGCCTCATCGATATGGGCGTGCCGCCGTTCCTCGTCACCTCGACGGTGAACATCGCGATGGGACAGCGCCTTGTCCGAAAACTTTGCCCGGATTGCAAGAAGCCGACCGTGCTCACCGCGATAGAGCTCGCGAGCATCTCCGAATCCTTTTCGGAAGGGGAGAATCCATTCGCGTCCGCGCTGGAACATATCCAGGCACTCAAGGAAAAGACATTTTATACTGCAGTCGGTTGCGAAAAATGCGACGGCGCCGGCTTTGTCGGTCGCATCGGCATCCGGGAAGTGCTCGAGGTGGACGAAAAAATCCGCGGGCTTATCGTTGCCCGCGCGAGCGCGCAGGACATCAAAAGCGCCGCGGTGCGCGCGGGGATGGTGACGATGTTCAGTGACGGGATCACGAAAGGCATCCGAAGGTCTTACCACTATAGAAGAGATATTGAGGATCATTCATGAATAATGTCCCCGTCCCGACGCCGCCTCGGCCGCCAGTGTCGCCGCAATCTCCGAAGCCAAAGAAAAAACCTTTTCACCTCGGTCTTTTTAACGAAAGCATCTCCGATCAGGACAAGATAGATTTTGCGCGCCATCTTGCCATTATCATCAAGGCGGGCATCCCGCTCTATGACGGCCTGGTCATCCTGCGAAAGCAGTCCCAATCGCCGAAGCTCATAAAGATCATCGACCAGCTGGCGAAGGACGTGTCAAACGGCCTTTTCTTTGCCGACGGCCTGGAACATTTTCATGACGTATTCGGGGATTTTTTCATCAGCGTCGTGCGCGTGGGGGAGGCAAGCGGCACGCTCGCGCAGAACCTGCTCTATCTTTCTGACGAAACAAAGAAACGAAGGAATCTTAAGCGCAAGATAAAGTCCGCGATGGTCTACCCGATGATCATCCTCGTCGCGACGCTCGGCGTAACGGCATTCCTCGCGTTCTTCGTATTTCCAAAACTGCTGCCCGCGCTCACCGGCTCCGGAGCGCCGCTGCCCGCTTCGACCCAGCTGCTCCTCGCGGGAATCACGTTCTTCACGAGCTACGGCCTTTACTGTATCGCGGCCCTCATTATCCTTATCATCGTCTTCCGGTTGTTGCTCAAGCACGTCGAACCGTTCCGCTACGCCATGCATAACCTCATCCTGCTCACCCCCGTGCTTTCAAAACTTTCCATAAGCCTCAATATGGTGAACTTCGCGCGCATATTTTCATTACTGCTCAAGAGCGGCGTGAAGATCGCCGAAGCGCTTGTCATCACCGGCAAGACGTTCGACAATCTTGTCTATCGGAAGTTTGTTGACGAAGCAAGCCAGGAGATCGGCCGCGGCGGTGCGCTCGCCCCGTTCCTCGAAAAAAAAGCGAAGCTCTTTCCGCCGTTCGTCACCGGAATGATCCAGATCGGGGAGGCAACCGGAAACCTGAATGAGAATCTGGTGTATGTCGCCGAATATTATGAGGAAGAAGTGAGCTACGGACTCGACTCCATGACGACGATCATCGAACCCGTGATGCTGCTCTTCATGGGATTGCTTGTCGGTTTCGTCGCGATCTCCATCATCACTCCGATCTACGCCATCTCCTCGAACATTTCACAATGAAGAAAGGGTCAAGCTTGATCGACGTGGTGGTCAGTATCGCCATCGTGGCGTTCCTGTTCGGCGCGATCTATCTTGTCTATTTTTCCCTTTACGGCGCCATCAATAACATTCAGGTCAGGAACGGCGCGACCGCAGTGATGAACCAGCAGATCGAGACGATGCGCGACCTGCCCTATGCGGACATCGGCACGGTGAACGGCATCCCGTCGGGCATTATCCCCGCCACACAAACCATATCGTACGCCGATTATAACTTCGTCATGGGGACGCAAATCCTCAATATCGAAGATCCCGCCGGACAGGGATTCGGCGAACCGACCGGAACGGTCGACTATAAACAGGTTCAACTCACGATCAGTTGTCCTACGTGCCAGAACTTCAATCCGCTTTCCCTCACGACGACCTTTGCCCCGGTGGGACTGCAAAGCACGCTTGGACAAGGATCCCTTTTTATCAACATATTCGACTCCAATGGCAACGGGGTTCCGAACGCGAACGTGACCGTGGTGAATTCCGACATCACGCCAGCGGTGAACCTCACCGACGCTACGAACGACAGCGGCACGCTTCAGCTTGTCGGCGTCCCCACGAGTACGCAGGGGTATCAGATCTTTGTCTCGAAACCCGGATATTCTTCGGCGCAGAGCTATTCAATAGGAGCCCTGGGAAGCTCCACCCCGGTCCAGCCGAATATCACGGTGGCACAGCAACAACTTTCGACGGCAAGTTTTTCGATAGACCGGACGAGCGCACTCACGGTTTTGACGACGAACAACGTCTGCGCCGATATCGGCGGCACAGGATTCAGTATTGCGGGATCGAAGCTGATCGGCACAAATCCGAACGTACTGAAATTTTCCACGAGCTCCGCCACAAACGCTTCCGGCACCGCATCCTTCCCAAATATGGAATGGGACACCTATGCATTCACGCTTACCTCGTCATCCTACGCGTTGTTAGGAACCACTCCGTTCAGCCCGCTGACGATCAATCCTAGTTCGACGATCTCATTCGACTTTGTCCTCACGCCAAGTAGTCCCGAAATCGCTCCTGGTGAGCATAGCGGATGCCGCGACGGGCGACGGCGTGCCCGGAGCGACAGTAACAATGTCCGGCGGATCGTTCTCAGCAGACCCTCACCGCGGGACAAAGCACATGGACGGATACCAACTGGGCGAACGGCGCGTATGCTTCGCAAAGCGGCGGCATTGACACTCAATCAGTGCCGGGAACGATCCAACTGCTTGCGAACGCATCGGGAACGTACGCCACCGGCACGATAAACTGGCTCATTTCAAACACGATCGACTTTGGGACGTCGACCGCCAATTATATTTCGCTGAATGTGAATCCTGCCGTGGAACCGACTTCGACCGGCGCGGGAAGCGCGGCATTCCAGCTTGCGGCGAACAACGATGATGTAACATGGAATTTCGTCGGTCCCGACGGCACGGGCAATACCTATTACACGGCATCTTCCACCATCGTCAACCTGGGCGGCGATCGCTATTTCCGGTATAAAGTATTTTTAAGCACGCAAGATCCGACCACATCGCCCTCCGTGAACGATGTGACGATCGGTTTTTCTTCGCAATGCGTGCCGCAATATCAGACGCTCTTTTCCGGTCTTTCGTCCGGGTCGTATCTCCTTACCGTGAGCGCACCGAATTATATCCAGGCGACGTCGTCGGTCACGATTTCCGCCAATGCCCAGGCGACAACCGTCGATCTTACCCACCAATAATATGCCGCGTCACACTGATGCAAGGAATGGATTTTCTCTCGTCGAAGTGCTCATCGCAAGCCTTATCGGCGTGGCGTTTATTTTCATCCTCAGCTCATTCCAGGGGAACCTTACATCACTCCAGACCATTACAAGCCAAAAATTGCAATCGAGCCAGGATATCACCCAGACCATCCAGCTTATGACGACCGCCATCCGTTCCGCCGGACCATCGAGCATTGGCGGCTATCCGATCGAATCCGCCGGCACGAGCTCGTTCATCTTCTATAGCGATATTTACCGGAACGGCACATTTGAAAGAGTCCGTTATTTTTTGGGAACAAGCACGTTGCAGGAAGGGATCACCATTCCGTCCGGAAATCCATTGGCATATGTGACCTCCACCGAGATCGTGACCACCCAGATCAATAACCTCATACTGAGCTCATCGACGGTGTTCTTCACCTACTATGACACGAATTACACCGGCACTCAGGCGCCGATGAGCTATCCGATCACCGTCGCGAACATCCGCCTCGTGCAATTTTCATTCTATGCCGCCGTCAATCCGTCAAGCACCCCGATCCCGCAATATTTCTCACAAATGGTCGACATACGGAACCTCCGAACCAATGAATAAGCGCAGAGGCCAGCTCGCGGTCACCGTCATTTTTTTCGCCGCGCTCGCGGTGACATTCATCACCGGGCTCATTTTCCTCTCTTCATCGTTCCTGCAGAGCTCCGTACGATCGCTCAATAAGCTGCGCGCGTTCAGCATTGCGGAAGCCGGGATTGAATATTATCAATGGCATCTTGCCCACGCGCCGGAGGATTTCGAGGACGGCACGGGACGAGCCGGGCCATACGTCCATAATTATTACGATGAGAGCGGGAATCTTATCGGCACGTTCACGCTTGCGATCACGCCGCCGCCGCCGGGCTCGACCGTGGTGATTATCCAAAGCACCGGCAATATCGTCGCCGACCCGAGCATCACGAAAATAATCAAAGTTGAGATGGCGATCCCGTCGTTCGCGCAATATGCATGGGCGCTCGACTCGTTCGTCGAGTTCGGCACCGGAGCGCAGGTTTACGGCACGATCCAGTCGAATGCGGGCATCCATTTCGATGGCACCGCCCATAACCTCGTTGAAAGTTCGCTCACCACAACGACCGATCCCAGCACCGGACTCACCCAGTGGGCGGTCTTCACCGACGGCCCGCCGGCGGATCCACAGCCGCCGACCGCGCTACCGACCAACCAAACTATTTTCCAGGCGGGGAGGAAGGTTGGCGTTCCGGCAATCGACTTCACTGCGCTCACGGAGAACCTTTCAAGCATCGAGGCGCTCGCACAAGCGAGCGGAACCTATTTCCCGAGCTCCACGGCACAAGGATACGACCTCGCGCTTGCGACGAGCGGGATCTACAGCGTCTATAAAGTGACGGCACTCACGTCTGCGCCGGGCGGGTGCAATAACCCCGGACAAACCGGATGGGGAACGTGGAGCATAAAGACCGAGACGCTCATCGCGACCGGCACGATCCCGTCGAACGGCGATATGTTCTTTCAGGACAACCTCTGGGTGAGGGGACAGATCAATGATAAACGCGTAACGATCGCATCGGCGCGATTCCCGAGCAACCCGACGACCTATTCGAGTATCACGGTGAATTCGTCCACGGTGTATACCAACTTCAACGGGAGCGACACGCTCGCGCTCGTTTCACAGAACAACATCAACATCGGGCTCGTGAGCGACAACAACCTTACGATCGACGGGGCGCTCGTGGCGATAAACGGCGCGATCCAGCGCTATTCATACAGCGGATGCGGCACGAACGCCGCGCGCGCAACGCTCACGACGGACGGCATGCTCGCAAGCAATCTGCAATCAGGGTTTTATTACTCGGCGACCGACGGCTATCAGAGCCGAAGCTATAACTATGACGCGAATTTATTATACGGGCCGCCGCCAAGCTTCCCATTATCCACGAATCAGTACTCCATCATTTCATGGGATGAGGTACAATAAAAAAATGAAACGGTTGTCTCCTCGGCGCGGGTTGTCGTTGATCGAGATTTTGATCGCGATCGCGCTCGTCGTCATCACTGCGGGGATCGGACTCTTGGCGCTGAATCCCGTGGGTCAGCTTGCGGCGTCGCGTAATACCCAGCGCTCGCTCGAGCTGCAGGGCATCATGAACGCGGTGCGGCAAAATATCGCGGATCAGACGACGGGCGTGTTCTCGTGTACCTCGGGATCGCTTCCGACGGGCACCCCGCAGATCATGGCATCCGCAAGCGGAAGCTATAACATAGCACCGTGCCTTGTGCCAACCTATCTCCAAACCATGCCGTTCGATCCGGTAGCTTCGGGAGCCCACTACACGTCGAACACCGACTATAACACCGGCTACACGGTCGTATATAACCCGAGCACCACACAGATCACCGTCGCCGCACCATATGCGGAACTTGGAAAGACGGTTTCCGTTACCCGATAAAACGTGGTATAATCATTATTATGAATTTCGAAACTGCGGCGTTCGAGGAAAAAGAAGAGGCCGAAGAACCGGCGGTGAGCGATCAGGAGTTTTTAGAGGAATTTGCCGCAAAGAAAGACGAAAGCGTTTTGATGAAAGAGGCAATGATGGATCGGATGGAACGAAGGGAGTATCCGGACCTCTGGAAGAAGAATATTGAAGCATCAAAAAGAAAGGCATGGGATCTCCGGTTGGCGCTCATGGATTTAGAAGGGGAGTTCAAAAATGCCCACAACGTAAAACTTGCGATAAAAATCCAAGAAGGACATCCCGACGTCTCCATTACTGGCGGGGAGATAGCGCACGAGACGTTCGAGGCGCTACAAGATTTCTTAAGCCAGTGCAGTGAAGTAAAAATTGATGGCAACTTCTATAACCCCACCATGCCGACCGTTCCCTTTGCAGGAGTGTTCGGTCCTTCCGGCGAATGGAGCGGTACGCCCGAAGCTCTCTTTACGTTGATCGAAGAAGGGCTGACGAGTGCAGTGACTATCAAATAATAAAGACGGAAAGAAAAAGATGGCGCCCTTTTGAGGGGATCGCCGCTTTCGATTTGAGTAAATCCATATTAGCTGGCGACTGGCTCGACAATGAGTCCGCTATATTGAGCATCACCACACTACAGCTAGCTGCCGGACTTGGATTCGAACCAAGATGAATGGATTCAGAGTCCACTATCCTACCATTAGATGATCCGGCAATGGTATTGCGAACGCTTCTTATTATACGCACCGAGCGCGATTTGTCTACGCCAGATTCTCCACGAGCGCCACTTCGAGCGGCACGATGGCGAACGGGGAGTAGCGCATCTCGGCATACGCGCGGATGAGCGCCTTCATCGAACTTCACGAGCGTGGCAACGTCCGCGGCCGCGCCGAGCGCGATGCGCGCCGGCAACTTCGTCACGCGTGAGGTCGCGCTCCATCACGGCTTGAGCGACGGATTGACCTTGAGCGACAGCACTTTGCGCAAGTAATGGATGAGGTCCTTTGTAAACTGCACCAAGGTTGTGGCCATCTTCGTTCAGCTCGTTCAGATAGCCCAGCGCGCCTTTGACATCTTTTTTAACGATGAACTCCGCCATCTCGTGCACTTTCTTGAGGCCGGTGCGGCCGGTGACGCGCTCCGCATCGGCGAGCGTGATGCCTTTTGCGCCGGCGGATGTACCGCCTGCGCCGACCCCGCCGCTCACTGACGAGATCTGATCGAGCAACGACTCCGCATCGCGGAAGCTGCCTTCCGCCGCTGCGGCAATGAGCTCGATCGCCGGCTCGTCTATTTTTATTTTTTCCTTTCCGGCGATCGACGTCAGCTTTTCGATGATCGTTGCCTTATTAATTTTTTGAACACAAATCGTTGCGCGCGCGACGTGATCGTCGGCGGAAGTTTTTCAAACTCCGTTGTTGCCAAAATGATCACCGCGTGCGTTGGGCGGCTCTTCCAATGTTTTGAGCAGGGCATTGAACGCCGCGCCGGTCAACATGTGCGCCTCGTCTATAATATAAACTTTGTGCTCGGCGCTCGCGGGGGAAGTGCGGATGTTTTCCTTAAGGTTGCGGATCTCGTCGATACCGCGATTGGACGCCGCGTCGATCTCCACCACGTCGAACGAATTCTGCGCGTCGATCGCCAGACACTCCCGGCATTCGTTGCACGGCTCGCCGAGCTTGGCGAACTCCGGATCCGTGCGCCGCTTTTCGCAATTGAGCAGTTTTGCGATCAGCCGCGCCGTCGTCGTCTTGCCCGTCCCGCGCGCGCCATAAAAAATGTAGGCCTGCCCAAGCCGCCCCGCCTTCGCCGCGTTCTTAAGGATCTCAACGTTCGTCTCCTGGCCGAGGACGTCGTCGAGCTTCTGCGGGCGATATTTGCGGTAGAGAGCTTGTGCCATGTGAAATCATTATAGCTGTAGTTGCTTAAATATCAAATATATGTCATAATTCCATAGAGGAGAATATCATAATGCCGGAAATGAGGACCCACTCTCCGAAGATGAGAAAAATTATATTTTTCTCAATCGTTGTGGGGGTTCCACTTATGTGCTTTTTGCTCATCGCTCACCCCAACTGTTTTCACTAGCCCCGGAAAAGCCCCGCGCTTGCCATTCGCGGGGCTTTTCTTTATTTATATTCAAAATTTTCTTATGATAAACGCAATAGTCATCCATCTATGGAATATGAAACGCGCGTAGGGGAGTTCAGCGGGCCGCTTGAGAAGCTTTTGGAGCTGATTGAGGCGGAGAAGATGGATATCAACGAGGTCAGTCTCGCCAAGGTCACGGACGATTTTTTGCGCTATCTGGAGACGTTTAAAGGCGGGCTTGATGTAAACGCGGAAAGTGCGGCAGACGCGGAAAATAAATTCCGCATCGACCTCCGCGTGCTCGCAGACTTTGTTTCCGTCGCGAGCAAACTGATCTTCCTCAAATCAAAATATTTATTGCCGGGCTTGGCGCTGTCGGAAGAAGAAGAGGCGGACATCAAAGACCTCGAATCGCGCCTGCACATCTATCAACAGCTCAAGCCCGCGATCAAGCTGATCAACAGAGCTTTGGCCGACGAGCCACCACTCGTTCAGCCGTCCGTACTTCATTGGCCGCGGCACGGGAATCGTTCCGGGACAGACAATGTTCTATCCGGGCGAGAACCTCACTATGGAGGCGCTTACCGACAGCGACTCGGCGGCATTTTCGATACGATCAAGACGTACGATCTCGAAACGGAAACGATCCACGAGAAAATCATTACGCTCGAGGAAAAGATCACGGAGGTGCTCGGACGCATCCAAAAGGAAGGGGATATGCACTTCAATCAGCTGTCCGGCGATAAATCGCGGGGCGAGATGATCGTGGTCTTCCTCGCGATCCTTCACCTCGCGCGCGAACAGCTCGTGCTCCTGGAGCAAATGGATAATTTTTCTGATATAATGGTGAAGAAAAAATAATTAACTTTTCATGAAAAACGGACGGGCATCACTTGAGGCATTGCTATTCATCCACGGAGAACCACTCTCGTATAAAAAAATACAGTCGGTTTTGGGGATAGAAAAAGAGGAGCTCGAAGCGATCATCAAAGAGCTCGAAGCCGACCTCGACGCCGATACGCGCGGACTTCAGCTCGTTTCCGACCGCGAGAAGATCCAGCTTGCCACCAAGCCGGAGTTCAACAGCATCCTTGAAAGCTTTATGAAGGAGGAGATCTCCGAGGATCTTTCGCCTGCGTCACTCGAGGCGCTCTCTATCATTGCGTACCTCGGGCCGATCTCGCGCGCGCGACTGGAATATCTGCGCGGCGTGAACTCGATCGTTATTTTGCGCAGTCTTGATGATCCGCGGGCTCGTGGAGCGATTTCCCGACCCGGAGCATCCGGCCGAGCTTTCTCTATCGCGGCACGTTCGACCTCATGAAGCATCTTGGGATAAAAGAAAAGGAGGGTCTGCCGGATTACGAGAAGTTCCAGGAACTATTGAAAGTGTTCGACGCGCCGAAGACGGAGAGCGCGTCCGCCGAGAGCTCCGGAAGCACTACGGATGCGACCGCTCCGACGACGCAGTAGTAGTTCGCAATTATCATGTTAAAAAACCACGAGAAATTCATTTTTTTATTTGTTGTGATCGGTGCGATCTTTTTTGCACGCCTGGTATATCCCAACCTTTCAGGCGTTCCGGCGGTTGCGAGGAATGATCACGCCCGCAGACGGCCGATGCGCAGGCATCGACCGAACCGCCGACGCTCGTTCTGCCGCAAACGTCCGTAGGAGACACCGCAACCGGGGCGATGGTCAGCGCCGAGAACGCAGTGACGAGCACCATTACAAACCCCAGCCCGTCGACCACGCTCATCAATTCGGTATTCTCAAAGACCGAGACGACACCATTGCCGATCTTCACCAACGAATCATATATGGTGGCCGACCTTACGACCGGCGCGGTGCTCGCCGGTTCGAACGACGCAAGCCGCTGGCCGACCGCGTCGCTCACCAAGCTCATGACCGCGACGCTCGTGCTCGATCAACTGACACCGACGACACACGATCACGATCACGCCGCAGATGTTCGCGGCAGATCCGACCGAACAGACGCTTGTGATCGGCGGCACGTACACCGTCGAGGATCTTTTACACTTATTGCTCATGCCGTCGAGCAACGTGGCCGCGCAAGCGATGGCGGATTATATCGGCCAGGCGCAATTTATGAACGAGATGAACGCGCGCGCGACAGCATGGGGGATGACGGACACCTATTTTGCCGATCCGTCCGGCATCTCCGCCGCAAATGAATCGACCGCGAACGATCTTTTGATCCTCGCCCAGCACGTCTATGCCGATTATCCGGAAATTCTTGCGCTCACCGACACGCCGGCGACGACGATCACCGAATTGAATTCGCGGAAAAAGATTGCGGTAAAGAGCATCAATGTTTTTGCCGGCGAGCCTGCATTCATCGGCGGAAAGACCGGCAACACGCCGCAGGCAGGCGGAAATCTTCTTATCAATATTCGATTATGAGGGCCACCCGGTGTTCATCACCGTGCTCGGCGCGCCGGCACTTCCATTCGAGGATACTTCGGCGCTATACTTATGGTTCAGAACCGACTATAAATAATTCCCGAAAAAATGTTACTTATGCAATCATTGTTGCTCAGCGAAGCGGTGCGCGTCACGATCCTCACCACGCTCTCATTCATCATCGCGCTCCTTGTCACGCCGCTCTGGTATAAATTCATCATTAAATATAAATTTGGGAAACAATTGCGCAGCGGCGGGGGAGCGCCGGTGTTCGCCGAATTGCATAAGAACAAAGCGGGTACGCCGACAAGCGGCGGACTGATCATCTGGACTACGGTGATCGCGCATGGCGATCTTCTTCGATATCATGCGCCATCTTTTTGGCGGCGCTGGACCTATTTTAACTTCGTCGATCGCGCGCAAACCTATCTGCCGATCGCCGCATTCCTCATCGCGGCGCTTCTTGGATTGCTCGACGATTGGCTGACGTGTTGAAACTTGGCGGCGCGTCCGGCGGGGGATTGAAGATCCGCCAAAAGGCGGTCGGTTATCTGCTCATCGCGCTTATCGGCGCGTGGTGGTTTTATTTCCGCCTCGGCTGGAATGTGCTTGCGATCCCGTTTATCGGCAACGTGACGATCGGGTGGTGGTATATCCCGATTTTTATTTTCATCATCTTTGCAGCGGCGTTCAGCGCGAACGAGACCGATGGCCTGGACGGCCTGCTCGGCGGCGTATCGCTGTTTGCCTTCGTATCGCTCGCCACGGTGGCATTCGTGCTTCACAGCTACGACCTCGCGGCGTTCTGCGGGGTGATCATCGGAGCACTGCTCGCGTTCCTCTGGTTCAACATCTATCCCGCAAAGTTCTTCATGGGCGACACCGGCTCGATGTCGCTCGGCATCACGATCGGCGTCATCGCCATGCTCACGAACACCACGCTCATCCTTCCATTTTTCACCATCATCCTCGTCATTGAATCGCTGTCCGTCATCATCCAGGTGATCTCAAAGAAGCTCCGGCACGGCAAAAAAGTCTTCCGCTCCGCGCCGATCCATCATCACTTCGAGGCGCTCGGCTGGCCCGAGTCGCAGGTGACCATGCGCTTCTGGATCGTGAGCGCCGTCTTCTGTGCACTCGGGTTAGTGATATTCTTCCTATCGCATTAGAGAAAGCCGCTGATAGAAGTTGACATATTAGTATTATAGATGATATAATACTTTCAGCTGAAATTGCCCTTTCGGCGCGGCGTAAATCCTGAACTCAACAATCTTTTCGTAAGAGAAGCTACCCCACGGGGAAATGAGACAGGCGGCCATCATAAGGAGCGGGGCAATGTCAAAAAATTTTTCAGGGAATCTAAAGGCAAGGCTTGCATTGGCATGGACTATTCTTGCTACATGTCTTTTCTTTTTTCTCGCGTGGCACACCAAAACGTTACCCGACCCGAATGGTCTCATCACTTTTACGATAGCGACCTTCGCGATTTCCGCAATTGTGTCGCTGTCCTACTACATAACAACATGGCATGACACGACAGTTGAATCCGTGTCTCCGGTTCCTATCATCCGGGTCTATACGCACAACAGTGTGACCGCGGCCGTTCTTGATTCCGATTATAGGGAGTGGTGGAGGTATGAAGCTGAGTATCACAGGAATCTTGGCACCAGGAGAATTATTCCTGCGCCAGTATTCACTGCATTCTTCACCGACGACCCAGTAAGGCACGGACAACTTGGAAGTCTTTTAACAGGCACAATGGAGGAATACCGTAAGCTGGTAGAGGGGTGCCATATCGAGTTCTGTGAGCTGTATATTCCACGGCTTGCTTATCAGGGGATGCAATTTTCACCCATCTCACTCATACAGGCATACCGGTTATTCTACGGGAAACTGCCCGGAAAGCCCGCTTTGTTCCTTCGCTAATTCAAATCCAACCCTTCGGTTGGTGGCCCACTCTCTTTGAGCGGGCCTTTTTATTTATTGATTTGACTATCCTGCACCATTTGGTATACTTTCTCCTATGCCAGAAGACACAGTAGTATCGATGCAAAACAACCAGACGTCGGGATATCCGGCGGAAGGATCCCGCGAAATGATGGATGCGGGTGTTTTTTATGGACGCAAAAAGAGCAAGACGAACCCGAAGATGCGTCCGTTCGTGTTGGGCAATCGCGGCGGGATCGAGATCATTAACCTCCAGAAAACGGAAGAGATGATGGATGCCGCAGCGGCGTTCATCAAAGAACGGGTGCACAACAACGGCCTGGTACTCCTCGTCGGCACCGAGCCGGCGGCAGAGACGAGCGTTCTCACGCTCGCAAAGAAGCTCAACATCCCGTATGTCACGACCCGCTGGGTCGGGGGTGCGATCACGAACTTCAAGATCATCGCAAAGCGTGTTGAGCGCCTTAAACAGCTTCGCACCGATCTCGCATCCGGCGCGCTCGTCGGAAAGTATACAAAGAAAGAACGTTTGGAAATGGAGCGCGAGATGCGGCGCTTGGAAGAATTGATGGGTGGCCTCGAATTGATGACGAAGGAACCGGATGTCGTGGTCGTTATCGACCCGATCCTGCACCACACGGCAGTGAGCGAAGCAATTACGAAGAAGATCCCCGTGATTGCGCTCGCAAACGTGGATGCAGATCCGGACAAGATCACGTATGTCGTTCCGGGTAACGATAAGGCAAAGAAGAGTATTGAATGGTTTTTGGAGCGCGTCGGAAAAGCCTATGAAGAGGGAGTGAAGATGCGCGCAGTGGCGGCAGAGGCAAAAGCAGCGGAAGCAACCGCGAAAGCTTCCGCTCCGGCACAGGAAAAATAGTCGTGCGGCCGCACGAGGATGCGGGCGGAAAGGTAATGTAGTATAATTTGAAACTATGGAAACCAAAACAACGGTGACGGCGGAGATGGTTCAAAAATTGCGCGATATCACGAGCGCAGGAGTGATGGATTGCCGCAAGGCGCTCATCGAGGCTGACGGCAACATCGACGCCGCAGTCAAGATCATTCACGAGAAAGGACTGGCAAAGGTGGAAAAGCGTGCGGATCGAGAGACCGGCGCGGGCCTGGTGCAGTCATATGTGCACAACGAGCGCATCGGCGTCCTGCTCCGTCTGAGCGCGGAGACGGACTTCGTGGTCCGCTCGGAGCCGTTCAGGGCGTTGGCACATGACCTTGCGATGCATATCGCGGCGGCGGCTCCGAAGGACGTCGAGGAATTGCTTGCGCAGCCGTATGTAAAGGATGAGTCGCGGACAGTGAAGGATGTGGTGGGTGAAGTGATCGCGAAGGTGGGGGAGAACGTCACCGTCGGCGAATTCTATCGCGTCGAAGCGTAACGTACGCGGCGCGCATCCATTTTATGGAAATCATCTTCACTATCATCCTTATGATCTGCCTGGGAACCGTGCTGTACCTGACGGTGCAGGTTCTGCCGCGCATCGAAGAGGTACCGACAGAGGAAAAAGGATTTCTTGAACGCTGGGCGCATTCCGAGATGCCGGAAAAGATCGATGCCGCATTCAATAATTTCCTTTTGAAGTTTCTGCGGCGCATAAAAGTACTCATCTTAAAACTGGACAACACGCTCGCAAAGCATCTTCAAAAGATCAAACCGGAAGAGGACAAGCGCCCGAACATTGATTTTAAAGAGATGAGCGGGCAGAATAAGGAGGGTTCGGAAGAATAGTGTTGGGATAGAAAACATTGCGTCGGTGGCGGAGTGGTCAATCGCAAAAGACTGTAAATCTTTCGCCCTATGGGCTACGCAGGTTCGAATCCTGCCCGGCGCACAAAATCCGTTTAACAGATAAAAAATATTTTTCAATAAGAAAAACCCCAGCCGTAATGGTTGGGGTTTGTGCCAGAAAATCTGGCGGAAGCAAAAAGAGGTTGGACGTCATCGGCGACGCTCCTTAAAAGGGATGTGTTTCAGACAAACGATTGATCCACCCTTCGAGATTGAGATCCTCTTTGTCGCGATAGATGGTGTAATGGGAGTCATGGGCAAATTTGACGACCACGTAGCGAACCACTTCGTATGGGTTGCCGTTCCCCGCGACCTGTTCTGCCCAGAGCGTCTTCCCGTCAGAGTGCGAAGCTTTCACCACCCAGCTGGCCTGACAAAATATTCTGGGTGGATACATCGTTTCTCCGTATATCCAAATTTCGACGCTTTCATCCCTTGCAGGAGAAAGTAGCAACACTTTCAGGTCGCCGAAATTGTTGGTGATCCGCACATTGTCCGATTTATAATCCCAATTGCTCTTAACGGCATAGAGCCACGGGAAATCGGTGAATATTTTCTGCCATTTGCGCCACCGATGTTCTTCTCTCGTGCCTGCGTAATAGAACATTGTTCCTCCTGAGCATCCGCTCTTTGACTCATCCGAGTCTGGAATTAAGTTTCTGCCCATATTTTATCCTTTGAAGGATAATTTGTAAAGTGGAAGTTTGGATCTTAAAGTGAAATATGCTTGACGAAATTCTAAAATAGGAGTACTATATCGGTAGATAATCTTATGAAGATTCCGTTCTGCAGGGGTGCAGAGTGGGGTCAATCGCTGGGCCGCGTTCACGAAAGGCGAACGCAAACCTCTCTCTGTGGTTTAGATTGAGGGAACCGCCCAAAAGTGAGTGGCATTACCACTCAGCCCTTAGCCGTCTTACCCAGACGCACCTCCGCCCTGTAGTTTAGGGCGGCGTCATCATACGAGAGGGGAATAGCTTCGGCTGTTCCCCTCTATATTTCTTAAAAAATAGGTTCGAACCTGGTCCGATACCCCGCACAAATTCCGTTTAACGCATTAAAAGTAATAGCCCATACAATTTGGGCTCCATTTTGCTAAAATATATTTATGATGAAAATAGATTCGCTAGACTCAGATATCAAAGCCCTTAATCGATTGGTCGGTACATGGAAAATATCGGGCGATGCGCAGGGCCAGATCAAATATGAATGGATGGAGGGCGAATTTTTCCTCGTGCAACACGTTGATCTAAACTACGGTGGGAGAAAAATAAAAGGCATCGAAATCATTGGCCATATGAAGCAGCCCAATGAACGACCAAGTAAAGAAATATGGAGTCGCTTTTACAGTTCCCTTGATGGCCTGACGCTCGATTACGTTTATGAACTTACCGACAATATTCTCACGGTCTGGTTTGGTCATAAAGGTTCCGATAATCATATGAAGAGTATTTTCGACCCCAGCGGAAATAGTTTTTCCGCAGCATGGGAATGGCCGGGAGGAGGCTATAAGGTCACGGGAACTAGGTTAGTAGGGTAGCTCATCAAAGCTCATTTTCTGGAAATCAGTTCAAACTGAACGAGCTATAACAGCCAACATCGCATCTTGGTTGACATTATATTCCTGTTTGTTAAATTTAACTCATATGGATATGGAAAGTATAAAGCCGCAAGCGGAGGGAGAAGCTTTAAAACCTCTTTCTCTTGACCAGCAGATGAGGCGCATAGGTTTGAGGGCAGCATTAAAAGCGTATCGGGCTGGAGAAGAATTTAAAGCAGAACACCCTGGCGATGTTTTTGGTCGGGAAACATATGGAAGATTCTATGATGAGGCTGCAGCTGAAGGAAAATTGATAGCAGAAAAAATCATTGGGGATTTGGCTAGCCCCGAGACCAGGGAAGGAGCTGAGCAGGCTATAAAGGAACTGGTTGATGAGAAAATAAGAGACACCATTAATTTTTGGGCCAATCCTAAAACCCCCAATGAGGTGGAAACTCTTGAAGATTTTGGCAGTAGAGAATAGAGGGGTGTTTTATATCGCAAAATTAAAAGACGGAATTGTTGGAAAACTGTATAAAATAGGTTCGAACCTGGTCCGATACCCCGCACAAAATCCGTTTAACGCAAAATATCAACAAGTGATATAATTTTGGAATGAGCAATCATCATAAAGTTTACGTTGCGGCATATCTTGTTTTAAAACGCGACAATCAGATTTTCCTTTTACGTCGCGCGAACACTGGTTATGAAGATGGCAAGTATGGATTGCCCTCTGGTCATGTTGAAAAAGATGAACAACCTTCAATTGCCGCTATCCGTGAAGCGAAAGAGGAAGTGGGTATTGATGCGCTTCCTGAAGATATTTCTTTTGTGCACGCCATGCACCGATTGGACTATGGCGGAACGGATATGGAATACGATGACTTCTTTTTTCTCTGTGAAAAATGGAGTGGTGAACCGAGTAATATGGAACCGGAAAAGTGCGATGAATGTGGCTGGTTTCCGATTGATAATTTGCCTCCCAATACGATGCCTTATACAAAACAGGCGATAGAGGATATTCAGAAGGGGAAGTTTTATAGGGAGAAATAGGTTCGAACCTGATCCGATACCCCGCACCGCAAACAAAATAGGCTTTGTTCGAGCAAGACACCCTTCGGGACGCTCGAACAAAGCCTATTTTGTTTGCCTGTTCTGAAGGGGATTCGAACGGCGGAGGAAAATTTTTCAGCAGAAAAATTTGCCGAGCCGGTGCCCAGAGCTTGCGCGAGCGCAAGACTCGCGGGTGAATCCTCTCCGCGCACAAAATCCTTTTAATACATTAAAACTTTATCTAAAGCTATGCTGCCTTTACGGCGGTAATATCTTTATCTCTCGAACGGCGTTGATAGGGTCGAGGATTAAAAACTATTAACCTAAAAAAATATGAATACCGAAGATTTTGTTAAGGCGTTTACTGAAGCGATGACCCACGAAGGGGTCGAGGACATGATGAAGCTTTGGTCGCCGGACGGGGAGTGGGTGGTCATGGCCACCGGTGAGACGTTTAAAGGACTCGACAAGATTCGGGAGCTCGCAACGCGATCGGTGGCTGCACGGACACATGGCACAGGGGAAGGACTTCTGCCTTTCAATGTCTTCACTGACGCCGAAGGGACGAAGCTTATTTGGGAATATGTGCACAAGGCCGTTGTCACGGACAAATGGCCAGCATCTACCAATAGACCAGCCCCGGGCACGATGGTCAATATTCCAATAGTATTAAGTTGTGATATCAAAGACGGCAAATTCACCAAGATCAGAGAATACTTCGACCTGCTGACGGTCACCGAACCCGGCAATCCCCACTATCTTTATAAATGAAAATATTCATGTGGATCATGATCGGCATTGTCGCAATTTGCGCGATTGTGATTATCGCGCTTCTTATCTTTCCCGGATCATTGGCGGGTCCAACGGCACCTCCATTGCAATTGCCACAACTGAACACGGAGACAACAATCACGACCTCGGCTGACGGCACTTGGTTAGCGACGAGTGGTTCAATTGCCGGCTTTCGAGTGAATGAATCGTTCCTTACGCAGAGCAGCGTGATTGTGGGGCGCACAAGCGCGGTAACCGGCTCGCTTGTCATTGTAAATGACGAGATTTCATCGGGAACATTCCAAGCCGATCTCAGTCAATTAACGATGGGCGGCAAACCGTATCCTAGCCTCCTACAAATTCTCGATACCAATACGTACCCGAATGCGACGCTCACGCTAACAGCCCCCATCGCGCTCGCTGGCCTTGCTTCCAGCGGCCAAACCATTTCATCGACCGCACCCGGATCGCTCACCATCGACGGCATTACCCATCCGGTAACCATTGCATTCACCACAAGCTATAATGGAACGGTGCTTGAAGCAGTTGGGACAGCACCCATTACCGCTTCCGATTGGAGAGTTAAAGCCCCTTTTGGAATTCACGATAATGATGTGATTGAATTTTTGGTCGTTTTAAAAAAGGAGTAGATATGAACTCTTCGAAAACTGTCAAAAAATAGGTTCGAACCTGGTCCGATACCCCGCACAAAAGCAGAAAAGTCAGATTTTAAGAGCTTAAAATCGAATAAAAACGGTTCGCATCCTGAGAGTGCGCAAAATTTGCTTTTTGGTTTATTTCTACTTAGACTCAATACAGTTTCGGATAACGAACGTCCAGTTGGGGTAGACTCGCGAGGAACACCCCGTTTCGGGAGGCGCAGGCCACCGAAAACTGCTTTTCCGGGAACTGGATGATTCGGTCAGGAGCCCTAACAGCTAGTTGGCGGGGTAAGAGCCCACCAAGGCTACGACGGGTAATAAATCAGTGGAAGGAATGGCCACGCTTTCACTTTTCCGTTTTCGAAAGAAAACGGGACGACACGATTTAGGCTACCGCACAAGTGAATCCAGGAAGATCTAGTAGTGGCGAGCGAACGATCTGATGTACCTGGATTCACCCTGCGGTTTTAATTTGCATAAAATAGGTTCGAACCTGATCCGATACCCCGCACAAAATTCGTTTAACGCATAGCTTTTTCAAAAGTTGTTTTTTTTACTTAGATTTGGTATACTACTTTCAGATTTTTCAGGAGGATCTATGTATGAGCTGGTAATTGGTCCGAAAGAAACTACTTGGGAGATTAGGCAAAAGATTGCCCTTGCCTTGCGAGCATTCAAAGGCGGGGAGAAAGATTTCTCCCTCGTGGCCGAAAAAGGATCTATTGAACGACTTATGCAAATCTTGGGGCAATTTCTCCGGTGTGCAGGGGACCGTGTACAAGAAGGGGTTTCTTATAAGCTATTCGAACTACCGCCTCCTGGAGTGGTGAAAATTCTCTGTGGTCCTATAGGTGGCGGTTTGGATTTTGTGGGGATAGATGTCCATATCGAAATGGACGTTTCCACTCCCTTTGGCGAGAAACTATCAGAGGTCCATCAGCAATGATGGGCCTTTTTCATAAAATAGGTTCGAACCTGATCCGATACCCCGCGCAAAAATAAAAACGGAGCCGATCGAAACCGGCTCCGGGTTGCTTCGCCTTCTTAGATCTGGGTGGACGAATCCGATGCCTCGTCCAGAGCCTGATCCGCAGGAAGAGTTAAGAATTAGTCCGTTGCCGCATCATCCCCATGGAAACACCGGTGTCTCCACTAAATGATATGGAAGCGACACATCATATCGCACCCCCTTCCTCATGGCATCAATACTGGAATCGTTGATCGTTGACCTTTTCTTATCCAATAGCATATAAAATCCCTTGAACATTGTCCACTCCTGCGCACATTAGCCACCGCATTTCTTATTCCCTATAATGGATTCATGCAAGAATACGTGACCGACGCCATCGTGCTCCGAAAAGAACCGCTCGGCGACCTCGATAGCCGCTATACGCTTTTTACAAAGCGGTTCGGAAAGATCGTGGCGAAGGCGAAAAGCTCACGAAAGATCACTTCCAAGCTTGCGCCGCACCTTGAGCCCGGGATCGTGGCGAAGATCCGCTTTTTTGATGCAAAAGGGACGCAGCTTATTGATGCGCTCAAATCCACGCGCCTGACGCGGCCGCTCGGCGATATGCACTCGCTCAGCCAGCTCCTTCCCGATGCGGAACCGGAACCGGCGCTGTGGGAATTGTTGATGGGCGAGCAGTTCAAATGGGCAACCGTTTTGAGTATCTTGGGATGGGATCCGGAGGGGGCGGAATGCATCATGTGCGGCGAAAAACATCCGGAATACTTTTATATCACGCACCAGGAATTTTATTGCCGCACACACGCTTCAAAAGCGCACCGGGATGCGGTAATATTCATAGATGCCCGGCTATAATCCAAATTCGATCTGGGACAGCAAAGAAAAGAAATATACGTACGCGCCCCAGGGAGAAAAATCTCAGCCGGCGAAAACGCCCGGCACCGTGCCGCCGCCGGAAGCGCCGCTCGCCGGTACGCCGGTCGGCTCAAGCGGTGGATCAAGTGGGTTCAATAAGCCGCCCGGCTTTTTCCGCCGCCACGGATTGCTCTTTTTTACGATCGGCATCTTCGTCGTAATCGCGATCGCCGCTTTCGTTTATTATTTGGTGCTCCCGCCTCCGGTGCCGAACGTCACGATTTCATTCTCCAATCCGGGATCGATCGTGATCGGTGAACCGTTTCCGCTCACGATCACCGTCTCGAATAATTCAAAGAGCGTGCTTAATGATGGGCAGTTAAATATTTCCCTTCCTGCTGATATCTCCTTTGCGAGCGGCACCGTCGCGACGCAGGACGTCGGCACCCTAAGCTCGCTCACCATCAATCCGCCGCAGACCATCTGGCTTGTCGCAACCGGAGATCCAGGCACTGTGCAGACCGTAGGCGTTGTGCTCACCTACCAGACCGCCGCGACCGGAGCGACACAACTCGCCACTAACGCAAGCACCGCGCTTGCCATCGGGACGCAATCGGCGCTCACCATCACCTACAACGCCCCCGCAAGTATCTTTAGCGGACAAAACTTTGCCCTCGCGGTGAATTACCAAAATGATACGGCGAACGAACTGCAGGGCATCCAGCTACAAATGAACTATCCGCCGGCATATCACTTTGTGTCGAGCAGCGGCACGGCGCCGATCAATAACGGAAACGATACATGGGATCTTGGCTCGCTCGCGGCGAATGCGACGGGAACGCTCGTCATCACCGGAAACATCGTCGGCCCTGCGCAGGCGCCATACTCACTGACCGGCACGATCGGCGCGAACTTTTCGGGACAGAACTATCCCGCGGCTTCCCAGCAAACGAGCTTTACCGTGATCCCATCGCCGCTTTCACTCACGATCTCATTGAATAACTCATCAACCTATGTTTCAAAAATAGGGGACAGTCTTAACTACATTTTAACGTATACAAACAATTCGAATGTGACATTCCAGGATGTGAATATTTCCGCCACGCTCACCGGACAGATGTATGATTTTCCGACCCTGAAAACCGACGGGTCGTTCAATTCACAATCAGATGTGATCACGTGGTATGCGGCGAATACTCCGGCGCTCGCGTCGCTCGCTCCGGGCCAGTCGGGAACGGTGGACTTCACGATCGAAACACTGCCGACATTCCCGACACAACTTGCCGAGAAAGGCGAGAAAAATTATTCATTGAGCGTCACCGCAGAGGCGCAGTCGCCGACCGTCCTGCAGAGCACCGCCGGAACAAACACGACCTCCGTGACGACGCTCACCAATAAAGTCGCAGGCGAGATCACGCTCGGGGCGAACGGATATGTAAAGGAGACAACGCCCGGCATCGCGAACGCCGGCCCCTATCCGCCGGTGGCCAATCTGCCGACGGAGTACACGATCCACTGGGACATCGCCAACTATTCAACCGACGCGACAAGTGTTACTGTATCAGCGTACCTGCAGTCGGGGACGACGTTCACGGGCGTAGCGACGAGCTCAGGCCTGGCAGTGATCTCCGGAGTCGGAACGACCTCGACACCGCCTTCCGTGCCAACGTATGATGCGGGAACCGGTCTCATCACGTGGACGATCCCGTTCATCCCGGCAACGACGGGGGTGGTCGGGCCGCCGGCGCAGGCGGTCTTCCAGGTGACGAACACGCCGGCGATCAACCAGGTGGGGCAGACGGTTACCCTCCTCGGGCCGACGACGCTCACCGCCACGGACGAGTTCACCGGATCTACGGTAACGCTCACCGCGCCTCCAGTGACCACCTATCTGCCAAATGACCCCTCGCTGAACAGCCAATCCGGCGACGTGATAACACAATAACGATTAATAATATGGAAAAGGCAAAAGAAAAGGGTGTAAAAAAAGATATCAGCATGATGGAGAAGATTATAAGTCTCACCAAGCAAAGAGGGTTTATTTTCCCTTCAAGCGAAATTTATGGTGGCTTTGCCGCAACCTACGACTTCGGACCGCTTGGTTTTTTATTAAAGAAAAATATCGAGCGAGTGTGGCGGCGCTGGAACATTGAGTCGCGCGAGGATATGGTGGAAATCGAAGGAGCTATCTTTATGCACCCAAAAGTTTGGGAGGCGTCCGGTCATATCGGCGGATTTTCGGACTTGCTTGTAGAAGATGTGGTGACACATAAACGATACCGCGCCGATCATTTGATCGAGGAAGCAAAGATCATGGATAATGCCGGCGCACTCTCACCCGAAGAAGTGGATGCGGTCATTCAAGAACATAAAATAAAGAGTCCCGACGGAAATGCACTTTCTACGGCAAAAAAATTCAACCTTCTCGTAAAAACCCATCTTGGGCCAGTTGAAGATGAAAGCACCGTCGCTTATCTTAAAGGCGAAAGTTGCCAAAATATCTATGTCGATTGGAAATCCGTCCTTGAAACCACCCGTCGAAAGCTACCGTTCGGTATTGCGCAAATTGGAAAAGCGTTTCGCAACGAAATTACCGTAAAGAATTTCATTTTCCGCACGCGCGAATTTGAACAGATGGACATTCAATACTTTTGCCGCCCCGACGAAGCGGATAGTTGGTATGAATATTGGAAAAAAAATCGTCACGATTTTTATGTGAACGCATTGGGATTTTCCGAAAATCATATTCATTGGCGCCAGCATGACCCTGATGAACGGGCATTCTACGCAAAGGATGCGTGGGATGTCGAACTTCATTTCGCCGAAATGGGATTCAAAGAGGTGGAAGGAGTCCATCACCGTGGCAACTATGACCTCACCCAGCACCAGAAATTTTCCGGAACGGATCTTTCCTATTTTGACGATAAGACGGGCGAACGATTTTTGCCGTATATCGTTGAATGCTCTGCCGGGTTCAACCGCATATTCCTCGCAACACTATTTGAGTTTTACAGGGAAGAAGGCGAGAGAAAATTTCTTGCTCTTCCTCCACGCCTCGCTCCGTACAAGGCGGCAATATTTCCGCTTTTAGCGAACAAGCCGCAGTTGGTAGAAAAGGCAAAATCGATATATGAAATATTGCGTGAAGGAGCAAAAGACATCGATGGATTCATGCTCGCCTGGGATGATCGCGGCAACATCGGCAAACGCTATTACTCGCAGGATGAGATCGGCACGCCATATTGCGTGACCGTGGACTTTGACACGCTGGGCGAAGGCGAGGCGGCGAATAAGGACACCGTGACCGTTCGCGACCGCGACACGGGAACACAGGAGCGGATCGCCATCGACAAACTAGGCGAATTCCTCCATGGCAAAATTTATCATTAAGGGCGGCAAGCCGTTGTTCGGCGAGATCACCATCGCGGGAGCGAAGAACGCGGTCTCGAAGATGATGGTGGCATCGCTCCTTACCGACGAGCCATGCTTTCTCAAAAACGTACCGACGATCGGCGAGCTGGACATCATCTTTGAATTTCTCCGGAATATCGGTTCATCGATCGACAAAGCCGGGCCGGTGGTAAAGATCGCCACGCCAACAATAAAGAATAATCGCGTGACGACGCTTTCGCGTCGCAACCGCATTCCTATCCTCGCGCTCGGACCGTTGCTCGCGCGGACGGGCGAGGCCGAGGTGCCGGTGTTGGGCGGCGATAAGATCGGGCCGAGGCCGGTGGATATTCACCTGGAGGGGCTGTCAAAGCTCGGCGCGCAGATAGAGATCACAAAGGACAGCTATCACGCGTGGGCGCCAAACGGCCTGCACGGTGCCGAGATCGAGCTGCGTTTTCCGAGCGTCGGCGCGACGGAGAATATCATGCTCGCCGCCGTCCTCGCAACAGGGCGCACGGTCATCAAGAATGCCGCGCTCGAACCGGAGATCATCGAGCTCATGAAGATGCTCCAAAAGATGGGCGCGATCATAGAACTTTCGCCGCCGCGCACGATCACGATCGATGGTGTCGAAAAATTGCACGGTGTAACACACCGCACGCCACCCGACCGCAACGAAGCCGTTTCCATGGCCTGCCTTGCCATCGCGACGAACGGGCGCATCATGTTGAACGACGCGAATCAGGAACACCTCATCACATTCCTCAATGCCGTTCGCCGCATGGGAGGCGAGTATGAAGTGGTGGATAACGGTATCGCGTTCTTCCGCGCGCCCTCCCCGGTCAGCGGCATCTCCGCGCCGCTCAGAGCGATCGACGTTCGCACCGACACCCATCCCGGATTCATGACCGACTGGCAACAGCCGCTCGCGGTGCTCCTCACCCAGGCGGAAGGCGCTTCAACCATCCACGAAACGATCTACGAGGACCGCTTCGCCTTTGCGCTCGACCTCAACGAGATGGGTGCAAAGATAAAAGTGACGACCGATTGCCCGCCGAACGACCCCTGCCGCCTGCAGGGTAAAAATCATTACCACTTTGCAACGATCGAAGGTCCCACGCCGCTCACCAGCAAGAACCTCACTGTGCGCGACCTCCGCTCCGGCATGGTCGACATCCTTGCCGCGCTCGTCGCGAGCGGCGTCTCCGAAGTGGAGGGCGTGGAAGAGATCGACAGGGGATATGAGCGGATCGACGAACGACTACGGCAGCTCGGCGCGGATATCACACGGATTTAGTTCTTGGTGGTTCATTAAAAGATTATTAAAATTATTTTGACATTTTCATACTACAAACTATCATAAGAGCATACCTGTGAGGATCTAGAGTTCTCGATCGGCGAAAAGTGCTGATGACAGGTGGGCAGGATCCACGCTTACAGCGTGGATTTTTGCTTTTTACCATATACGGTCAAAAACTGCTTTTTACCTTTTGGCGTCTGCTTAATAATTATTGTTATATGCATACCACCGCCGGCTCCTGTAAACTTCCAATAATGAATATTCTTTTCATTGATAAGCTTAGTTTCATATGAAAATTCTGCGTGCGGATATATTAATATATCCTGGACATAAGGAAGCAACGAGAACCGGCGCTTTTGTTCGCTTTTCGGACGGACAATGTCTCCTTTTCCAATAAGGTGATCAAATCCGCGCCTCGTAAAAACGATATAATCATTTAAAACCGGACACCAAATTTGCCCAATATTTTTATAAAATTGCCTTAGAAATCGTTTCGTCTCGGCGTAACTTCCATAAAAAATTTCCATTCCGCCACCATAACAAAAAGCCCATTAAATCATTCTAAAATCGCCATATTCGCGTGGCTTGACACTACACTTATATATGCTATAATATAGCCAGACTATCTGATTAAAAGGTTAATTTTCAGTAAGTCCTGACCGAAAGGCAGGCGTGAAAAGGAGTTCCCGATGCGCATTCTTATTTGTGAAGATTCTGAGCACAACCTTCAATCCGCTCGGGAATTTGCCGAGAAAGTGAAGGGTGAGCACGAAGTCGTGATCATTAATAATGCCTCACGAGCAGGACAAGGGGTAAGTGGTGGTGGATATTCTCCGGGTGAATTTTACGAGGAAGGGGTACTCACTCCTCTTCCTGCACGTCCAACCTGGGACTGCGTCCTCACCGACCTGTATCTGCCCGACCACGTATCGGGCACCAGTCTTCCCGGGGGCTTCTATGTAGCACTTGCAGCACTCCAAAATAACGTTCCTGCATGCATCATCACCGACGGTGATGCACACGGGGACGATAGATTGGTCTGCGCTGCAGAAATTTCTTTGCAACGCTGGAATAAACGTCTTCACTTCCGCTTTGTGAATGCCAAATCCAAAGAAGGGGTTAAGGGTTTAACCCCCGATGGCAAGGTCATCAAGGACTGGGAGTATTGCTTCCAGCAACTCATACAGAATACCGCAGCGGCTTGACCAGCCAAAATTGAATCATTTACCGACCACCCCAATGGTCGGTTTCTTTTTCTATAAAAATATTGCATTAACGTTGTTTTTCGCCTATAATAGCAAGCATGTTCGGCAAGAAGATCGGCATCGATTTGGGCACGGCTAACACCGTGGTTTTTGTGCCGGGAAAGGGGTTTATCATCAACGAGCCCACGATTGTGGCGCTCACGCAACCCGATAACACCGTCCTTGCAGTGGGCTCGGAAGCGAAGGAAATGATAGGACGCACGCCGGACGAAATTATTGCATACCGGCCGCTGAAGGACGGTGTGATCGCCGATTATTATATTACAAAAGCGATGCTTACATACTTTATCTCGAAGGCATCGGGTTGGTTTAATATTTTAAAACCGGATGTCGTCATTTCCGTTCCGGCAGGCATCACGCAGACCGAACGCCGCGCCGTGATGAACGCCGCGCGCGAAGCGGGCGCGGGCAACGCGTTCATCGTGCGCGAGCCGATCCTTGCGGCGCTCGGTGCCGGCATCCCGATCAACGCGCGCAGCGGCAACATGATCATCAACATCGGCGGCGGCACGAGCGAGCAAGCGGTGATCGCGCTCGGCAACATCGTCTCGTGGAACTCGCTCCGCATCGCGGGGAACAAGTTCGACCAGGCGATCATGGACTACATCAAAAAGAAATATGCGCTCGCGATCGGCGAACAGACCGCTGAACAGGTCAAGATCGAGATCGGTTCGGCGATGCCGACGAAGGATAAGATGGAATACCAGGTGCGCGGACGCGATCTCGTGACCGGCTTGCCGAAAGACGTCGTCATCAACTCGAACGAGATCGCGGAGGCGCTGAACCCGCTGCTCATCGAGATCGCGAGCAGCGTGCAGAATGTCTTTAATGTGACACCGCCGGAGCTCGTGGCGGACATTATGGAAAAGGGAATTATCTTGAGCGGCGGTTCAGTGCAACTCCATCACCTTCCGGAATTCTTTGAGCGCTTCCTTGGCGTGCAGGCATACGTGGCTGAAGATCCGTTGTTCTGCGTGGCGAAAGGTACCGGCCTCATCTTGAATCATTTGGACACGTATAAGAGGACGTTATTGAATAAGCGATAATTTGTATCGCACTGCTCGATGCCGATCATTGGACACGAAGCAATCATCGCGAATCTGAAAAACCTTAATGACCGGGGCATTCTCGGCCATGGCTACATTTTCGTGGGACCTTCAATGGTGGGGAAGCGTACGGCGGCGATGGCGCTGGGTTATTATTTAGAAAAGGACATTTTTGAACCGCCACTTGGTGGTCCGGAAAACGAGGGTCATAAAAAAATTTTACAAGATAGCAAGGTGATCGACATCGCGTTCATGAAGATGCTCGATGCCGATGCGAGCGGGGATTCGATCGGCATCGACGCGGCGCGCGAGGTAAAGACGTTCTTGTGGCAGAAGCCGAACACGAGCGCGCGCCGCACGCTTATCATCGACAACGCGGAACTGCTCACGATCGAAGCGCAGAACGCATTGCTCAAGATCACCGAGGAGCCGCCGACGAGCTCACTGCTTATTTTTATAACGTCGGACATCGAAAGTATTTTGCCGACGATCGTCTCACGCTTGCCAAAAATATATTTCGGCGCGGTGGCGCACGTCGAAATCGAAAGGTGGCTCGTCGAAAGCGAGCACCTTACCAAAGCAAAAGCGACGACGCTCGCAAAGCGCTCGCTTGGCAAGCCGGGCATCGCATGGCGCATATTGCACGATGAGGCGTTCCAAAAAAATCTGGAGCTCGCGGAGGCGTTCCTTAAAACCACGCCAACCGCGCGCCGGGACTTCATCAAAAAGCTCATCGACCCGGACGACTTCAGCTTACGCATCTTCCTCGATGCTGTTATAATGACCCTGGCGTGGGAAACCCCGTCAAGGGCAAAATCGGCATTCTGGCACAAGACATTAAAGCTCTATGAAGGCGTGAGCAATTTTAGCCTTAACCCGCGACTCCAGCTGGAAGCACTTATGAAATAAGCGTTAAAAATCCCCAAAAAAAACCATGACCATTTCCGAACAAATTACAAAAGACCTCGAGACCGCACTCGTCGGCGTCACCGCAAAATTGAAAGAGGATTTTGGCCAGATCCGCGGCAACCGGCCGTCACCGGACATGATTCAAAATATCCGGATCAACCTTTATGATCAGCAATTGACGATCCGCGAGCTCGGATCGCTCAGCGTCCTTCCGCCCCGCACGATTACGATCACCGTCTGGGATCCGGGAGCGATCGCCGCAGTGATGAAGGCGATCGACGATGCGCATCTCGGCCTTTCCACCAACAACGACGGCAATACGATCCGCGCGACACTTTCGCCGCTCGGCGACGAGCGCCGCGACGAGATGACAAAGCTCGTCAAAAAGATCTCCGAGGCGACGCGCATCCAGATCCGCGCGCGGCGCGAGGATGCCGTGAAGCGACTGAAGGATTCCGAGACCCGGAAAGAAATCACCGAGGACGACGCATTTAAGGGAAAGGAAAAAATTCAAAAGGCGACGGACAAAGCAAACGGAGAAGTGGAGGCGATGGTGAGCGGGAAACTGGAGGAATTAGGCGAATAAAATATGCTTATTATCATCATCGTCATCATTGGATTATCATTCTTAATCCTCGGCCATGAAGCCGGGCACTTTTTTGTAGCAAAAGCATTCGGATTGAAGGTTGATGAGTTCGGCATCGGATTTCCGCCACGCATCGTGGCAAAAAAAATCGGCGATACGGAATACAGCATTAATTGGCTTCCGTTCGGCGGATTTGTGCGGATCAGCGGAGAGCGAGGAGAATTCGAAGGGATCAGCCCGGAGGAAGGTTCGCCGGGATCCACGACGATACGACCCGAAATGACGGATGCCGAAAAAGCACGCCTCTTCTATAACCAGCCCGCGTGGAAAAAAAGCGCGATCGTGCTCGCCGGTGTTTTTATGAACTTCATCCTCGGCTGGCTGCTCATTGCCGTCGTATTCATGGTTGGCGTCCCGCAGACGCTCGTGATCTCGGGAACCGAAGCCGGTTCGCCGGCCGCGGCGGCCGGATTGCAGTCGGGCGATGTCATTAAAGGCTACACGGATTCGCAAAGTTTTATCAACTACATTGATGCGAATAAAGGCACGCCGGTCACCGTCACAGTCATCCGCAACGACAAAGATATGACCTTCACGATGACGCCGCGCGTGAACGCGCCGGCAGATCAGGGCGCGCTTGGCGTCGCACTGGAAGATGGCGGCGCAGCGCGCGAAGGATTCTTCCCGGCACTGTGGGACGGGCTCCAGGACGCGGCGATCATCTCATGGCTCACCCTCCAGGCATTCTATGAACTGCTCAAGCAGATCTTCATCCATGCGTCGATCCCCGCCGATGTCGTCGGCCCCGTCGGCATCTTCGGTATCGCGGAGGAGACCGGCAGGATCGGCCTTGCGTACTTGCTGCAATTCCTCGGCATCATCTCCATCAACCTCATGATCGTCAATTGTATTCCATTCCCGGCGCTCGACGGGGGACGCTTCCTTATAGTGCTTTTTGAAAAGATAAAAGGCTCGGCAATGCCGTATAAAGTAGAGGCGTGGATCAACGGCATCGGATTTGCCCTGCTTTTATTGCTAATGGCAGTGCTGACAGTGCGGGATATCCACGGGCTTTTTTAGGCGTTTTTTTGGGTTATTAAATTTTTGTTAAAAAGTTTTTGACTACTCTTATTTAAAGACTATGATGGAAAACATGATACAAAAACTCCCTAAAATCCCAAAAGGTCTCATGAGTCCTGAAGGGGAGCGATATGTAGGAGGGCTACTGGAAAATATCCAGGAAAAATTTGATATTATCATGGAACATCTTGGATTTGTAGAAAAAAGAACGAGCGTATTGGAAAAGCGAATGGATCGTACGGAAATTCGCTTAGAAAATGCAGAACTAAAGTTGATGGACAAAGAATAGGAGGTTTCTAAAAGCGGTATACTAAGGCTATGATCCAGCGGGGTATAGCTTCTTTCGGGCTCGACTATGGCAAATGTCCGCCGTGGCTTTTTGAGCGCATGGTAAAGCTCGGCCGCGAGATGATGTATGTGCTCGTGGCCGAATCCGGCCCGGACGAGTTCATCAAGCGGATCGCGGATCCGGCATGGTTCCAGTCGCTTGGCACGGTGTTGGCATTCGACTGGAACGCCTCCGGCCTGACCACGATTCTCACCGCGGCGCTCAAGGAAGCGATCCGGGGACACGAGGCGGATTTCGGTATTGTGATCGCGGGTGGAAAAGGAAAGACGTCGCGCAAGACGCCGGATGAGATCAGGGCGTGGGGTGAACGACTGGCCATGCCGGCCGCACAAACGAACAAGCTTATCTATAACTCCAAGATGAGCGCAAAAGTGGACTCTGCACTCGTACAGGACGGGTTCCAGCTCTATCATCATGCGTTCTTCTTCTCGCGCGGCGGGGCGTGGGCGGTCGTACAACAGGGAATGAACGCAGAAAAACAGTCGGCACGGCGCTACCACTGGTATTCGGAAGATGTGAACGACCTGGTGTCCGATCCGCACTCCGGCATTTCATCGCCGGTCACATTAAAAACGGTGCTCGATCTCTCCGCCGCAAAAAGCGATAAGACCCGGGAGATCTCCACCGAGCTTACGCAAGCGGGCTACGCAACCCTCATGAAGGACATCACGCTCCTGCGAAAATATTCCTCACGGCTTTCGCAGATGGCAAAGATACAGATCGGTGGCGATGGCCGCGCGGGCCAGCAGCTCACCCTGCTCAACCTCGAGTCGGTCGAGTTCAGCCATCACCCCGTCATATTTGAAGACTTTTCAAAAAGCAAATACCTGGAAAAGATCTTGTCGAAAGTGACCGATGAGAAACCGGAAAGCTACGAGAAGTTGCTCGCCATGGAGGGCGTCGGCGCAAAGACCGTGCGTGCGCTCGCGCTCGTCGGTGAGGTCATCTACGGCGCCACACCCTCATACGAAGACCCCGCACGCTACAGCTTTGCGCACGGCGGCAAGGACGCCACACCCTATCCCGTGGACCGCAAAACCTACGATGAGACGATCATGATGCTCGGCCGCGCGGTGAGGAAAACGCGACTACCGACGGCGGACAAACAGAAGGCGCTTGGTCGATTGGGTCTTTGAAAAAAGCGGGCGGCCTGCAACGTATGTTATACTATCTTATATGGACACACTGATCCACGCGGATATTTTCTTTTTTATAACGACCATTGTGGTCGTCATCGTTGGCATCGCACTCACGATTGCACTCGTCTATCTGGCAAAAGTATTGAGCGATGTGAAAGAGATCACAAGGCAAGTGAAAGAAGAAACGATATTGTTCCGTGAAGATATCCAGGGGTTAAGGGGTGATATAAAGAAAGAAGGATTCCGCGTTGAACGCTTTGTGATGTTTGTCCGTAATTTATTTAAGAAGACAACGGCAAGGTCGAAAAAAGGGACGAAGTAATAAATTAAACTAATCAACACGAATGGCAAGAAAAAAGAAGACGGCCAAGAAATCGAACGACACCGCGCGCGCATGGGAGATCGGAGGCGCGATCACGGCGGCAACGCTCGCCGCGGCAGCCGGAGCGTATCTGCTTTCGGATAAAAAGACGAAAGCAAGAGCAAAGAAGTGGGTGACGGATACGCGCAAAGAAGTGGTGAAGCATGCGAAGACAGCAAAGAAGCTTAGCGAGAAAGAATACGGCCGCATGGTCGAGGAAGCGCTCAAGCATCGCGGTTCGCTCGAACATCTTTCCGCCGCGGACCTCATCGCCGCCGGAAAGCAACTGAAGAGCGAATGGAAGAATATCCAGGCCGAAGCGAAGAAGATGGCGAAGTCATACGCGCCGAAGAAAGCGGCGGCGAAAAAGAGGACGGCAAAGAAGAAGGCGAGGGGATAGGCTCTCGGTTTAATCCAGCATCAATGATCAAAAATCCCGGCTTGGCCGGGATTTTTGATCATTGACATAACCGCGGTTCTCGCGCCATGATACCTGTGGTACGCGCAACGGCGCCTTAGGAGGATTTGTGACTGTAGCGAAAAGAGATCTTTTAAAACCCGGGGTCGTACTCCTGCTTTGTCTCTGCATCGGCAGCGGGCCGAAGACCGAAAAACAGATACCCAGATTCACCGATCGACAAAGAAACTGCACCGTCACCGAAATCAGCACACAAGGATCGCGAACCATCGTCTCCATTGTCGACGGATCCAATAACGAACACTTTTCCATTACCGTCGTTCAGGGACTTGGAATGTCATATAGCCCAAACCCCATCTCCGTACACATCGGAGACATATTGCGGGTTCGCGATTCCACGCTCTATGATGGATATGATATGCCGTGGGCGATATTTATGACGTCGCCGACCACCGGCGTCGTCCAGGAAGCAGTTTTCCCTACGGGTGCCGCTACGGTCACCATCAAACAATAGTAGCAACCCTCGTATTCACAAAGAGGAAGCCGCAACGGCCTCCTCTTTTTTTCTTCTTCATCACCTCAAGCGAAGATATGAGTAGCTCTGGGGTTTGAAAACCGTTAATCTGGATGTCTTCAAACCCCAGAGCTACTCATATCTGAGCGCCTCGATCGGGCTCTTTCGCGCCGCCTGACTGGCGGGATAGATACCGAAGGCAATACCGGTAACGCTTGAAACAACGACGGCAATGATCACGGCGGAGATCGGAAATTCGAACGTCCATGCCGTGGCAAACACTTTTGTGATCACAAGCCAAGCGGTGCCAACCACAAAACCTCCGAGCGCGATGCCGATGATGCCGCCGATAAAGGTGAGCATGACCGATTCCACGAGAAATTGCTGGAGGATATCGTTATTCGTTGCGCCGACGGATTTTCTCAACCCGATCTCCTTCGTGCGTTCGATCACGGAGACGAGCATGATGTTCATAATGCCGATGCCGCCGACGACCAACGAAATCGACGCGATCGACGCAAGAAAAAGCGTCAGGATGGAAGTGATATTGCCGAGAAGCGACAGCACGTCCTGCTGCGTCTCAATGGTAAAATCGTCCTTGTTCGGATCGGTGATGCCATGATCCTGCTCCAGGATGGATTCCACCCGCGATTGCACGAAGCTTACGGTATACGCGTTGTTGGCCTGCACTTCGATATCGCTGAAGTAATTGATGCCGAGCATCTGATTTTGCCCGACGGTGATCGGAACGAGCACAAGATTATCCTGATCGATGCCGAACGCGCCGGTGCCTTTTGGCGCAAGGACACCGACCACACGGAACTGGATATTTTTCACTTCTATGTATTGCCCGACCGGATTCGATCCCGGGCCGAAGAGCGTCGCGGCCAGTGCGGAACCGATGACCGCAACGTGGTTGAGCGACTGCACGTCGTTGTCAGTAAATGGATAGCCGGTCTGCACCACGAAGTTGCGAACCGTAAAGAAATTTGCCGGCACGCTGTCGAATGTGACGCTCTCGCTGTTGTCGCTGAACGAAGCGGTCGCCTGACCGCGCGCCTCTTCCGTCACCGCGGAGATCGACGGATCGCGCGAAAGCGCATCGACATCCTGCTGGACCAGGCTCGTCACGATGATGCCTTGCGCCGCGGCAGGGGAGGAGAATTTACCGTTATTGCTCCCTCCGGGAATGATGATGATGAGGTTCGATCCCAACCCCTGTACTTGCGCTAAAATATAGTCCTGCGCGGACGCGCCGATGGACATCAAAATGATGACCGACGAGATGCCGATGACGATCCCGAGCATCGTCAAAAGCGAGCGCATCTTGCCGTGCCGCAGCGTTGCCTGGGATGATTTTATAAGATCACTTGCGCGCATGGAGATTTTATCATTATTTAAGGAATTCCTTTGCGGAGTGCCGTGGTTTCGCGACGGGGACATCGCTCTCGATCACCCCATCACGTAAGCGAATGATGCGATCCGCAAATTCAGCGGTGTTTGTCTCGTGAGTGACGAGGATGATCGTACGGCCCGCATCATGAAGCCCGTCGAGGATGCTCATCACCTGAGCTCCCGAGACGGAATCAAGGTTCCCGGTCGGCTCGTCGGCAAAGATGATGTCGGGGTCGTTCACGAGCGCCCGCGCGATCGCAATGCGCTGTTTCTGGCCGCCGGAAAGTTTTGCGGTCTCCACATAAAGCTTATCTTCCAATCCGACGTTGCGTACCGCATCTTCGATTATTTTCCGGCGCGCCGCCGGGGCGACATCGGAATAGATCAGGGGGATCTCTACATTTTCATAAACCGTCAGGCGCGTCAAAAGATTGAACGACTGGAACACAAAACCAATGCTCTTGTTCCGGATGTGCGCAAGCTCAACATCGGAAAGATCGTCGATCTTTTTACCGAAAAACGTGTAGCTCCCGCCGCTTGAACGATCAAGAAAGCTCAATATTTGTACGAGCGTGGATTTGCCGGAGCCCGATGGCCCCATGATGGAAACAAAGTCTCCTTTGTTGATGGAGAATGTCACGCCGCGAAGCGCGGAGGTGGTTTCTCCCTCGTCGATATAATCCTTTTTGAGATCTTGGACGTCGATCATCTATTATTTCAGGCCGATATTGATGACCTGTTCTCCCTTCGTGACGCCGGATGCGATCTCCACGTTGCCATTTTGATCGACGATGCCCAGGGTTACCGGCACTTGCGCCTCCGCACCGTTCTGCAAGACATTCACATACGTGCCGCTCGCATTCTGCACTACCGCGTATTGCGGAAGGATGAGTGCATTCTGATCCGTCTGCGTGCTGATATTGAGATTTGCCGTAAGCCCGCTCTTGATCCGCGAATCGGGAGTATTGAATGAAACCTTTACAAGATAATCCACGACGCCGCTCTCGATCGTTTGAGCGGGGTCGATGTAGAACACCTTTCCGGCGAATGTCTCGCCGGGAAATGCATCGAAGGTCATGCTCACCGGATTCCCGATCGCGACTTTACCGATATCGGTCTCCGGAACGTATGCATCCACCTCAAAATTATTTGCGGAAATCACAGAGGTGATGACCTGCCCGGGCGAGGCAAGCTCACCCACTTTCGCATTTTGCACCGTGACAACGCCGTTGATAGGGGACACGAGCGACGCGTTTGCGATGTTCACCTGAATGCTCTGCACGTTCGCTTGCGCCTGAGCGACGGCTGCCTGTTGCGCCGCGATCGCCTGCGAGGTCGAACCGGCCTGAATCTCTGCGAGCTGTGCCTGCGCCTGTGCCACCGCCGCCTGCTCCGAAGCAATGTTCTGCTGGATCGTACTGATCGCGCTCGCTGCGGTATTCACCTCCGTGATCGCGCTTGTCACATCGTTCTTATATGCCGTCGTGGCGGCTGACGGCGCTCCTCCGCTCGTATCAACCACCGCTATCGCATCGGTGTTTAACATTGTTGCAACAATAGAAAGATGATCATTGGCATTCTGCAGTGTCTGCGCAAGCGTGGAGGTGGAAGCACCCGGGGAAAGGGCGCTGATCTCGGCCTGCCAATTATCCAATTCCTGTCCGACCTGAAGGCGTTCGGAATCCGCATCGTTTACCACCTGCGAATCGTTGACCGTGAATGCAAGCTGCGGATTGTTTGAGTCGGCATTGTTATAGAAAGTCCCGATCTGATTTCTGACGGCATCATTCGCTTTTGCATAAGCATCGGTGACGGCATTTCCGATGCTCGTGTAGGTATTGGTAAGCGTCTGTTGCGCCGTCGTAAGCGCCGCCTCCGAAACCTGCACCGCCTGCGGGGTCGGCCCCGCCTGGAGGCCCGCAAGCGTCGCCTGAGCGGCATCTACGCCCGCCTGAGCCTGCGCAAGCTGGGCCTGCAGGCCGCTTGTGTCCAAACTGACCAGCGTATCGCCCGCACCCACACTATCACCGGCATTCTTATAGACCGCAGCCACCGTACCTCCGGTTTGGAAAGAAAGATCGATATCCTGTATCGGCGTCGTGTTACCGGTCACGCTTACCACCTGGGTGATACTTCCCTCGGCAACCGTAACGAACTGATATTGGCTGCTATTTTTTGATGCAATAAAAAAATAAGCACCGATACCCACGATGACCACCCCGACGACGGTAAACATAATGCCCTTTTTACCGAACCCCAGCCGCGTTACTATTGTCTTCATATGTTGTAGTATAGCATAGAAGCCGCAGGGGCATATCATCGGTTACAAGGGAGTTATCCACAGGGTAGTTAAGTAACTGAACAATTATAGTTTATAATTAACCTATCATTCACGAATCATTTATGGAGAATATTATCGAGGTAAAGAACCTGGTCAAGACGTTCGGTGACTTCACTGCGGTGAAGGATATCTCGTTCAGCGTCAAAAAGGGGGAGATCTTCGCTTTTTTGGGCCCGAATGGGGCGGGCAAGTCCACCACGATAAAGATGCTGACGACGATCCTCAAGCCGACGAGCGGGGACATCACGTTGAACGATCACGATGCGATAACCGACTCCGATGCGGTGCGCCATTCGTTCGGTATCGTGTTCCAGGATCCAAGCTTGGACGACGACCTCACGGCGCTCGAGAACATGAACCTTCATGGCGTGCTCTACGGGGTGCCAAGTAAAATTCGCAAAGAACGGATCGAGCAACTGCTCAATTTTGTCGAACTATGGGATCGGCGCAACAGTCAGGTAAAGGAATTCTCCGGCGGCATGAAGCGGCGCCTCGAGATCGCGCGCGGGTTATTGCATCATCCGGCAGTGTTATTTCTGGATGAACCGACCCTTGGCCTCGACCCGCAAACACGCAATCATATGTGGAGCTATCTCCAGGAACTCAACAAGACCGAAGGCATCACGGTGTTTTTCACGACGCATTACATGGAAGAGGCCGAGCGGATTGCCCAGCGGATCGCGATCATCGATCACGGGCAGATCATTGCATCCGGCACTGCGGATGAATTGAAGCAAAAAACGGAGACCAACTCCCTGGAAGATGCATTCTTGAAACTGACCGGGAGCGTGATCCGCGATGAGGATGCGAGCACCTCCGACAAGATGCGCGCGCACAGCAAAATGTGGCGCGGCGGACGAAGATAATATCAAAATCTCATGAAAACCATCTACATATTATGGCTCCGCGAGATCAAGCGTTACTTGCGCTCGAAGTCCCGCATCGTCGGTTCGCTCGGGCAGCCGCTGCTCTTTTTGCTCGCGCTCGGCTACGGACTCGGTTCGGTCTTCGCGAAGGCGGGGGAGGGGAACTATTTCACGTTCCTCGCTCCGGGCATCATCGGCATGAGCATCATCTTTACCGCCATCTTCTCCGGCATCCAGATCATTTGGGATCGCCAGTTCGGCTTCCTCAAAGAGACGCTTGTCGCGCCGGTGAACCGCTTAAACATCATGATCGGCCGCACGCTCGGCGGCGCGACGGTCGCAACCATGCAGGGATTGCTCGTGCTCATCCTCGTGACGATCTTCGGCTTCCGTCCGTACAACTGGGCGCTCGTGCCGATCGCCATTCTCTTCATGCTCCTCGTCGCACTGCTCTTCGCGGCGCTCGGTGCGATGATTGGATCACTGCTCGACGACATGCAGGGTTTCCAGCTGATCATGAACTTCCTTGTGATGCCGCTCTTCTTCCTTTCGGGCGCGCTCTTTCCGCTTGACGGCCTGCCGCCGGTGCTCGTCGGCATCGTAAAGTTCGATCCGCTCTCGTATGGCATCGATTCATTCCGCGTTCTACTCACCGGCGTCGGCAGCTTCGGCCTCGGCGTGGACTTTGCGGTGCTTGCCGTCGTCACCGCCGTCTTCCTCGGCCTCGGCAGCTACTTCTTCTCGAAGATACAGGTATAAAAGAAAAAGGCTCGCCAATTACGACGAGCCTTAAATGTTTTGGGCTATATCCTAATCCCTTACCCAGAAATAATCGTGAGCGGACTCCCTTCCATGTCATAGTCTAACATCTCCGTAGGACGTGGCAGACCAGTGAATGGACAGTCGCCGATATTAAATATTGGATCAAGCGTGAGAGCGTACTGCGGCGCCTCAGGCCCATCTCCAAAATCGATGAGTTTTGGGTTTCGCCAGCCGCCGTGTAAACTTTCTTCACGTTTGCGGATAGCGTCTCTCCAGTCAGCAAAGTTCTCGGCTCTGCGCATGGCCTGGAAAATGAAGTGTGGGTTGAAGACCAACATTGGTTGGGGAAACTGCCGCGATGGCATCATCGCACACTGCGAGAGAAACAAGATGAACTGTGCGTATCCGCCAAGCGACATGCTGAATTCCTTGTCGTAAACAAACGATGACGACTCATCCGACCAAGGATGCAAATTCCTATCGTACTGATGCATCTTGGTTAGAAATTCCCATAGCTGTTGTTCGGCCACGCTTTCATTTTGAAACTCCGTGTGCGGAAAAACAACGATACATGTCGCAAACGCCGTAGGCTGCGCTGCCGCCTTGAGAAGCGCATAGCATGCGTCTTGAATCCAGCGATACAGATACTGAACCGTAAGCTCTGCCCCCTCTACGGTATTGAAGGGCTCGGGTGAGAGACAAAAACCGACACGAAAATCCCGTATCGCTTTTTGGGCCGCCATACATGGAAACGTATGTTGCATTGCGGTCCGGTAGTAAAGCTGGAAGAGTGTGGAGTGCTCCTCCGACACTGGATTGTCCGCGATGAGAGCTCTTGCGGCATGGTCGAATGTTGCATACCCTATAGGCATCTGAATCATTACAACCTCCTTGTAAAAGAACCGAATTTTGTTGCCCGCTAAGCATATACAAATGAATGGGCTGATGCAAGCTAATAAGGTATACTGATCCTATGGACATCCAATGGAATAAAGTGACGTGGTATTCAAAGCTTCTCGCGCTGGCGCTGTTTGTGATATTGCCATTCGCCGGTTTTTATTATGGCGTGCAATATGGAAAGATAATTACCAAGATCGGCCAACCCTCGCTCCCGGGTATCGGCACGACCACCGCGTCCGGACCCGCGAACAATGCTGCGGGTTATTACAGTAACCCGGCCGAATGGCAAACGGACGCAAACAACACCGCCGGGGGATTCAGCATCGCATACCCGCTCGACTTCGACACGCAGGATAACTATTCCGCCGCGCCGTCCACCGACTGGCGGTTGAATGCCAACGCCTCAGGAATAAAGTACTTTATATTGACGGTGCCGCGGGCATTCGAACCGCAGACAAACTTTGTCGGCGCAACGCTCACCGTCGGTGCGAGCGGCAATAGCGCCGCCGTAGCGCAATGCCTCGTACCCGACCAGAACGGGGGACCGGCAACGACCACGTCCACCGTGACGATCAACGGAATCACGTTCACGGCATTCAACTTCGCGGGGGCGGGTGCGGGAAATTATTATGAGACCACGAGCTACCGCACACTCCACGCCGGACAATGTTACGCCGTTGAATATACGGTTCACTCCGGACAGATCGCCAACTATCCCGCCTCGTACGATCTCCAGCCTTTCAACGAATCGAAGATCAATACCGTGATGCAGGCCGTCGTCGGCACGTTCAAATTTCAGTAACTCGCATGCCGTTGAATGAAGAAATCCAATAAAATCATCGTTGTCGTAGTGCTCGTGCTCGTCATACTGTTCGGCGTCGGGCAATTCTTTGCGTCTTCGAACATCAGCGCGCCGGCAAACCAGACCACCTCCACCGCCACGCAGACTCCGCCGGCGGTGTCATACACGCAGGTCATTGCATACACGCCAATCCAACCTGCCGGCTCTGCGCCGGTGGAAAGCGGCTCCTGCTGGACGAACTCCATCGCCGCGCCGTTCCGGCCTGACGCCTGGCGATGCGCGGTGGGCAATGGAATCAGCGATCCATGCTTCGAGATCCCCGGCAGCACCAGCACGCTTTTGTGCGGAGTAAACCCGACGGTGGCAAATTCGACGTCTACCTTTGTTCTCAAGCTCACCCAGCCGCTCTCCGCGCCGGAGGTGCCGCCGGGCACCCCGCCGTCCAATTGGGCGTGGCTTGTACAGCTTGCCGACGGCACGCTTTGTACGCCATTCACGGGCACGTTACCCATCACCGCCACAGGCGTTGCCGCAAACTACGGCTGTGCGCCCGGGCCGCTCGGTGATAGCGTCCTGATCTTCGGTGACCTCAATTCCTCGAGCAGCGTGTGGACCGCGGAGATCGGAACGATCTCCGAGAACAGTTCAAGTTTACCGACGATCACGAGCTCCTCAACGGTGCCGGTAGAAGCGGTGTGGCAATAAAAACAGAAACTCGATCACGGGCAATATTCAGTAAAATCGCATACATTAAAAAGGCCTAGCTCAAACTCTAGGCCTTTTTAAACAGTTGAGAGATGTTTACAGTGCGCTTGTCGTTGCACTCACGCTGGTGGAACCCTTGAATGCAGCGAGGTCTTTGATGATCGTCAATGCGTCCGCGCGTGCCGTCACGAAATCCTGCTGCGCTGCGAGGATCTTTGAACGCGCATCTTTCAGGGCTGCAGTGTTCGAGGCCATGACGGTCGCATTGCCATTATCGGGCGCAAGCGACGCCACTTCCGAGGCGGCAGCCGTTGCCTGGTTGTTCGCGTCGGAAACCTTGGCATTGAAATCATCGAGTGTTGCCGTTACCCCGGTCACATCATTTCCCGCCGTTTGCGCCGCGGAGATCCGCGCCGAGAACTTCGCACCAAGATCGTTCATGACCCCGACGATCGCAAGCACGCGGTCGGATGCGGCTTCAATCATTCCTTGCGGAAGGATGAGGGCAAAGATGCGATATGAACCGGTGATCGAATCCACATCGGCCTTGAGGGTGCTCGTGTCGTTCACTGCCACGTCAGCGGCAATCTGCGCCTGGAGCGTGTTCATCGCCGAGATCTGACCCGATATGGAAGTCGAAAGGTTGTTCTTGTCGGTCGTGGAAAGCCGGACCATAGCATTCACGCGCGTGCTGAGCGCGTTCAACGCGCTCACGCGGCGGGCGATCTCCTGATCGGCCCGATTCACGATAGTTTTGATCCTTGCGGCAAGTGCGGCGCTCGCTTTGGCGCTCAGGCCGACACCGGCCACGGAAATCGAGGTCGATGCGTTAAGTCCAATGCCGGCCGCGGTCTGCGCAAAAGCGGGAAGCGCCGCTGCGGCAACGATCGCGGCCGAGGCACCGACCGAAACGATCATCGTTATGTATTTTTTATTCATGATTTTTTAATGATGATTCTTTTGGATTATTCGGCCTGTTGTACCGGCTGGTCGTTCATACTCTGTGTCACGCTCGCGTTATCCGAACTCAATCCGGCCATCTGCGTGTTCACGCTCGCCATGTCCTGATTGATGGACTGATCCGAATCGCCCGACGGGTAAGAAGTTGCCGGAGAACTCGAGGCGGTGCTGGTCGCCGGATTCGTAACCGCAACGGAGCCGGTATTGCTGTTTGCCGCCGGCGCGGTCGTCGTCGCCACAGGCGCGACGCCGCGACTTGCCATCCACCACCAAAGTCCACCACCAACCACTATTACGATGATAACGACCCACAAGATTGTCTTTGCTGTTTTTGACATAAAAATAGTTGTTAAATTTCTACCAGATTTTATTTTTGGAAGGCGGTACTTCTATAAACTTCGACCTTTTATTGAATCCGCCGTACATAATAAGTATACCGCACTTACCTCAGAGATATTCCACTTTCTTCAACCACTCCTCGTTTTCCCATTCCCACAGGCGTTTTGCGCCCAAGAATGCGGTAAAGTCATCCTGCCAGCAGGGAAATTCCTTCAGTTCAATGTCGCCATACAGCTCGCCCCATTCATGCACACAGTTGCGCATGGCAAAGTTCCGCCAGTCGGTCTTGATCTTTTCCCGGCCGCCCTTCACGCGCCGGATCGCGCCGCACCGCACGCACTTTTGTATCTGATCGATCTTTAAGATCCATCGCGTGGAGAGATCCTCAAATTCGTTCTTGAGCGCATCCATATACGCGGACGTCTGAAGATTGTAATCGCGATAGATGGCCTGCGATGTCTTGATGTCGAGCACGCCAAGCTTGCCGCCGATCCGCGCGATCGCGTCCACCGTGCCCGCATAGCGGTGATCGCGATTCACGATGCGGCGCTCCACGAGCTCCGGCGTCACCTCGATATGATTCTCCTCGAAAAACTTTTTGAATGACGCGACCGCCGGCGCGACTGCTTCCGGGATCTCATTCGTCTTTCCGAGCAATAATCCTTCCACCGCCTCGTGCAGCATCGTGCCTTCTTCCGCCGAACGCTCGGTGGCTTCCTTTGCGGCGCGATAGCTCTTTGCCTCGCCGTAATAATAATAGAGCGCCGGTTTAGCCTTGATCGTCACGATCTTTGTCACGCGCGGATACCAATCGCCGTCGATCGTATAGCCGCATTGCTCTTTAAAATCCTTGATATCTTTGAATTCGTCGAATAATGACATAAATGGCGTGTGTGGCGTAATAAATTATTGCAACAACTTTCCGGTAAGGTCAGAAATATCGCCGGCGCCCATCATCACGACGACAGGGGAGTGGGTAAAGCGCTTTTTGAGTGGCACATCACGGAGAACGGTTTCGACCGCGCGGCGGATGTTCTTTGGCTCGGCAAGATAGAACACCGGCTTCGCGGGCGCGCGCAGGGAAAGCGTGTGCGCAAGAGCCTCGGAATCATGCGGAAACTTCTCATCACGGCCAAGCACTTTATAGAGCGGCAAAATGAACACGACATCGGCAGTATCAAACGCGCCGACAAAATCCTTAAAGAGCAACTCCAAACGTTTTGCCTGATGCGGCTGGAACACGCAAACAAGCGACGACCGTGGAAACTTTTCCTTGAATGCGGCGAGTGTCGCTTTGATCTCCGTCGGATGATGCGCGTAATCGTCGTATACCGGAATTTTAGTATTTTTTAATCTTCCTTTGAGCTCCATCCGACGCCACGCGCCTTTGTACGAACCGATCGCGGCCAGGAATTTCTTTTCAGGAATTTTTAATATCTTTGCAAAGTGCGGCAACCGAAAGCGCGTTCGAAATGTTATGCTCGCCGGAAATCGGAATCACGCGCTTTATTTTCCGGGCCATCGCCGCATCGCCGCGCAGAGAGAACCAGATCACCTTCAACTCGTTCTTTTTTGCCAACCGTTTAATCTGCGCGCGTAACGAATACAGCGGCGCGTCATCGCGGTTCAAGATCAAAACACCGCCGCGCCGCGTTCGCGACAGAAATTTCATAAACGCGCGCTTGGCATTCGCAAACGTCTTATAAAAATCCATGTGCTCGCGATCGATGTTCGTGACGATCGCAATGGCAGGGGAGTATTCCAAGAACGCGGCATGAAAATCATCCGCTTCTAAAACGAGATATGGCCCGTGTCCGATGCGGATATTCCGGCCGCCAAGGTCTGCCAACTTTGTGCCGACGAGAATCGTCGGGTCGAGTCCGGCGCGCACAAGCGTGAGCCCGGCGAGCGCGGTCGTCGTGCTCTTGCCGTGCGAGCCTGTGATCGCGATCGTCTGATATGCCTCCGTGACGATTCCCAAAAGCTCGGCATACGACATTACAAGACAGCTATCGTTCAGCTTACCCAGCTTGCCGGAAGCGGCGCGGGCAGCCACCAGTTCTGGATTCTCATCCCGGATCGCCCGGTTATAGACCACGAACTGCGTGCCAGCCGGTATATTGCCCTTTTTGTGCCCGATTTTGACCATTAGGCCGTCTTTTATAAGCTCCTGCGTCATTATGCCGCTCGCCGCATCGGAGCCGGAAACAAGCCACCCATTGGCGTGGAAGTAGCGGGCGAGGCCGCTCATCCCGATCCCGCCGATGCCGATAAAATGGATGCGGCGCGGAGCTGACTTCTGCTTCTTTAAGTTCGAGGAGATGCTCATGCTGATGGGTATATTATAGCGTCAAAAACCTCTCTATCACCAGCTTCTTTATTTTCTCCGGTTTGAGATCGATATCCTTCAATCGTGAAAGAGGAATGCGTACCGGATCATGGGTACCATCCACCGCATACGGAGTGTTCGGTTGATATTCCGGACCATCACCCATGCCAAACGTACCGCCAATTTCCTTGCAGAAGTAAAAATCATTTACCACTTCTTCTTTACCGTCATGACTTTTATGGCGCTCCTCGGCAAATTTTTCTCCGATACTTACCTTTACACCCAACTCTTCCTTTATCTCCCGATGCAATGCCTGTAAGATCGTTTCGCCTTCCTCTACGCCACCGCCGGGGAAAATATAATACGTCTTATCACCCTTAACCCGTTCAATTAAAACGATCTTTCCGTCATCGATGATAATCCCTCGCACGCGTTGATTCATGGCGCTCAAAGTATACACGATTTTCGTTTACTGATACACCGTTCCTAGATAGTTCAGCGGATCCACGTCATGCCCTTGCGGATACGGGCCGCAGCCGTGCGCGGGCGCCATGCTGAAGCCGGCGCTTTCAAAAATAGAAAAATGGAGGTGGGTGCCGGTCTCGTCGCCGCTATCGCCGACGGTGCCGATCAACTGATCGTTTGAGACGGTCTGGCCGGGCTGGACATCGATGTCGGCCAAGTGCGCGAACAATAGCATGAGATTATTTTTATCATCCTTGAGCACAATGAAACGTCCGAACGCGAGGCGCGGGCAATAATCATCTTGATCGCCCGTGGCGAGGACGGTCGCGGCGGCCGGCGAGTAGATCGGCGCGCCATAGACGGCGGCGATGTCGATGCCGTTGTGCCAGTCGCCGATGTACATATACGAGTACGGTGTGCGACCGTAGCCTTGGGTGATGGCACCGTATCCTTTACCGCCCTTGGCAAACAGATCAAAGTTGATGGCGGTCAGGCCGCCTTCGCCGCTTCCAGAGCCAAAATCGGACCCGGGCAGGGGAGTCATACTCGGGAATAGAGAAGATAGCGAACCCGAATCCAGCGCGTGCGCTGCGCTCGCCAGAATATCGTAGCCGATCGCGATCACAAAGATCGCGAGAAAAATATATCCGATACGTTTTAACATCTAAGGTATTGTGCCCGAACTTAACGACTAATGGAATAGCGAGGGAATAGAGGCCTTTTCAAAACTTCATCTGTTACCGAATATACCTTTTACGACAGATAGATAGCCGAATCAGCTTCTATGGGCTTTCCTTTAAATTTAATGAAACAACCCCAGCAGCCAGTTCACTACGTTCTCTGCCAACTTGAGCACCCACGACAACACGCTGAGTATCGCGAACACGATCCTCGATAATTGCACGCCCGTTAAGTGGTAAAACCAGTTGTCGAATTCCGTGAACCAGGTCGTCAGCCATCCTTGTATGGCGCCCGAGACGATCGGCGTAAAGTTGACCACCGGCCAGTTACCGCCCGGCGTGCCATTCGTATTGATCGACGTGGTATTGCTCCATTGAAGGTTTTGAAAAAAGTTAGTGAACGGCGAGATAAGGTTCTGAAACGAGCTATTGAGGTCATACTGACCGCCGCCGCTCGTGCTCGTCACCGGCGCGCCGACCGCATAGGCGTACGCTTGAGGCGCAGGCGCCAAAAAAAGAAAAACAGCAATCACGCCTGCGACCGCCGCCATAAAGAACATCACGACGTTCTTTTTCATAACTTTATTATAGCACTTTTAATCTGCGAGCCGCGCTGGCGATGCGGCGCTGGTTTACGCCACCGCCTTCTTTATCGCTGCGTCTATGCGATGCAATGATTCCTCGCGGCCGATGACGGACATGATTTCGATGGGATCGGGGGAGTTCTGCTGGCCGGAAACGGCAACTCGCAAAGGCCAGAGAACCACTCCCCTGCTTTTATCGCCAACGATGAGCGGCAAGCATGCGGTCAGCGTTTCGCGCGAGAAATCCTCTGCGGCGATGCCGCCGACGATCGTGCGCGCGTGGGACAACACTTCATGAACTTCTTGCATCGTCGTTTTATCTTTCCAGATCAAAAGTTCCGGCGCGTATTCCGGCACGGCAAAAAAGAAACCGCTGATCTCCGCGAGTTCCGCAAGCGTCTTTGCGCGCGAAAGCTGCACCGCGATCACGCGCTCGAGCAGGGCCTCATCGCGCACAGCAATGCCATGTTTTTCAAAAAATGGCGCGGCGAGCGTGGCCACTTCCGCCGCCGGCATTGCTTTGATGTGCTCGCGATTCAGCCAATCGAGCTTTTCCTCGTTGAAGATGGCGCCGGACTGTTGAACGCGATCGATGTCGAACTCCGCGATCATCTCCTCGCGCGTCAGCACTTCTTTGTCGCCGCGCGGATGCCAGCCAAGCAACGCCAAAAAGTTGACCATCGCCTCCGGCACGTATCCCCGCTCGCGATAATTCAAGAGTGCGGTGTCGGCGAACCGCTTGGACATTTTGCTCCGATCGGCGTTCAGGATGAGCGGGATGTGCGCGTAGAAGACGGGTTCGGTGAAGCCCAAAGCGCGACCCATCAGAATCTGCTTTGGCGTATTCGAAAGATGATCTTCGGCGCGGATGACGTGCGAGATCTCCATCAGCGCATCGTCCACGACGACCGCAAAGTTATAGAGCGGATTGTCGAGATCTTTTGCGATGATGAAGTCGCCAAAGAGCGCGGCGTCGAAAACGACTTTGCCGCGCACGAGGTCTTTGAACTCCACTTTGACCTCCGGCGTCTTGAAGCGGATCACCTCCGGGCTTTTGCCTTCGGGCGGCGCGGCAAGATTGCGGCAGTGGCCGCTGTACTTTGGCGGCAGTCCCTGCGCGAGCATCATCTGGCGCTGAGCCTCGATGTCTTCCTTACTGCAATAGCAATAATACGCGTCGCCGGACTCGATCAGTTGTTGAAGATATTTATGATAGATGGCGGTGCGCTCGCTCTGGCGATACGGACCGTGAGCGCCTTTCTCCGCGCCGGCAGCGTTGTCGCCGAGCGCGAGCTGGCCTTTGGCGTCGCTCGGTTGCGGGCCTTCATCCCAATTCAATCCGAGCCAGGAAAGCCCTTCGAGCAGTTCGTCGTCGTAGCGCTTTTCGGAACGCTCTTTGTCGGTGTCCTCGATGCGCAACACCAGCGTGCCGCCGTATTTGCGCACAAAGAGCCAGTTAAACAGCGCAGTGCGAGCGCTCCCAATATGCATCGATCCCGTCGGGCTTGGCGCAAAGCGCACCCGGATCGATTTCCCTGCTGATTTTGGCGTTGCGGCTTCCATGTTCCCCTATTTTAGCACGAAAAGCGGAAGGAGGCTAATTGTATAATTCACAGTTTTATTGCATAATTTAATTATAAAATTATGCAATTATATTCAAAACGAAATCACGCGACAAAGTCGTCTCAAAAATCATCTTTTCTCAAGGATACATTGCGTGTTCGCCTGCTTGAGGAAATTGGATATATTACTAGCTCCCTTTTAATCCCGCACACATAAAACTCGCGACCGTAGGGTCGGGGAAATTTTAGCTAAAACTAAACTTGCGATTGCTTATTCACCCATAAAGATGCAAAAAACTACCCCGAGGGGATTATTTTCCCTCCTTCTGAGCATCAAGATCTTTCATGTCCATCTTAAAATCGGCTAAGCAAATATCTCTAAAATAGATAGCCCCGATCCGCCTTAATACCTCCATACTGATGCCCTGCTCATAGGCATATTGTTTTAGCTTATCATCAAAGGATTTATCGAACTCCATCTTATCGAACAGAGAAAATACATGCTGTTGAACTTCGTAAGCATTCGTTTCTTTTTTTTCCGAGCATGATTTTCGCAAAACCGGCAAGTTAGCCTCGATATGTTCTTTTAGACCACTATCATTGAGCCACGTCTTCCCTTTTGGGGTCAATACGAGAGGAGAGTTGTTTTGGAAAGCTTGATTTCTTACATTATCAATATCAATTTTCAAATCTTTTAACCTATCAACGATCCATTCCAATCCGGTTTCGATAGCAGTAAAACGTCCGCTCCCCTTCCAAGCGATCAAAAGGAGAGTTCCGACGATTCCCAACGCCCATTCCCATGAGATATTCAACGTTATCATGTCTTTATAATATAACTATTCACTGCTTCATTCTACCCCTCCAAGAATGTCCGTCAAATAAGATTTAATGATTTTTTAATAATCCCCTTACCTCGCGCTAATCGCCATCAGCTCCTCCGCGATCTTGTCCGCCGCGCCGGGGATGAAGAATGCCGAGGACGCCGCGCTCATCTTGGCGCGCAGGTCGTTGTCGGTCAAAATGTTCTTGAGCTGGGTAAAGAAGATGCCGGGCAGGAGGTTCGCCTCTTCGATGACGATCGCGGCGCCGGACTTGGCGAACTCATAGGCGTCCACGCGCTGGTGGTCGTTCGCGGATTCGGTGAGCGGGATGAGGATGGCGGGAAGGCCGAACGCGGCGAACTCGCAGACGGAACTGCCGGAGCGCGCAATGATCACGTCCGCGGCGGTGAGTGCGATGGGCATATCCTTGCCGCCGATGAATCCCATCGCAACATAGCGGTATGTGATCGGCGCCTCGGCGAGCGCTACCTTGGAAAGTTTTTGCACTTCGGCGAAATTGTCGGGGCCCGTCTGGTGCAACACCGACGTCATGGAAATAAGTTGCATGAGGTTCGTCAGGATGAATTCGTTGATACGTTGTGCGCCCTGCGAACCGCCCATCACGAGCACGAGCGGCTGGGATTTATCGAATCCCATAATCTCCTTTGCCGACTCCTTCGACACACGCTCGCCGAGGAGCTCGGTGCGCAGCGGTGCGCCGGTCACCATCACTTTATTCTGATTGAAGTATACGGCGGCGCGATCGAAGCTCAGAAACACGCGCGTGGCGAAACGGCCGGAGGTGACGTTCGTGAGCCCGGGCTGGGCGTCGGAATCGTGGATCGCGACGGGGATGCGGTAGAACCATGCGGCCACGACGACGGGCAAGGCTCCGGTGCCGCCTTTCGAAAAAACGACGTCCGGCATCATGAAATATAATTTCCAGAGCGCCTGGAAGAATCCGATCACGAACTTTGGCGCGTCGAGGAAGTTGTCGAACGAGAAATAGCGGCGCATCTTTCCCGACGCGATCGGATAGATCGGGATGCCGCGCTGTGCGAGAAGGGTGGCGTACGCATCGTTCGGGCCGAAGTACGCGAACTCCACCGGCGCGTGGAGCGCGTCGCATTTTGCCTGCAGCGATTCAGCCACCGCGAGCAAAGGATAGATGTGCCCCCCGCTCCCGCCGCCGGTCAACACCACTCGAAAGATCACTTTTTCGGCCATTAAAATTTCGTTAAATTTATCGTTGCTTTGCCCGTTAATTATACCGCGTAACGTTCAGCGCGACACCACCCATCGTAATGAACACTGCGAGCGCCGTGCCGCCGTAGCTTACGAACGGCAGCGGCACGCCGGTGAGCGGGAGAATGCCGGAGATGGACGCCATGTTGACGAACGCCTGGAGCGCAATCACCGTGCCGAAGCCGATCAGGATCATGCGCCCGAACTGGTCGCCGCTGCGGCGCGCGAGCCAGAACATGCGGAACGTGACGATCGCGAAGAGCGCGACGAGGCATCCGGCGCCGACGAAGCCAAGCTCTTCCGCCACGATGGCAAAGATCGAGTCGTCGATCGGGTCCGGAAGATAGCTATATTTCTCGGCGGATTGCCCATAGCCCTGCCCCCAGAAACCGCCGGACCCGATCGCGATCACCGCCTGGTTCACCTGATAGTTCTGCCCCTGTAAATTCTGCGTCGGATGAAGATACGCCATGATGCGCGCGCGGCGATACGGCGTGGCCACCGTGACGAGCGCGATGCCGAGCACGGCGATGCCGAAAATGCCCAGGATATATTTCCACGGCGCACCGCTCACAAAATACACGACAAGTCCGGCAAGAAGCAAAATCACGACGGTGCTCGTAGCCGGCTGAAGGATGAGCAACACCGCGATGAGCCCGGAGATGATCGCAAAGGGCAACAGCCCGGATTGAAAATCCGTCGCGCGTTTTTTTGAATTCGAAAGCCACGCGGCGAGATATAAAATATAGGTGAGCTTCATCAGCTCCGCAGGCTGGAAGCTGAGCGGGCCGAGGCGAAGCCAGCGCGTGGAACCGCTCGCGGCGGTGCCGAGCGGCGTGAACACGAGCACGAGCGCGGCGATGCTGATCAGAAGAAGAATGAATGCAATGTCTTTGAACTTATAATACGGCACGAAATAACCGACGAGAAATCCGACGATCCCGATCCCAAGTCCGAACGCGAGCTGATGTTCAAGATAATAATAACTGTTGTTGAAAAGTTGCTTGCCAAGATCGGATGATGCCGACGAGAGCATCGCAAGGCCAAAGACGAGCAGTATTGATAGCGCAGCCAATAAAAAATAATCGGGCGCTCCGGCGGTGGTCTTTCGTCCGTTTCGTGCCATGCGCTATGCGGATTTTTTACCGATCCGGCTCGGCGCGGAATGGCGCAGGATCCTCCCCGGAAGCGCCGACTGGAACTCGTTCTCTTTTTCCACCACGCGGCCGTTCACGATGGTGAACTTCACTTCATTCCCACGGAAGCAGACCAGGTCGGCGTAATTTCCTTCTTTGATCACTCCCCTGCCAGCGAGGCCGAACATGCGCGCCGGCTCAGCCGTGATCTTGCGGATCGCTTCGTCGAACGACATCAATTTATTCTCCTCAACGAGCGATAGGAACGCGGAGAACGTTGCGGTGACGCGATCGGATTTGAAGTGCTTCGTTCCCGGCGCACGGTCGGCGACGGCTCGGCGCATTCGAAGCGATGAGCGCGCGCGGCGACGCGATCGCGCGGGCGATCAGGTTCGCATCGAGATTCTTATAGAGCACGCTTCCTTTCAATTCCAGCGCTTGCATCAACCGCAGGAGCACATCGCGATCGTCCTGTATTTCATAGATATCCTTGATCTCCTTCAATGATTTGCCGACGAGGATCTCATTGCCCGGTGCCTGTGCGATGATGAAATTCTCATCGTCGAGCGCGGGAATATCCTTTTTAATGCGCGGCACGAGCCATTCATCTTTGATGTTCGCCCGCATCACGTCGATCCCTCCCGTCTGCACCCACTCCGGCAGAAACGTGTAGATCGGCGAAAGCGAACTCGCCGACGGCGAGATGTCGAAGTGCAGATCCACGTCCTGCGGAAGATCGTTCGATCAAGCGCAAGCGCTTCCTCGTACTCTTTTTCCGCACCGACGATCGGCGAGAAATGACTGATGAGCGTGGAGACGCCGGTCTCGCGCGCGATCCTGATCGTCTCTTCCACCGCTTCTTTTATTCCCGCCGCCTCCCGGCGCAAATGGGTCGCGTAGACGCCGCGATACTTCCTTACGATCTCCGCAAGTCGCACGCAATTCCGCGTACGGCGTCTTTCGCGAATGGACATAGCCAAGCCCGGAGGAAAATCCGAACGCGCCTTCCGCGAGCGCGGCCTCGAGGGTGCGGGAAAAGACGCCGAGCTCGTTCTTTGTGAGCTCACGAAGCGCCTCGCCGACGAGCGCGCGCCGGATCGTGGCGTGCCCGACGAGCGTGCCAAAGTTCACGGCCGTCGGACGCTTATCCATCACCGCCAAAAATTCCGCCATCGTGTGCCAGTTCACATTGATGCGATCCGGATTGCCCCATTTCTGCAATGACTCAAGAGAGCCATAAAGAAGCGGTGCGAGCGATGCGCCGCACATGCCGCCCATGATCGTCGTCACGCCCTGGCGGATGAAGTCTTCCTGGCCCGGATTGTCGAACAGCGTCAGATAGTGATCGGAGTCGGTGTTGCAGTCGATAAAGCCGGCGCTCAAGTATGCGCCCTTGCCGTCGAGCACGACGTCCGCCCGCTTATTGGGAAAATTGCCGATCGCGGAGATCTTATTATCGCTCACAAAGACATCCATGGCGGGAGCGGCTCCGTCGCCTGCGCCAGTATCCGCGCGCCGCGTGGCGCCGACAACTTGCACGTTCTTTATGAGAAGTGTCATTACTACTTATTATACAACAAAAATATGGCGGTATCGCTCGCGTTCGGGCTATGCGCGTGTGCGACGTCGGGTGCGGTGATGATGATCGCTCCGGATGCGCCCCAGCGGATGCGATCCCCCGCCCCAACCGTGATCATTGGGATGTGTTTTTCGGTGATGGCGGAGATAAGCTGAGCCCATTCCACGTCGTGATCGCCGTCAGCCCGGCCGTTATAAATGAACGCGCCGACGGCATAGTGTTGGAGCAGATACTGATAGCCTTCGTAATCGTTTGGCTCGGGCGCGGCGATGATCGCGAGGTCGATATACGCCGGCGCGCCTTGCGGCAGCGTTTTTTGGAGATCGTCCACGATGGCGTCGTCCGGCCCGGCATCCACGAGCATCGTTCCGCCACCGGGCAATATCAGCAAGGTAGAGCTGGCGCGTGTCACCGGCAAAACATACTCGCGCGCCGCGGAATTATTTGCACCGATACTTCTGACGGCGTCAAAAATATCCCTCCACATCGTCGCGTCGAGCATGATGAGCGCTAAGAGCACGATCGCACTCGCGACGTCAATTATTTTCTTGCGGCGGCGCGGCATGCTGGTGGATAAAAATAATGAGCGCGGCGTAATAAAACACGATGGCAAACGCAGAGCCGAACACCGCCGGCATCGGGACCACAATGATGGCGAAGATATGGATGATGAACAATTCATACTGTAGGAGCACGCCGACGACCTGCGTGGCGATGAACGCGAGCGCCGGCGCAATGAAGCCGAGCAGCGCCACAAGCGCGCCGAGTGCGATGAGCGCGAGCCACGGGAGCATGATCAAAATATTCGAGGCGAGCGACGTCAGCGAGAAATCACCGAACGTGTTCATTGCGACCGGAAGGATCGCAAGGTTCGTGGCGAACGAAAGCATCGCGTGCTCTTTCCATCGCAATACTCCGCCGTCACGAGCGGCCGTCCAGTGAAAATAATAATCGATCGCGGGACCCAAATAGTAGATGCCGAGAAAGCTCAGGAATGAAAGCTGGAACGCCGCGTCGGTGAGGAGCGTCGCGTTGAGGAGGACCATGCCGAGCGCGGCGAACGTGACGGCATTGCGGGCGCTGAACACTCGCCCCGTGCCGCGCGCGACGACGGCGAACGATCCCATCACCGCCGCGCGCGCCGCGGATATCGCGCCGCCGGACGCCAGCACAAACAGTACGATTGTGCCAAGCGTCATGCATAACAGCACGCGTCGCGGGATATGATCTTTTAAAGATGCGGCAAGCGCGGCGGTGATGATCGCGATCTTATATCCATACATGTTGACGATGTACGTCGTCCCGGACGTCTCCATCTGGGATTTGAGCGCCGCGCTCATCGTGCCTGCGCTGCCGATCATGATCCCCGCGAGGAGCGCCGCCTGATCCGGCGGCAATAATTGCGCGAGTTTTTGCACGATCGCCGCCTTGAGATCGATCACTAGTTCCTCCAGCCAGAATCCTTCATGCGATGCGATGACGCGCAGCTCCGGAAAGAACATCGCCGCAGGTTCACCCGCCCTATTCGAGGCGCTCATCGATCCTTTTATCCACAGCTCATCGCCATAATGAAACTGGACGTCATTGGGGGTGGTAAAGAGATCTATCGTGTCGGCGTAAGGCCGTGAAAGCCCGACGACGATCATCGTAAAGTTCCCGGCCGGTTTCGGCTCCTCCTTCACGACGCCAAAAAATGCAACGCCCTTTCCGGATGGAATATGGGTATGTGCAGCCTGCAAATCAACGAACGTAATATAATAGACCGCGCCGAAGGCGGTAGCAAAGAGAATCAGTGCGGCATACTTCCAAAACCCGCGCGAACGAAAAATCAGCGCAATGGCAACGATGGTAACCATGCCGACCGCGCCGATCCGATAAAGATTCCACCCGCTGTTCGCCGCGAACACCCCGAAAAGAAAAGCCGCCGAGACGCCAAAAGAAATATCTCCCGCCCTGATCGGTGATTGCATGCACCCATCATACGCATGCCGCATTAAAAGAATATAAAAAACGGCGCAGCTCCATAAAAGAGCCACGCCGGTCACGGACCGATATCATGCATATACCTCCCGGGCTTCCTCAACCCGCTCAACCTCCTTGAGATATTCGTCAAAATCGTCCCACTGCTGTTCCGTCACCATGTTCATCGGCAATGCCTTGTGGTGTCTAAGAAATTTCCACCGCTCCATGCACTCGATCCGCGCCGCGTACAATTGATTCCGCGCCGCGCTCACGCTGTCCTGGTAGAATTTTTCCCGAATCCGTGAACGTTTTTCGCGCCGTTTGAGCGAAAGCCTTTCGCATTCGCCTCTATGGCGCTGCACTTCGTTTCGAAAAGATACGAGTTCACTGAGATTCCTTTGGATTCTTTCCCGCTTCCGTTCCGCAAACGATCTGCGGATGGCCTGACCAACTCCTTTCGTAAATTTTGGTACACTTGCGAAAAAAGTCGCGCCGTTGATGAGAATAATGACTGCGGACATACTTACCCCCTTAGATTTTCAAGCTTCCTCGGATATTATAATCTATTTTTCATCCTTATGCAAATGCGCGCGCCATTCGGCGATCTTCTTGTGATCGCCGGAGAGCAGGACCGGCGGAACGCCCCACTTTTTCCCCTTTGCCGGAGCGAAGATCTCCGGACGGGTGTAGGTCGGGAACGAACCGTTCACTTCCTCGAGCGATTCTTCTTTCCCTAAAAATCCCGGGAGCTGACGGCTCACCGCTTCCATGAGCACGAGCGCCGGGATCTCGCCGCCGGACAACACAAAGTCGCCGATCGACATCTCCTCGTCGGCAATGTGCTCCGCCACGCGCTCATCCACGCCCTCATAGCGCCCGCAGATCAGAATAAGGTCGTCATAGTTTGCCAGCCGCCGCGCCGCCGCAGCATCCAAGCGCTTTCCGCGCGTGGAGAAAAGGATCACGCGGGTTTTATTCCTTTTTAATGTTTTCCGGCGCGCGCTTTTTATTTTTTTCACCGCGTCCCAGACGGGCTGTACCTTGACCACCATGCCGGGACCTCCGCCGAACGGCCGGTCATCCACTTTTTTATGCTTATCCTTTGCAAAAGTACGGAGATCATACGCGCGCACCGACAAGATCTTCTCTTTCCGGGCGCGCTTAAAAAGCGATTCGCCGAGATAGGAATCAAACATATCGGGGAAAATCGTGATGATATGGAACCGCATCACTTCGAAGGCGCGCCGGGCGGTTTGGTGTTTATTCGTGCCGGATCTTCCGCCTGTTTCTTCAATGATTCGGTGATGGACCGACGCAATTCATTGATATCCACTTTGGGACGCACAAATTGCTTGGGCGCCGACGCAGGTGCAGATTCCGAAGCTGATATCTGGACCGGCGTGGAAGTCGGAGCAGGGGTCGGTGCGAGTTCAGGAGCGGATTCGACGGGCGCCGCTGCCGGCTTTGGCGCGGCGGGGGTGACGGGCGTTAGCGTAGGCGCCGGTTTTGCGGCGGCAGAAATCGGCAGCGGCGCCGGAGATGCCGGACGCGGGCTCATACGCGGTGCGGATGATGGAGATGGAGAAGGCGATGAGGCGGGTGATACATACGCCGGCGACGAAGAGCGCGAAGACGGCGGCGTGTAGCGGTCGCGTGCGCCGGAATCGCTGCGCGGGATGGTCCCTCCCGGACGCAATGTCTGCGCAAGAGAGGCCTCGCCACGACGATCGAGCTTCTCGTTGAGGACAGCATCGCTCTGACCGTTCCACTCGCTCGCGATCCGCTCATCCACGATCTTGCGCGGCACCGCATAATGCGCACGGGTGTTCTTGATGATGATGTCCTTGTACGATTGCAATGGCTGGATGTGCGGCGGGAGCGTCGTCGCGGAGAACGGCTTGGATGAAACCCCGTCGATCATCAACTTTATATAGATATTCGCCTTGGCAAGATTCACAAGGTCGTTCTGTAAAAATTCAGGCATGAATTCCTTCTCAAGAAACTCGCCGTCGGCGGCGCCGACACGGAACGTGATGATCGTGCCGACGTTGCCGAACACCGCGTCGCGCACTTTCGTATTGCCGTCGTTCGTCACGAGCTGGCCGATGTACTGGTGCGCAAGTGTGAGCGAAAGGCGGTATTTGCGCGCCTCGGAAAGGATGCTCGCAAACGAATCCGTCGCAAAGTTCTGAAACTCGTCGACATACATATAGAAATCGCGGCGCTTGTCCTCCGGAATATCCACGCGCGACATCGCTGCGAGCTGGAGCCGGGAGATGATCATTGCGCCGAGCAACGCAGAGTTGTCCTCCCCCATCTTTCCCTTCGAGAGATTTACGATGAAGATCTTTCCGGTGTCCATGATCTCGCGCATGTTGATCGTCGAACGCGACTGGCCGAGGATATTGCGGATCAGCGGATTCGAAACGAATTGCCCGACCTTGTTTTGAATGGCGGCGAGCGCTTCCGTCTCGAGTTTTTGCGAATATCGCGCGAACTCGTTCTGCCAGAACGCCTTAATGACCGGGTCCTGCAAATTGTCGACGATCTTCTTGCGGTACGGCGGCTCTGCGAACATCCTCAACACGCCCAACAGGGTCGAGTTGGGAAGTTCAAGCAGCGCAAGCAGCGTGTTGTTCAAAATATATTCCATACGAGCGGACCATGCGTCCACCCAGATCTTCTTGAACACGCCCATGATACCGGATGCCACAAGATGCCGAAACTCGGTGCCGACCTGCTCCATCGGATTGAACGCGATCGGGTACTCCATGTCCGACGGGTCGAAATAGATCACATCATCCAGGCGCTCCTCGGGGATGAAGTCGAGCAATTTTTCCGCGGACTCGCCGTGCGGATCGAGGAACGCGATGCCGCGGCCGGCCTCGATATCGGCGATGGCCATATTCTCAAGCAATGTGGATTTTCCTACGCCGGTCTTTCCCACCACATACACGTGACGGCGCCGGTCGTCATATTTGATGCCAAATTTCTGATCGCTGTTGCCGCGATAGTTATGATAGCCGATCGGGGTGATGTCGTTTGGTGATTTTCCGTTTGCCATACAATGATTATCCTATTGTTCCTCGATAATAGGAAGCGAGGCCGGCGGGCTTCCTTTGCGCGATTCCACCTTTGCGAGCTCCGTCGTCGAAACGACGGCCAGCGGGAAGTGGAACACGGTCGCAAGTTCCTCTATATTGAGGATCGATTCGTGGTGCGCGGGCGAAAAATGACGGTAATGATAGTACAGATTATGCTTTCGCGCGCGGATGCGCGTTTTCTTGAACAAAGGACCCTTCACCGAATACGACGCGGTATTCGTGGGACTGTCCGGCTTCAAAGAATTCAAATTCTGGGTGTTGAACTGGCGGATAAAGCCATGGATGGAATTGGTGTGCCCGGCGTTCGAAGCCTCATCTTTCTTTTCGATATATACGAACCGGAGCGTCGCCTCGAATGCGATCTTTGATATTTTTAAGTGGATCGCATCCGCACGCTCCTTATCGACGGGCGTCATTAAAAAGCGCGGAAGTTTTTCCTGCTTCTTTTCCATACTTCCTACCGCCTCGCCCGGATGCTCAAATGGCGCGCGAAGCGCCTCGCTCGGAGAAATGCCGAGATCCAGCTTTGGCCACATGCTCGGCTTCTGCTCTTTTGGAATTCCTAATAATTTATTGATCTCCGCCTCACCTTCCTTACGAAAATCCTCGCCGGTCGGTTTGATCACCACCTGGAACCACAGCTGTTCGTTGTCTTTGAGCTTCGACATCGCTTCCATGAGCGGCGCGATGGTGTCGATGCGGCGCTCTTCCACGGATTCCTCGAACATCGGATAGGTGCGGATCGGCAGATAGTTCTCATGCCGTAGCACCTCTTCAAGGCCGGAGAGATCGAAGACCTCATTCGGCAGGAGGTGCGGCAGTTCTTCAAGATAATCCTCAGCCTCCGTGATCTCCGCTTCGGGATATGCGGCATAGATCGCCGATTCCATCATGTTACGATACTGCGTTGGCACGCGAAGATAGAAATGCGTCTCACCGGCGCGGCCGACAAGCTCAAAGACCATCCAATATTCCTCCTGTCCTTCTATATACTTTTTAGCCCACGGAATGCCGTATGAGTATGGCGCGTGTGCGGCGGCAAAAATCTGCTCCATCGCCTTCGGCGTCTTGAGCACATTCTTGGGAACCTTGATCTCGAGCAGTTTCCATTTGATGCCCGTGACCCACTTATAGTGCAGGTGTGCCTTCCAGAATTCCCAAAATATGATGATGGCGATGATCGGCAAAGCGATCCACCACACCACGCCCCATACGATGAGGATGCTCTGGAAGATGCCCCATAATATCGAGGGAACTTGAATCGATGGAAGGATGGTACCCATATATACAATTATCAACTGAGAGCGACTAAAGTGCAAAACGCGGACGGCACGGCGGAACGAGACTAGGATTCCCGGACGCGATATTTGCCGTCGTTCATGCGCTCAAAGAAGTTCCGATTCTGGAGATTGATAAGGATGGTGTTCTGTTTGAAAAAGCGCTGGGCGTTCACGTGAGTGACGACATCGGTCGGCTTGAGCGGACCCTTCGTCTTCAAGACCTTGGCGATGACCTCGCGCGCGGTACCCGCTTCATATCCATTCTCTTTGAGTCCGTACATGCCGCGGCCGACAAGCACGAAGCGGCTGTCTTTGATGAGCTCGTTATGCACGGTCGGCGGGAGCGCCTTCTGATCATCGAAACCGACTTTATTGATGTGGGTCGCGATATCTTCGAAGTGCAACGGCTCGGATTTCTTCTTGAGCACAAGGTAGATCTTATCGCGTACGGTCGCCGGCTTGATCTCAGGCCACTCGTTCAAACCAACATCGCCGTACGGGTTCTTATCGATCTGCTTCGAGATGCCCAGATAGTTATCGGCGATCTCCTGCGCAACGGACTTCGTCTTGACGAAGCTCGCAAGCTGAACCTGATACGAATCGGCGAACACCTTTTCTTTGTGATTCTTCAAAAAGCCCACCCAGCCGTTGACGAATGCGCTCGCGGTCTTGAGGTCTTTTTCGGTGACGTAATAGAAAGGATTGAACGCATCATCCTCGCGATGGAGGTTGAACACGCCCGACGCCTCGGCGAGGAAATCGAGATGATTCTCGCGCACGCCGCTCGTAAGCGTCGTCGCATAGCGAACCACATCGGCTTTGCCGGACACGCCACCGCGCGCGGCGATGAATTTCTTGACCTTCTCCAATACCACGCCCGCTTCCGGGTTCTTGGCGATATTGGCCTTTACAAGCACGATCGCGCCATTCTCGATCTGGCGGACGCGCTCGCGGGTGACGTTCAAACGATCGCCGATCGCAGCGAGGGTTTCGCCGTCGGTCTTACCGTCCAAGCCGAACCGAGCCGTAATAACCTCCTTTTGGCGAGGGTTAAGGCCGGCAAGCGATGTGGTGATGAGTTTGGTGATTGATGCCATATGTTTATATCAGTGATATTGTATATTATGTCAAGATAAATGTCAAGCGTCGTCCCAACTACTGGACGTATCGCCTTTTTTATCTTTTTGTATCGTAACTAATACTAAACTAAATAACAAATGAAGTCAAGCGATCGATGGGGATAACTCCCCTGCTCAAGACGACGCTAGACGTTCTCGGTCGGGCTCACCAGCACAAGTGCCGGGCTTGCGATGAAGATGGACGAGTAGATACCCGTCGTCACTCCCACAAGCAGGGTGAGCACGAAGTACTGCAGGTCAGCGGGACCCACGAAGTAGAGCGAAAGAAGCACGAGGATGAGCGTAAGGGACGTATTGATGGAGCGCGCGAGCGTCTGATTGACGCTGTCGTTGATGATCGTCGCGAACGGCACCTTGCCGCGATGGTTCAGAAGATTCTCGCGGATGCGGTCGAACACCACGATCGTGTCGTGCACGGAGAATCCCATGACGACGAGAAGCGCGACAATGATGTCACTGTCGATCTGGACGTTGGCAAAGTGACCGAGGATCGCGAGCATGCCAGCCGGGATGGCAACGTCATGGAATAAGGTGAGCAAAGTGACCCAGCCATATTTCCACGAGCTGATCGGACGCGATGCCTTCCGAAATGCGAACGCGATGTAGAGCGAGATACCGACGAGTACGAGGATGATCGCAATGATCGAGTCGTTGCGCAGATTCGCGCCGACCGACGGACTGATCGATTGAAAGCTCAATTCCTGGAATGACGGCCACTGCGTGGTAAGCTCATTCACATACTGCTGATGCAGCGTTTCGCTGATCGAGCCGAAGATCACGAGGAACGACTGGTCGCCGGCATCCGCACTCACCTGCGCGCCGTTGATGTGCAGATTATCGGTAAGCTCATTCTGCACATCGGCCACGGACAAATTTTGTCCGGAAACTTTGAACTCCCACAACGTCCCGCCTTTCAATTCAGCGCTTTCCTGAAATCCATACGTCGCGATAGCGAGCACCGCAATACCCACCAAGATGATGGATATCGTAAACCAGATTTTTTTATGTCCTACGATGTTGAGCATGGTGGTTATTTTACTTTATCGGTCGGCGCGTCTTTCAAGAAGAAACGCAGGAAGAGCCGCGTGGTCGTGATGGCGCTGAAGAGGCTCACAAGCGTTCCGATGCCGAGCGTGAGCGCAAAGCCCTGCACAAAACTGGAGGTAAAGAAGTAAAGGATGATCGAAGTGATGATCGTCGAAGTATTTGAATCGCGGATGGAAGGCCACGCGCGGCGGAACCCTTCCTCAATCGCCGAAGATTTTGGCAATCCCCGCTTGAGCTCTTCTTTGATGCGTTCAAAGATGAGCACATTCGCGTCCACGGCGGTGCCGATCGTGAGAACGAAGCCAGCGAGACCAGCAAGACTCAGCGTGACCGCGATCGCCTTGAAGACGCCCAGGGTGAGCGCGATGTAGATAAGGAGCGCAAGCGCGGCGAAGACGCCGAGCAAGCGATAATAGAAGATCATAAAAAGCATGACGAGCAGGGTGCCGATGATGCCGGCGATGATCAACTGCTTCAGCGAATTACTGCCGAGCGTCGGGCTGATCGTCTGCTGGCTCACGAGATTGATCGGCGCGGGCAATGCTCCGGCGTTCAATCCCTGCACGAGCGCCTGCGCCGTCGCGACGGTAAATCCTCCGCTGATCACCGCCGATCCGCCCGTGATCTGTTGCTGCACCACCGGCGCTTCGATTAACTGGCCGTCGAGGAAGATCGCGAGCGGCTTGCCGACGTTCGCCTTCGTCATTTCGGAAAAGATCTGCGTGCCGTCGGTATTGAAGGTCACGGTCACCTGCGGCGCATTCGTCGTCGAATCAAACGTAAGCTGTGCGCCCGTGACGTATTGTCCGGTCAGATTTGTCTGCACATATTGCGTGCTGGAACCGGTCGTGTCCACCTCCTCGAATTCCAAAAGCGGCGTCTGCCCGATCTCGGCGATGGCCTGGCTCACATTGCTAATGCCGGCAAGGTCGACAAAGAGCTGGGCTTGGTTCCCGCTCTGCGAGGTATAGATATTGGGTTCGCTGATGCCAAACAGGTTGACGCGCTTCTCGATCACCGTCTGCAATCCCTGCACGACCGACGCCTGATCCGTCGAAGAGACATTCGAAAGATCGATCTGGTATACCAAGTGGCTGCCGCCAACAAGATCAAGGCCGAGCTTCCACGGCTCCACCTTTTCCCCCGCTCCCTTCGGATACACGAAGATGCCCGCGATAATGGCGAGCACGACGATAAGGGATAAAAATAGGCCTGGATGGCGCCTCATTGGGAGTTACTATAACAGGTTATCTTTTTCGTTTCAAGAGCAAACATTTTGTGCGGGGTATCGGACCAGGTTCGAACCTATTTCATATGAAAAGGGCCGTCCGCAATTCAGCGGCCGGCCCCGATTAGTACTCTAGACAGTGGTTGCTTCATAGAAGCGTTGCAACTGAGCGGATAACGGCGATGGATACCGTCGGAGTATCTCCTCCAGAAAATCCTTCATGAGGAGATAGCACGAGACGACATATGCAGTAGGGATGCCTTCTGCAATGATTGCTGCCTTACCGTCATCGCCCGCCCTAGGAGAATATATCACGAGCGGAACCTCAATGTACGGGAGTTTAGGATCCTCGTAATCGAGGCGGAATGTTTCCGTCTTGCGACTTGGAACATGTGCCGCCCGAAACGCCAATCTTCCGTGCGGCTGAGAAGCGAAAAATATTGGATCGAGATCATGTAATTGATCACAATCCAAGCAGTGAAAATCTTCCTTCGCCCTCTCTTGGGCAGCCAAGCGGAAGTTCTGCTGGCAAAGGCGGAGTATGTTTCCGATCTGGACGCGCATGATGTTGATGCGCTCCATACCAGCAACCAGTCTTTCAATGTTAACGGGCGTTGTGGCCATAATCTGGCCTCCTTTTCTGCCGATAATCTCGGCAGTGATATATTACAACCAAAGCGATGATATGTCAATCACACTCATAGGATTCGAACCGAAATCAATTCGATAAACTCTAACTTTGTGCGCGGGAGAGGATTCGAACCTCCACGCCTTTCGGCGCTACCACCTCAAGGTAGTGCGTCTGCCATTTCGCCACCCGCGCATTGTTTTCTTATCCTATTGTAAACGAAAAAAAATAAAAGTATAGCCTTCTCGCTCCGACGTAAGAACGTCCACTCGTTTGAAGGCTATACTTTTATTTTTTTACATCGAGACATCCAGTTTCTGCCTGATCTTCGCCGCGGAGACTTTGCGGACGAAATACAGTTTTGCGCGATGCACTTTCTTTGGCGAAGAAACGATATCCACTTTGACGATCGATGGCGAATGGATCGGATACACCTTCTCCACGCCGACGCCGGCGAGAACGGTGCGGACGGTGAACGTGGCGCCCGGCTCGGAACCGTGCTTGCGGGCGATCACCAAACCGGCGAACGGGGTCTTGCCCTCGTATACCTTTATCTTCGCGCCCGGCTTTATTTTTTTGAGAATTTCCTCTGAGATCATGTTCTTATATGAATGCCAACCACTATACCACCAATGCTTTTATTTTGCCAACCAGGTCGTCGATCGAAACCTTCACTTTGACGAAGTATTCCTTCGCGCCGAGTTGTCGTGCCTTCTCGATATCGGAATCCTGAGCAAGATTGCTCACGATCACGACGGGCACCTTATCAAGCTGCGGACGTGATCGAGATCATCTGCAGAACCTCGAATCCGGTGACCTTCGGCATGATGAGATCAAGCACGACGAGGATCGGGCACTTCTTTCTTGAGGATCTCCATCGCTTCCTCGCCATCAAACGCCTGGATCACTCCAAACCCTTCCTTCTCGAGGCGCGCCTTCATCAATGACGACAGAAAATGGTCGTCCTCGATGATCATGATTTTTTTAGGCTCGTTTGGCATTGTGTCTTATTTTATCACACAAAGAGCTTTTTAGTTGTCCCAATTACCTCCCTCGCTTTCGCCCGCGATCGATCGCTGGCCAAAGAGAAGAAAGTTCGACAGCTATCACTGTCGATAATGAAAATAAATTTTCATTATCACCTCGTTTTCTAGTCTTTAGTTTAATTGATCCACGCACAGCTTCCGCTACGCGTGCCTTGTTACGACTTAGCCCATGTTACCGATCTTAAGTTTATCCCACCGAAGCGAGATTTCACCTATTACCGGCTCCCTTGGCTTGACGGGCAGTGAGTACAGGACTCGAGAACGTATTCACCGCAGCGTGGCTGATCTGCGATTACTAGCGATTCCGGCTTCATGAGGGCAGGTTTCAGCCCTCAATCCGAACTGGGGCCGGGTTTGATGGGATTAGCTCCCGCTTACGCGTTGGCAACCCATTGTCCCGACCATTGTAACACGAGTGTAGCCCAAGGTATCAAAGGGCCATGCGGATTTGACGTCATCCCCTCCTTCCTCCCCGCCCGAAAACGATAATTACAAAATGCCTACACAGCACAATATAATTCTCATCTTTGGGCGGGGCAGTTTCACGCGACACATGTAACGCGTAATAGGGGTTGCGCTCGTTACCCCACTTAAGGGAACACTTCAAAGCACGAGCTGACGACAACCATGCAGCACCTGTCCATAATGTCCTTGTGAGAAGGCCAATGTTTCCACCGGCTGTCATTATAGATTTCTAACCTTGGTAAGGTTCCTCGCTTACTGACGAATTAAACCTCATGTTCCACCGCTTGTGCGAGTCCCCGTCTATTCCTTTGAGTTTTAGCCTTGCGGCCGTACTTCCCAGGCGGCCTGTTTAACGCGTTAGCTACGCCACTCCGAGGGTCGATACTCGAAACAGCAAACAGGCATCGTTTAGGGCGTGGACTACAAGGGTATCTAATCCTTTTTGCTCCCCACGCTTTCGCATCTCAGAGTCAGGAAGGTCCCAGTGCACTGCCTTCGCCTTTGGTGTTCCCCACGATATCAACGGATTTCACCCCTACACCGTGAGTTCCATGCACCTCTAACCTCCTCTAGTTCCGCCGTATCTCCTGCACTTCCAGGGTTAGGCCCTGGGCTTTAACAAAAGACGCGCGAAACCTCCTACATGCTCTTTACGCCCAATAAATCCGGATAACGCTTGAGGTCTACGTATTACCGCTGGTGCTGGCACGTAGTTACCCACCTCTTTCCGTATGACAGTCATTTGCATTCTTATCATACTACCGCAGTTTACGACCCGAGGGCCTTCATCCTGCACGCGGTGTCGCTCGATCAGGCTTTCGCCCATTGTCGAATATTCTCGACTGCTGCCTCCCGTAGGAGTACGAGCCGTGTCTCAGTCTCGTCGTTGGGGGTCAGGCTCTCACCTCCCCTACCGGTCATAGCCTTGGTAAGCCGTTACCTTACCAACTAGCTGATCGGACCTAGGCCGATCTCAAAGCGTCTTGCGACTTTCGTCTTTCGACAATATCGGGTATTACCTCACCTTTCGATGAGCTATCCCCGTCTTCGAGGTACGTACCAGGGTGTTACTAACTCGTTCGCCGCTAAATTCATCCATCCGGCCTCTTGATGTAATCGCAAATCTTTCAAAATGAATTCCGCTCGACTTGCATGCCTTATCCACACCGCCAGCATTCATCCTGGACCAGGATCAAATCCTCTGATAAAAAGATATCGCCCAAAGTCTCAAAAACTTTGGACGTTGATCCTAATTTATTGTTGCACCATTTGTTTACTTCTTAACGGTGCCAAAAAGAATAAATTGGGACAACTAAAAAACTCTCTCTTTTTTCCTTACCATTAAATTGTGAATGGGCAGCTCGATACAACGAGGTCTATTGTAGCAAACGCTGGGACAGTGTCAACTCCCCGTCCATAGAGTGGAAATATGCCCTTTTCACACCTATTGACAATAATAGTAAAAATAT